>JAWKRM010000020.1:0-79451 GCA_041389625.1 Polyangiales bacterium
GGCGCCTGAGCTGACGCTCGCGTTCCTCGGCCGGGACGCCGAGATCAGCCGCGGTTTCGCACGCGTCGGCCAGCGCATCCAGGTTGCGCTCGTCGAGGGATGCGATGCGGAGGAGCGCATCGAGCGTGCCAGCGTCGGGGTTCGTTCGCCCAAGACGCACCACGGCCTCAAGGGCCGGGCGGCTTAGCGGCTCGAACGAGAGCGCCTGCGTGAGGGCCACCTTCGCACGCGCCAGGTCGCCGACGCGGGATTCGGCGAGCTCGGCGCGCCAGAGCGCCACGTCGTGCGCGAGTTTCCCGTCGAGGGAGAGATCCGCCGCGGCACCGTCGAGTGCGTCGAGGAACGCGCCCGAGGCGTCATCCGTGGCGAGGTTCGACTCGACCGCTTCGACGAGGCCCGCGTCGAGGGAGCCGCGCGTGGCCGAATGGCGAAGCACGGCCTCCGCGAGCCGCGCCCAGTCCTTGGCGGCGCCGCCCGTGCGAAGCGTCGCTTCTGCGACGGACCGCCGCTCGGGCACGGTGGTGAGTGCCGCGGCGTAGCGTGCCACGGCGCCAGGCATGTCCTCGAGATCCCGTTCGAGGAGCTCCGCGAGTTCGAGTTCGAGCTCCACGACGCGCGCGGATCCCGCTTCGAGTTCCGTGAGCACGGCTTCGAGCACCGGCACCGCATCGCCTGCGCGGCCGGTGGCCCGCGCGAGGCGCAGGAGGTCCGACGTAAGCCCCGCGTTCTCCGGCGCCAGGGGCACCGCTCGCGCGATGAAATCAAACGCCTGTTCCGCGTCGTTGCCCCTCGTCTGAACCACGGAAGCCGCATCGGTCAGGATGCGCACGCGCTCCACGTCGTTCTGGGCGAGCGCGAGGCGCGCGTCCACGAGCCCAAGCACGCCGCGCCACTCGTCCGTGCGCCGGAATGCATCCGCGAGGGCGTCCGTGGCCGCGCGGCGACAGGCGTCGATCTCGAGGAGCGCCTGAAGTCCGCCGCGGGCACCTTCGTGCTGCGGCGCAAGCGCCAGCGCGCGCGCGAAGCTCCGAACCGCCTCCTCGGGCTGCTCGAGGCGCTCGTTCTGCACGTGACCGGCGTCATTGAGCACCTTCGCCACGTGGCTCGCTTCGCGTTCGGCGGCACGCACGAGGAGCGTCGCCAAGTCCGACCACGCTTCGACGCGAGCGTAGAGTTCCGTCATGGCGTCGACGGCTTCGGCATCCTCGCCGAAGGTCTCGATCACCGAACGCCACACCTCGAGGCTTCCCTCGGCATCGTCGAGGTCGCGCGCGAGGATGTTTGCGGCCCGAACCCAGTCGGTGCGCGCTGCGGTTTCGGACCCATGGGCCTTGGCGCGCCGAACGAGCGCATCAACGAGCTCCCGGTGGCGCCCTTCCCGTTCGAGGATGCCAATGAGGCCATCGGTCGCCTCCGCGTCGAGCGCGTCGGCATCGAGGCGGAACTGCCATGCCGCGACGGCTCGTTCCATGTCACCGAGTCGCTCCGCTGCCCGCGCCGCCTGACCGGCGACGGCCTTCCGGTCGCGCAGTTCCGACTCCACCGACATGAGCTTCTCGAGCGCGCCAAGCTCGTCCTCCGCACGCCCCGCATCGGCGAACACCCGCACAAGCTTCCGGAGAACGAACGCGCGATCCGCGTCTGACGCATCGGTCGTCGCCAGCGCATCGTGGTAGCGCGTTACCGCGCCTTCCACGTCGCCGAGATCCGTACGCGCGAGTTCCGCCGCCTCGAGCGTGAGCTCGTACTGCGCGTGACCGCTGGCCGCCTCGGCCGCACCGTCGAGCACGCGCAGGAGGGACTTGTGATCCCCAACGCCCCTCGCGATGGCCCGCACCGCATCCAGGGCATCTTCGTCGCCGGGCTCGATGGCCAACAATGCAACGAAGTGCTCAAGCGCGCCGCGCTCGTCACCCGTGGCACGGAGACGTTCGGCCGCCTCGCGATGAAGTGCGGCGCCGCCACCTCCGCCGCCGAGGGCGAGGGCCGCTTCGAGCGTTCGGACGAGATCCGCGTTTCGGTTCTCCGCCTTGTAGCGCGTGGAGAGGAGTTCGAGCGCGGTTCGTCGCGCAGACCCCTCGACCGCCTCATCCGCCGCGATTTTCTCGAGCAGTTCGGCCGCGGCGGGGGTGCGATCCCCCGCGTCGACGAGTGGCTGGACGACGGCGAGCGCAGCTTCCACGTCGCCCTGCTTCCCGTAGGCGATGTCCGCGATGCGAAGTTCGTACGCCGTACGGTCGTCCTTCGACAGCGTGGGCATGCGGTCGCGCCAAAGCCCGACGAGGTCGTCCCAACGCCCCTGTCGTTCGAGCTGTCGCTCGAGGGCCTGTGCGAGTTGCTTGTCACTCGGCGACAGCCGAACGAGTTCACGCATGTAGCGAACCGTGGCGTCCGCATCCGACGCGAAGTCCTTCGCGATGTTCGCCGCTTCGTCGAGGAGCGCGCGCTTCTGGTCCTTCGTTTCGGCACGTGCGATGGCCTGGTCGTACACGGCAAGCAGTTCGTTCCACCGCCCCTTGGACGTATGCAGCACCGTCAGTCGCTGGAACGCCCACGCGGCCGTCGGATCGAGTTCGAGTACGCGCCCGAGCACCTCGCGGAGTTCGGAGGAATCCTCGCCGAGCCACTCCTCGTGCCACTGGGCGGCGCGCTGGCCCACGAGGCGCGCGAGCTCGCCGGTCGTGTCGGCCCGGAGCGCCTGCCGGTACGCGTCGGCCACCGCATCGGGCGTCTGGCCTTCCGCGCCAAGGCGCTCCACTTCATCCCAGAGACTTTCGTTTTGGGGGTCCGTTCGAACCGCTTGAATGGCCCCGTCGAGCTCGCTCGCTTCGGTCTTCGGCGTCATGAGAGATCCCTGCAATTGTCGCCAAAAGCGGCGACTTGGGTCGGACCGACGAGGATATCAGTGTTGGGCCTATTGCTGCGAGAGAACGTTCGGCGGTACGCCGCCGGGCGAAGGCCTGCAAAAACGCGCCCTGGCGGGGGTAGTCCGAGGTGCGAATGCTAGACCCCGCACGCGCAACCCACGTGGGCCCCCCTGGCTGGAGACTCCATGCAAGCACTCGGTCGAACGGAACGCCTCGCCATCCTCGCCATCCTCGCCATCGCCGCGGCGTTCGTGGGTGGCTGTACGTGCAGTGAAACGCACACCGTCTACGTCTACCGGGACGCGGCCACCGACGGCGCCACGGACGGCGCCGCGCACGCCGACGGAGGCGACGGAGGCGAAGGTTCCGACACCTGCGATTGGTCGCCATGGAACGGGGGGCTCGCCGGCGGCCAAGTGTCGACGCTCGCCTTCGACCCGCGAGTGCGCGACCGCGTCTACGCGACCACGGGTACGCGCGTCTACATGTCCGACGATGCCGGCGACACGTGGACGCTCCGAAGTGAAGGTACGAGCATTCGCCGACTCACGTTCCCCAGCAGCGATTCGGACGCGCTGCTCGGCGCTTCGTCGCTGGGGATCGTCGCGTCGAATGACGCGGGCGCGACGTGGACGGTGCTCTCCCTCGGCGGCCTCAATGTGCGCACGGTGGCCGTGGCCCCGTCGAACCCGCAGCGCGTGTACGCCGCGGTCGACCTCACCGGCGTCGTCAAGTCACTCGACGGCGGCGTGACGTGGCAGTCGGTGGTGAATGGACTGCCGTACGGGCGGGTCGAGGAGTTGGCGGTGCACCCCGGAAATGCCGACCGCGTCGTCGCCGTGGCACAGGAAGCGGTGCCCACCTGCGATGCGGGCTCCTGCTCGTTCCTCGTGTACACCGACACCGCGGGCGCCACGTGGGACGTGCCCGCGGGCCCGTTGAAACGGAGTGCGAGCGCCATCGCCTACTGCGACGAGGACCCCAACATCGTCTACGCGGCGGTGGGCGATGACGTCGTCAAATCCACGGACGGAGGCGCCGTTTGGTCGCCCGCGGGCCTGCCGATCAACCTGAGCGTGCAGGGGCTCGCCGTTGGCGGGAACAACTGCATGAAGGTGTACGCGGCGAGCTTCTCGGCGGGCGTCTATCGAAGCGACGACGGCGCAGCCACCTGGTCGGGCCCATTCACGGACACCGTCGAAGACTACACGTCGTCCTTGAGTCTCGACGGGTTGGCCATGGATCCGCGTCGCACGAACCGCGTGTTTGTCGCGGCGCGCTCGGGCGCCTTCATGTCAGCGAACTCGGGGGAGGCGTGGAGCATCGTTCCGGCGCTCGGGAATGTGGCCGTGCGCGACCTAAGTCGACGCGCCCCCGCGTCCGGTGACGAGGAGCTCTGGCTCGCAACCTGGGGCACGGGTCTTTGGCACAGGGCGGTCACCGACGCGTCGTGGACGCATGTCCCGGTCGCCACCTTCGAAATAGATTTCGTGCAGACGGCACGCACGTCACCACTCAATGCAAACGTCCTCGTGGCCGCGAACCTGCATTCCGAAGACGGGGGCGCGTCGTTCAGCCCCACCGGCGTCAGCGGAGCGATGGACGTGGACTTCGATCCGAACCGCGCGAACACGGTGGCGATCGCGACGCAGACCGGTGGCCTCAAGCTACGGACGACGGCCAACGGCACCTACGACGACGCGAACGGAAACCTTACGCCGTGGCAAACCGCAAATGGCGTCTACATCGACCTGCGCGCGGTGCGCTTCGTGCCTGGCACGGAGGGTGCCATCGTCGTGGGCACGAATGGCAAGGGGATCCACCTTTCGAACGACGACGGTGTGCACTGGAATCCGGTGGGTAATTTCGAGAATTTGCTCGTTGATTGCCTCGAGTGGAACGCGACCACGAAGGCTCTTTTCGCCTGCGTGCGTGAGCGCGGCGTGGCCCGCTCCACCGACGGCGGCGTCTCCTGGACGGTGACGTCGGTGGGCCTACCCAGCATGAGCGTGAATGGCCTTCACTACTCCGCCGCCACCGAGAGTCTCTTCGCCGGAACGGGCGATGGCGTCTACGAAACGAGCGACAACGGCACGACGTGGCACGCGGTGGGCGATGCGTCGTGCACCCATGGAGGGCTCGCGCACCCGGCCTTGATCAAGGACGGCACCGATCTCTGGCTCGTCGCCACGTCGCCGGGCGACGGCCCCTTCCGCTACGCCGTGCTTCGCTGAGCGAACATGCCGGACCTAGGGCGCGCGCAGCATTCGTGCACGCGCCGCGACCGTACGCTGGTCGTCGGACCAAAGCGTCCCGTTCGCCTGCCAGAACATGCGGTTGTCGCCGCCCATCCCGGCGCATTCCTCTTCGGTGTAGATCCCGTTCGCATCGGCGTCCGCCGATTCGGCGCAGGCCGGCGTATCGGCCAACGCTTCGACGACAAGGCCGTTGAACTCGGTCGTGTGGAAGAGCCCAAGCGCATGCCCAAGTTCGTGGGTCAGGATGCGCGCCACGGAAGCGGCGCCCGAGAGCGCATCCGCGCCCACGACGATGGTGGCGCTCGAGGTTCCGTGGAACCCGCCCACCGCAGGGATGGCGCTCGTGAGCGCGACGGAACCTTCGAGCCACTTCACGAAAAACACGGCGATCGACGGGCGATCAAGCCCCGCCGCGACGGTCGAGAGCTCTCGGATACCTGGGTAGAACGGCTCAAAGGCGTCCTCGCCCAGGTCCGCGTTCTCGCCGATCACCTCGAAGCGTTCACGGAGCGCACCTTCGACATCGTGCTGTCGGATGTCGCCAAGGGTGATGCCAAGGTCCGCAAGGTTGGCTTCCACGATGGCGAGCGCGGCGTCCACTTCGGCGGGTCCACGCGTTCCCTCCGCGGCCCAGCCGTGCCCCCCGACATAGAACAGGTCGAGGTCGAGTACGGCCCCCGCCGGCACGCCCCGGAGCTCGGTCACCTCCGCGTCGAACGGCCCGTCGATGCGGACGAGGAGCCTGTACCCCAGATCCGAAAGCAGCACATCGGATCCGGACGGTACCATGACGCTCGCTGGCGACGCCTCCGGATGAATCGGATTCGAAAACGGCACCGTGCCCACCTGCTCGGCATCGAAGAGCGTCTCGGGAGTGGGACCACGCGTCTCGAAACGCACAACGCGCACGTCCGCTCCGCAGGTTCCCTCGACGACGAAGACGTCGCCCGGGGCGGTGACCGCACCGAAGTCGACGGAGACCCACCGTTCGTCACGGTCGGCCACCGAAGGAACGCGCCGCGCGCTCGCCTCAATGCCCGGCGCCGTCGGAAGGTGCGGCACGCACGCGAAAAGGGAGCTCGCCGTCGACGCGCCCGTCCGCACGAAGGTCGCGCGACACCGCGCGGTGGCGCCGCAGTCATCCCGGGCGCCGCAGGCCTCCACGCAAAATCCGGATATGGCGCAGAGCCCCGCCGCGCAATCACTCGCCTCGCCGCACGCATCGCCGGGCGCGCCTCCGCTCCCGGGGGAACCGTACACCAAGGCGGCGGCCTCGCCGTCCGTTCCCGGGTTGCTGCGGTCGAGCACGCACGCATCTCCATCGCAATCCGCCGCGCCCAGGCAGTGGCCCGCCGACGGGTCTCCGGGCGGCACGACGCACTCGGTCCCTTTGCCGCCGCCTCCCCCGCCACCCGAACAGGCCACGAGCACACCTGCGAGCAGTACGAACGGGGGCCGCAGGTCGGCGTTCATTCGGCTGGGACGGCGTCCACCGCCGACGAACCGCGGAGCGCCGTGGCTTCCGTCCACGCCGCGCCGAGCTTCTCCTTGGCGCGGGCGAGCCATGGTTCGACGTTCGCCGCCGACGCACCATGCTGGATGGCGTCGCTCGCGCACACGGCCGCGGCCACCCAACGGCCGCGCTCCGCAAAGGCCTGCGCGAGTAGCGGAAGCGCGTCGGCCTTGGCCGCACCGAGAGACAGGGAACGGCGCAGGGCACCGACGGCCTGTCCCGGTTGGCCGCGATCGAGATGGTACCGACCAAGCGCGAGGAAGACGTCGCCCTGGGCATCCGTGTCGAGCGACAACTGCACCGCCAGCCGAAGCGAATCCTCGGCACCGTTCGGATCGTTCATCCGGAGCTGGGCACGGGCGAGCACAATCGTCGTCCTCGCAAGCGTGGCCTTCGTTTCCGCATCGAGGTTTGCGCCTTCCTGCGTGCGGAGGAGCATCGCCAACGCGCCGGGCCAGTTGCCCACGAGCTCGAGCACTCGGTTCCAATCCTCGTGCTTTTCGGCCTCAAGCACCTGATCGACCACTTCGACGTCGATGGCGAAACCGGGAGGGGAATCGAGGGCGAAGAGTTCCTGCCGAACCCGTGCACGCACGATCTCGTGAAACACGTCGAGACGCACGTCTTCTTCCACGACCCCCGCGCGCAACCGAACGCTCGCGGGTTCGCCGCCACCCAAGTGCAAATCCACAAGCTCGATTCCGAAGAGTGACGCGAGGAGCACCTGCTTCGCACCCAGGAAGCGATGCAGCTCCGCCGCATCGGGCGCGTCGCTCAGCGAATCCTCAGCCCCGATCTCCGGTTCGAGCAGCGCGGCACACAGTCGGCGCTGGAGTTCGGTCAGCACCAACTCATGTTTCGTCTCTTCGTCGCCGAGCGTGAACTCGACGCGCGTCGCGCCGATGTTCCGGCGATCCACCGTGAGCGAATGGATGCGAACCCCGGCGAGAATGGAAAACGCGACGTACTGTCGCCCGACCACCGCACAGAGCTGATTGAAGCTCGGCGACTCCTCACCAATGCGGTCGAGCCACCCGTCGACGCGCGCGGCTTCGAGGGAGACGGTTCTGCGGCTCGGTTCGCTCACGGCGTAAGCGTTTCAGGGGAGATCGGGGGTGGTCAAGCGGAAGCGCTCGGCCGCTGCCTAGGCCATGCGCTTGCGGTACCACTCGATGGTGCGTTCGATTCCATCCTCGAGATCCACCGTGGGGCGGAACCCGAGCAGTTTTTCCGCTTTCTTCACGTCCGGGACGCGGAGTTCCACGTCCGGGAAGTCCCAATCCTTGAACTGAATGGGGGAGGTGCTCTTCGCCAGCCGCACGACCAACTTGGCGAGGTGGAAAATCGTCACCGTGCTGCGCGGATTGCCGATGTTGAACGACTGCCCGATGGCTTCCACACGGGTAAGCGCGAGCAAGATGCCTTCCACGATATCGTCGATGTAACACCAAGACCGGATCTGATCGCCGTCGTTGTGGATGGTGATCGGTTCCCCGCGAAGGGCCCGCGTCACGAAGGCGTGAATGGCGCCCTCGCCCACCTGCCCCGGACCGTAGATGTTGAACGGACGCACGCAGCAGGTCGGCAGTTGGTGTTGCTTCCAGTAGTTGTGCGCGAGGTGCTCGGTCGCAAGTTTGGAAACTGCGTAGGTCCAGCGCGCTTCGCCGACTGCACCGAGGGAGGTCACGTCCGCTTCGCGAACGCGGAACGCGTACGTGCCGAACACTTCGCTCGTGGAGAAGTCGATGAACCGCTTGACGTTCCCGGCCTCCGCCGCGGCGCGAAGCGCGTTCATGGTGCCCTCGAGCGAAATCTCCATGGTGAGCACCGGGTTTTTGAGCACCGTGTCGACGCCGGCAATGGATGCCATGTGCACGACGTGGTCGACGCCATCCATCGCAGCACGCAGCGCCGCCGCATCGCGCACGTCGCCAACCACGAGCTCGACGTTCGGGTGCTTGTCGAGGCCGGCATCCGCCAGGGCGTTCCGCCGCAAGGTGTCGAACACGCGGATCCGGTTGGTGTCGGCCAGGCGGCGAACGAGCGCCGTGCCAATGAACCCCGCGCCACCGGTCATCAAGAGATGCGCATCGCGAATCATGGCGGGACCGTTAACACGTCTACCGCTCCGCTCGCAACGAGATGACGCTCGCGAACGCCTTTACAATGGCCTCCGCACCGTGAAACCCTGCACCGTCGAGCGAGCGGGAGGATCCCTTGGGCATTTTCGACCGGATGAGCCGCGTGATTAAGTCGAACTTGAACGCCTTGGTCGACCAGGCCGAGGACCCGGCGAAGCTCATCGACCAGACCGTCCTCGATATGGAGGCGGAGCTCAAGAACGCCCGCGGCGAGCTGGTGAGCACCCTCGGCACCGCCAAGCGCCTCGTCGCGAAGGCGAAGGAGCACGAGGCCGCCGCGGTGGATTGGGAGCGGAAGGCCGTATTGGCCCTCGAGCAGGGCGACGAGGACCTCGCACGCGAAGCGCTCCGACGGAAGGCGACCGCGACCGCCGAAGCGCGCGCGACGACCGACCACGCTGCGCAGGCCGAAGGCGCCGCCGAGCAAATGAAGTCGGCCCTCGACACCGTCGAGAAGCGAATCGCGGACCTCAAGGCGCGTAAGCCGGCGCTCGCCGCGCAGGTGCGCCAGGCGCGGGCACAGGGCGCGCGCCTCACGGGCAACGCCGAGGGTTCAAGCGCGTTCGACGACCTCGATCGGATGTCCGATCGGATCGGCCGGCTCGAGGCCGAGGTGGAAGCGGCGCAGGTTCTCGATGATCCAAACCGCGCCGCGCTCGATGCGCGCTTCCGCGAACTCGAGAAGAACAGCGGCAACGTCCACGTGGAAGACGAGCTCGAGGGCCTCAAGCGCAAGTTGCGTGGCGGCTGATCGCGCGAAGTGAATCGGTTCTAGGCATGGAGCAACTCGTCCTCTGGCATCGCGTCGTCCCGCCCGGTCGAGATGTTCCACTCGATGCGGTCGCCGCATCCCGATGGACTGAATCCGTCGCCGCTGCGTGGGTGCGGGCTGGCGGGAGCACCCTCGCGGTCCTCGGTGGATCGGTGGTCGCATCCTTTCCGCTCGAAGCGGTCGGCGATGCGATCACGACGTCACTCGGCCTACTCGACGAGGCGGAGCGCAACGATCCTCCCACCCTCATCTCCATCGGCGTCGCGTTCGGAGAAGTGGATGCGGGCGCACTGCCGCAGGGATCCGTCATCGATCGGGCCGCACTCATCGCCCACCGGATCCGCGCCGGCGAGCTCGCCTTTGATCCCGCCGCGTCGGAGCTGACGGGCGCGCGCTTCCTCTTTGGTCGCAGCGTCGGCGTCGGCGCACAGGTGGACTGGCGGGCGAGCTGCATCGACCGCATCTACCCGGAGCGGAGCCTGTGCCTGCCGCAGATTCGGTACCTGGGCGGGTTCCGGATGCCGAACGTGGTGCCGGACTACGTGCGCGCGCTCGACGAGGCCGCCTCGTCCGACGGGACGGCGTGGGTTGTTCTCCGGGGCCGACTCGGTACGGGCACCGAAGAGTGGGTCGAGGCGCTGGCCAACACCCACATGGTTCCGCTCGTTCTCTGGGTGCAGGCGGTGCCGGGTGCGCTCGAGCCGCTCGGCTCCCTGCGATTCGCGCTCCTCCGCACGTGGGGTTCGGCGACGGGCATCCTCGATTCTCTCGGCGGTACCACCGCCGCGGAAACCCTCGCGGAGATTGCACGCGGCAATCCCGTGACCCGCGAAGACGCCATCCGCGCCGTTCAGACGCTCCTCAACACCTTCGCCGAGGAAGGAAGCCGGCCGTGGATCGTGCTTCACCCCTTCACCTCCGTGGACCCCGCAAGCCGCGAAGTGGTGGCCCTCGCGACGCTGCGCGCGCAGGTGGGTTCCTTCGTCATCGCCAACGTTCCCGAGGATACGGCGTTGCCGAAGGGGCTCGAGCAGGCGATCCGCGCCGACGTGACCCTGGTGCCCCTCACCGGCGGACAGCGCCTCGCCGCCTCCCGTGCCCTGTTCGGTCCGACGACCGAAGCGGAAATCATCGAGCGCGTCGCGGCCCTCGGGGACACACCCCTTGGCGTCCTCGAAGCGGCACGCATGCTCATCGGGCGCGGCGACATCGTCTTCCACGACGATCGATTTATCTGGCGGCACAAGCCCCAGCACTTCGCCGCCACCGTTCCCGTCGGCGCGCTCATTGAAGATCGACTGAGCGCCCTTGCCCCGGTCGAGCGGCGCATTCTCGAAGTCGTGGCGGTGGCGCCAAGCGGCGCGCCCAACGAACTCCTCTGGGACATCATGACCCGCGACGGCGTGGATGGCGCCACGGCCCTCGACGCGATCTCGCACCTGCGGGACGGCGCCTTCCTCCAGCCCGATGACCCGCTCCAGGCCACCTCCGCCGTTCTTCGTGGCGTGATCTTCGAGGCGACCGAACCGGTACGCATCGCCGAACTCCAGCGACTCGTGGCGGAGGCGCTCCATGCGAGCGGCATTCAAGGCTTCCCCGCGGGGAGCCTCGGGTTCTACCTCTATGAATCCGGGGACCATGCGAACGCGGCGCGGGCCCTGCTCCACGCGGGTGCCCACGCATCGCGCGCGGGCTTCATGCGTGCGGCGATGCGCCTCGCGGCGGCGGGCGTCCAGTTTGACCCGTCTCCGGAAACACGTGCGGAAGCGGCGAGCATCACGCAGTCCATGCCGCCCCCCGGCATGCCACGAACGTCCGCTTCGGCGCCGCCCTCGAGCCGCCCAGCGATCGAAGAGAACCAACTGAGCGGCGCCAACACCCTTCCTCCAACGGGCGATCTCGGTAGGAAGGCCATCGATGCGATCCTGAGCGGCAACTTCGACGCCGCCGACCACACCATTGACGTGGCCATCGCCGAGGGCTGTAACCCGCAGGCGGCGGACCGACTCCGCGCCATGGCGCACCTCGTCCGTGGCGACGTCGCGACGGCGGTGCAGCTCCTCGCGCAATCGAAGGAAGGTCCCGCGGCGGACGATCGCGCCCGCGTGCGCTACGGCGTCGCGAAAACGTTGGTCCTCCTCCACTCGGGCCGTCCCCTTGCCGCGATGCGCGCGGGCCTCCGCGCCCTCGGGGCCGCCCGCGCCCTCGACGACCTCGACGGCGAGCGCGCGGCGATGCACGCAGTCGCCTCGGCGCTTGAGGGCATGGGTCGCGACGACGCCGCGATCACCGTGCGCGACCGTGCGGCCGGACGCTAACCGCCCGCATCGCACCAACGCCGCGGTCGACGCCTAACGCGCGTCCGCGGGCCGGTTCTGCTTGAGCGTCTTGGCGGGATACGTGCCGAGCACCTTGAGATAGCTCGTGTGCTCGCGGAGCCGCTCGACGGCGTCCTTGACGCGCGGGTCGGCGATGTTGCCCTCGAAGTCCACGTAGAAGAGGTACTCCCACGGCGTGTTCGGGCGGGGGCGCGATTCGAGCTTCGTCAGGTTCAGACCGTGATCGGCGAGCACATTGAGGCAGAGAAGGAGCGCGCCCTCCTGGTGCTTCGTCGCGATAATGAGCGAGGTCTTGCACGCGATGCGCGGGTCGAACCCAAGCGGAGCGCGCGCGACCACGACCATTCGCGTGAAGTTCTCTGGCTGGTTCTGAATGCCGCGGCGAAGGACATCGAGCCCGTGGATGCGGCCCGCCTCGTCGCTCGCGATGGCGGCCTGGGTCGCGTCGCCGTCGCGCTTAACCTTTTCGGCGGAAAGCGCCGTATCGATGTACGCCTCGACCTTGGCGTCCGGCAGCGAGTCGAGAAACTCGCGGCACTGTGCGATGGCCTGGGGATGCGAGAGGACGCGCCGGATCTGGTCAAGGCGCGTGCCCGGGAGCACGAGCAAGCAATGGTCCACGGGCTGGACTTCCTCGCCCACGAGCACGAGGTCCATCGATGCGAGGAGGTCGTAGGCTTCGTTGATGGAACCGGCGGTGGTGTTCTCGATGGGGAGAATTCCGTAGTCCGCCGCGTGCGAGCGCACCGCCTCGAGCATCTCCCGAAAGCTCGCGTAACCGCGGTACTCCACGTCGACTCCCCGTGCACCGAAGTGCCGCATGGCTGCGATGTGCGAGTACGCGCCCTCCCCCCCTTGGTACGAGATGGAAAGGGTGCGATCCATCTGCCGAGCGGGGTTGTCCGCATCGACGAGCGCCTCTTGCTGGACGCGTACCGAGTGCTCAAGCACATGGCGGAACACGTTCACCACGTAGTAGCGATCGAGCCCCGCCGCTTCGCCACGCTCCGCGAGCTTCGTGAGAATCGCTTCTTCCCTAGCGCGGTCGCGTAGGGGTGCCGATCCGTCGACCTTGAGCTTCGCGACGCCCGCGACGATGGACTGACGCTCGGCCAAATCGTCCACGATGCGTTGATCGATGGCATCGAGCGCGTCGCGATATTTCTTCAGGTCGTCGGGCACGGCGCGATCATGCATGCAATCGATTCCCCGCGCCAACGCTCGACACGCCCAAGCCTTCCTGGCACCGTTTCGCCCGGGTTCGCACCGTGGCACTCGAGAAGATTCGCATCGACGATGGCTGGTGGAACGACGCCGACGAGCTGCGACGACGGGAGTGGCAGATCGCCGTCAAGGAATCCTTGGCCGACGGCGAGCTGAAGTTTCTTCCAAACGCATCGAGGCTCGACATTCACGCCGCCTCCCACGGGTACGAGTTCGCGCTCCGCGACAGCGCCGGAGAAACGCTCGCCGCCGTCGAGGTCCCGCGCGACGCGCTATCGAAGCAGGTGCAGGAGTACGTCGATGTTGTGCGTCAGATGGAGCGCGTCGACATGGGTTACGGCGCCGCGCGCCTCGAGGCGCTCGACATGGCGAAGAAACTGACCCACGACGACGCGGGTCGCGTGCTCGAGAGACTGTGCGCACCGCTTGGCGTGGACCATCCGACCGGCAGACGCCTCTTCACGTTGCTGTTCACGCTGCGCGTGGATACCTCACGCCTCACGGGGTTCCGCGCGCATCGACCGGTGCGCTGAACCGGGCATCGGCGCTCGGAATCGGCTTCGAATTGCCGAACCCGCCATGGGTGTCTACGGTGAAGCGCATGTGGTGGCTCTACGCACTGCTCGTGGGATTCATCCTGTACTCGCTGTGGATGCGGCAGCGGGCGGGCCTCGGCGGCGGTGCGGGTCCGGCGGGGCTCCTCAGCATGGGCCGCTCGCAAGGGCGTTGGCTCAAGGAGGATGAAATCGGCACCACGTTTGCCGACGTCGCCGGGGTCGACGAGGCAAAGGAGGAGCTCACCGAAGTGATCAGCTTCCTCCGGGAACCGGAGCGCTATCAGCGCCTCGGCGCGAAGATTCCACGTGGCGTGCTCCTCGTGGGCCCGCCGGGCACCGGGAAAACGCTCCTCGCGCGCGCCGTCGCAGGCGAGGCGAAGGTGCCGTTCCTCAGCGTGAGTGGTTCCGAGTTCAGCGGCATCCTCCAGGGCCTCGGCGTCGCACGCGTGCGCGACCTCTTTCGGCAGGCCGCAGCCGCCGCGCCGTGCATCGTGTTCATCGACGAGCTCGACGCCCTTGGACGCGCACGCACGAGCTTTGCCAACAACGAAGACCGCGAGCAGACGCTGAACCAACTCCTCGTCGAGATGGACGGTTTCTCCGAAAACGAGGCCGTCATCGTGCTCGCCGCCACCAATCGCCCCGAAGCCCTCGATGCGGCGCTCATGCGCCCCGGGCGCTTTGACCGGCACGTGCTCGTGGACGCACCGGACCGCACCGGGCGTGAGGCGATCCTGAGGGTGCACACGAGAAAGGTGCCCCTCGCCGACGAGGTCGATTTGGCGAAGCTCGCCTCGCGCACGCCGGGCTTCACGGGCGCCGATTTGGCGAACCTCGCGAACGAGGCCGCACTCCTCGCGGCCCGACGCTCGAGCGAACAGGTGACCAACGCGGATTTCTCGAACGCCATCGACCGCGTGGTCGCGGGGCTCGAGCGAAAGAACCGACTCCTCGGCCCGGACGACAAGAAACGCGTCGCCTACCACGAGGTGGGGCATGCGCTCGCGGCGGTGCTCGCGGGCAGCACGGACAAGGTGCACAAGATTTCCATCGTGCCCCGCGGTTTCGGAGCACTTGGTTTCACCATGCAGCTGCCCATCGATGAGCGGCTCATCATGACCAAGCACGCCATCGACGCGAAGCTCGTGGGTCTACTCGGTGGGCGTGCCGCCGAGGAGGTGGTGTTTGGGGAGCCTTCCACGGGCGCGCAGAACGACCTTCAGAAGGCCACGGAGATCGCGCGCGCCATGGTCGTCGACTACGGCATGAGCGAAGCGGTCGGTCCGATTTCCGTGAGCAGCTCGCGGAAAGTGGCGTTCCTTCCGGACGCTTCTGCAAACATGCCGCGCGGCGTCGGCGAGCACCTCGCCGACGTGATCGACACCGAAGTTCGCCGCATCGTCGACGAAGCCCTCACGCGCGCCAAGTCCGTGCTCACGGAGCACCGCGAGGACCTCGAGAGGATCGCCAAGCGCCTCCTCGAGACCGAGGTGCTCGAGGGCGAGGAGCTTGAGCGCCTTCTGGCGGTCACGGGACGACCACCCGCCAACGGCGGCGACGCGTCCAGCTAGCCCGTGCGGCGCCCGGCCTTCGCCTGCGCCACGCGCGGCGGCACGGAGCGCCCCCGGAGAAAGCGCTTCGAGCGCACGGACCCCCCGCGGCCCGGGATTCGAAACTCCGCGGGTCGACCACCGAGCCCCACGCCGAGGGCCGTTCGCCAACTGGCGCGTCCGAGTTCCACGGCGATCCGCTCACCGGCGGGGAGCGACCTGCGCCGCCAATCGCTCGCGCTCGCCGCGACGCGGTACCCCGCAAGGATGGGCGCGACGGGCGTGTGCGGATAGCCGAGGGCGTCGGCGTACACGTTCCCGATGAGCGCACGGGAAAGGGCGGCGTACACCGTCGACATCACGCGGTTCGTTTGCGTCGCCCAGGGAACGAAGGGCACCCGAAGGAGCGACTCGACGAGGGCGCGCGAGTCGTCGTCGGGCATCTCCTGACAGACCATGATGGCGGCGGCCGCGCGGCGCCCCTCGCCCTCGGTACGCACGAGCCACTCGGGCGTCACGCCGATCCAGTGACCGGACACGCGCCAAAGCTCCATCACGGCACGCGACTCGTCCTCCGCGTAACTGAACCCGAGGCGACGCATGCCCTGCATGAAGGACGCGGAGAAGGCGAGGTTCGTGCCGAGCATGTCGAACTGGTTGATGGGCACGCCCCAGTCGGCCGCGCGCCACTCGGGTGAGCGGGAAAGGCGATCACGCACCGACGCGTGAATCAGGCGCACGCGCGCCGTCAGGGCCCAACCGTCGCCGCCCGGGCGCAGCGCACCGGGTACGCACATTTCGAGCACGAACCGAAGTGTTTCGAAGAGGCGCCTCGGCGCCATTTGGACGAGGTCACCCGTCATGACGAGGGGTTTGACCCCTGCGGGTGCCGTATAGGCCAACGGGAGCGATGCGTTCATGAGCACCAGCAGTCCGTACACGCCGCTCCGCGCCATCACGTCGGCGCCGCGATCGACGAGCGCCCAATCGACCTCCGGCGGCGGCACAAAGAGCGCGTCGATGTACTCACGGAGTGCTTCGGGCGCCCCGCGGGGCGGCACGCCGGCACGGAGCGAACGGCCAACGTCGCGGCCGAGCCGCCCCGGTACTTCGCCGCGGTAGGCGGCGACGAGCGCATCGGCGAGCGGATCGCCAACGAGGAGCGAACGGCCGAGGGCCTCGAGGGAGTCGCCATGCACTCGGCGCGCGGGTTCGGTGATGCGGTGCCGGGAAGGCATGCCCGGAGGTGTCGTCCCCGCGGAGGGCCCGTTGGGCGGAGTGACCCAGAACTCCTCGAACGGGGTGTACGCGCGCGTCACGGCCACGAACCCTACCACCGCAGCCGGCGCGACCGCGAGCGGGTCAGGTCCCGAGTGCGCTCAACTCGAGCGCGTGGAGGACGCGGCGTCGCTTCGAACGAGTGGTGAGAAGAAGTTGTCCTTCTTCGTGTAGGGATCGACCTTGAACGCGAACTTGTAGCTCGCCGCGGCGCGTTGGTTGCAGTCGGTGCGAGCACAGAACCGGCAACGCGGCCCCACGGGTACCGCCATGCGCTTCGGGTCGGCGAAGGGCACGTCGTCGGCGTAGGCAAGGCGCTTGGCATGATCGGCGTGGGTACCGAGCGCAATGCTGTACACGGTGCCGCGGGCGAGGGAACCGTGGAGCGGTTCGCTCATCACTTTTGCGAACCAGAAGTACGTGCTCCCGTCCGTGAACACCTCGTACTGCTTGGTGAGCACGTTGGGCGTGAGGAACGCGAGATGCGCGACGCTCTTGGGGCACGCGCCGCTGTCCGGCGGAAAGTTCAATCGGTGCGACGAGTAGCGTTTCGAAATGTTGCCCGCGACGTCGGCGCGCAAGAACCGAAACGGCACGCCGAGCTTTTTGGGGTTCGAAAGATTGCAGAGCCGGTGCGCGACCGTTTCGTAGGACGAGTCGAACTGCTTCGCGAGGAGCTCCACGTCGTAGCGCGAACGCTGCGCTTCCTCGAAGAATGCGTCGTACGGCAGCAGAAGCGCACCGGCGACGTAGTTCGCGAGGTGGATCTTCACGAGGTCCGCCGTTTCCCCGTGGCGAAAGGAGCTGGCGTCGAAGATCCCCTCGTGGAGACGCTCTTGATCGAGGAGCGCAAGTCCGAGGGAATGGGCGAGCTGAAACTTGAGGCGTTGCTCGGGCATTTGCGATGAAAGCTCAAGGCGCCGCGAACCCGGATCCCAGCGACGGACGACCGACGAACCGTCACTCGGGCGCTCGAGGCAAACCTGCACGCGGAGCTCGCGCTCGAGCACGCCCGCAAGCCCGTCACTCGTGAGACGGAGGGGTAACTTGTGGCGCGCATGAAGCTCGGCCATGCGGTCTTCGAGGTCCGGAAACCAATTGTCCGACCGCTCGAGAAACTCCGTGACTTCATCGAACGGGGTGAACTCGGGCGCAAGGTCCGGCGCGGCGTCGGGCTCCTCCCCGGACGGGCGCGCGCCACCACCGACGCGATCGCGCTCCGCCAATCCGCGCATGACGTGATCGAGCTGTGAACGCGTCGTCTTGTAGAGATTGAAGAGAGCCGTGATCGTCGCCACCGCCTTCGGTTCGGCGCCAAGCGCAGCCACCTCCTCGTCGCGAAGGTTGAGTGAACGGAGGAGCGGATCATCAAGAAGACGCGCAAGGCCGTCGTCGACGCGCGTCTCACCGAGGCTGGCCATGAACGCCTCCATGGACGTGCCGTAGAGCTCGAGCGCCTTCCAAAGGAGCGGGAGCTGCACCGACCGCGCGCCCTTCTCGATGAGGCTCAGGTAGGCCGGCGAGATCCCGAGACGCCGCGCCGTTTCGCCCTGCGGCAGGCCCCGCTCGAGCCGAAGGTCCCGGAGCCGCTGGCCCATTCGAACGTGCTCTTCCCGCATGCGAACTCCCTGACTTTCCGAGATTGTCGGGGCACTTTACGGCCCTGTAATCTTCTTGTAAATCGATTTTTGGCCTGATTACACGATTGACTCGCGCGCTCCGGGTCCGACACACTGCGTCAAGGTGTTAATCGGTAAAGACGCGCGGCGGTCCCCACGACCCACCCCGAACCGGGGCTCGGGTGCGGGCCGTGCGTCCCTGGACCTTCGGTCGTCAGGCCGGCTGGTCAAGGTCGAGGGCGACGCGTTCCGGGGCCGTGCCTCCGTCGAGGGCGGCGGCCACGCGGGCGTGCAGGGCCGACTCGCCGCCGATTCGTTCGAGGCCGGCCTCCCCGTGCCTTCGTCGGTAGGAGCGCGCGATCCAATGGGCACTTCCATCTCGACGAGCGCGCGAGAGAGCCTCCGGGTCGCGCTCGGCCGCACGCTTGTCGAGGAGTGCGATGAGTTCGTCGATACCGCGACGGTGGAGCGCGCTCACGGACAGGACCTCGGGCGCCACGTCACGGGCTTCGGCGCGTGCTTCGGCGGCAAGCGCCTGCTTCACATCGGCCTGCGCTTGTTTCGCGAGCCGCTCCTCGTCGGCCTTGTTGACGACGATGAGGTCGGGGATCTCCATGATGCCCGCCTTGATGAACTGAAGCGTGTCGCCGGAGCCCGGCTGAATGACGAGCACAACCGTGTCGGCCACGTCACGCACGTCGGTTTCCGTTTGCCCGACACCCGTGGTCTCGACAAGCACGATGTCGTACGCGGCGGCGAGCACACCCACCGCCGAGAGCGCCGCGTCCACGAGTCCACCCGTTTGCCCTTTGGACGCGAGCGAGCGGAAGAACACATGTTCGTCGCTGGGGTCAAAGGCGACACGCGCGCGGTCGCCGAGCACCGCACCGCCGGAGCGCACGCTCGAAGGGTCCACGGCGAGCATGCCCACGGAACGGCCATCGGCGCGGAGTTTGCGAACGAGGGCGCCGGCCAACGTGCTTTTGCCGACGCCAGGCGGTCCGGTGATGCCGATCGTGTGCGCGAGCTTCGCGGCACCCTTCGCACGAAGCTCGGCCATGAGATCCGCGGCGCGCGCTCGCTCGGCGGCCCGCGTGTCTTCCACACGGTTGAGGGCCTCCGCGACGGCGGGCCGCTCGCCGGCAAGGACGCGATCGGCCAGCGCCTTCATGTCAGGAGCTCGCACGGACATGAATGAGCTCCACCAACTCGCGCATGATCGCCGAGAGTTCGAAATCCTTCGGCGTGAAGACGCGCGCGACACCGTCCGCACGGAGCGCGTCGGCGTCGTCCTTCGGGATGATGCCGCCCACAACCACGGGGACACGTTCGAGACCCGCGGCGCGCAGCCCCTTGAGGACATCGGCAACGAGCACTCGGTGCGAGCCACTCAGGATGCTCAAGCCGACGAGGTGCACGCCCTCCTCGACGGCCGATTTGACGATGTGTTCGGGCGTGGCGCGAATGCCCTCGTAGACAACGTCGAAGCCAACGTCACGCGCCTTGATGGCGATTTGCTCGGCGCCATTCGAATGGCCATCGAGCCCCGGCTTGCCCACGAGGATGCGCGGCCGTCGACCAAGTTCCCGCTCGAGGCGCTTCATCTCCATGCGAAGCGAATCCACGTCGTCCATCGAACCTCCCACATCCACGGGCGCGGCGCGTCCCGCGCTGGTCTGCGCAGCGGCCACGCCGGTCGGCGCACGGTACTCACCGAGCACCTCCCGAAGCGCACCGGCCCATTCGCCTGTGGTCATGCCCGCCTTGGCGCAGAGAATGGTGGAGGGCATGACCGAATCACCGCGTTCGGCGGCACGACGAAGCGCGTCGCGCGCCCGACTCACCGCGGCGATGTCGCGCATCCTTCGCCAGCGTTCGAGCTGAGCGACTTGCTCCGCCTCCGCGGCGGGGTCCACCGTGAGCACGTTCTGATTGCCGTCGACGACCAAGGGCGACGGTTCTCCCTCGGTGAACGCGTTCACCCCAACGACGGTGAGCTTCCCGTCCTCGATCGCCCGCAGACGCCTCGCGTTCGATTCGACGAGGCGCTGCTTGATGTAGCCGCTCTCGACGGCTTCCACGGCGCCGCCCTGCGAGAGCACGACCTGAATCTCACTCCATGCGCCTTCCACAAGCTCATCGACCTTTGCCTGAACATTTCGGTTCCCGCCAAAGAGGTCGCCGTACTCGAGCAAGTCCGTCTCGTGCGCGAGGATCTGCTGCGCGCGGAGCGACCACTGCTGGTCCCACGGACGCGGAAGCCCAAGGGCTTCGTTCCAGGCGGGGAGCTGCACGGCGCGGGCGCGGGCGTCGCGACTCAAGGTCACGGCGAGCATCTCGAGCACGATGCGGAGGATGTTGTTCTCGGGCTGCTGCTCCGTGAGGCCGAGGGAATTGACCTGCACGCCGTAGCGGAACCGCCGGAACTTCGAGTCTTCCACGCCGTAGCGGAAGCGCGTGATGCGATCCCAGAGTTCGACGAAGGCGCGCATCTTGCACATTTCTTCGATGAAGCGGATGCCCGCATTCACAAAGAACGACATGCGACCGACGACCTCCGCGAACTCGGCGGCGTTCACACGGCCACTCGCGCGCACGTGGTCGAGCACCGAAATGGCCGTGACGAGGGCGTAGGCGAGCTCCTCGGACGGCGTCGCCCCCGCCTCTTGCAGGTGGTACGAGCAAATGTTGATGGGGTTCCACCGGCACGGCGGACCGCGTGCGTGATGAGGTCGCCCGTGAGCTGCGACGGAGGGCCCCGGCAAAGATGTACGTGCCGCGGGAGAGGTACTCCTTGATGATGTCGTCGCGTAGCCCGAGAGCCCGCCGGGTCGACGCCCTGCCCTTTGCAGCGCCACGTAGACCAAAGAGCCACGGCGTATGGTGGCGTTGATGGTCGCGGACGTGTTCATGCGTTCGAGCGGGATGCCGTCGAAGAGCGCGCGCATGTCGTGCGGGCGGTGTCCGGATGGCACGCCCACCTTCCCCACCTCGCCCGCGCGAGCGGATCGTTCCGCGTCGTATCCGGTCTGTGGGGAGGTCGAACGCCACATCGAGGCCGGTTTGCCCTTTCTGGCGTTCAAACGGAAGAGCGCGTCTGACGCGCGCCGTCGAGTGACCGCTATTGCACATCCAGCGACGATCGCGTTCGCGCTTCGCCGAACCAAGGCTTACGCGATGACCACGTACGAAAGCAACCGCCGTTTGGAACCCATTTCGCATTGGAGGACACGAGTTCGAGGACACGAGGAGGAGGAACCATCTGCGACTAACGTGCACGCACGCAACACAGCCCAACGCCCAACACAGTGATTCCCGGGACGACGGCACCGAGCCGTCCGGCACACACCTTCGGGAAGTGCCGCAGGCACGGGTTCACGGCATCCATGAACTGCCACCGCTCGGCGTCGTGCCGACGCACATGCACGCGTATGCGATTCGCGAGGAGCGATTCGGCGAGCCCATGAAGTCCTTTGAGCGCGAAGTACTGCCCACGTGGGATCCGGGGCCGGGGGAAGTGCTCGTGCAGGTCATGGCCGCGGGCGTGAACTTCAACGGCGTGTGGGCCGGCCTCGGCGAACCCGTCAGCGTGCTCAAGGGCAATCCCCTCGGCTACCACATCGCCGGGTCGGACGCGTCGGGCGTCGTGTGGAAGGTCGGCGAAGGCGTGACGCGCTGGAAGGTCGGCGACGAGGTCGTCCTCCACTGCAACCACACCTGCGGCGAGTGCGAGCACTGCAACGGCGGCGAACCCCTCGCCTGCCGGAAGCAGCAGATTTGGGGCTACGAAACACCGGACGGGTCCTTCGCGCAGTACACCCGCGTCCAGTCCCAGCAGCTGCTCCCGAAACCCAACCACCTCACCTGGGAAGAGGCCGCGAGCTACGGGCTCACGTTCTTCACGGCCTACCGCATGCTCATCGACCGCGCCGGGCTCCGCGCCGGCGAGGACGTGCTCATCTGGGGCGCGGGTGGCGGCCTCGGGGTGTTCGCCGTGCAGCTCGCCAAACTCGTGGGCGCGCGCGCCGTCGCGGTGGTGTCCACCGAGGAGAAGGCGGAGCTCGCGATGCAGCTCGGCGCCCACGGCGTCATCAACCGAAAGGAGTTCCCCGACCTCGCCCAGCGCGAAAACGAAACGGACGAACAGGCGGGCCTCCGCATGCTGGCGACCAAGGCCTTCGGCAAGCGCATCTGGCAGATCCTCGGCGAGAAGAAGGGGCCCGAGGTCGTCTTCGAGCACGTGGGCCGCTCGACGTTCGCTTCGAGCGTGTTCCTCGCGAATCGCTTCGGGCGCATCGTCATCTGCGGCGCCACCACCGGCTTCCAGCTAAACTTCGACGTGCGCCACCTCTGGATGCACCAAAAGTCGATCATCGGCTCGCACTTCGCCGACGCCGGCGAGGCGACGAAGGCGAACCAGCTCATCGAACGCGGCCAGATCCGCCCGGTGCTCACGCGGACGTTCAAGTGGGAGGAGATCCCCGCAGCGCACCAGGAGATGTTCGAGAACAAACTCCACGGGAACGTGGCGTGCCTCGTGGGCGCACCGCGCGAGGGGCTCAAAAACCTCGAGGAAACCCGGGCCGCCCTCGCGAGCCATGCTTGACGCGCGGCCGAGCCAACCGGTAGCAACCGACGTGGACATGTCGAATCCCAACACGCCGACGGGCGTGCCGTGGTCAGCCCTCGAGGCCCTCCTCGGCGCGGCGCACGCGCACCTCCTTCGGGAGACCGGCGCCGCGGGCCGCGTCGACGGCAAGCGCCTCGAGGCCAAGCAGGTGGCCGCCCACGGGTACGCGTTCCTCGCGACGGAACTCGCCGCCGCGCGCGCGCTCGTGGCGTGGGCCGAGCGCATGGGCGACGCGCGCTCCACGCACATCGCCAACGCGTTCGTGGCGGAGCTTTGCCGCACGCTCCCGGGCGGCGTCGACCTCGGGCCGGGCGAGTCGGTCGCCCTCACGGAACTCGGCATTGACCACGCCCTCGCCTCGCGCACCCTCGGGAGCGCCGAGGTCACGGAGTTCGTCGGGAAGCATGGCGGGAGCGACGTGCTCCTCGCCCTTGCGAACGACGACGTGGCCCGCGAAGCACGCTTCGACGGGCTCACGGAGATGCACCGCGAGATCCGCGCCGAGTTCGCGCGCTTCGTCGATGCCGAGGTGATCCCCATCGCGCAGCACATCCACCGCGAGGACGTGCTCATCCCCATGGAGCTCCTCCGGCGCATGGCGGAACTCGGCGTGTTCGGGCTCACCATCCCGGAGAAGTACGGCGGCCTCGGCCTCGGCAAGGTCGCCATGTGCGTCGTGACGGAGGAGCTCTCCCGCGGCTACATCGGCGTGGGCAGCCTCGGCACGCGTGCGGAAATTGCGGCCGAGCTCATCCTCGGCGGCGGCACGGACGCGCAGAAGAGCGAGTGGCTCCCGAAGATTGCGGCGGGCGAAGTTTTGCCGACCGCCGTGTTCACGGAACCCAACCACGGTTCGGACCTCGCGCACATCCGCACGCGCGCCGAACGACAGGCGGACGGCGGCTACGTCGTGCACGGCCAGAAGACGTGGATCACCCACGCCGTCCGCGCCGACCTGATGACGCTCCTCGCGCGCACGGACGCGTCGAAGCCGGGCTACGAGGGTCTCAGCATGTTCCTCGCGCCGAAGACACGGCGGGACGGCGCGCCCGGCGAGCCCGAGTTCGTCGACGCGGGCCTCTCGGGCACCGAAATCAAGGTGCTCGGCTACCGCGGCATGAAGGAATACGAGCTCGGCTTCGACGGGTTCCGCGTTCCCGGGGGCGCGCTGCTCGGCGGCGAAGAGGGCGCTGGTTTCAAGCAGCTCATGCGCACCTTTGAGAGCGCGCGCATCCAGACCGCAGCCCGCGGCATCGGCCTCGCACAGGCGGCCCTCGACGACGCGGCCCGCTACGCGCGGGAGCGCACCCAGTTCGGAAAGCCCCTCCTCGCCTTCCCGCGCGTTGCGCACAAGATCGGCCGCGTGCTGCTCCTCGTCCACGCCGCGCGGCAGCTCACCTACGCCGCGGCGGAGAAGAAGGACTCGGGCGCCCGCTCGGACCTCGAGGCGGGCATGGCGAAGCTGCTTGGCACACGCGCCGCGTGGATCGCGGCGGACGCCAACGTGCAGATCCACGGAGGCAACGGATACGCCGAGGAATACCTGGCGTCGCGGCTCCTCGTCGACGCCCGCGTGCTCAGCATTTTCGAGGGCGCGAACGAGATTCAGGCGCACGTGATTGCGAAGCGATTGCTCGAAGAGAAGTAAACGCGGCACAGTCGGCGCCTCGAAAGGGCCCGCCATGGCAATTGTCACCCCCACCTACGGCCGCAAGCTCGACGACTTTCAGGTCGGCGACATCTACCCGCACCCCTGGGAGGTGACGCTCGACGAGGGCTTCCTCGCTCGGTGCCAGGCGTCGTTCATGGACGCATGCCCGACGTACGCGTCGGTCGCCGCCGCGCGCACGCTCGGCTTTGACCTGCGCCCCGTGCACCCGCTCGTGCTCACGAACCTCGCGCTGTCATTCTCGGTGCACGACGTGAGCGAGCAGGCCATCGCGCACCTCGCCTACGTGTCCGTGCGCTGCCCGGAGCCCGCCTTCGGCTCGAACTCGACCTGGGGCGGCCCCGAGGACCGCCGCACGCTCACCACATCCGGTCGCTCGAGCGTGCGCGCCTACTCCGAAGTGCTCGACGTGAAGCCGAGCTCGAGCGGCGACAAGGGCGTCGTGCACGTGCGCACGGTGCTCACGAATGAACGCGAAGAGGCGTTGTGCATTCTCGAGCGAAAGGCGCTCATCCCCGCGGGCCACGTGGAAGGCCGCCCGGAGACGCCGCGCACCGCCGGGACCATCAAACTCCCGAAGCGCGCGTACCCGAAGGTGCTCGAGCACGTGAAGAAGGGCGGTCCTTCGGCGTTTCCGTACTTCTACGAAGACCTCGAGCCCGGCCTCGAGTTCGCCCACGGCACCGGCCGCACGGTGGGCGACTCGGAGCACATGGAGCTCACGACGCTCTTCCGAAACTCGCACCCGCTCCACTTCGACGAGGTCTACGCCCGCGGCGGCGGCTCGTTTGCGAAGGCGCGCGTCGTCTATGGCGGCCTCGTGCTTGCGTGGACGCACGCCCTCGCGAGCCGCGACCTCGCGGGGAACGCGATTTGGTACGCCGGCTTCGAAGACGGCGCGCACCCAAACCCGACCCTCGCCGGCGACACGCTCTACGCGGCGAGCCGCGTCCTTTCCCGCGAGCCCCTCGGCAAACGCCACGGCCTCGTCACCGTGCGCACCGTGGGGGTCAAGAACATGACCTCACGGAAGGCGCTCGAAAGTCACCCAGGGCTCTTCGACGCCGAGCTCGGCAAGCCGTCGGAACAGCGCATTCGCGACAAGGTCGTCGAGATCACGCACTCCATGCTGGTTCGCCGCCGCGGCACGAAGGGCTAGGACCCGCGACGGGCGCATCGGCCCCGGCTCAGAGCGGGTCTTCGGGCAGCGATACGAGCGTGGGCGTGGGGTGAACGTCCTCGTCGCCATCGATGGCGAGCTGCCCTTGGGAGTTCGAACCCCAACAGAACACGCTCGTGTTGGTCGCCGCGCACACGTGGCTTGTGCCCACGCCAAAGAACTCCACGCCACTCATCCCCGTCACATCCGCGGCGGAAGCCCGGCTTTCGTCAACCACGTCGCCAAGCTGCTTCGATGCGTTTGACCCCCAGCAGGCGAGGTTTCCGTTGGTCCGAAGCGCGCACGTTGTTTGCGACCCCGCGTCGATGGCCACCGCATCACCGGCAATCCCCATCACGGCCGTCGGCGTGGAGATGTTCGCGTCACTCGCCGATCCGGAGCCGACCTGTCCGTACTTGTTTGAGCCCCAGCAGTAAACGTTGCCATCCATCGTGAGCGCACACGCATGCGCGTCGCCCGCGGTCACCGCCTTGACCGAACCGGGGAGCCCGACCACCGCCACCGGTTCGAGACGATCGGTGGTCGTCCCGTCGCCCAACTGCGCGTTGGTGTTCTTGCCCCAACAGCTCACGGTGCCGCCCGTACTGAGCAAGCAGTTGAACGATGAGCCCGCGGTCACCGCCTGCGCACCCGTGCCGTTGGTCACCACGCCGGGCTTCTCCGGCGAGCCCTCGGTGCCCCGACCGAGTGTTCCGGAAAGGTTGTTTCCCCAACACCACACTGCGCCGGCACCGCGCACGGCACACGCGTGAAGCGCGCCCACCGCCACGCTGCCGCCATCATCGACGGAGAGCACCCCAACGGGGGACGTGCGGAACTCCGTCGCCGTGGCGCCGCCGAGCTGGCCATGCGAGTTCGAACCCCAGCACTGAACCTGTCCGCCGTGGATTTGCGCGCAATTTTGGGCCGACTTCCCGCTGAGGTACTCGGCCGTGCGAATCGCGAGGACGCGGAGCGGGGCCGCGCGTCCCGTCTCGGTACCGTCGCCGAGCTGGCCGCGATTGTTGCTGCCCCAGCAGTAAATGCCCCCGCCGCGGGCGAGCCAGCACGTGTGCGTCCCACCGAGCGCGAACCGTCCCACGGGGTCGCTCGTCAGCACCGTCACGCCGCCCGAATCGCCCGGGTTCGCATCGAACCCAGGGCCCGCGTCGCCCTTGGTGCCGGACTGCGACGGAGCGCAGCCGATCGCAGCCAAGGCCACGCCAAGGGTAAGCAAGGACAAGCGCAACATGTGCACTTCTACACTAGTGGTCATTTGGGGCTCGCGCACACGGAACGGCCACCGCGACGATTTCCCCCACGAATCGCCGCGCGTTCATACCCAGCGCCCTCGGCCGCCGGCCTCAAGCGCTCGAAGCCGCTCTTCAAGCTCCGCGAGGCGCGCACCAACGCTGCGTTCGACGTACTTGGCCATGACGTCGAGCTCGACGTTCACGCGCGCTCCCTTCGCCAGCGTGCCGAGCGTGACGGTTTGTTGCGTGTGCGGCACGAGCGTGACGGAGAAGCGATGCTCCTCGGCACGCACAACGGTCAGGCTCACGCCATCGACAGCGACAAATCCCTTCTCAACCACGTACGTGGCGAGGCGGGATTCGACCTCGAACTCCACATTCAATGCTTCGCCGTCCGGAACGACGGCCACCACGTGGGCGGTGCCGTCCACGTGCCCCTGCACGTAGTGGCCCCCCATGGGTCTCCCCGCCGCCAGCGCCCGTTCGAGGTTCACGGGTGCGCCGGCCGTCAGCGCGCCGAGCGTGGTTCGCGCGAGCGTCTCGGGCACCGCGTCCACGTCGAACTGGTCGGCGCCGACGCGCGTCGCCGTAAGGCAAACGCCCATCACGGCGACGCTGTCGCCGATACGCAGCCCCTCAAGTACCACTTCGCCGCGCAGCGTGAGACCGAGGCCGCCTTCACGGCGATCGACGGCCACGACGACGCCCATCTCTTCGACGATCCCCGTGAACACGCGGGTAATGTGCGCGCGGAGACCGATTCCGACAAGTTTCCTCGACGCCTTCGCTTCACGTTGGCCGGTCCGGAGGCGGGGGTATCCTACGGCACATGACTTCCTCCGTCCGCTTGGCCGTCGCATTTCCTCGTCTGCGCGCTCGCGAGCGCCGTTTTCGTGCCGTCCACACGCGCGTTCGGTGCGCGCCATGACCCTCGACGAGCTCACGGACGCCGCGGATACCATCATCGTCGCCAAGGCCGTTTCATTTGCGTCCAAACGCCGCGACGGGCGGATTCCGGTGTTCACCGAAACCACGCTTGAGGTTGAGCAGTATCTGAAGGGTCAGGGCGCGAGCACGCTCACCATCACGCTTCCCGGCGGTTCCGTCGGCGACGTCACCGTCGTCGCGCACGGCATGCCCGTGATGCCGAAGGGTGCTTCGATGGTGTTGTTTCTGTCGAAACAGCCGCCGAACCTGAAGGGCTTCACGGTGGTCGGGTTGGAACTCGGCGCGTACCGGCTCGTACGGAAGAACAAGGAGCTCTGGGCGGTGCGCGGAACGGCGGTGGAGGCCATCGACACGACGTCGCAAGCCCCCGCAAGTACCGCCAAGCTCGCTCCCACGGCGATTCGGTACGCCGACCTCGAACTTCGAATCCAAAACCGAGTGCAGACTGCGGCCAAGGCGCAGACGACGACCAAGTCCGAGTGAAGTCGTTCCTCCCACGCTTGGTGCTCCTGGCCCTGTCGGCGGTATTGCTGACACCGGCCACCGGACACGCATGGCAGCACGCGAAGCGCGGCGGCTGCAACGCCGGAGACCCCGAGCTTCCGTTCGCACACAAGTGGCGCACGCTTCCCGTGCCCTACAAGATCGACACGGGCAGCTTCGCGACCGAGGGCGCGAGCACCCTCGCGGTGACGGGCACCGATGCCGCGTTCGCCGAATGGACGGCGCGAACCGACAGCGACTTCGCGGTGATGAATGTTGGTACGACCTCGGCGACACGCCTCGGAAACGGCGACAACGAAATCTTCTGGCTCCAAACATCCTGGGACGCCACGACGGGCACCGACGGCAACACCCTCGCGCTGACGTTCACCATCAGCGACCGACGCACGGGAAACTCGAGCGACGCATCCGGCTGCCCGACGGTGGACCGCTGCGACGACGCAAATCCCTGCCCCGCCGTGGAAGCCGACATTTTCATGAACGCCGACGATCCAAAGATGGACGTCAGCGCACCGTGGGCCTGGAACCAAGTCGCCGCGTACAACTCGGTTCCGTACGTCGTCCTGACACACGAAGTCGGCCACTTCCTTGGTCTCGGGCACGAAAACTCCGCGCCGGCGATCAACGGCAGCGCCGACAACGCATCCATCGAGTCGCTCATGGACGCCACGCCGCGGCCCTACGCGGCCGCCTCCGTCGTGCGTGCGGACGACGCGGCGGGATCCGCCGCCATCTACCCCGCAGGCGATGCGCTGTGCGTGGCGGAGGCCGACTGCGTGCTCGGTGACTTCTGCGCCGACATCTCGAACAACCAGTGCCCGGTGGGCAGCTACTGCCCGCCTGCGGGCACCAGCTGCCCCCGCGCGGAGACGTGCATGTCGGGTGCGTGCATGGAACACGGCGGGGACCGCGGGAGCCCGTGCATTGTGGGCGGCCTCCCCGGCTGCAATTCCGAGCTCGAGTGCGTCGCCAACGGCGAGAACATTCGAGGCCACTGCACGGGACCCTGCAAGACCGACGCGGACTGCACCCCCAACGGCCACTGCCGCGCATCGGACGAAGGCGGCGAAAAGCAGTGCGTGTTTGGAGGAGACCTGCCCGCCGGGTCGGAATGCGACTCGGACGACCAGTGCCAGAGCGCCGCCTGCGAAGATCAAAAATGCGCGGAGAGCTGCGAAGTCGATTGCGATTGCTCCGACGGATACGCATGCACGTCGGGCGCGTGCGTGCACGGCCGGTCCACCTGCTACTACCGCGACGGGCGCACGGACAATCGCTCGCTCACCGCGACGCTGTGCTCCGTCGACGCGCCGCCGCAGCCCCGGACGCGCCCCTGGGCCTTCTACGTTGCGGCCATCGGCCTTGGCGTTTGGTTCAGCCGCCGAGCCACTTCGCGACGTCCACCGCCGCGTAGGTGAGCACCGCGTCCGCCCCCGCGCGCTTCATCGCGAGGAGGGTCTCGAGCATCGCCCGGCGCTCGTCCACCAAACCGTTCTTCGCGCCCACCTTGAGGAGCGCGTATTCGCCGCTCACTTGGTAGACGAACGTCGGCATCCCGAACGTGTCCTTCACGCGTCGCACGATGTCGAGGTACGGGAGACCCGGCTTGACCATCACCATGTCGGCGCCCTCGGCGACGTCGAGCGCCACTTCGCGAAGCGCCTCGTCCGTGTTCGCCGGGTCCATTTGGTAGGTCGACTTGTCGCCGCCCTTGAGACTCGACGCCGACCCCACCGCATCGCGGAACGGACCGTAAAACGCCGACGCGTACTTCGCCGCGTACGCAAGGACCGACACATGGGCAAAGCCCGCCGCGTCGAGGCCATCGCGGATGCGCCCGATGCGTCCATCCATCATGTCCGAAGGCGCGATGACATCGCAGCCAGCCTTCGCTTGCACGATCGCTTGCTCCACGAGCACGTCCACCGTGGCGTCGTTGAGAATCACACCGTCCTTCAAGATTCCGTCGTGCCCGTGGGTCGTGTACGGGTCGAGGGCCACGTCACAGATGACGCCGAGATCCGTCGTTGCCGCCTTGATGGCGCGCACGGCTCGGCACGCAAGGTTCGCTTCGTTCACGGCCTCCGCGCCGTCGGCGGATTTCTTCTCCGCGGGCACCACGGGAAACACCGCCACCGCGCGGATGCCAAGCGCACGCGCTTCCGCGGCGGCCTTCGCGGCGAGATCCACGGTGAGGCGTGAGACGCCGGGCAGCGATGCCACGGGCGTTTCGACGCCCTCCCCCTCGTGCACGAAGATGGGCCAGATGAGGTCGGCGGTGGTGAGCGCGTGTTCACGCACCATGTCGCGGAGCCACGGAGCCTGGCGCGTGCGGCGCATGCGGGTGCGTGGGAAGGCGGGTTGGCCGGAACTCGTGCGATTCACGCCGAGAATCGTAACAGACCGCCGCCCCGGGGGCCCAGGGACCGACGTGTGGCTATACTTCCGGCCATGCCGAACGCCCGTGCCCTCGTGTCCCTGTTGCCGCTGCTCCTCGCCTGCACGGGTTCGACGTCGGGCGCCGCCGGGGCGGGCGACGGCGGGATGAACACGAACGACGCCAAGGTCCACATGGGGCACGACGCCGCGGTCGATGCCGTCACCCCGTTGTCGGACGCCGCCGTGGACGTGGCGGAGGGCGACGTGAGTGGCGATTGGTGCGGGCAAGTGATGGTCAGCGGCACGGTCACGATCCCCACGGGTCAATCGCTCACCATTTGCGCCGGCTCGGACGTTCGCTTCGCCAACGACGCAAAGCTTCGCGTCGACGGGACGCTGACTCTCGACGGCTCCGCGAGCGCACCCATCAAGCTCGGGCTCGATAGCACCTGGGGTGGCATTCGAGTGGCGGGCACCCTCTCCGGGAGCCATTTCGAGCTCAAGAACGGCGCGACCGGCATTCAAGGCGTCGACGGGTCGAGCATCGAACTCGACCATGGCTCGATTGAAGACTGCGCGTTGCCCGTAACGGTGAGCAACGGCGCATCGTTCGATCACGTGACGATTCGTCGCGGCACGTCGGTCAATGTGACGGGCGGTACGCTGACCATGGTGGACAGCCTCGTGGATTTTGAACGCGTGGCCACCTCCCCCGACTGCCTCGTGTTCTCAAACGGTGGCGCCCACCTCGAACACGTGCGCGTAACGGGATGCCACTGCCCACTCCACTTCAACTCCGCTTCGGGCACGGTGAGCGTCACCGATTCGATCTTCGACGGTGCTGCGATTCCGATGATGATCGCCAACGCCACCGGCACGTTCACCCACAACCACTTTCTTCCGAACGGCAACGGTGCGGACATCCAAGACATCGGCGGCAACTTGAGCCTCAACATCGCCGAGAACTACTACGGCGGCGGGGCGCCCGACCTGCTCACGGGGAACGCAAACCAGTTCGCGGGGCGGAACAATTACCTCGCCGACCCCGTTGTCGGCGTCGGCCCCCGCTAGACGGTCCTCCGCCCGGATTCGACCGAGCTTCGCGGGACGGCGAAGCTCCGCCGTTCAGCAAAGCTCGGCGACGGCGGACTGGGCCGCGGCTTCCACGGTGGCCATCGTGGAGGAGCGCGGCGCACACCTCCATGTCGCGGTGGAGCGGGCGGTCCTCCGTGAGGGTGGCAACCGACTCGCGCACCGCGGCGTGCACCGCCGCAACGCCTCGCCCCGGGCGAAGTGGAGCACGAAAATCGATTCCCTGTGACGCGACGAGGAGCTCGACGGCCAGCACGTAGCGAACGTGCTCGACGACCTTCGCGAGCTTGCGGTGCCGAAATGCTGCCCATCGACACGTGGTCTTCCTTGCCCGCCGACGAAGGAATCGAGTCAACGCTTGAAGGGTGCGCCAAGACCTTGTTCTCGCTGACGAGGGCGGCTGCCGTTACCTGGGCCATCATGAACCCCGAGTCGAGCCCGGTGCGCGGCGCGAGGAACGGCGGCAGGCCGCTCGACATCGCCGGATTGACGAGCTGCTCGATGCGCCGCTCGCTGATGTTTGCAAGTTCGGCAACCCCCATGGTCGCCGCGTCGAACGCCAACGCAAGGGGCTGACCGTGGAAGTTGCCGCCGCTGATGACCTCGGGTTCCTTGCCTTCTTCGACAAAGATGAGCGGGTTATCGGTTGCTGAAACGATCTCAGTCTCCACCACCTTGCGCACCCAATCGAGCAGGTCGCGCGTCGCACCATGCACTTGCGGCATGCAACGCAACGAATAGGGGTCCTGCACCTTGTGGCAATCCCGGTGGCTTTCCATGATCTCGCTGTTCGCGAGCAAACCACGCAGATTCGCCGCCGACGCCGCCTGACCGGCGTGGGGCCGCGCCAGGTGAATTCGCTCGTCAAAGGGCCTCGCGGAGCCCTTGAGCGCCTCGAGGGAAATGGCGCCAACGATGTCCGCCTGCCGTACGAGCGCCAGCGCATCCACGAGCGCGAGCCCGCCCACCGCCACCATCATCTGGGTGCCGTTGATGAGCGCAAGCCCCTCCTTCGCCTCGAGCGTGACGGGCTCGAGGCCCGCACGGCGCAGCGCCTCGCCGCCGTCGATCCGAACGCCGTCGTGGAACGCCTCGCCTTCGCCGATGAGCACGAGGGCGAGGTGCGCAAGGGGTGCAAGGTCGCCCGAAGCGCCCACGGAACCCTGCGACGGAATCACCGGCACCACGTTCCGCTCGAGAAGTGCGAGCAGGGCTTCGATGACCCGCGGCCGAACGCCGGAGAACCCGAGCGCGAGCGTCTGCGCGCGGAGCGCGATCATCGCGCGTGCCACCGCTTCCCCGAACGGCTCACCGATGCCGACCGCGTGGGACCGAATCAGGTTCCGTTGAAGCGATCGCATCTCCGCGGCCTTGACGCGCGTTTCCGCCAGCGCACCGAATCCCGTGTTGACGCCGTATACGTTCGGCGCGTCGTCGCCGGCGGTCGACCAGCGCTCGACCCAAGCGTGTGCGGCTTCCACCTTCCGGCGAGCGGCGGGCGGGAACACCACCCGTGCGTGTTGATGGGCGATCGCGTGGAGGGTCTCCACGGTCCAGGATTCGGCGAGCGGCGCCTCGTTCTTCATGCGGGCGGAACGTGGCGGAAGGCGCCGTCCGCGTCAAATCCGCATGGATTCCGAGCCCCGGAGCCCCGGGCCGCGCTGTATAGTGGCGGACCCGCCGCCGATGGCCACCTTGCCACCACGCCCGTCCAAGCCCCCGCTCACGCCGGAGGCCGAGCGCGACGCCCACGCGCGACTCGGATGGCTGCGCGCGGAGCTCGACCATGAACGGAAGCGCGACCGCCGCGCGTCCCTCCGATACGAGATCGGTGGCATCTACGAGCGGACTCTCCGCGACGACCCGTCGGCGGTGCAGGAGTACCTCGCCTCGTACAATTCCGACCCGTCGTTTCGCCCGCCGCTCTTCGCGCTCATGCGCATCTTCGAGCGACGTCGCTCGTACCGGAACCTGGCCAAGCTTTACGAAGCCGCGGCCACCGCGGCCCGTTCTCCCTCCGATCTCGCCGGCGCACTCCTCGACCGAGCTGCCCTCCTCGAGGATCAACTCGAGCAGCCGCTCGATGCGCGCACGACCATCCGGCAGGCGCTCCACGATTGTCCGACGAGCGTTGTCGCGAGCCTCTGGCTTGAGTACGCCGGTCGCACGCACGGGGACGCGGCGACGGTTGAACGTGCCATCGAGGCGCGACTCGAACAAACCACCGACGCCGGACTTCGCGCGTTGCTCCTCGCCGAACTCGCCGAGTTCGAAGAACGCAACGGGAACGTCGATCGCGCGTTGTCGCTCCTCACGGAGGCCGGCTCCCTGGGTCGGTGGTCGTGGCGCATCTGGGAGCGCCTTGAACGCGTGGCCCACGGCCACGGACGCCATGCCGAGGTGATCGCCGCGCTCGAGGGGCGAGCGATTTTGGCCTCGAGCACCGACGAAAGCGGCGCATCCGAGGCCCAGCTGCGGTTCGCCACGCCACGGGATGCGCGTCGGGAAGCGGCGGTGCTTTGGTACGAAGCGGGCCGCCTCCGTGAAGCCCTTGGAGATGTCCGCGGTGCGGTCACGTGCCTCTCGAACGCCGTCGACTGCGATTCGGACGACGCGCTCTTTCGCCTCTCGCAGATGGCCATCTCCGACATCTCTGGCGAGCTCGCGATGGGTGCGCACGCCGCGCGCAACATGCTCGACCGCGGCGTCACGGGCCCCTGGGCGGCCGCCCTCCACGGGCAGCTCGCCCGCTTCCTCCTCGCCGACGGAAGCATCGACCCCGCCGTGCAAGCGATTCGCACCGCGCTCCAGGAGGACCCGAACTCCGCGGCGGCCCACGCGCTCCTCGAAAGCACGCTCGAGATCCACGGTCGGCACACGGAGGTGTTCCGGCTCCTCGAGCAGCGCGCGAACCAGCTCGAGGGCGCGGCTCGAACGGAGGTGCTCTGGCACGCGGCGGACGTGGCGGTGCACGCACTCGGCGATCACGATCGTGGACTCGAACTCTACGAAGCGGCGCTCCTGCACACCGAGGAGCCGGCGCCCATCCTACGCGAGCTCGTCGACACCGCCCTCTCCGCTGGACGCCGCGATGTCGCAATGTCGGCGCTCGCGCGGCTGCTCGACGAACCGCTCGAAGCGGACGAACGCGGGGTCCTCCGCCACGCGCACTACCGTCTGCTTTCCTCGGAGCTTGTGGACACGAAGAGCGCGGACGACTCGCTCAGCCGGTCCCTCGAGAGCGCGGAGTCGGCGGCGTGGGCCGCGGAAGAAGCCCGAGTCCGCGCCATCGAGTCGGACGACGGGGCGCTCCGCGTGAAGGCACATCGGCGCCTGGCGTCCGACGCGAAGGATCCCGCGGTCCGCACCGCCCACCTCGCAACCGCGGCCCGGGCGGCCGCGCTCGCGGACGATGCCCAAACGGCGATCTCGCTTCTTCGCGAGGCCCTTGAGACCGCGGGCTCACACCCGTACCTCAGCAACCTGCTCGCCGTACTCCTCGAGCGACAGGGCGACTCCGCGGAAGCGGTACGCGTGCTCCGGAATGCGGCTCCAGCGAGTGCGTCGGCGGCGGATACCGAGCACACATTGCTTCGCGCCGCACGCACGGCGGAACGTGCGGGTCAGCTCGAAGCTGCACGTGCTTCCTATCGGGATTGCGTTGGCGCGCACCCGGGGTCGGTCGGTGCGTCTTGGATGCTTGGACGTTTCGCCGAGCGCACTCACGATGGAGACGCTGCGCTCCTCGCCCACGAGAGCCTCGCTCGCGCCGAGGTCGATGCCGGCGTCCCGGGAGTGGAGACGCTGCTGCTCGGTGAGCACCTCGCATTCGGACGTGAGGAGCCGGCACTCGCGGTGGACGCACTCCGTGCTGTGCTCGATGCCGACGACACCGCTCCGCATGCGGCCCTTGCCCTCGCCCTCCTCGACGTGGGCGCCCTCGAGCCGGACATGCGCGACGCGACGGCCCGTGGACTCGTCGCGGCAGCCTCCGCGGCCGCGCTCCCCGGAGTCCTCCGCTACGCGGCGCGGGAGGCCCGCGACGGCGCCACGACCGAGCAGCGAGAGACGCTTGCGCGCGCCGCCCGCGAACTCGACCCGCAGGAGGCGTGGCCGGGGCTCGCCGAGCTTCTCGGCCCGGGCGAACCGGATCCGCGCACCTTCCAGCGCCTCGCGGCGACGGAGGATGAGGGCATCGCAGCGGACTTCCGGCTCGCCGGTGAACGCCTCCTCGCCCTCCGCGGGACGCCCCCCGATACAACCTCGACCGCGTTGGACGCGATCGACTCGTTCACGCACGCGTGTCTCGTACTCGAATCACGCACGGGCGCCACGCCGGAAATGGAGGCGGCGGCCCTCGCGTTCGTCCGCGACGCGACGCATGTCTCGGGACAACGCGATGTGGATCACGCGCTCGCCCGCGCGCACCTCGCCGCGGGGGACACGGCGCGCGCACTCGATGCGGCACGACGCCTGACGCTCGAAGACCCGAGCGACATGGCGGCTTGGGACACCGTGCTCTCGAGCGCACGCGCGGAGGGGGCATGGGCAGATTTCGTCCACGCATCGGATGCCCTTGGGGGCGCACTCGAGGGGCCGGAGCGTGCGGATCTCCTCGGTGGCGCCGCGCAAGTCTTGATCGACGAACTGAACGACGGTGACGGAGCCGAACGGCGCCTTCGCGCGGCGCTTGAAGCGGACCCCATGCACGCAAACGCGTACGCGCTGCTCCGGGACCTTTTTGTCCAGCGCGGTCAGGCTCAGGCGCTTCTTGCGCTCGTACGGCAACGCATCACGCGCATCGACGACGCCGAGGAACTCGAAGCGCTCTACTACGAGCAAGCGCGACTTGCTCGGAGCGTGGGCGAACTTTCGGGTGCCCTGGCGGCCCTTGACGAACTCGCCCTCCTCGCTCCGTCTCACCTTGGCGCACTCGCCCTGCGCATTGAGATCCTCGTCGCGCTCGAGCGTTGGGCGGATGCCGTGAACGCATTTCGCGACCTGTCCGCGTCGAATGCACCCGTGGCACAGCGTCGGCTCGCGCGCATCGGCGCCGCGGATTTCCTGGAGCAGAAGCTTCACGACCCCGCGGGCGCCATCCGCGAACTCGAAGCGATTCTCACCCTCGGCGCCGCGGACGCGGGGATATTCGAGCGCCTCGGGGGCATCACCATGCGCCAGGGGGACACGGTTCGCGCGCGAGAGCACTTTGAGAATGCGGCGCAAATGTCACGCGGAAGCGATCGGGCCCGCTGCGAACGGAAGCTGGCGGAGCTGCTCGAACGCGAGGGCGCCACGGGCGAAGCCGTCGATGTGTATGAGCGCGCCCTCGAACACGATCCCCGCGATCTCGATTCGGTGCGCGGCGTTCTCGCCCTTTCGGGGGACGCGGCGCGGCGTGCGCGAATCCAAGAGGCCACCGACGCGCGTCTCGTGCGGGATCTCGAGGTGCGGGTCGTGGATGCCGATGCGCTCCGGCGCCTCGGGGAGTTCGCCGCCCTCACGGGCGATGCGCTCCGGCTCAAGCATGTGCGTTCCCTTTCGGAGGCACTGTCGCTCCCGTGGGAGGGCCCGGAGGACGTCGCCACCGCGCGAACACAGGCGAAGCCCGTGGCGACGACGGCCGCGCTCGATGTCATGGCCGCACGACCGAACCGCCACCTCATTGCCACGGCGCGTGCGTGCGAAGACCTGTGGCTTGAACTCGACGAAGGTTTACTGCAGTCGGATGGCGGGCACGAACCGGATGCGTCCGTTCGTGACGCCCTCGTGACCCTGTCGCAGCGATTCGACTTGCCGAAGCTCGGGGTCGCGTCCGCAGGGCCCGGAAACGGGATCGCGTTGATTCGCGCGGCACGTGGGAAAGTGCGTTGGGCCGTCGGTCGCGGTGTGACGACACCATTCGAAGAGAGCCGACTCTTCGTTGCCGCGGAACTCTGCGCCGCACACCGGCTCGGGGTTCTGCCTCTCGTTTCACGCTCCGCCGAGGACGCCGCACGCCTCCTGTCCGCGACCTTCGAGGCCGCTGGCGGAGAGCCGCTCGAGGGCTTCCGTGCCGCTGCGCCGCTCGTCGCCGCGATTCGGCAGCGCATGGGCCGCAAGGTGCGCCGTGCGGTTCTCGATGCCCATGCGGCCGTTGCGAACGGCGGAACCGACCTCATCATCCAGTTCCTCGACGACGTCGTGTCCGACGCCGTGGTGGTGGGCGCATGCGTGTGCGGTTCGGCGGCACCCGCACTTCGCGCGGTTCTGCGCGCCGAACCCTCTCCGGAACGCGTACACGCCTCCCGCATGGCGCGCGCCGTCGTGCGGCGTTGGCTGTCCGAGCCCGCCATCGTGTTCACCCGCGCGTGGGAGCGGCCATGAGCGACAAACACGACGACGACGACGGACTCACGCCTCGTCCGACGGGCGACTCCGACCCGCCTTCCCTCGACGTGCCGGCCGGTCCGCGCACGGCGGCGTACCGGGCCTCGCTCCATCCGGAGGCCTTCGATGACCCCGGCGCGGGCCCCACGCGTCGACTCGAGCTCGAGCCCTGGGCGGAGCGACACGACGCCACCACTCCGACGGCCACGCCAATCCGCTCCCCCGGCATGGATCGCGGCGCCCTCGCGGCGCGTCGCTCGCTACGGCCCATCGGCGCCGGACGCCGCGCGAGACCTCCACTCGAACCGACCGGCGGCGCCCTCGGTCGCCGGGCGGCGATGCTTGAATCGCTCGCCAAGTCGCGCATGGGCCGCGCCGCAACCGAATGTCTGCTCGCCGCCTCCGAGCTTCGCGAGGCGAATCACGAGTTCGACGCGGCACGCGAACTTGCCGACCGCGCCGTCGAGGCGTCACCGGATCATCGCATCGCCATTCGTCGGGCGCGCCACTTCGCGTCGCTGGTTCAGGACACGGCTCGGGTATTGGCGCTCCTTGACCTCGAGGCACAGCTTGAACTGAGCGCCGACGAACGCCGCAGCGTCGCCTCCTTCGCAGAGCTCACGATGCGTGTCACGGGTTCGGGAGCGTCAGAACAGCTCGAAGCCATCGAGTCGGTAGGTTCACCTTCCGCTTCGCTCCTTCGCGCATCGCGGCTCCTTCGCGCGGGCCGAACGCGTCGCGCCGCCGAGCTTCTTGAGCACACGGCCGAGGCCTGGCAAGACCCACGATTTGCTTCCTGCCTGTTCGCCGACGCCGCGCGCCTCCACGAGGAAGCGGACCCGGCGACGGCGGAAACGCTCTACGCCCGCGCCGTGCAGCAGGCACCTCACGCGCTCGACGCCCGCATTGGCGTGGCGCGCACCGCCCTAAAGCGCGGCACGCCCGACGTGGCCGCCGCCTCCCTCGTGCAGGCCGCTGCGAGTGCGGGGCGCTGTGCCTTGGCCGACGCGGCGAAAATCTTCGCATCACGCGTCCTCGCCTGGAAATCCCGTGCGCCGGCGGAGGCCGACGCGATTCTCGACGACGTGGCCCCCACCTCCGTTGCGCTCCGAGCACGCGTCGACGCGAGCGGAGCAGGTGCGCTTTCCGCAGGCGAAGCGTTGGCGTGGATCGAGCAGTCCCGTGGCGTCAGTCGTCTCGTCGCGAGCCTTGCCGTGCTCGAGGTGGGCGCCGGGGAACCCCACGCCGAAACCCTGGCGCGCACGCTGCTTCAACACGACGCAACCCGTGCCGCTGCGCGCGTGCTCCTCGAGGATGCCTCACGAACGGCCGGCCGAAAGCGGAGCCTGTTCCCCGCGTCCGCAAGTGACCCCGGTTCCATGTTCGCGGCCCTCGCCCGCGCGAGCGTTGAGCCCGATGGCGCGGACGCGGAGGACGAACACCTCACCGCCCTTCGGCACCACGGAGTCCTCGATGCCATCGTCCGGACGCTGTCCGTCGAAACGGCGCTCGAGCGGGACGTTGGATCCGCGGGGCGCGCCATCGAGGAACTGGAGGCCCGCTCACTCCAGCCCGAAACGGTGGGTCTTCGCGTGGCCCTCGCGCTTCGCGCGAATGCGCGGGGCGACTTCAACGAGGCACGGAATCTCCTCGACGCGGGGATTCGGGCACATGGCCATTCGCCGCTGCTCGTTCAGATGCTGGTCGAGCTGGTGGCGCAGACCGAGCCGCGCGAAGCGGCGTCCCTCCTCCTTTCGAACATCGATCGACGCTCCCGGTGGGCGACGGCACACGACGCGGTGCGTGCCGCCCGCATCCTGGCGCTCGCGGGGCACGACCCCGAGCCGGCCCTCCAACTCGCGGTGGACGAGGCTCCTGGATTCGGTCCCGCCGTTTGGACCGCGACGCGGGTTCGCAGCGGACGCGACGCCACCGTCGCCACATCCGAGGTATTGCTCGCGGCGGCCAAGCGCTCCCGCCACCCGTTCCTCCGCTCCCTGGCGCTCACGCGCGCCGCGCTTCTCCGTTTGCATGATGATCGCGAACACGCCGCGAGCCTCCTGGTGGAGGCCACGGCCCTCGTCCCGGCGGACATGTTCCTCCTCGAGATGGCCCTCACCTACGGCACGTCCCTTTCGCATGCTCAACGCGCCGCGCTTCTCGAGACCGGCGTGTCGGGCGATGCACGGTGGACCCGGGCCCTCCGCCTTCGGGCGGCGTCCCACTGGGGCGCCGCGGGCAAGCTCGACGTGGCCGCCTCCATCTACCGGGAGTACGCCAAGCAACAGGATGTGGTCGCGCGACGCGGCCTTGACCGCATCGAACTCGCCCTTGATGAGGTGGTGCGCGTGAGTGCGCGGCGGTTCCAGGAGTTGCGCGACGCGCGTTCCAGGGCCGCACGCGTAAGCGCCCTCGAAAGCCTCGCGGACCTCGACCTGTACGAGCGCCGAGACTCCCAGGCAGCGTCGGTCTCCCTTTTTGCGCTGCTCGAAGCGGTCCCGGATCACCTGCCCGCCCTGCGCGCCCTCGAACGCCACGCGATGGAGAACGGTCGATTCGAGGTATTGGCGCGCGTGGAGGAGGAGCTCGCGCGCGTCTCAAGCGAACCGAGTCACGTCTCGGCCCACGTTCGCCTCGCGTGCCGCGTGCTTCAGCGCGTGGAACCGAGTTCCGATGATCGCGCGAACGCCCTCGTCCTCCGCATGAGTGATCGAGCGGAGCACGACCTGTGGTTTGTGCGACGTTGGATTGCCGCCGCACGCCAAGCCGGCGACGCAACGAAGGTCGCCAGCGCCGTGTGCGCCGCGGCGGAGGCGCTCGATACGGTGCTCGAACGAAGCACCGCGCACCTTCACGCGGCCGAGGCGCTCGAGGAACATGGCGACCTGCCAGCCGCACTCGAGCAGGCACAGTCTGCCGTCCCACTCACGCCCTACCATCCCACCGCGGCTCAAACGCTCGGGGAACTTCGCGGGCGAACCGGTGACATGCGTGGGTCGGCCGAGGCCTTTGAACTCGCGGCCACCACAAGCGCCCTCGAGGAACGGGCGACCGAACTCTGGCTCCGGGCCGCCGTGATCTGGCAGGACGTCGTCCGCGACCGTGGCCGTGCGAGGCTCGCACTCGAGCAGGTCGCACGGCGAAACCCCGCCTACCGGGACACCTACGACCGGCTCCGTCGCATCGCGACCGCCGAGCGAGACACCGCGTACCTTCGGGAAATCACCGAGCGCCGGCTTTCGTATGGCGGCGAGGTTGCGGAGGTCGTTTCACTCCACCTTACCCTCGCGCGCACCGCACGCGACCTCGGCGACGCCTCCGAGGCGATTCGGTCGCTGCGTGCGGCCGTCGCACTCGACCCGGAACAACCCCATGTTTGGAAGGACCTCTACGAGGCCTACGCATCCCGAGATGACTGGCGTGGCGCAATCGAGGCCCTCGTTCGGATGGCGCACGCCGAGCGTGAACCGAGTGAACTTAGCGCGCTCTTTCTTCGCATTGGCGAAATCTACGAAGGCAAACTCGACGACCTCGAACGCGCGGAGGCGGCCTATCGCCGCGCCCTCGAGTACGGCCCACCGCTCAAAACGCACCGAAAACTCGCGTCGCTCTACGAGCGGCACGGCGACCACGCCAAGGCGGCTTCGACACTCGAGGCGCTGATTGAAACCTGCGAAGACAAGGCGGAGGCGAAGGAGCTTTCGCTCCGACTCGCACGCGTGCTCGACGCCCAGAAGCTCTACCGCGAGTGCGAAGAACTCCTCGATCGCGTTCGCCGCGATTGGCCAACGGACCTCGATGTCATCCGCGCGCTCGCCGACCTCTACGCACACCAGGGTGCGCGCGCGGCCCACGCCCTCCACCTGAACCGCGCCATCGCGGATTTGCGCGACGCGTTTGTGAACGACCCGTCCGACGAGCGAACACTCCCAACGTTGGTCGAAGTATATCGCTGGCAAAGTCGACTCGATGCGGCGCGGGCCACCGCCTCCGTAGCCACGGCGCTCGGGATCGCTCGCCTCGACGTCGCGAAGGTTGTTGATGCGGCCGGTGCCATCCCGGGGGCGGGCAAGGCCGCGTTCGATCCGATGCTCGACGACATCCTCGCCCCCGATGCGCTCCAGCCGGCGACACGTGCCGTCCTCGAGCATGCGAGTCCCGTCTTCGAGAAGGTGTCGAAGCTCGAGACATCCTGGGTCCTGTCGTCCCGTCGCGTCCCCGATCGCGATCCGCGCATTGCCGCACCGCTCCGGCGCGCGAAGGAGTGGCTCGGACGCGAAGTCACCGTCTACGAGACGGACAAGCTTGGTCGTGTCTGTTTCCCAGTCCAGTCCGAGCCACTCGAGATCCTCATGGGTCGGCGATTGCTCGATGCTTGCACCGAAGACGAATGCCTCTTCCTCCTGCTCCGCGCGGGCAAGGTGAGTCTGGCTGGCCTCGGAGTCGTCACGCGCGTCGAGATGGAACACCTCGCCACGCTCCTGCGCTCCATCCGCTTCGCCTTCGACCTCGACCCCATGGCCACAGCGAGCAAACAGGAGGCGACCGTGGCCGCGAGAATCTCGAAGGCCATCGGCAAGAAGGAGCGGGAGGCGCTGCTGCCCCTGGTGCGGGCCGCCTCCACCCGCCCGGACTACGAGGCGCGCCGAATCGCCCTCGCCGCATGCGAGCTTGGGGACCGCGCGGCGCTCGTGGCCACTGGTTCAGTGCCCGCAGGCATGGGTGCACTCCTCAAGATGGCCGGCGTCTCGCGGCCGATGACCGGTCCGACGAATGTTCGCGCGGCGGGTCTCGCCCGCGTCGAGGAGGCCCTGGGACTTGTGCTTTTCGGCTTGTCTGAGGAACACTTCGAAGCCCGCATGCGAACCGGCGCCGACAGGAAAGATCTCGCCCGATGAAACTCGCCTTCGTGGGCCCATCGGAGGGCGATACCGACGCCCTCCATCGCATGGTGGAGCGCCTGCTAATGCACTTCGAGGTCGACAAGGTCGTCTACCTCGGTCTCGACGACACGCTCGATCGCGTGATGGGTGCTTGGGCAGAGTCGGTGTTTCCGGGCGGCAACGACGAGCGGCAGCTGGTCGATGCCGCGGCCCGGCTCGCCTGCGCGGGTTCCCCCGGTGACATCGACGCGTTCCTCGCCGCCGACCGCCTGCTTGAACGACTCCGCGCGGTGCGTCGCCTGCCGTCGGAGACGGCCCGCGCCGTTGAAATGGTCGACGATCGAATCGTGACGGTCGTTTACGACAAAGCAATGTTGAACGAAGAAGACATCGCCAATTCGTCCGTTCTCGTTTACGGCAAGGCCGCCGAGCCATTCGTCAAACGTTTTGGTCCGCGGTGCTTCTTCACGCCGGGCCCACTCTCCCACGGCCGATTCGGGCTCGTGGAACTCGACGCGGAGGATCAGGTGTTTCTCGGTCTGTTCGACACGCACGGACAGCCGGAGTGGCGCGAAGCCGTGCAGGGCCAGCGCGGCACACGCATGAAGGTCATGTGATGGCGCGAACGGTGGCCATCTACGGGGGCAGCTTTGATCCTCCCCATGTTGCGCACGTCCTCGTTGCTTCCTACGTACTCAGCACGGCGGAGGTCGATGAACTTTGGGTGATCCCGACGTGGGAGCATCCCTTCGCCAAGCATCTGAACGCCCCGTTCGAAGCACGCGTCGAGATGTGCAACCTCGCCTTCGGGCTCTTTGAGCGCGCCCGTGTACTCCGCACCGAAGGTGAGCTCGGCGGCGTCAGCCGTACGCTCCACACGCTCGAGGAGCTCCGCCGCCGCGATCCCGATGTCGCATTTCGGCTTGTGATGGGCGCCGACTTGCTCTCCGAAACCGACCGCTGGCACGCCTTCGACAAGGTTCGCACCATCGCGCCGCCGCTCGTCGTGGGCCGAGCTGGCCACGAGCACGCCGAAGGGTCGCCCTTCGATTTCCCGGCGATCTCCTCCACCGACGTGCGGGATCGCGTGCAGAAAGGCGCTTCCGTCCGCGGCTTGATTCCACACGCTGTCGCGACATACATCGAGCGCCATCAGCTCTACCGCGCGCGGTAGGGAGGGCGCGACACCTTGGACTACGCCATTCGACGCGAAGTCGCCGATCGACTCGAGCGACTTGAGATTCCGTTCAACCGCGACGGCATCGATCCGTACGGCATCGACCGGTCGCACGTGGATCTGTTTTTCTGCATGCTCGGCTGGTTCCAGAAGCGCTACTTTCGATTTAGTGCCCATGGGATCGAACATATCCCCGCGCGCGGCCGGGCCATGCTCGTGGGAAACCACTCCGGCGGGTTTGCCACCGACGCCGGCATGATTATTTCGAGCTGCTTCTTTCTCAAGGAGCCGCCGCGCCTCGCGCAGGGCATGGCTGAGAAGTTCATCAACAAGCTCCCCTTCGCGTCCCAGTGGACCAACAAGGCGGGACAGTTCACCGGGCTTCCCGAGCACGCCGAACGCTTGCTCGAAGACGGCCGCCTTCTCGTCGTGTTCCCCGAGGGCGCGAAGGGCACGGCAAAACTCTTCCACGAACGCCACTCGCTGGTTCGCTTCGGCACGGGCTTCATGCGCCTTGCACTCCGAACGAAGTCGCCGGTGATCCCCTTCGGTTTCGCCGGTGCGGGCGACGCACTGCCTACGGTGATGAACCTCTACAAACTCGGCAAGCTCTTCGGCTTGCCCTACATCCCGGTCACCCCGTACATCGTGCCCGTGCCGCTCCCCGCCACGCTTCGCGTACACTACGGCGAACCCATGCACTTCGAAGGCACCGGCAACGAAGACGACCTTGTCATTCACGGCATGGTTGAGCAGGTTCGCGAGCGAATCGCCCAGCTCATGGACGACGCACTCAAGTCGGAAGGGACGAGCGCACGATGAAAGTCCTCATCACGGGCGCCGCCGGCAAAATCGGGCGCATCGTCTCCGCAAGTCTGGCGAGCAAGGGCCACGACGTCCTCGGGATCGATCGCCGCCCCTGGAACGACATGCCGGAGGGCTGCCGCATCATCCAGACCGACATCCGTAAGCGAGCCGCGGAAGACGTCTTCCGCACGGAACGTCCGGATGCCGTCATCCACATGGCCACCGTCGCTCAACTCAAGATGCGGAACGAGGAGCGCTCCCGCATCAACCTGGGAGGCACCCGCGCCATCTTCGACTACTGCCACCGCTACGGCGTGGGCCAAGCCATTTTCGTGGGCCGCCACACCTACTACGGCGCCGCCGCCGATTCGCCCCTCTACCACACCGAGGACGAACCCCCGATGGCGCTCGATACGTTCCCGGAGCTCGCCGATCTTGTTGCCGCGGATCTTTATGCCGGCTCCGCCCTGTGGCGATTTCCCGAGATCCACACGTGCGTGCTCCGCATTTGCTACACGCTCGGACCGCAGGCGCAGGGCACCCTCGCGGCCTACCTCGCAGGAAGTCGCGTCCCGATGGTTCTCGGGTTCGACCCGCTCTTTCAGTTCATGCACGAGGCGGATGTCGCTCGAGCCATCGAGCTCACGATCGAAAAGCGCCTGCGCGGCGTCTACAACGTCTCCGGACCACCGCCCCTTCCGCTTTCGATCGTCATTCAGGAGGCGGGTCGGTCACCGGTTCCCGTCCCCGAGCCCGTCCTGCGCGCCGTCATCGGGCGGTTCGGCATGCCGAACCTTGCCCCGGGCGCCCGGAACCACATCAAGTACCCGATCGTCATCGACTCGAACGCGTTTCGAAAGGCAACGGGCTTTGAGCACGCGTACGACGAGTACGAGACGCTCCGACAATTTCGTACGGCGTCGCCGGCAACGTAGTCACGCAGCTTGGGTCCGCCGCGGGTTCGTGCGACCCTCGTCCGACCATGCTCAACGTTCGGCTTACTCGTCTTCTCCTCGCCGTCCTTGCCTTTGGAATCGCCCCGTTCGCGGTCGCCTGTTCGACCGACTCGAATTCGAAGTCGCCCGACGACGGCGGCCAGAACGTGGATGCGGAGGTCAACGAAGACGGCGGTGAACCGCCGAACGACGCGGCCGAGGACGCGGCAGCCCCCATCTCCGCCAACATCTCGGACGCCACCCTCGCGGGCATCTGTGACTACCTGCGCACGTGCGACCTGCCCCTCGCCGGCGAAGGCGCACCGCAGGTTTTTCTCGCGCGCGCCCTGAGCAACGCGCTCACCTGCGGCGGAATCCTCGGACGTGTCCTGCCGACCACAAAGGCTCGAGAACTCGAGCGCCTCATCCGTGAAGGCCGCATCCTGTTTGATCAGACCGCGTTCCTCACGTGTCTGACCAACTTGGCGGAGAACTGCAGCTTCGTCGCCATCGACGACACCATCTGCGGCGACGTGCTCCAGGGAACCGTCGACGAAGACGGCGCGTGCACGCAGTCCGAAGAGTGCAAATCCGGGCTCTACTGCGATACGACCGGCGGCGACACCTGCCCAGGCACGTGCGCGCCCGTGAAAGAACTCGGCGATTCCTGCTCGAGCTCCGAAGAATGTGCGGGCTCCTCGGACGGCACACCGGTTTGCTTCGAGGACACGTGCTACTCGCTCAAGTCCCTCACACCGAGCCTCCAAGGCCAGGATTGCAAGCTCGAGGTCGGCGGCGTGCCGTACGTTGTGAACTTCACCCCGTGCGCGCCGGGCTTCGCATGCGATGGCGACACGGGAACCTGCAACGCCATGGTTGCGCCCGAGGGGCTCTGCCAGCCGGACAGCGTCTGCTCCGCCGGCCACGTCTGCGCCCCTTCGAGCGAAGACGAAACGCTCCGCTGCCGGCCGATCCGCGTGCGCGCGCTGGACGACGACTGCACGGGTGAATTCGACATTTGCGACCTGAGCGCGCGCCTCGTGTGCGACGAAGGCTCGGGAACCTGCGTGTCGGTGGGCGCCGGCAAGACCGACGACCCCTGCGACGGGACGGCCGGGCCCCTCGCCCCGTGTGCCGAGGGCTACTTCTGCGACGACTCGGGAATCGAACCCGCCTGTCAGCCGCAAAAGGCGGGCACGGCCGAGTGTGCAGATAACGACGAGTGCATCTCGGGCCAATGCGCAGACGACGCATGCCGACCTGCGTACTGCACCTTCGCCGGCGCCACCGAACGCTAGCGCGCGTCGAAGCGCAGTTCGACCCAGGCGCCGCGTTCGGCGGGGCCGCGACATGCCCACGCACGCCGCGCCGCGGGCTCGGCGATGAGCACCGCGTTGGTCGCCGTCCCCTGATTGTCTTCCGGATAGCGGCTGATGCTGTCGACGCCGTCCGAACGGTCCGAGAAAAGCGCCTTGAGGGCGTCGAGGTCCATGGGTCCGGCGTTCACCAATGCGCTGGCCCGCTCGAAGCGACGATGGCTCGACGCGCTCGGCACCTCTCCCTCGATGGCCACGTGCACCGACGCGAGACAGTGGTTTGAGCGGACGATGGGCGCTTCGCTCGCATCCCGCATGAACTGGCTTGTGGGTGAGGCCTCCCACTCCACGAGCCGCTCCCGGTCGGCCATCCAATACGTGTGCGCACCCGCGTGTGGCGCCGTGCGAACGACCTTCGATGCGCCGTCCGCCGTTGTTTCACGGATCGCTCGGTGGAGAATGCCAAGGTAGCCGACGCCAGGCTCGGCGCCGTACGTCTTGATATTGGTCGTGCCCACCGCCACGCCCGCGTCGTTCATGCCCATGATCGTGAGGCACCCCGTGCACACGATGGCCCACGTGCTGGGGCCCTCCACGGGCCGCCGCTCCACGGCGACCACGTATTCGAGGTCCTCCGGGTTCAGGTCCCACGTCTGTCCCGCGAGCGTATGGCCGTCCCGCGTGCGCGCTCCGGGAACGAGCACCGACGTACAGCCCTCGGGACTCGTCTTCGTGAGGGGCGGACCACTCGAAGCCCCGAGGAGCACGACGTCGCGCATGTCCGTCATGTTTGTGACGGTAAAGAGCTCAAGCGGATCGACGTCCGCCCCCTCCGCGATGCCCAGGTGCTCGTCGTACCCCACCGAGTCCCATTCGCGGTGAACGAGCGCGCTCTGGCGTCCGGCCTTTTGGAGCGCCTCAAGGCCATCCCGCTTTCCGCGCTCGGCCATGTACTTGTCGGCCGCATCGATTCGCATGGCGACGAACGCGCGAATGCGCTCCCGAAACGCTTCCCCTTGGCCACGACCAAGGTCGCGCGGCGCGCCGCGGACGGTGAGACATTCAAGTTCGAGGGACCCCATGGCGCCGGATTCTAGGGCGCAGGGAGGGAAGGACAAGCGAGACGAACGCGGAACGTGCGAATCGCTCCGGCGTGCTCAACCGGCGTCGGCGTTCTCTTCGCCCGCGCCCGCGGCTTTCCCCTTGGTCGCCTTGGCCTTCTTCGCCTTAGGAGCCTTGGGAGCCTTCGGCTCCTTCGCGGCCTTGGCCTTCGTGGTCTTCGCCTTCGCGGTCTTGCGCTTGCCGCCACCGCCGCGCTTGCCGCCGCCGGGCGTCTTGCCCTTCGCGGCGTCGTATTCGCGTCGAAGCTGAAGCAACTCGTGCGCGCGCTCGGGCGCGATGCTCGCCGGGTCGTCCTGCGCGCGCAGCGAGGCGTTCGTGATGCCATCCGTCACGTAGTGGCCGAAACGGCCCGCACGCAGCGTGATGGGCTTGCCCGACACCGGGTCGTCGCCCAGCGTCTTGAGGACCGACTGGGCCGCGGCTCGCTGACGGCGCTGCTTCGGCTGCTTCAAGAGCTCCACGGCCTCCGGAACGGTGATCGTGAAGATCTGCGCGTCGCTCTCCAGGCTCCGGTTCTCCGTGCCCTTCGTGATGTACGCGCCGTAACGGCCGTTGGTCGCGGTGATCTCCTGGCCGTCCTCCGGATCCACACCCACCACACGCGGGAGGGAAAGGAGCGCGACGGCCTGCTCAAAGGTGAGCTCCTCGGGCTTTTGGCTCTGGAGGAGGGACGCGGTCTTGGGCTTCTCTTCGCCCTCGCCCGCTTCGCCAAGCTGCACGTAGGCGCCGTAGCGGCCCTTGCGGAGATAGACAGCCTTGTCGGTCTCCGGGTCTCGACCGAGCTCGACGTCGCCCGACGGCATTGCGAGGAGTTCGAGGGCCTTCTCAAGCGTGAGTTCGTCGGGCGGCATGTTCTCGCCGACGCTCACCGTGTCTTCGCCGCGCTGGAGGTACGGGCCGTACCGACCCACACGGACCACCACGTCCACGCCATTCGGGTCCTGCCCGAGGGGGAGCGTATTGATGGCGCGCGCATCGATGATGCCGAGCTGCTCGGACACCATCGCGTGGAGCCCAAGCTCGCCGTGGACCCCGTTTTTCGCGGCCTCCTGCCCTTCTTCGGCGCCAAAATAGAAGCGCTTGAGCCACGGCGTCGTGCGCGCGGAACCCGCGGCGATGGCGTCGAGGTCGTCTTCCATCTTCGCGGTGAACGCGTAATCGATGAGGTGATCGAAGTGCTGCTCGAGCAGCGAGATGACCGCAAACGCCGTGAACGAGGGAACGAGCGCCGTGCCCTTCTTCCACACGTAGCCGCGGTCGAGGATGGTGCTCACCGTCGACGCGTAGGTCGACGGGCGGCCGACGCCGAGTTCTTCCAGCCGACGCACGAGCGACGCTTCCGTGAAGCGCGCCGGCGGCTGGGTCTCGTGGCCTTCGCCCGTGGCGTCGTTGCACGACACGGTGTCGCCTTCGGCGAGCGGCGGGATGACCTTCTCCATCTCGCCGAGCTCCGCGCTCGGGTCGTCGCTGCCTTCGACGTACGCACGGAGGAAGCCGGGGAACGTGATCGTGTTGCCGCTCGACGTGAACGTGACGTCGCCCTTGCTCGTCTTGCCCGTGAGCTTCACGGACACGCGCTGTCCTGCGGCGTCTTCCATCTGCGACGCCACCGTGCGCTTCCAGATGAGCTCGTAGAGACGTGCCTCGTCGAGCTCGACCTCGCGCGCGATTTCCTCGGGCGTCCGGAACACGTCGCCCGCCGGGCGAATGGCTTCGTGGGCCTCCTGCGCGTTCTTCACCTTCTTGGTGTAAACGCGGGGTGCCTTCGGCACGTAGTCCTGGCCGTACATGCGGCCAATCTGTGCGCGCGCCGCCACGAGGGCCGTTTCGGACAGCGTGGTGCTGTCGGTACGCATGTACGTGATGTAGCCGGCCTCGTAGAGCCGCTGTGCCGCGCGCATGGTGCGCGACGTGGAGAACTTGAGCTTGCGCCCCGCCTCCTGCTGCAGCGTCGACGTCATGAACGGCGCCGCGGGCGACTTCTTGTAGGGCTTCTGCTCCACGGAACTCACCGTGAGCGAGCTGCCCTTGAGGTCCGTGGCGATCTGCGTCGCGCCCGCCTCGTCGAGGAGGAGCACGTCGGTCTTCTCAAGCGCGCCGTTCTCGCCGAAGTCCTTGCCCGAAGCGATGCGCTGATCGGCCACGGCCACGAGGCCCGCGTCGAACTCGGCGCCGCCCGCAGGCACGAACTTCCCGGTCACGTCCCAGTACTTCGCCGCGCGGAAACGCATGCGCGCCCGCTCGCGGTCGACGATGATGCGCGTCGCCACGCTCTGGACGCGCCCGGCCGACAGGCGCGGGAGCACCTTCTTCCAGAGCACGGGCGACACTTCGTACCCGTAGAGCCGATCCAAAATGCGGCGGGCTTCCTGCGCGTCGACGAGGTTCCGGTTGAGCTCCCGGGGGCTCTCCACGGCGGCCTTGATCGCCTGCGGGGTGATCTCGTGGAACACCATGCGGCGCACGGGCACCTTCGGGTCGAGCACCTCGAGCAGGTGCCACGCGATGGACTCCCCCTCGCGGTCTTCGTCGGTTGCGAGCAGGAGCTCGTCGCTGTCCTGGACGAGCTTCTTGAGTTTCGCGATGTGCTGCTTCTTTTCCGGGTCGACCACGTAGAGCGGCTTGAAGTCGTTCTCGATGTCGACGCCCAGGCGGGCCCAGGGCTGCTTCTTGTACTGGGGCGGAATATCCGCGGCGCGCTTCGGCAGATCCCGGATGTGGCCGATGGACGATTCCACGACGTATTCGTCCCCGAGATACTTGGCGATGGTCTTCGCCTTCGCCGGGGACTCGACAATTACGAGTGATTTCGTCGCCGCCATAGGGGGCCTAGCTATGCGGGCAAAGCTCGACGTTTGCAACTGAGGGGCTCAAAATGATCCGAACCCTATGAAATCACGTCGCTTCCCTCTCATTCGGGGTCACGGACGGCTATGATTCGGAGGCCCATGCAGGACGGCACGCGGTGGATTTCGGGGTGGGGCGGCCAGGGTGCCTACGGGCACGCGGTGGCGTCCGAGCGCCTCGAACAGGCAACCCAGGGGGCCCAGCTCGCGCGGGGCCTCGGGCGCTCCTACGGCGACTCCGCGGTGCCGGCCCGCGAGGAGGACATCGTCGTCCAGACGCCACTCGCCGACCGTGTCCTCGCCTTCGACGAGGAGTCGGGGCGTATCACCGCCGAAGCGGGCTTCCCCCTCGTGGACCTGGTGCGGAGCTTCCTCCCGCGGCGCTGGGTCACGCCCGTCACGCCCGGCACGAAGTTCGTCACGGTGGGCGGCATGGTGGCCTCCGATGTGCACGGCAAGAACCACCACGTGAACGGGTGTTTCGGCACCGCAGTCGAGTCGCTCACCATCCGCGTGGCCGACGGCCGCATCGTGAAGTGTTCTCGCACGGAGCACCCGGATCTCTTCCGCGCGACCCTCGGCGGCATGGGGCTCACGGGTCACATCCTGACCGTCACGTTCAAGCTCGAGCGCGTGCCGTCGCCGTGGATCTGGCAAGAGACCACGCGCGTGCCCGACATCGACGCCTACGTCGAGGGCCTGAAGTCCGCGGCGAAGAAGTGGCCCATGACCATGGGCTGGATCGACTGCGTATCGCGCGGCAAACACCTCGGGCGCGGCATATTGATGCGCGGGCGTTGGGCCTCGGCGGAGGAGGCACCCAAGCGCGCGCCCAAGGAGCACAAGAAACTCCGCGTCCCGTTCTACCTCCCGAGCTTCGCCATCAACCCGTGGACGGTGCGCGCGTTCAACCAGCTCTACTACTGGAAGCACATTCCCGTGGACCGCCGCGGCATCGTGCACCCCGACACGTTCTTCTACCCCCTCGACGCCATCCACGACTGGAACCGGCTCTACGGGCGCCGCGGCTTTACGCAATACCAGTGCGTGCTGCCGACCGAAGCGGGCGCCGACGTGGCCCGGCGCTTCATGGAGCTCCTGGCCTCCACGGGTGCCGCATCGCCCCTCTGCGTCATCAAGGACTGCGGACCCGAGGGCCTCGGCATCCTCTCCTTCCCGAAGCCGGGCATCTCGGTGGCCGTCGACATGCCCATCCGCGGCGACACGCAGGACGTGGTCGACCGGTTGAACGAGTTCGTCATTGAGGCGGGCGGCCGCATCTACCTGACGAAGGACGGGTTCACGCGCCCGGAACATTTCCGGGCGATGGAGCCGAGGCTCGCCGAGTTTGAGCGCGTGCGCCGCGAGTGGGACCCGACACGTCGATTTCGGAGCGCCCAATCCGTTCGCGTGTTAGGGGATCCCCTCCCATGAAGGCAGTCATCCTCGGAGCCACCAAGGGCATGGGCCGCGCCATGGCCCGCGCCATGGTCGAACGCGGCGACACCGTGTTCCTCCTCGGCCGCGACAAGGCCGAGCTCGACAAGAGCGCCGCCGACCTACGCGCCCGCGCCGGCACCGACCGCGTGCCCGGCGTGCACGCCTGCGACCTGGCGAACCCGGACAGCTTCGAAGCGGCGCTCTCCGCCGCGGAGGCGGGCCTCGACGGCCTCGACGTGGTCGTCGTCACCGCGGCGCTCTTCGGCACGCAGGACGAGCTCGAGGCGGACACGAAGCGCCTCCGGGACCTCCTCACCGTGAACTTCGCCCACACGATCCTCTTCTGCGAGGCGGCCCGGAAGCGTCTCCTCGCCCGCGGCGGCGGCACGCTCTGCGTGTTCTCGTCGGTCGCCGGCGAACGCGGCCGGAAGCCCGTCATCCTCTACGGCGCCACGAAGGCGGGCCTCTCGGCCTACCTCGAGGGCCTCGATCACAAGTTCCGCGCCGCGGGCCTCGTCACGGTGTGCGTGAAGCCCGGCTTCGTGAAGACGGGCATGACCGCCGGCCTCAAGCCGCCCCCGTTCGCCGGGGAGCCCGACGGCGTCGCGAACGACGTTCTCCGCGCCATCACGGCCAAGAAGCCCGTCGTCTACACCCCCGCCATGTGGCGTTTGGTCATGCTCGTCATCCGAAGCCTCCCGCGCTTCGTCATGCGCAAGATCAACTTCTAGAGCGCACATCTTTTGCGTCGACCCCGGCTTACGTCCGGTGCTCGAGGGTCCGGCGAATGCAACGGGCTTTGCCGGGTCCACGACGAGGGTTGAACGCGTTCGCTTCGCGTTGAGCGCGAGCGCGCCCGGAGCGCAGGAGCGAAGCGGTACGTAGGTACCGCGAGCTCCGAGCACCGGACGTAAGCCGCGCTCAGCGCGAATGGAACGCGTTCAACCTACTGTTCGACGCAGTAGAGGCGATAGACGTTTTGGCACGTCGCCGTGCTCGAACTGCTCCAGGAGTTGCCCGTCGTGTTCGTGAGGCCGTACACGCCGGTCACCCCGGACGAGCTGCTCGACCAACCCGTGCAGGTCTGGGACGAAACGGTTCCGTTCTCGTCCGTGCCCGTCCAAGCCACGTAGGGCGACGCCACGGCAATGCCGTACTCGGTCACGTCGATGGCGTGGTCGATCGACCCATCCGTGAGATCTGTCCAGTCGTCCGCCACCTGCGTGCCGTTCGGCAGCTTGTAGGGCACCGTCGAGTGGGTGATGAAGCGGTTCGTCGGATTGTTCGAGTTGTCCGAGAGCCACGCCTGCCAGACACCGGTCAGGCCACCCGCGTTCGCGCGCAGCTGGCACTGGTAGTCCGCGTCGGAGAGCGAATCGAAGGCGCCGTCGTACTTCGTCGAGGTGACAAAGATCCGAAGGTTCGAAACGCACCCTGCGCCCGCACACACCTCACCGACACCACACGCGTTGCCGCATGCGAGGCAGTTGGTCTCCGTGCCGAGCGCGGTTTCGCAGCCGTTGCCCGCTTGGCCAAGGCCAAGGTCGCTATTGCAGTCGGCCTGACCTTCAGCACATTCAACTTCGCACGAACTCGAACCGTCGCACGCGTTGACCGCACCGCTCGGCGCGACCCCACCGCAGGTGGAGCCGATGCTGCGCGGAACCCAACTCGTCGGATTCGTGGTCGAGCGGCAGCGCTCGCAGTCGTTGCCCGGGTTGAGCGCCGCGTTCGCGTAGCAGGTCCCCGTGATGAGGCAGTTGCCCGCGATCAGCGCGTTCTCGCAAACGTCTGAGCCTTCGTTGCACGTGTCCGTCGTGCAAGTAAGACCATCGCTGCAATCGCGCACCGAGCCGCCGCAGGAGCCTGCGCCGTCACACACGTCGGTCACGGTGCAGAACTGGCCGTCGTCGCACGCCGTGTTGAGCGCCTTCGGCGACCACGCGGTCTTCGACTTCGAGGGGTCACAAACCTCGCACTGGTTGCCCGAATTGGTTGTGCCGCTCGCGATGCACATGTTCGAGATCACGCAGAAGCCAGCGTCGACAGGCGCGTCGCACGAATCGCTCGCCTCGTTGCAGCTGTCCGTCGTGCACGCGAGGCTGTCGTCACAAACGCGGGCGACGCCGCCGCAGGTGCCCGACGTGCAGGAATCGGAAACGGTGCAGTACAAACCATCGTCACAGGAGGTTGTGTCGGGCCGCACCGAGTAGGCCGAGGTCGACTGCGCCGGGTCGCAGAATTGGCAAGAGTTCGCCGGGTTCGCCGCGTTGGCATTCTTGCACGCACCGCCGATGAGACAGCGGTTCGGCAGGAGGGTGCTCTCGCAGGAGTCCGTGGTTTCGTTGCAGGTGTCCGTCGTGCACGACTTGCCGTCGCTGCAGTTGCGCATGGTGCCGCCGCAGGTGCCGTCCGTGCACTTGTCGGAGTCTGTGCAGTAGAAGCCGTCGTCGCAGGCCGTGTTGTTCGCCTTGTTGGCGGTCGTGCACATGCCCGTCATGGGATTGCAGACGCCCACGGTGCACGCCGTGTCCATACCGCTGCAGTCGACGCCCTCACAGAGGTCGGTGCCACCGTCGGTCATCGCGCCGCCATCGGTGCCGCCGTCGGCCATCATGCCGCCGTCCGTACCGCCGTCGGTCATCATGCCGCCGTCCTCTTCACCACCGTCGTTCATGGTGCCGCCGTCTTCCTCGCCACCGTCTTTCACGGCTCCGCCGTCCTGGCCCGCGTCCTTGCGCGTCGAACCGTCTTCCTTGGTTCGTCCGTCCGTGGGTGCGTCGGAGCCGCCGTCGGTCGTTCCGCCGTTCACGCTTCCGCAACCCCAGGCGAACGCCAGCACAGCGAGACTTGAAAGAAGTGCAATCCGACGCATGCGATCCCCCTAAGACTGAAAGCGAGGCGTTGAGGGTACCGAACCCGTCGCGTGCATCGCAAGTCCGCGACCGAATCGCGAGGCGCACATCTCCGCACGTTTCAACGAACGGTGGACGCAAGCACCGTCGAATGACTCGAAATCCAGCCGGAGCGAATCAGTGCGCGAGCCAGCGCACGAGGGCGCCAAGCGCCGCAGCCGCACCGAGGACCGCCATGCCCCATCCCCAAACGGAAACGGAACCGCTGTCGTTCTCGGGTCTTGCGGGAACGGGCGTACGCGGGATTCGGCGGACGGCCGAGATGTCGGGCGTGCGCACCTGCGCATCTGTCTCGGGGGGGAACGACTCCAGCCACACCGGCTCACTAGCCTGCTCACGCTCGCGACGCGCACTCACGCTGTTCTCGGCGAAGTGCTCCGCGAGGAACTCCCCGAACTTGAGCTGCGATGCGAGGAGCTTTGTGCGCGCGGCGTAGGTGTCCAAGTCCGCGAGGAAGTCCGCCGCCGTGAGGTACCGGTCGATGGGGTCGCGACCGAGGGCGCGATCCAAAATGGCCTGCAGAATCGCGTGCTCGCGAAGCTTGGCGCCGGGAAGCGGAGGCGCATTCCCTTCCCGCGCGCGGGCGAACATCTCTTCGGGGGTGCCGCGGATCATGCGCCGACCCGCGCAAAGCTCCCAAAGCAGCACGCCGGCCGCGTAGATGTCCGCGCGGGCGTTCACGTCTTCACCGCGCGCCATCTCGGGCGCCATGTAGGCGGCCTTGCCGGCGAGGCGCGCGCGGGCCGCCGTGTTCTCGTCCACGCCGTCGTCGGGTCGCGCCAACGCGCGTGCGATGCCGAAGTCGCAGAGCTTGACCTCGCCCTCGAACGACACGAGCACATTCGTGGGCGACACGTCGCGGTGCACGAGGCCGAGGGGTCGACCGTCGAGCCCACGCGCACGGTGCGCGTAGTCGAGGGCACGGAGCACCTCGCGCACGATGAGGAGCCCAAACTCGGCGGGCAGCGGAATCTTCGCCTTCGAAAGGCGCACAAGGAGTTGGTGAAGGTCGAAGCCTTCGACGTACTCCATCGCAATGAACAGGCGCCCCGACTCCCGCCCAAGGTCAAACACCTGAACGATGTTGGCGTGGTTGAGCTGCGCGGCGAGCTTCGCCTCGTGGATCAACATGCGCGCGAAATCCGGATCGCGGCTCAGGTGGGGGAGCACCCGCTTGACGACCACGCGACGCGACGAGCCGAGCCCCGTGTTCTCGCGCGCGAGGAAGATGTCGGCCATGCCGCCACGACCGATGTGATCGAAGAGCATGTAGCGCCCGAAGACGCGTGGGAGCTCTGCGCCCGGCGTCGCCGGAATCACTTGGAGGGGGGCAGCCACGGCCGAGTTTTGACACGCGGCCATGCGCCCGCGCAAGAAGACGCCCCGCGGCCCGAGGGGATCGCTCGAAGGGATCGCGCGCGCTACTCGGCGGCTTCCGCTTCGGGCGAAAAACGGAGCTTTCCGTCGCGATCCGCCACATGCACGGTGGAGCCACGTTGGAATTCGCCTCCGAGCAGGCGCTCGGCGAGGGGCGCCTCCACGAGCCGACCGACGGTGCGACGCATGGGTCGCGCGCCGAACGCCGGGTCGAATCCCCCCTGATCGATGAGCGCCTCGATGAGCGATTCGTCGAAGACGAGCGACACGCCACGTTCGGCGAAGAGCTTCTTCGCGAGCGAGGCGAGCATGCGACGCGCGATCTCACGGACATCGTCCCGACTGAGCGCCGCGAACACAAGCGGCTCGTCGATGCGGTTCCAGAGTTCGGGCGGCATGGCCGACCGTGCGCGCTCGATGGCACCACGTTGCTTCGTTGCGCGGTCCGACGCGTCACCACCGCCGAACCCGATCCGCGACTGCGTCGCCGCCTCGGCGCCAAGGTTCGACGTCATGAAGATGATCGTGTTCGTGAAGTCCACCACGCGACCGCGCGCGTCGGTAAGCCGACCCTCGTCGAGGAGTGGGAGGAGCGCGAGAAGCACATCCGGGTGCGCCTTCTCGATTTCATCGAGGAGGATGAGCTGGTAGGGCTTCCTGCGCGCCGCTTCGGTGAGCTGGCCACCTTCGTCGTGGCCGATGTAGCCTGGCGGTGCGCCGAAGAGCCGCGCCACGGCGTGGGCCTCGCTGAACTCGCTCAGATCGAGCCGCGTCATGCCGCCACCGGGGAACATGATGTCCGCCACGGCCTTCGCCATCTCCGTCTTGCCGACCCCCGTGGGGCCCAGGAGAAGGAACGTGCCGAGGGGACGCCGCCCGCGGAAACCGGCCGCCGATTTGCGAAGCGCTTCGGAGATGCGGTGAATCACGTCCGTGTGGCCCACCACCCGCGCGGCAAGCTCCGATTCGAGGCGGAGAAGCCGCTCGGCATCGCGTTCAAGGATTCGGTCGACGGGAACGTCGGCCTGCTCCGCCACCACGGCCGCCACCTGCGCGACATCCACCCGCTCGGCGCCCCGTCGGCGCGCGCGCGCCGCCGCCAAATCCATCACAGCGATGGCCTTGTCGGGAAGCTGACGCTCGGGAAGGTACCGAACGCTGAGGTCCACCGCCGATGTGAGTGCATCGTCGTCGTAGACCACCGAGTGGTGCGATTCGTACTCGGACGCAAGACCACGGAGGATGGCGTGCGCCGCCTCGGGCGACGGCTCGCCAATGCGCACGGGAGAGAACCGTCGTGCGAGGGCCGGGTCCTTTTCGAAATGACGCCGGTACTCGGCATCCGTCGTGGCGCCGAGGCACGTGAGCTCGCCGCGCGCGAGGGACGACTTGAGTTCCTGCGCGAGGTCGTCGGGGCCATCGGCGCCGCCGAGCACCGCGTGAATTTCGTCGATGAAGAGCAGGATGCGGCCGTTCGAGCGCTGCACTTCTTCACGAATGCGGCGCATGCGTTCGGCGAGGGCGCCCCGCACACTGGTTCCTGACACGAGCGCGCCCGCGGAGACCTCGGCGATGATGAGACGCCGCAGGGACTCGTCCTTTTCGTTCGCGAGGCGAAGGGCGACGCCCTCGACGACGGCCGTCTTTCCCACACCGGGCGGACCGACAAGGATGGGGTTGTTCGCACGGCGACGCGCGAGCGCGTCGAGCACCTGTTCGATTTCCGCATCTCGCCCGATGACAGGGTCGATGCCGTCGGTGGCGGCGAGTTCCGTCAGGTTCCGCGCGATGGACGCGAGGACCGGGAAGAACTCGGGGTCGAGCACCCACGGCGCCGTGGCGTCGTTGGCGGGTACCGCCGCGGCGGACGATGACTTGCGCGCCGCGGTTTCCGCGCGCGCGGACACGAGGGGCATGCCCTCCTCCCCGCGGAGGGCGAGGCGGATTCCATCCTCCGGTGCACGCCCCGATCGACGCGCACGGGGCGGGGTTGGTTGACGCGCGCCCATCGGGCGCGAGGGAATGCGCGACGCCGGTCGCGGCGGCGGCGTGCGGTCCGGGCTCAGGCCCCCGTCGGCACCGAGCACCTGGCGAGCTTCTTCACGAACACGGGCCACGCCCTGTCCCACGAGCTCAAGGCAACGGTGTGCCGCCGAGCGCGGATCCTTCGTGACCGCCAAAAGGAGATGGATGGGGCGGATGGTGCGATCCCCCATGGCGTCACCGATCTTGCGCGCCCGCTCAAGGGCGAGGTCGAGTGCGCTCGCCGGCTCCTCGAGGGAGTCGTCCTTTAGCACCTGGAGGAGTGGCACCTCCGTGACCCCTCGCCGAGTCAGCACGGTGGCCGACTCTTCGTCCTGCTGGAGCATGACGAGGAGCACGTGCGCCGTGGTGGGGCGCTGCCCTCGCCGCTGCGCCGCACGGCGACCCTGGGTCACCAAACCTTGCAGGCCGTGGGTGGATTCCCCCATACATCCCGTGGGTAACCGACCCGGATCCCCGCTCCAAATTTTCGGTGCGCGGAGCGCCTCGACGTGAATGCCGGTCGGCGGGGCCCGTCGAACGCGCCGCGCCCGGCGCGCGCCGCAAAAAAGCGCGCTGGGGCCGAGAAACCATGGGTTAGGGCTTGATCGCTTGGCGTTCTCGGGTCTCACTCACTAGTCGAGGTGTTCATGGGTCGTCTTCGCGGTTCGATCGTTGCGGCAATTCTGGTTTCGATGTTCTTGGCTGCCGTTGCGGTCGTGGGGGGTCCGGGACGGGCCGCGGCGCGGGGGGGGCTCCGCGCTGACATCTTCCTCACCCAGCAGAAGATCCCGAAGAACCTCAACGAGCGTGGTCTCATTGGGTTTGCGCGCTCCCACGCGTCGAAGATCCTGCGCGAAGACACTTCGAACGCGAAACTCGAAGAACGTTTCTGGAAGGCCGAGATGGTGGTGGCGTTCAGCCAGCCGCCCGGCGACCTCCAGTACACGGTGGTCTTCTACGACATCCACGATGGCGGTCGCCGCTTCGTGAGCAACATGGATTCCTTCATTTCGAACCGCTCGCAGCGCACGTTCTTGCAGAAGATCAAGCTGCCCCGGCCCGAGTTCAAACCGAACCGCCGCATGGAGCTCGTGGTGACGGTCAAGCGCCAGGAGATGGGCACGCGAAAGTTCGACCTCGCGGGCGAGGAACCGAAGCGTACGGGCGTCGTGAACATCGGCGACGACGACGCGAAGTAGCGCCCGGACGTAGCGCCAAGACCATGGACATCCACGGGATCATCCGCGAAGCGCGGGGCGGAACACTGCGCCCGGTCTACGTGCTGGTCGGGGAGGAGCGCTTCCTCATCGACCGTGCGGTGGGGTTCATTCGTCGGCGGGTCCTCGAAGGGGGCATCGAGGGCTTCAACGAAGACGTGTTTCAGGGGAAGGGCCTCGCGGGCAAGAGCCTCGCGGGCGCCGCGCGCACCATGCCCATGATGGCCGACCGGCGCTTCGTCCTCGTGCGCGCCGCCGATGACATGGCCACGGCGGAGCTCGAGGCGCTCGTCGACTACCTGGAGTCGCCGGCGGAGAGCGCGTGCGTCGTTCTCCTCGCGGACAAACTCGACGGTCGCTCCAAATTCGCGAAGGCGGCGAAGAAGCACGACGTGTGGATCGACGCGGCGCCGCTCAAGCCCGCCCAGGCCCGCTCGTTCGTCATGGCGGAGGCCAAGGAGCGCGGGCACGCCATCGCGGGCGACGCGGCGGATGCGCTCGTCGACGCCGTGGGTGCCGACCTCGCCGCCATCGACGACGCGCTTGAGCGCCTCTCGCTCTTTGTGGGCGAAGGCAAGCCCATCGATGCAAACGCGGTGGACGCATGCGTCATGCGCGTGCGTACGGAATCCATCTGGGCGCTGGTCGATGCGGTAAGTCAGCGAAACGCTCGCGTGGCGATCCACGCCACGGGCTCGCTCCTCGCCGACCGTGAACCGCCGCTGCGCATCCTCGCCATGGTTGCGCGGCAGCTCCGCATGGTCGCCAAGATGCGTGAAGCGCTCCAGCAGGGCATGAACCCGAACGACGCCGCGCGGCAGGCCGGCGTGCCGCCGTTCAAGGCCCGTGAGTTCGCCGACTCGGCAAAGCGTTTCAAGTGGGGCGACCTCGAACGCGCCTTTGAGGTACTCGCCCAAACGGATCAAGCGCTCAAGGGCAGCAAACGCCCAGGCGGCGTCGTGCTCGAGGCGGCGATGCTTGAGCTCTGCTCAGCGACGGCGAGCTGAAGCGACTTAAAAAACTCGGGACCGACTCTCGTCCCTCCGAGGAGGCGAGACGGTCCCGTGTTGGTGCGCAGTGTGCGACGCCGAACGCTACTTGAGCGCGGCGACTTGCGACGAGAGGCGCGAGATGTAGCGCGAGCCGGTCTTGCGCGGGTACACGCCCTTCGCGACGGCCTTGTCGATGCGCTGAACGGCGACGGCAAGCGCGCTCGTCGCTTCCTTCTTGTCGCCTGAAGCGATCGCGGCGCGGAGCTTCTTCACAAAACCACGAACGGTCGAGCGGACGTGTCGATTGCGGAGCGTGCGCTTCTTGGTCTGACGGATGCGCTTTTCGGAAGATGCGTGGTTCGCCACGGAAAACCTCGGTACGAAATTCGTTGGGAAAAGAGGGCGCGTTTTTACCATCGGCGTCCGGCGAGTCAACCGAAGACGCCCTCCCCGGCCACGAACCTCGAAAACCCCGTCAAAGTCGGGCGATCACGGCGTCGGTGAACTCGGCCGTGGAGAGGTTTCCGCCGAGATCCCCGGTCTTCTGTCCGTCCCGAAGGGCCCGGTCGTAGGCGTCCCGGATGCGGCCCCCCACCTCACGACCTGCGGCAATTCCGTGCCGGTCGGTCAGGTGATTAAGGAGCATCACCGCCGACATGAGGAGCGCGAGGGGGTTCGCAACGCCCTTCCCGGCGATGTCGGGCGCGGAGCCGTGCACCGCTTCAAAGATGGCGTGCTCGTCGCCGATGTTCGCGCCTGGCACCACGCCGAGGCCGCCCACGAGGCCCGCGGTCAGGTCGCTCACGACGTCGCCGTAGAGGTTCTCCATGAGGAGCATGTCGAAGCGGGTCGGATCCTGGACGAGCTTCATGCAGCCGGCATCGATGATGAGCTCGTCGTAGGTGATGTCCGTGTACTTCTCGTGAACCTCGCGCGCCTTCCGGATGAACATGCCATCGGACATCTTCATGATGTTCGCCTTGTGGAACGCGGTGACCTTCTTGCGGCCACGCTCGCTGGCGTAGCGGAAGGCGAAGTCGGCGATGCGTGTGCATGCGCGGTCCGTGGCGACCTTGAGCGACGTGACAACGCCCTTCGTGATCTCGTTTTCGATGCCGCTATAGAGGCCCTCGGTGTTCTCGCGAATGATGACGAGGTCGACGTTCGAGAACCGCGTTTCAACGCCGGCGAGGTTCCGGACGGGGCGCACGGCCGCGTAGAGGTCGAGCTTCTTTCGGAGCGCGACGTTCACCGAGGTGAACCCGCCACCCACGGGGGTCGTGCACGGGCCCTTGAGGGCGATGCCGTGCTTCCGGATGGCATCGAGCGTGACCTCGGGGAGCACTTCCCCGGTCTTGTCGAGGGCCGCTTGGCCCGCGAGGGCGTCCACCCAGTCGATGGGGGCCTTCGCGGCGGAGAACACACGGCGCACGGCGTCGGCCACTTCGGGACCGATGCCATCGCCGGGGATGAGGACGGCGGTGTGGGTCGACATGCCGGGGACTATACACGGCACGTCGGGCGCGTTGGCGCCGTTCAGGCGAACGCCTATGCTCGCCGCGATTCGCCCATGGACCCGACGTTTCAACAGGACCTCGCCGCGCGCCTCGAAGACCTCAAGACAAGCGGTCTCTTCAAGGCCGAGCGCGTCATCCGCTCGCCCCAGAGCGCCGCCATCACCGTGGAAGGTGGCGCCGAGGTGCTGAACTTCTGCGCGAACAACTACTTGGGGCTCGCCGACGACGCGGCGCTCATCGACGCGGCCAAGCGCACGCTCGATGACCACGGCTTCGGCATGGCCTCCGTGCGTTTCATCTGCGGCACGCAGGACATCCACAAGGCGCTCGAAGCGAAGCTCTCGGGCTTCCTCGGCATGGACGACACGATCCTTTACTCGTCGTGCTTCGACGCGAACGGTGGGCTGTTCGAGACGTTGTTCGATGCGGAGGACGCGATCATCAGCGACGCGCTCAACCACGCGTCGATCATCGACGGCGTGCGCCTGTCAAAGGCGCGCCGCTACCGCTACGCGAACAACGACATGGCGGACCTTCGCGCCAAGCTCGAAGAGGCGAAGGACGCCCGCTACAAGGTCATCGCCACGGACGGCGTCTTCTCCATGGACGGCATCCTCGCGAACCTCCGTGCCATCTGCGATCTCGCGGACGAATACGGCGCGCTCGTGATGGTCGACGACTCGCACGCCGTGGGATTCGTCGGCGAAAAGGGCCGCGGCACCCCCGAGGCATGCGGCGTCGAAGGCCGCATCGACATCCTGACCGGCACCCTCGGCAAGGCCCTCGGTGGCGCTTCGGGCGGCTACACGGCCGCGCGCAAGGAGATCGTCGCGTGGCTCCGACAGCGTTCGCGGCCGTACCTGTTCTCGAACACGCTCGCGCCCGCGGTGTGCGGCGCGTCCATCCGCGCGCTCGAAGTTCTCGGGTCGAGCGACGCGCTCCGTATCCGCCTCCGCGAGAACAGCGAGCGCTTCCGTTCGGCCATGACGAAGGCGGGCTTCACGCTCCTCGGCGCGGGGCACCCCATCATCCCCGTGCTCCTTGGCGACGCGAAGGTCGCCTCGGAGATGGCCGACCGCCTCCTGGCGGAGGGCATTTACGTCATCGGATTCTCGTTCCCCGTGGTGCCGAAGGGCCAAGCGCGCATCCGCACGCAGATGTCCGCGGCGCACACGCCGGAGCAAATCGATCGTTGTGTGGCGGCCTTCGTGAAGGTCGGCCGCGAGATGGGAGTCGTGTCGTGAGGGCCCTCGTCAAATCAAAACGCGAAGTGGGTATTTGGATGGAGGACGTGAAGGAGCCGGAGATCGGCCCGAACGACCTCCTGATCCGCATCCGAAAGACCGCCATCTGCGGCACGGACATCCACATCTACAACTGGGACGACTGGGCGCAGAAGACCATCCCGGTGCCCATGCAGGTCGGCCACGAGTTCGTCGGCGAAGTGGCCGAAGTGGGCTCCCACGTGCGCGGGTTCGCCGTGGGCGACCGCGTGTCGGGCGAAGGGCACATCACCTGCGGTCACTGCCGAAACTGCCGCGCGGGCAAGCGCCACCTTTGCCGGAACACGGTGGGCGTGGGCGTCAATCGCCCGGGTTGCTTCGCCGAGTACCTGTCGCTCCCGGCCGTCAACGCGTTCAAGCTGCCCGATTCGATCCCCGACGAGATCGCATCGTTCCTCGATCCCCTCGGGAACGCCACGCACACCGCCCTCTCCTTCGACCTCGTGGGCGAAGACGTGCTCATCACGGGCGCGGGCCCCATCGGCATCATGGCCGCCGCCATCGCGCGGCACGTGGGTGCGCGGCACGTGCTCGTCACCGACGTCAACGCGTTCCGCCTCGGCCTCGCCAAGCGCATGGGCGCGTCCATGGCCATCGACGTGCGCAAGACGAGCATCGCCGAGGCGCAGCGCGAGCTCGGCATGACCGAGGGCTTCGACGTGGGCCTCGAGATGAGCGGCAACGCGACGGCCTTCCGCGACATGCTCTCGAACATGAACCATGGTGGCCACGTGGCGATCCTCGGCATCCCGCCGTCGGACACCGCCATCGACTGGAACCAGGTCATCTTCAAGGGCCTCGTGCTCAAGGGCGTCTACGGCCGAGAGATGTTCGAGACCTGGTACAAGATGTCGAGCATGCTCCAGAGCGGCCTCGACGTGAGCCCCATGCTCACCCACCGCTTCCCCGTGAAGGACTTCCAAGAGGGCTTCGAGATCATGCGGAGCGGGCAGTCGGGGAAAGTGGTTCTGGATTGGGGTTAACACCCCGAATTCCATGCGATCCCGCCGGCCGGGGCATACTTCCGCGGTGAGCCAGGGCGCCGACGAACCGCAGAAGGGCGACTCGCAGCGGGAGCTCGCGCGGCGGGCGGGCGTGGTCACGGTGGGGACCCTCGCTTCGCGGGTGCTCGGGCTCGTGCGCGATCAGGTGATCGCGGCCGTGTTCCCCGTGGCGCTCACCGACGCCTTCGTCGTGGCGTTCACGATCCCGAACGCGCTCCGCGGGCTCCTCGCCGAGGGCGCGGTGTCGGGAGCGTTCGTGCCCGTCTTCACCGAGGAGCAGGAACTCCGTGGGCGCGAAGCCGCGCGATCGTACTTTGGTCGGTTCACCGGATCGATGGTGGTGATCCTCGCGACCGTGACCGCCGTCGGTATGTACTTCGCGCCCGAGATCGTCGCGCTCTATGCCGACGGATTCGACCCGGAGCGGAAGGCGCTCACTGAGACGCTCACGCGTTGGATGTTCCCCTACATCTTCTTCATGGGGGTCGCCGCGCTGTTTGGTGGTGCGCTCAATGCGCTCCACCGATTCGCCGTGCCCGCGTTCGCACCCGCACTCCTCAACGTTGCCCTCGTCGCGGCGGCCTTCGCCGCCGTGCCCGTCGCGCGGCACTATGGAGCGTCGCCCATCCTCGCGCTCGCCTGGGGCGTTCTCCTTGGCGGTGTGCTCCAGGTGGCGGCGCAGAAACCGGCCCTGATTCACGCCGGGTTTCTTCCGATGCCGGTGCCGGCCTTCCGTGACGCCGCCGTACGGAAGTCCTTCGCCCTCATGGTGCCGCTCCTGGCGGGGCTCGGTGTCTACCAACTCAACGTGCTGCTCTCACGCCGCCTCGCGTCCCACCTCGGCGAGGGTGCGCAGAGCTATCTCTATTTCGCGCAGCGCTTGGTGGAGCTCCCGCAGGGTCTCTTCGCCTTCGCCGTGGCCACCGCGACGCTACCCACGCTCAGCGCATTTCGGGCGAAGGGAGACCGCGACGGCGTTTCGCGCTCCTTCGGTGACTCGTTGCGCCTCTCCACCTTCGTGGGCGTGCCATCGAGTGCGTTTCTTTTCATCGCGGCGGGGCCCACGGTGTCGGTGCTGTTCGAACGCGGGAGCTTCGGTGCCCTCGAGGTGACCGAAACCGCGAAGGCGCTGGTTTGCTTTGCGCCATCCATCTGGATCGTTTCGCTCGTGCGAACGACGCTTCCCCTGTTCTACGCGGCGAACGACACACGGAGCCCCGTCATCGCAAGCGCCGTGAACCTCGTGGCGTTCCTGGCCGTCGGCGTCTCGTTCCTCGATTCGCTCGGGCATGTGGGCATCGCGCTCGCGAACAGCGTGGCCTCCGCGGCGCAACTCGCAGCCCTCGCCTTCCTCGGGCGCAGACACGTGGGCCGCGAGGCGTTTCGCGGATTCGGGCGTTCCACGGGCGTGGCCACGCTCGCGTCGGCGGCCCTCGCGCTCGCCTTCCTCGGAACCCGGGTGGCCGGTGCGGCGGCGGGCCTCCACGCGTCCCGCGCCGGGCAAGTCGGCGTCTACGTGGTTGCAACCGTCGCGGCCGCCCTCGCCTTCCTCGGCACCGCCAAATTGCTCCGTTCCGCCGAACTCGACGCCCTGGTGTCCATGGTTGCGCGCCGACGGCGGGGGGCGCGCTAAGCTCCCGCCATGAAGATTCGAGACGCCGTTTTCGTGGCCTCCGCGGCGGAACACGAGCAGCTCCCGCCCCCCGCGTTCGCGGAGGTGGCCTTCGCGGGCCGCTCGAACGTTGGCAAGTCGAGCCTCATCAACTGCCTCGTCGAGCGGCGAAAGCTTGTCCGCACCAGCAACACCCCCGGCGCCACGCGCGCCATCAATATCTTTCACGTGACCCTCGCGGAGCCCGACGCCGTCCTCGATGTGGTCGACCTCCCTGGCTACGGCTTCGCGCGCCGAAGCAAGAAGGAGCGCAAGCACTGGGGCGTGCTCATCGACCGCTTCCTCCGGGAACGTGCTGGGCTCCACACCGTCGTGCTCCTCGCCGACGCGCGACGCGGCTTCGAGGACGACGACCTCGACCTCCTCGCCTACCTCGAAGAGCTCGGGAAGACCCCCATCCTCGTCGCCACGAAGTTCGACGAGCTCAAGACGAGCGAGAAGAAGCTGCGCCTAAAGGCCCTGTCCACGGCCGCGGGAAGGCGCGTCCTCCCCATGTCCGCCAAGACGGGAGAAGGTCGCGACGCCCTCTGGGCCGCCGTCCTCAAGGCCTCGCGCATCGCGACGGGCGACTGACACCCGTTCCTCGCTAGAGCGAATCGCGAAGCGGCGAGCGGAGGGCCGCGGTGCGGCGGTCGGCGCCCGGGGGTGAACCCGGATACCAAGCGTGGAACGGCGCGCGGTCGCGGCACTTGGGGCGGTCCGACGGCGAGCAGTAGATGCGCACGTGGAAGTGATTTCGGTGCGGGTGTCCACTCGCCGGCTGCACCAAGACTTCCTTGGCGCGCGTGAGGATGGCCGACGACGCACCGCGGCGTTCACCCTCCCGAAGGAGACGCTGCTTAAGCGTTTTCGCGACGAAGATGTACTGCACACGCGCATCGCCGTCCGTGACGAGCTTCTGCACGAGCTCCCAGTTCCTGGCATCGTCGAACTCGAGGCCCTGGCTCGGTGCGCGGCTCGTGCCGTTCGCATTGAAGTTCACGAACGAGAACGTCTCCGCGGGTTTCTTGCCGCGCAGCATGTAGAAGGCAACGTCCACATCGCGGCCGTTCTCGTGGGAGTTGTGACCCGCGATGGTCCCCCCCCGCTCCTTCGAAAGCTCACCCACGGAGAGCTTCGCGCCGGGGATCCGCCGCGCTACGCGGTACGCAGCGCGCTCGAGGAGCTGCACGAGCTCCCACGTGCCATAGAAGTGCCCACCGGCTTTGTACTCGCCCGTGTACCGAACGTAGGGGCTTTCGACGAGCTTCGTCGCGTTCCGGAGCCTGCCCTTCCAGGGGTATCCCTCCGACGTCGAACGCCTCGAAAGCACGCGGGCGCCCGGGCCGCGAAGGGACTCGCGCTCCGACTTCGACGAGCCCGCCTGGGGACCCGCCACGGCGAGCGACGCCATGCCGAGCACCGCCGCGAGCGTGAGGATCCATTCCGTGCCGCGCCGCATACCTCGGGCCTATCGGTTCTCGGCCACGGGGATCAAATTTTTGGCACCCTTGCCCCCCCGAGCATCGTTGCTAGAGGAGCCCGCGACATGAAACTTCGATCGCCATTTCAAGGAGTTCTCGGCGTCGCGCTCGGCGTGGCGGCCGCAGCCTGCGGTTCCGCCACCACGCGAACGAGCGCGGTCGCCGGGTCGCCCTCCTCGAGCCCCACGGAGGCGGTGGATGCCGGAGCGGACGAACTCTTCGGCACGTGGCTCCTCCGCGCGCGGAAATCCGACGGCGAAACGCATCCAGTCGGTCGTTGTCTCATCGACGCGAACGGCCATGCACCGTCCGAACTCCGACCCGCACTCCAACCGGTTCCGTTGCCGCCGAAGGATCTCGACGCACAGCTCGCCTCGGACGAGCTTCTCCTCCTTTCGCCCTGGGGAACGTTGGGAACGAAGAAAGCCCCCCGCGTGACCGTCCTCGCGACCGTCACGTTCGCTCCGCCCGTCGACGCGTCCGAGGCCGTGGTCGTCGCGTTCACCGATCGGGGCGTGCATGTCCGTGGGCTCGGCGCCCCCTCGACGCCCGTCGCCCTCGACGACCAGAGCGCGCGGATGCGGCTCGAATCGGGCTGGAAATCGCCGCAGTTGGTCATCACCGCCGAGGCGGCGGTGCCGTGGAGCCGCATCCGTTCGTTCCTCGCCTCGGTGCCCGAGTCGCTCCGCACGGATGCAACGCTCGCCGTTGCGCTCCCCGAAGGCACCCGGATCAACGACGGAGTCGACAGCGCGCGGAACGCGACGCCCCGGTGCGACAATTGGCAGGAGCTCGACGACAACGGGTCCATCGACGTGGCCAACACGCAGCGCATCCTGGGCGAGCTATTCACCGAGGCGCAGAGTCGGTGCGGGCTCGAACTCGTCCGAGGCGGGCTGTCGACACTCCGCGTGGAAGTCACCGCGCGCGTAAACGGCGCCGGCGAGGTGATCGCGGTGTGCGATGCGAGCCCCCCATCCAATCCCTCGACGGGCGCGAACGAGTGCCTCGTCGATGAGGTCAAGCGCGTCGTGCTTCCCCGAAACGGCGACACCCGCCCCGTGGATTTGCGCATCCCGGTCACATTGAACGCGAACGCACCGCCCAAGACCCCGGCGGTGTGTGAGACGTCCGAACCCGAATGACAAAACCCACGCGCGGAAACCGCTGGTTCCTCGTCGCGAGCCTCGCCGTCCCAGCGATCCTCTACGCGGTGCCGCACGGCCGACTCATCGCCTACCCGCTCGTGCTCCTTTCCACGCTGGTGCATGAACTCGGGCACGGCGTCACGGCGGTCCTCGTGGGCGGCCACTTCCACCGCTTCTTCCTCTACGCCGATGCCTCCGGCATGGCCCAGGTCAGCGTCGGCGGAAGGCTGGCAAGCGCAATGGTCGCCGCCGGCGGGCTGGTGGGTCCAGCATGCGCAGCTGCGGTGGGCTTCTGGGTCAGCACGAATCCCAAGCGCTCGCGCATCGCGCTCGGCGTGGTCGCGGTGGTGCTCGCGACGATCGTGGTGCTCTACGTTCGAAATCTGTTCGGCGTCATGTTCGTCTCCGCGTGCTCGTTCGTCGCCGCGGTCATCGCGTTTCGCGCACGCCCCGTGGTCGCGGAGCTGGCCGTCGTGTTTGTGTCGGTGCAGCTCGCGCTGAGCGTGTTCTCCCGCGGGGACTACCTATTCACCCCCGTCGCGCGCACCGATCAGGGCGTCTCCCCCTCGGATGTGGCGAACATGGCGACGGCCCTCTGGCTCCCGTACTGGTTTTGGGGCGCGCTCTGCGCTGCCTTCTCGGTCACGGTGCTCGCACTCGGGCTCCGCCGCTTTCTCCGTGCGCGGTAGCGACGGTGCAAGGGACCGTGGCCGCCCTACGGTTCCAGCTTGAGCTGGAAGTCATCGCCGAGGCCCCCCGTGGCGCCGGACCCGGAGCCGCCCCCCTGAAGGCGGAGCCCCCCACCCGTGTCGCCGCCAAGGAGCGACGAACCCTGACCCAGCTTGAACTCCTCACCGTTCGCCTCGGGCAGCGCCGCTACACCTTCGGGGGATTCGGCCCCCGACGGGGCGGCGACTTCCGAGGGGCCACTGTCCTCGAGGGCCGTCGGCCCGAGGAGCTGCTCGATGGTCTGCTTCATGACGTCGCGTTGTGCGGCGGGCACCGCATCGAGTACCCGCTTCGCCTCCACGCGCATCTCGTCGTAGCGCCCCGCGGCACGAAGTACCCACGCCGCCTTGAGCCGCACCTGCCAGTTGTGCCGCGCGGTGGCGAGCGCCTTGTCGGCGAACTTGGCAGCCAGTTCCATATCGCCCTGAAGCATGTGGTAGTCGGCCCAAAGGAGCGGCAACGACGGCAAGTCCGAATCCGCCGCTTCCGCCGCCTCGATTTCAGATTTCGCTCCGCTCGAATCACGACCGGCAAGGCGAATCTGCGCGAGGAGCGCATGCGCTTCGCCGAAGTCTGGATGGTCGCGAAGGGCCTCGGCGATGTGCTTGTTCGCGCCATCGAGGTCCTGCCGCGCGAGGGCAATCTGTGCAAGGAACAACTGACGCGGCGGGTCGAGACGAATGGAGCTCGCCGCCTCGAACTCGCGGAGTGCCTCGGGGCCACCACCACTAAACGAAAGCACCGACGCGTGGACGCCCCGCGCGTTGGGCGAGAGGGGGTCGAGGGCGACGGCCTTCTCCGAAAGCGCGAGTGCTTCGCTCGTCTTGCCCTCGACGGCGTAGGCGTGCACCGCACGGTGATTCAGCACCGCGCCGAGGGCCTGGATGTCCGTGAGCACGCGACTCTCGGCAACCGATTTCGGCTCGCGGCCGGCGTATGGATCGAAGATGTCGTATTCGTCGCCACCCGGCTTCGTCGGAACGGCAACCCCGTAGTACCCAAATTTCCCGGAAGGATCCGGTGGCGCGGTCTCGGCCTCGAAGCGGATAACCTCCGCGAGCATGGCGGGCACGTCCTCGGCCCGGAGCGCGACCACCGCGGCGAGCGCCACCTCGAGCGGGAAGAGGTGCGCCCGGCCCCCGTCCTTGGCAAGCAGCGGAAACACCGCGCTCGGGGCACGAACCGCAGGCTCCCGCGGCGTGGAAGGCGACCACGGAACGAAGGCCTGCTTCGAGGCGCGCGCTCGAATGGCGGCCACGAGTGACTTCGTCTTGGACGCGGACGAATCGCCCTTCGCGTGGTCCGAAGCGAAGTCGCTCGTCGCGCCCGATGCGTCGAAGAACGTTGGCAGCGTCGCATCCGACACGCCCTCCTTCGCCAAGAACCCGAGCACCTCACCCGAGCGCAACGGCCGCTTCTCAGGCTCCCCGTTCACCGCTTCGGGTGCGTTCCGAAACCAAAGCGCATACGCCCCCGCGAACGCGACAGCCGCGAGCACGAGACCGCCGACGAACAACGTCCGCTGGGGCGGGCGCTTCGATGCCTGCGTGCCGCCGGCGCCCTTCATTTCTTCAAGGCTGCTTACGCGCATGCATGACGGGCAACGCGGGCGATCCGGGCCGTCATGTACGAAGGATTTGTCACACTGAACGCAGAGGTACTTCATGGAAATGAACTCGTGTGCGGCGGGTGGGCGTGCGGCGCCCTACTCTTCAAGCGCCCGAAGATGGGCTTCGACGAACTGGAGCCGATCGTTACCCCAGAACATCCGATCGCCAATGAAAAACGTGGGTGCACCAAATGCCCCGCGTTCGACGGCTTCTTCGGTCTCGCGACGGAGTGCGTCCTTGATTTCCGGGTTGTCGAGCGACGCCAAGATGGCCGGCGCGTCGAGCCCCGCATGGGCCGCCACGTCGCCGAGGACCGCCGCATCGGACACGTCGCGGCCCTCGACCCAATACGCACGGAAGAGGCCGAGGGCGAACCGGCGCACGCTATCCTCTCCGATCCGCGCCGCGGCCGTCAGCGCACGCTGCGCCTTGAGCGTGTTCGGCGGAAACGACGCGGGGAAGTTCAGTTCCACGCCGTACTCCTTCGCCCACGTTTGAAGGTCGGCGAGCATGTACTTCGCCTTGGCGGGGACGCGCGCGGGCATGTCGTTCCCCGCGGCCTTGAACACGCCGCCCACGAGGAACGGGCGCCAGCGCACCTTCGCGCTCGAGAACCCTTCGAGGGTATGGAGCTGAGTCGCGGCGAGGTAGCTGTAGGGCGACCCCACATCGAAGAAGAACTCCACAACGGGCTCGGCGTTTGTCATGGGCGGCGAGTGTAGCCGCCGCGTGGAGTGCTTGCGAGCGACGCAATTCCCTGGCAATCCCAGGTATTCGATGGCGCCCGCCCACGACGAACTCGACTGTCTCACTTGCGGAGCGTGCTGTCGCACCGGGCACGACGGTCGCATTCTGATCCCCGCCGAGGACCTCGTTCGCTGGCGGCGCATCGGCCGCGAGGACGTGGCCAATGCGGTGCAGCCTGGCCACTTCGGCCTCGTGGCGTTCGCGACGGATCCGGACGGCGCATGCGTTCACCTCGGCACCGAGGCCAGCCCGCACGCGTGTCAGATCTACGAAATTCGCGGGACTACGTGCCGAGATTTCGAACGCGGCAGCGCGCAGTGCCGCGAGTTTCGCCGCGACGTGGGGCTCGAGTAGCCGCGGGCGCCGGGCGCCGCACGGTCAGCGAACGTCGAACGCACGCAACCGAAGGCCGGATGCGCGCTCGGTCGCCCCCCGTACCTGCACGGTCCAGACACCCGCGATGACCTCCGACGGGTCAAAGCCAGCGATGCGACGCGACGTTTCGAATCGGGGAGGCGCCGCAGAGCCCGACCAGAGCACCACCTCCGCACCCGTGGGACTCACGACGCTGATCTCGGAGATGGAGCGAGGGATGTCTTCGAGGGTCACGTCGAGGGCGACGCTCCCTTGGTACGGCTCGCCCGGCGTGGCCACCACCTCGCCCACGGTCATCGCGACCACGTCGTTCTCAGGGTCCGACGAGACAACGTTCGTGGACGGCAGCCAGCCGTGCGCCTGTGCCACGGTCGCCACCGTGAGCAACAGGAGCATCACGAACGGCGTGGCGTTTCGGTGGGCAGCGAACGCGGAATCCAGCGCAGGGGTCATTCCCTCCGTGTAGGACAAATCGCATTCGTGAGGCCAGCCACAACCCGCAACGCCACGGAAGTGTCACCGCTTCGAGCAAAGATCGCCCTGTGTGCGGCAAGGCCGCGCGTTGCCGTCACCGATCCGTGACGCGGGCTAGGAGAACAGCGCGTCCACGTCGGCCTTCGTGAGGCCCTTGAGCGGACTGCCATCCGTGTTGAGCACGCTCTGCATGAGCTCGCGCTTCTTCTCGGAGAGCTGAAGGATTTTCTCCTCCACCGTGCCCTTGGCGATGAGGCGGTAGACGGTAACGGTCTTCGTTTGCCCGATGCGGTGCGCGCGATCGGTGGCCTGGTCTTCCACGGCCGGATTCCACCACGGGTCGAAGTGCACGACCGTGTCGGCGCCCACGAGGTTCAGACCCGTACCGCCCGCCTTGAGCGAGATGAGGAACGCGCCCACGGACTCGTCCTTGTTGAAACGGTCGACACGTTCGATGCGGTCCTTCGTGGAACCATCGAGGTACTCGTACGTGATGCCGTCCTTGTCGAAGGCTTCGCGGATGATCTTGAGCATCTCGACGAACTGGCTGAACACGATCACGCGGTGACCGCCGGAAACGGCCTCTTGCATGATCTCGCGTAGCGCGCCGAGCTTGCCGCTCGTGTCGTCGTTCCACTCTCCCTGGAGCTTCATGAGGCGCGGATCGCAGGCGACCTGACGCAGACGCGTGAGCGCCGCGAGGATCTGAATCTGCGCCTTGGCGATGCCCGCCTTGTCGATTTCGCTCAGGAGGCTCTTTCGAACCTCGCCGAGGATCTGCTGGTAGAGCGTGACCTGCTCGTCGGCGAGCGGGACGACCATCTCCTGCTCGATCTTCGGCGGAAGTTCCGGCGCCACATCGCGCTTGGTACGACGAAGCACGAAGGGCTTGATGGTGTTTCGGAGTTTTTCCGCCGTCGCCACGTCGCCGCGGTCGATGGGCCGCGCCACCTTCTCTTCGAAGGTTCGCAGGTCACCGAGGAGCCCCGGCGAAACGAAGTCGAGGATCGACCAGAACTCGCTCAAGCGGTTCTCGATGGGCGTGCCCGTGAGCGCGAGGCGGCGTTCGGGCTTGAGGGCCTTGGCTGCCTTCGCGGTGGCGCTCATGGGGTTCTTGATGTGCTGGGCCTCGTCGAGGATGACGTAGCCAAGCTTTTGTGTGCTCAGGAACTCCTCGTCACGGCGAAGGAGTGCATAGGACGTGATGACCACGTCGACGTCCTGGAACTCGTCCTTCTTGTCGTGGCGACGCTGCCCCTGCCAGATGAGCGTGCGCAGGCTCGGCGCGAATTTCTCGATCTCACGCTGCCAATTCGGCACCACGGACGTGGGCGCGACCACGAGGTGCGGCAGGTCCTTGCTCATGTTCTGCTTGGCCCAGAGCAGGAGCGATATGGTCTGGAGCGTTTTGCCGAGACCCATGTCGTCCGCAAGGATGCCGCCGCTCGCAAGGTTGTGAATGAAGACGAGCCACGCAAATCCGCGCTTCTGGTAGTCGCGAAGCGACGCCTTGAGGTTCCTGGGCTTGGGAACGCTGTCGATTTCCTCGACGTCGTCGAGTTTGTCGAAAAGGGTCTTGGCCTTTGCCGTCACCTTGGAGGCATCGACAAGCTTGACGAGGTCCTGCACGCGGCCCGCCTGCGAGAGCGGAAGCTTCTCCACACCGCCGCTCGACGACTCGATCTCGGCGAGGCGCGCTAGGATCTCCCCCACCTGCTCCTTCTTCACGGGCGCATAGGTGCCGTCCGAAAGCTTGACCACATGCCGTCCCTTTTCGAGGCACGCACGCAGGTCCGCCGCATCGACGGCCACGCCGCCCGACGAGAACACCATGTCGAGGCTCAACCAGTCGACGCCGCTTGCGACGCGCATTTGGGGCGTGACGTTCTCGCCGCGCACCTTCACGTCCACCAGGTCGTCGGGAATGAAACGCTCCCACTCCGCCGGGAGCTCGCCCATGCCCTGGGTCCAGAATCGAATGGCGTTCTCGCCCGTGGCGACCACCTCTTCGCCCGATTCGTCGGGCTCAAAGCCCTGGCTCAAGAGCTGCTGAATGGCGGCCATCTCGCCGCCCACATCGCGGCGAACCACGCGCGGGCGACCACCCTGCGAAAGCGGCGGCAGGAACGCGAGCGGCGACGGGAACCCACGCGACGGCACCGGGAACTCTTCGCCCCCGTACTTCACGACGATGCGCACGTGCGCGTCGACGATGTCGCCCTGGCCCTTGAGCGTGAAACTCGGTTGCGCGTCCACGAGGTCCGCCACCGACGCGAGGTCCGGCAGATCGGCGCCGAGGGAGGCGGCCACACGCGGCACGAAATCCGAAAGGATGTACGGCAAATCCGAAATCGGATGGACGAGCGACGGTGAGCGATAGAGCCGCTGAAGCCACGCGGGCGTCACCGTCTCGGCGAGCGGTCGGGCAACACCCTCCATGGTGTCGATATGCCAACCCGGCGTGCCTTCAAACCAGGCGCCGTTCGACAGGGAGAAGCGCCGCGTCCCGGAGGGGATCTCAAAGACCACGCGAACACGTGCCGTGGAGTCGCCGCTCGCATCGAGCTCGATGCGCGGGCGAAGGCGCTCCTCGCTGAAACGAAGTTCCATGGACGCGGGCTCGAGGAGCACGCGCCGGCCCTTGAGCATTCCGAGCAGCTCCGCCGCGTCCTCGCCACGGAGTTCCGCCGTGGAGGGTTTGCCTCGGTTCACGTTCCGCGCGAGCGCGCGGAGGAGCGGGCGGTCCTGTGCGGACACCGCGCCGAAGGTGGAGAGGGCGTCCGGAATCGGCACCGCCGACCGCGAGCCTGCGAGCACCGGCGTGACCGTGATGGCCGCGGAACGAACCTGGAGCCGGTACTCAAACTCGTAGGGGCGCTGCTGCGATGCGGAAGGCAACCATGTGTCGAGGGCACTGCGTGCCTCCTGCATGGGCGACTGGACCGGCGTCGAATAGTCGCGCGTGATGACAACGTCGTACGCGCCGCCAACCTCGCCGCGACGGCCGCGACGCCGCGAACGACGCCGCTTTCCGCCCACGGACACCGTCTGCGGCACGTGGAAAAGCGAGCTCCCGGCCGCCGCCTGCGCGCCCGCGCCATTGCCGCCCGGAGCCGAGGGGCCCTTCGGGCGCGGCGGCCTCTCGCGATCGCGGAGTGCCACCAGGAGTGCGGCGACATGCTTGCAGTGGCCCGTCGGACCGCGCCAGCCCTGGCAGTTGCACTCGGAGACCACCTTGCTGTCGCCATCGAGCGAGACCTTCATCAGGTAGGGCTCCTCGATGTTCTTCACGCTGATGCGAGCGTTGGCCCCGCCGTCATCGAGGGCGAGGTCTTCGACGGCGCCTCGGCGCGCATAGATACGCCCCCGAAGGAAGGCGTTCCCGCCGGTGATTCGCTGGATGGCGCGATCGGAGAGGTTCGTCGCGAAGGCCCGAATGGGCGACTTCGACTCGATGGGCTGGTAGCGGGGGTCGTTCGGGTCGATGTCGTCGCCCTCGTCCCCGTCTTCATCCCCGCCGTCATCCGCATCGGATGCGTCGGCGCCTTCCGCGGCGAAGCCGGTCCCGGTTGGGTCATCGGCGCCCGCGTCGTCGTACTCGCGATCTCCGACGGCTTCGGGAAACTCGCTATCCCGATCCTCCGCGCGTGCCTCGAAATCATCGTCGTCGGACAGCAGCGGCGGAACACTGTCGCCGAGGTCCTGATCGCGCGCGCTTGTCTTCCGCGATCGGGACTTCGCACTCGGTCGTTTCGCCTTGCCGCGACTGCCCCCTTTCGGAGACTTCTTCTTGAGATCGGCCGCGGTTGGAGCTTCCGTGAGCTCCGAGGGATCGAATAGCGGGCTTTCTGCCATACGCGTTTCTGTCTCGGTTGTCCGCGAGGCGAACCTAACTGGCCTCGTCGGTCCGGCGGGTACCTATTGCCGAGCGCGCCGTAGGATGGCTGCCGCCCAGGACTCCGATGCTCGCCTCAAACCCTTCGGCGCGCCTTGCTCGGAGTCCGTCGCCTTCCCGGGTCATATGGCATGGGCCCCGATCGAAGGCAACACAAACCCTCCGTCTCACCGCGACAATGCTGTGAAAAAAGGCACTGTGGATAACTCGCCGCTTGGCCTCACGCGAGCTCCACCTCGACCGCCTTCTGAAGCGGCTCGGCCCCAGCGCCCGTGGGAAAATCGCTCGGCGGAAACCGGAGACGCAGGTGCGCGATCGCCACGCCCGCCTCCCGCGCACCATCGCGCACGAATCGCTCGAACGCTCGCACCGGCATGCGCTGGTCGTTCGATGAAAGCAGAACGCGCGCCCCACGGTCGGAGACACGGAAGATCGCCGCCGCCAGTCGGATCCAGTCGCGCCCGGACTCGAACCGCGATCGCTTCGTGGTGGCGTAGGTCGGTGGGTCCGCAACGATGACGTCGAAGCGCCTCCCGACCTCCGCCAACTTGGCAAGGAGTTCAAAGGCGTCGACCCGCGCGAACTCGTGCTTCCGGTCGGTCGACGGGAGACCCACGTTTCGCCGTCCCCAGTCGAGGGCCGGCTGGGCGGCGTCCACACTCAACGTCGAAGTCGCCCCCCCGCGCACGGCGGCAACCGTGAATGCACAGGTATAGGAAAACAGGTTGAGCACGCGCTTGCCCGCGGACCATGCCGCCACGCGGGCACGGTTCGTCCGCTGGTCGAGGAAAACACCCGTGCTTAGACCGTCGCCGAGACGCACGTGGAGCGGGAGTCCGAGCTCGTGCACGACGAACTCCTCGGGCGCATCGTGGCCACGCACGGCGCATGAAGGCGCAACCTCGTCTCGGCGTGTGTCGACGAGCGTGCTCGCTTGCCGCGGTCGGTGCTTCACGTAGACGCCCGCGAACCCAAGGTTGCTCGCCGCGTCGAGCAAGCGCCCGGCGTTCGCCTCCGCCTCATCCGACATGAGATGGGCGACCAGGAAGTCACCGTATCGATCAAGGGCAAACCCGGGGACACCATCCGCCGCGCCGTGCAGGAGGCGGAACACGTCGGTGTCGTCCAGGGCACGGGCGAGGCCCCAGCGTGCATCGACGGCGGTTCGAATGCGGTCGGCGAGCGCCGCATCGTTTCCCGGAATACCGTCGTCGCCACGGAGCCACGCCGCAAAGGGCTCGGGAATCGGCGCCTCCACGTGCACGCGTTCCCCGTGCACGGGATGCGCGAATTCGAGTTCCGCGGCGTGAAGAAGAAGACGTGGCGCCGGCACATCGCCGTAGGCGGCATCGCCCGCCACGGGTGTCCCCTCCGCCGCGAGTTGGGCACGGATCTGGTGTGTACGCCCCGTCTCAAGGGCAATGTCGAGGAGCGCCCGTTCGCCGCACCGCTCGCGCACGCGGGCCCGGAGACGCGCGGGTTTGCCGTGCGGATCCCCGGGCCGCACCACTTCGGCGCGACCATCACGAAACGCGAGGTGATGCTCGAGCACCCGTTCCCCTTCATCGCGCCACCCGACGACCGCCGCCACGTATCGCTTCTCCACCGCGCGCGACTCGAATGCGGCCGCGAGGCCGGCATTCGCCTCCGTCGCGCGGGTCAGCACCAGGGCCCCGGAGGTACCCGCGTCGAGCCGTTGATGCACACCGAGATAGATGTCTTCCGCGCGCACGCCCTCGCGGGTCGCGTAGTACCGCCGAAGGCGAGTCACGAGATCGTCGGGATGCGACGGATCCGCCGCCTGCGACGGCACGCCGGGCGGCGCGTTCATCACCACGATGTGCGGATCCTCGAAGAGGATCCATTCCGACCGCACGTCGGGCCAGAGACTTTCGAGGTCGATGTTCGGCACGCGGGCCGTGCCCTACGCGAGGCTCGCGCGAATGTCGTCGGGGAGGATCAGCGACGGGTCCCCGCTCGATGTTACCCAGAGCTGGTGCGCCGCACGCGTGGCGGCAATGTGGAGCAAATGGCGCGACTCGTTGTCCTCCGAGTAGCTCGCACGCGAACACTCGACGAGGATGACGTAGTCGAACTCGAGCCCTTTAACCTGGCGCACGTCGGTCACGTCCACGCCGGGTTTGAAGGGGAAATCCTGTTCCGCGATGCGACGAAGGTTCGGCACTTCCGCGTTCACAAAACCTCGGTAGTAAAGGTCCGCCTGTTCGGGGTAGCGCGCGATGACCGCCACCGACGCCATGGGCTCGGACGCCAGAAGCTCGCGGAGGGCCTCGCCGAGGAATCCGACGGCATCCCCCGTGTGCGCAAAACGGAAGCTTTCGACCGGAGCGCCGTGACGCA
>JAWKRM010000021.1:0-77617 GCA_041389625.1 Polyangiales bacterium
AGGAACTCTACGGCGAGCGTCGTAGCGTGGAGTCACCGGAGCGTTTCGCCTTGGAACTTCGCATCGGCGCCTACACGCCCGATGTCGGCAACGCGTTCAGCATTTTCAACGGCGACATCGGCCCGTGGATCGGCGCCGAATTCGACGTGATGATCGCCCGGATTCCGTACGTTGGCCTCTTCGGCGTCGGTGCGGCGTTCGGATGGGTGCACTACACCGGCAGCGCGTTCCTTGCGGGGTCCTCCACCTCCGTGACCGAGGAAACGACGCTTACCCTGTTTCCGCTATCCGCACTCGCGGTACTCCGCGTCGATGTCCTCGCGCGCGAACTCCGCATCCCGTTCCTTTTCACGGGCAAGCTCGGCGGCGATGCGATCCTCTGGGACTCGAACACCGGCTCGCGCAACGTCGCCAACAACGTGAGCTGGGGCCTGCACTGGGCCGCGCAGGCCGCCCTTGAACTCGATTTCCTCGACCCGGGCTCCGCCCGTACCCTCGACAGCGAGTGGGGTATCAACCACTCCTTCGCGTTCTTCGAGCTCTTTGGGACCACCGCGGACTCGACCCTCCGCCTCGCACCGAAGAATGGCTTCGCGTGGTCCGCGGGCCTCGGGTTCATTTTCTAGTCGCAGGCCGTGCCAGGCTTCGGCACCGACGAGCGAGCGCCCTACGGCGTTGCACTTGAGATCGAGTACGACGGCGCCGACTTCTCCGGCTGGCAACAGCAACACGGGCTCCGCACGGTACAGGGGGAGCTGACTCAAGCGGTCCAAACCATGTCGGGCTCGGACGACGTGGTTCGGGGCGCATCGCGTACCGACGCGGGTGTGCACGCCCTCGGACAAGTCGTTGCGTTCGATGCCATGCGGCCCATTTCCCTCGACGGTTGGGTGCGCGGCCTCAACACGCGCCTCCCCCGCGACATCGCGGTGCGGCGCGCGTGGTTCGTGGATGCGGGTTACCAGCCGCGATTTGATTCCGAGGAAAAGACCTACCGCTACGTGTTTGACCTGGGCGCCGTACGAAGCCCGCTCCTCCGCCATCGCGCATGGTTTGTGGGCCGCGCCCGGTGTCACCCGAAGCTCCGTCGACATCCGCACGACATCGCGGCGAACCTCGTCGACATGGAGGCCATCCACGCCGCGTGCCGCGTGCTCGAAGGAACGCACGATTTTCGCTCGTTTCAGTCGGCCAACGACCCTCGCGAGAACACCGTGCGCACCCTGCACGCCATCGGAATCGAAACGCCCTTCGCTGGGGAGTCGCGGCTCATGGCCATGACCGTGCGCGGCAATTCGTTCCTCCAGCACATGGTGCGCATTCTCGCCGGCACGCTGCTCGAAGTGGGGCGTGGCCGGATGACGCCATCGCACGTTCGCGATCTGCTCGAAACGCACCTGGATCGGACGGTCGCCGGTGAGACCGCCCCTCCCCACGGCCTCTACCTGGTGAAAATTCGCCAACGGAGTCGCGCTCAAGCGGACCTGGCGCCCCCACCCGCCTGACCTTAGAGACGCGGGGATGCTAGTTTTCCAAGGGTGCGTCGCGCGCCGCAGAGGAGCCCCGTGAACGCCCTGCGGAGGGTCGTGCGAGGGGTCTTCGGGGCTCCGGTCGCCGCGATATGGCTCATCGCGCTGTTCGCCCTTGGCGCGCCCGCTCGCGCCGACGACGGCCCCGGCGACGTGGGCGGCTCCTGGTCAGGTGCACCGGTTACCGAGTTCACCATGCCCACGCTCCCCGCGGACTACGACACCGCAAAGCGCGGTGACGTCCGCTGGGACTACCCCGCCGCCGCATACGACGAGACGAAGGAGCTCATGGACGCCCTGCCCGCCGAGTGGGAGCGACTCTCCATGGACCTCGGGGAACGCGTGGACGACCGACTTTGGATTCGCGTCGTGACCAATCCGGAGCAAATGCGCGCGCTGGCTCCCGTGGGCATGCCGCCACCGCCCTACGCGGTCGGCGTCGCGTATCCGCGGCTCGGCGTGATCCTCCTTTCGCTCACGGCACCGGACACGTGGGAACGGCCGTCCATGCGCACACTGCTTGTGCACGAACTCTCACACGTCGCGCTCCAACGCGCGGTTCGAGGACACGACGTGCCGCGGTGGTTCTCCGAGGGCGTGGCCATTGAGCAGGCCAAGGAGTTTTCCCTCGAGCGATACCAAACGCTTCTCCGTGCGACGTTTGCGCGCACGCTGATCCCCCTCCGGAAGCTCTCGTCGCACTTTCCCACGCGCCCAAACGACGTGAACGTCGCCTACGCTGAAAGCGCGTCGTTTGTGCACCACCTCCGGCGCGAACCCTATGACGCGCGACACTTCCGCGAACTCATCGAACACCTTGCGGACGGAGCCCCCTTCGAGCGCGCGATCGAGAAGAGCTACGGAGCGAACCTCAACACGCTCGAGCGCGAGTGGCTTGCGGAAGTGCGCTCACAGTTCGGCGCGTGGCCCATGGTGGTTGGCGGCGGCGTCCTCTGGGCGCTGGTGACGCTGCTCCTCGGACTCGCGTACGTGAAGCTCCGCCGCAAACACCACACAAAGCTCCGGCAGTGGGGCGACGAGGAAGCGGCCGCGCGCGAGTCGGAACTCGCGCAGGAACGATTCTTCGCCGCGGGCGAACGGGCCGATGGAGCGTCCAGCGCGGCACGCCGGACGGTGGGCGAAGACGACCCGCCGCCGCGCGCGACACCGGAACTGCTTCGCGAGCGTCGTGACTCGTCCGTGCCCACCGTAGAACACGACGGCGAACGGCATACGCTGCACTAGGGGCTGTCCCTAGTTCGCGCTATCGAGAAGCTGGATCATTTCACTGGTTGGCGGTGGGGTTGTCGACGGCTGGCCGTCGTGATCCAAGAAGGCATGCATCGACACGCGCTCACCGACGCCGAGTGGCGTCGTCTCGAGAAGGTCCTTCCGCTGCAGCCATCGGGTCCGGCGGCATTGAAAGGAGATCGGCTTTTCATCGAAGCGGTGCTCTTCCGCGCCAAGACCGGCCTTCCGTGGCGTGACCTTCCTGAGCGATTCGGTCCATGGAAATCGGTCTACAACCGCTTCTCCAACTGGGCCCGCAAAGGTCACTGGGAGGCGATCTTCAAGGCGCTGTCGCTTGAGGTCGATGAGACCGGCTCCATCGTCGACGGTTCCGTGGTCCGCGCTCATCAAGATGCGTCGGGCGGAAAAGGGGGGTCCAGTGCAACGCGCTGGGTCGTTCTCGAGGCGGAGTTTCCACCAAGCTCCACGCGGTCGTCGACACGCAAGGCCGTCCGCTCCACGTCACGGTCACGCCGGGCCAAAGGCACGAAATGACCGCCGCGCCGGAGCTGCTTGCGCATGCTCGAGGCAAGGCGCTCATCGGCGACACGGGGTACGACTCCAATGCGTTTCGACGAGCGGTGCGTAGCAAGGATGACTGCCGTCATTCACGGCAAGCCCGAGCGAAAGCGAACACCGCGGCTCGTTCGCTCGCTCTATCGGCAGCGCTACGTCGTCGAAGTCTTCTTCCACAACCTCAAACGCTTCCGTGCCGTCGCGACACGATACGAGAAGACGGCCAAAAACTACCTTGCGCTCGTGCAGCTCGCCTGTGCACTGCTTTGGCTCAAGTAGCGAGTCGATGGCGCTCGGCGAGACCCGCTCGGGGCGGGATGCCGGTGAAGGGGCGTCGCGCGTGCCAAGCGGCAAGCACGACCCACCGATTGGCGCGCGCGTCGAGTGAGGTGGTGCTCGATTCGCTCGGAAGACGCCTGCAGTCTTGCCAAGCGAATCGAAAATTTGCACGCCGAACGACCCGAACCCGGCGTCCCCGCACCGAGCGGAGCACCAACCCAACTAGGGACAGCCCCTAGTTCAATTGTGTTTGGGGCCCCGGAGCCCCAAACATGGCGCTGGACCACTTCACAGCCGGACGGCGTGCGCTACGCGCATCGCTGCTACGCAGCGACAACGGGGCCACCATCACCACCGGACGGTTGGGGCCCCGGAGCCCCAAACACGGCGCTGGACCACTTCACAGCCGGACGGCCTGCGCTACGCGCATCGCTGCTACGCAGCGACAACGGGGCCACCATCACGACGGGGTGTTCGGGGGCCTAGCGCCCCAAACGGCCGACTAGGCCTTGTCGGGGTGGATCGGGAACTTCGGCGTGCCGCGCTTTGCGCGTGCCTTCTTGTTCGCACGACCCGCACGGTCCTTGTTGATCTTCCGACGTGCCTTGGTTTGTTTCGTGGCAGATGCCATGGAGTCCTCCGGAGGCCGGCGCTGCGCGCTCGGCGGGGGGCGAGATAGCGTCTTTGCCGGATGGGGTCAACCGGCCGCAGACTTGAGGCGCCCGACCAGCTCCTGCGCCGCCGCGTGGCCCCGGTCCTCCGCCAGGGCCCGCTGGGCCATGGAAAGGGCCTTGGGCCCCTCCCCCTGCCTCGCGGCGATGTCCGCGAGCATGAAATAGACGTCCGCCTTCGTGATCTGGGACCGCTCGTCCAGGCGCTGGAGCAGGAGGGCGCGGAGGGCCTTCTGCGCCCGCTCATCCTCCCCGCGTTCGTACGCGAGCTTCCCGAGATCTCGGAGCACGGGGATGCTCGTCAGGTCGTACTTGAACCCATTCTCAAACGCCTGGAGCGCGCGCGTGTCGTCCCCCGATGCTGCGAGCGCCGTACCGAGGCGGTGGTACGCGAGGCCCATCTCCTTTAGGCGCTTGCCGCCGTACGACGCGATCACCGATTCGAATACCGCGATCGCATCGCCGCTCCGCCCCGCGACGATGTACGCCGCACCGAGTGCGTTGAGCAGTTCGCGGTTCTCGGGGTCGAAGCGGCGCGCGCGCTCGTACACCTCCGTGGCGAGCACGGCATCGTGGAGGACATCCTGCGCGATTTCGCCGCCCTCCAGCAGGTACGCGGTCGCATTCTCCGGGTCGTGCTCCGCGCGCAGAACGAGCATGTGCACGATGCCCCGGAAGTCGTTCGCCTCCGTGAGGCGCTTGCGAAGGTTGCTCGCAATGTCCTCGTTCGTCGGGCTCGTTTCAAAGGCGACCTGAACCGCACGCCGCGCATCTTCCGGCGTGCCACATCGGTCCTCGAGCTCCGCCAAGCGCATCGCGGCCTCGGCTCGCGGTGCATCGGATTCCATTCGCACCAGCCGCTCAAGCGCGTCGCGAAGGGCCACGTCGTCACCCTTCTTTTCGGCGAGCCAGACAAGACCCCTGACCGCCGCCTGGTGATCCGGCGCCAGATCGAGCAATCGCACGTAGGCGGCCTCCGCACTGGCGTTGAAACCGTGATCGCGAGCCGTCTCCGCGGCGCGCTCGAGGAAGAGAATCTCACCTCCCCGGTCCCCCCTCGACTGCGCCGCATCGGCGCGCCGCTCAAGGAGCGCCACCACGGCCTCCCACGCCTCCTCCGAAAGGTGAATCGCCTCAAGCTCGTCGAAGGCCATGGACGAGTGCGGCTCGATATCGAAGGCCGCATCCACGTCTGCACGCGCGCCAACGAGGTCATGGAGCAGCGTGCGCCGAATCTTCGCTCGCTCGATGAGCGGCGCGATGCGGGCGACCCCTTCAAGCCCGTCGATACGCCGCCCGAGAAGGTTCGCCCACGCTTCGTACTGCCCGAGGGTTGGATAGAGCCGCTCAAGCGCGTCGAACGCGACTGGATCGGACGGCGCGTCGTCGAGCACCCGCTCGTAGGCGCCCACGGCCTCCTCGGGCTGATCGAGAACCGACTCGAGCACGCTGCCACGTCGGCTGTGCAAGGACGCGCGGAGCACCGGATCATCGGTCACCTCGGCGCGGCGCAGGAGAAGCCCCTCGAGATCGCGCATGCGGCCGAGGGACACGTACTGCTCGGCCAGCGCGTCCATGGCCTCGACATCGTCCGCCTCGATCGCAAGGATGGCCTCGTTCGCCGCACTGGCCCGAGTCGCATCATGCACGAGTCCCGCGGCAACTTTCGCCGCACGGCGCAGCAGGCGAAGGCGTTCGGCCTCCTCACGCACATGCATGAGCCACGCGTCGAGCGCATCGAGCTCTTCTTCATAGCGTCGTGTCATGTGAAGGAGGTCAGACTTCGCCGCATGGGCCGTCGACGCGGAGGCGTCCACCGCAAGGGCGCGCCCCAAGCACTCAAGCGCCGCATCCATGCTGCCGAGGGAGCCCGCGTACCACCCCGCTGCGTGCACCAGCACGCGCACGCGGTCGGCATCTGGTACGTCGGCCTGCGCAACGGCCTCTTCGGCGGCACCCGCAAGGCGCTCCCACGCGCCGCTCGCCGCGACGGCCGCATCGAGGTGTTCGAGGCGCTCCGGCGGCTCCGGCGCGCAAACGAACGCCGCTCGGTGCGCCTCAAATGCCCGGTTCGCGTCGCCGACCGTACGCCAGTGCCCCGCCGCAAGCTCCCAGTGGTGTGCGGCTTCCATGCGGTTGTCCGCGTGCTCGGCGCGGCGAGATTCGAGCTCGGCCCGCGCCGCCTCGTCGCCGAGCGAGATGTAGGCAGCCTCGAGCGCGGCGCTCACCACGCCGATCCGCTCCCCATCACCGAGCATGGCCTCGAGTGCGCCTCGCGCCGAGGCGTTCGAAGGCTCCGTCTCGAGCGCCTCGCGATAGGCATCGATGGATCCGTCCACGTCCTCGAGCGCGTCGCGGCGAATGGCGCCGAGTCGCACGTAGAAGCCCACCCGCTCGGCATCCTCGGCGGCCAACTCGAGCCGACGTACAAGGACGCCATCCAGCGCACGGGCGTCGCCGAGCGCGAGGTACAGTCTGTCGAGTTCGGCGAGGACGTGCGGCGGGTCGTGTTCGATGGCATCCGCGGCCACCAAGGCCTGCACGGCTCGAGCAGGATCCCCGAGGCGACGCTCCGCGAACTCGGCGGCTCGCTGGTACAGAATCCCCGACGGAACCGCCGGCTCAAGCGCCTTGGCCGCCTTTTCAAAGGCAGCGACGACGCGGGGCCACACGTCCAGCAGCTCGCCCACACGCGCCAACTCATCCGCGGTGAACGCATCGTCGGGACGCGCCTCGAACGCGCGTTCAAGCGCCGCGAAGGCACGTTCGGCGTCGTCGCGCACCGTTTCCTCGGTCCGCGCAATGCGGAGGAGCAGCGCATGACGCGAGATCACATCCTCGGCGTCCGTCACCAACTCCTCAAGGATCTCCACGGCATCGTCCCAACGTCCCAGGGCCTCCAACCGAGGCAGCGCCAAGTGGGATGCCTCGGCGCGAGTCTCAGCGCGGTGGCTCATACGCACGAGCGCGTCGAGTGACGGTGCGAACTCGGGAGCGAGATCAAGTGCGGCCGTATATCGCTCGATGGCAAGCGAAGGCAGCTCGAGGTGTTGCTCGGTCGTTTCGGCGGCGCGATGCAGGTACCCCGCCGCTTCGTGCGCGTCCTCCACGACGCGCGCCGTGTCCTCGAGCGCGTTCGCGAGTTCCGCATGGCGCCCTTCGCGCTCAAAAAGTGTCGCGAGTGCCGCGCGCGCAGGCATGAACCTCGGCTCGTCCTCCACGACGCGTCGGAGCACGTCGACCGCATCGTCCGGGCGTCCAAGCCGGTCAACGAGCAGCGCCGCCCGAAGCACGCCGATTTCAAATCGCGCGGGCGGATCCTCGAGTTCGTAACGCCTCTCGAGGGCCAAGTCGCGTCGCTCGAATTGCTCGGCGCTCTCAAATAGCCCGTCCAATGCGCGCCACGACTCAAGGTCGTCCGGCTCTTCCGCAACGGCGGCCTCAAAGGCCTCCACCGCCCGCGCCGCATCACCAAGCTGGTCGCGCCGCAGGACGCCCCGCCGTCGAAGGAGTTCCCCGCGCGGCTCCGGCTCGGTCTCCGTCTCGATCTTCCGACCGATCACGTCGTCGACGCTCTCCCAATCGCTCAGCAGCGTTTGAAGGGAGTCGAGTTCGTCGAGCACGAACAGGTTCGAGGGGTCGTGCGTCCAGAGCCGCTCATAGGCATCGATGGCAAGGCGGGGGTCCCCCCGTTCCTGGTCGTGTACGCGCGCGATGGCCGCCAAGAGTTCACCGATCACGGTGGCATCGGTGCTCCGCTCGGCCGCATGTTCGTAGGCACGAACCAGGGCGTCCCACTGCCCTGTCGCGATGCCCAGGCGCTCAACCTGCTCTCGCACCTCGTCGCGGTCCGGGTGCTCGGCGAAAAGTCGAGCCCATGCATCCAGCGCAAGCGCGGGGTTCCGCCCACGACGCTCGTGCAACTCAGCGATCTCCGCCAGGCGAACTGCCCGCGCGTCGAGGTCATCGAGCACGACGAGATCCGACTCGAGGACGGCCACAAGCTTCTTCCACTGGTTGGTGCCGCGATAGACCGGCGCCAGGATCTCTACGACTTCGCTGCGGAAGTCCTCCCCGGTCACGAGCTCCTCGAGCAACTGGATCGTTGCCGCGTGACGCGGATTCCGCTCGACCACCGAACGGAGGACGCCAATCGCATCCTGCGACCGCGCGAGCTCCGCATGCAGCACCTTCGCAATCGAGAAAAGAATTTCGACCTCCGCAGGCGTGCCGATCACGAGGTCAAGGCGCCGCTCCAGGTGCTCGACGAGATCATCCCAGCGCCCTTCGGCGCGAAGCAATCCGTCGAGCGCGTCGAGCGCCCGCTCGTCGGCCGGCACCAGGTCGAGAATTTCGACATAGGCCTCGAGAACTTCCTCGACGGGTCGCTCCGCCTTCCACAGGAGCTCCGCTCGGGCGTGCAATACATCCGCCGCCGCCGCGTCGGAACCCGCCCGATCCGCGCGCTCGCGTGCGAGTTCAAGCCGTCGATCAATGGCGCCGAGGGCGGCGTAGGCCGCATCGAGCCACTCGACAGCTTCATTGTCCGTCGGGTCGAAGGCGATGACGCGTTCAAGCAATCGCGCCACACGCTCCGGCTCCGCTTCGGCGGCTCGATAACGCGACGCCGCCACACGCGCCATGTCCACGGTAGCCGGCGTGTCGCTTATCGCCTGGTCTACGACGCGAAAGTAGACGTCCGCCACGCCACGTTCGCGGCTAAGGACCCTGCCGAGTCGCTCAAGCGCATCTCGAACGGCCGAGTCCGTCGGGTCGTCGCCGAGCATCGATGCGTAGGCGTCAAACGCACCGTCCAAATCCTCGAGATATTCCTCGGCGATGCGCGCGCGGCGCAACGCGAGCTTTCGCCGCTCGTCGTTCGACGCCGCGGCGGCGATGCGCACGTCGAGGACTCGCGTGACCTTGTCCCACGCGAGGCGTTGCATGAAGTACGGCTCGAGCAGCTCCGCCGCCTCCGCACGCACGGCCGGGTCGGAGAGCATTTCCTCGAGCGCCGCGGCCGTCGGTGCGTGATCTCGACGCCGCTGGAACGCCGCACGGAAGTGTCTCAGCGCTCGGTCCATGTCCTCGAACCGCACGCGCGCCAGTTCGCCTAGCCGATAGTTGGCCTCCGCCGCGTCGACGCGACCCCGCTCGAGTTCCTCTTCGAGAAGCTCCGCCGCGTCCCCCCAACGCTCGCTGCGCTCGTAAAGACGTTCGAGCCGTGCGGTGGCGAGCTTCGGGTCCCCCTTGGACCGTAGCTCCTCGTAGAGTTCGATGGCGGCATCCGGGTCCGAGAGCGCGCCCTCCGCCAAATCCGCGGCACGCACCAAGAGTTCGATCCGCTCCTGCGGTGAGGTGACCAGTTCCGCCTTCCTGCGCAGCGCGTCGAACAGTTTCTCGTTCGCGCCGGTCGACTCGTACATTCGCAGCAACAAATCGAGCGCTGCGAGGTTACCGGGTTCGTCCTCGAGCATTTGCTCGAGGAGGTCCTCGGCTTCGTCGTTCCCACCACTTGCGAGATACGACTCGGCCGCGCGCATGCGGGCGAGGCGTCGCGATTCCGGATCTGGCGCTCGCTCCGCAACTCGCCGCGCCAGCGGCGCGATGGCGCCGCTCGGCAGTTCGCGGGCGTAGGCGTCGGCCACGTCGAGCAGCTTGCGGAGCGCATCGTCCGGCGCGGCGTCCATCGCAAGCGCAATCCGCTCGAGGGCACCCGGCGGATCACGGAGCTCCGTCACGAGCACCTCGGCCGACCGAAGCAGCGCGTCCACGCGCCCTTCCCCGGCCCGGCCCGCCACATCGAGCGCACGGACGAGCTCCGGATAGCGCTTTCCGCGCTCAAGTCCCGGAACCGCGAGCACGGCCGCGGCCTGCGCTGCGTCGGTCGATGCGGACTCGGCGATGGCGAGGAGCGCCTCGAGCACACCGGGATGGTCTGGCACGGCGTCGAGAACGGCTCGGTAGGATCGCACAGCGTCCAGATACCGCCGAAGCTCCTTGCGCTCGATTTCGGCGCGCTGAAACGCAAACTCACCCGCCCTCACGGCGTCGGGCTCCACACCGATGCGCGCCGTGAGTGCGTCAACACGGGCGTCCCAATCGTCGCCCTGCGCCGCCACCGCGAGGAGTCGATCCGCGACATCCACACTCGGCTTCTCGCGCCGAAGGTGCGCTTCAAGGGCGTCTCGAAGTACGCCGGGGGAAGCCCCCGTCGACTCGAGGACCGTCACGCGCCGAAGGAGCGCGTCACGACGCTCCGCGGGCGTTTCGGCCTCCATCTCGAGTTCCGCCAATTCCGCGGCCAATCGCGCCGGGTCGCCGGCTTTTTCGGCAAGGCGGATCAGTTCGCGACGCAGCGCGGGATCCGAATCGCCGAGTGCACGCGCCTCATCAAGCGCATTCATCGCAGCTCGGACGTCGTCATCCACGGACTCGCGAAGCTTCGCCAGCCGGAGAAGCGCCGCACGCCGCTTCGGGCGCTCGTTTTCAAGCTCGACTTCGAGCTCGACCATCGCACGCAGGGTCTGGCCATCGTGTCGCACGCGCTCGGGGCGGCTCGTGATGAGCCGAGCGATGGCCCGCGCGACACGCAGTCGCCCCGCACCGTCGCCCTCGAGGAGCGGCAGGAGCGCCCGGTATGCCGACTCGGCACGCCCCGAATCTTGGACGTGATTGTCCCAGAGTTCGGCCAATGTCACGAGTAGCTCGCGGCGAAGTGCCGGGTCTTCGACCTTGGCAGCAACGCGCTCAAGGACCTCCCCCTGCTCAACCTCCGCGCCCCGCGCTCGAACAATACGGGCAAGCGCGTCCCTCGCAACGCCGTCCGCAGCGTTACGTTCGACCAGGGTCACCGCAACCTGGAAGGCCGCCGGCAAATCGCGAAGCTTGTGCTCAAGGACGTGGAGCAATCGATGAAGCCTTGATGTCTTCCGCTCGGCATCGCTCCCCGCGTCCGTGTCGAGCAACACACGAAGCGCCATGGCGTACTCGGCCCAGTCCTCTCGGCGTTCGTAGATTGGCGCGAGTACCTCGGCGGCGCGCCGCGCCGATCGCGGTCATCGAGATAGAGCGCCACAGACTCACGCGCGCTCGTGATCCGGGTCGAGCTCCAGGACCTTCTCGAGGAGCGCGAGCGCCTGGTCCGGCGCGTTCAGTCGTCGTCGATGGACTTCGGCAAGTTCGAACGCGATTCGGATGCGATCGGGCGCGGACGCCCCTTCAATCTCGCGTTCAAGCAGCGAAGCCAAATCTCGCCACCGCTGCGCCTTCCGGTAGAGGCGCTCGAGCGCCGCCCGCGCGGCGACGTGATTCGCATCGAGGCGAAGCACGCCTTCGTACGATTCGATGGAATGCGCGACGTCCTCGAGGACCTCCTCGTGAACGAACGCCGACTCGAGCAGCACGTCGATCTTTCGTTCGGGAGTCGTCTCGCGATCGAATCTCGTCCGGTAGAGCGCCTGGAGGTCACGCCACCTGCCCGAGTCCGCATAGATTTCCTTGAGTGCGTCAAACGCCTCGCGGTCGTCGGGGTCGAGTGTCCAGATGCGGAGCCGGAGGTTTTCCGTGCGAGCCCGATCGCGGAGCTCCTGGTCGGCGAATCGAACCGCACGACGACAGAGCGCGAGCACCCTCTCCGGTGCCCCGCCCTTCGCGGAAACGGCCCGCTCGTAGAGCGCAACGACGTCCTCCACCGTCGACCGGCGGCGTCCGAGTTCTTCCACGCGATCCCAGAAACGCATGTCGCCCGGACGGGCTAGGACCACGTTGCGCGCGATGTCGAATGCGGCATCGAGATCACCGAGTTCGTCGGCCACGAGCGAGAGCAGCTTCACCTCGAGCTGACCGCGCTCGTCCTCGCTCTCCGCGTGACGAACTCGGCGCTCGAGCACCTCGCGCAAGTTCGCGTGCGAAGCCCGGGCCTCGTACGCCCGCTCGAGCACCGTTTCCGCCCGAGGTGCCAGCGAAGGCGAAGCCTTGGCCAACGCTTCGATCGCCTCGATGCCACGCTCGTCACCGCCGCTCTCGTCGAGCATCCGCTGGAACGCATCGAGCGCCGCGTCCTGGTCGTTGAGCTTCTCGCGAAATACGCTGCCCACGCGGAGCAAAAGGTCCGAACGCAACGCCGCGTCGGCCACGTCGATTCTGCGCTCGAGCGTCCGCGCAACGTCGGCCCATCGGTTGTCGGCGCGGTAGAGGCGTTCGAGCGCCGCGAGGGAGGAGTCGTCTTCGGGCTGGGACGCCAAAAGGGTCTCATAGGCCGTCGCTGCGGCTGCACGGTCACCAAGGCGCTCCTCCGCCAGAATCGCGAGTTCAAGCCGGAGCGCCCGCGACGCCTCGCCTCCGCGGGCCTCGATGGCCCGTTCGAGGAGCGTACGAAGCTCACCCCAGGCGGATGCGGCGCGGTAGTGCGCGCGGAGCTCCTCGAAGAGCGCATCGTCGTTGGGTTCGAGTTGCCACGCCGCAAGGAGAGCCTCCGTCGCTCCCTTCGCATCCTCGAGCTCGTCGCTCCGAAGGCGAGCAAGTCGTCGATAGGTCCGTACCCGGTCCTCCTCGCCCAAACGCGGGAGGCTCTGCTCGAGCGCCTCGATGTATCGAGGCATCTCTTCTGCCATGCCCGCGGTCGCCTCGAGCTTTTCGACGATACGCGCGTTCGCTGGCGTCAGTTCGTACGCACCAAGCAGCCACTCGAACGCGCGACGCGCATCCCCCAGTCGCTCCCAGAAGAGGTCCGAGAGCCGCTCCGCTTCGGCCGCACGCTCCGCGGGGTCCGCATCACGACGGTGGTGCAGAAGCACCGCACGCACCTGGGCGAGGCGGGCCCAGTTCTCTTCCGTTTCGTAGATTCGCGCCAGCGCCTCCGCCGCACCGAGGTGCTCGGGCGCCGCGGTCAGGATGCGCTCGTAGCTGCGGACGGCGCGCGCGGGCTGGCGAATCTCCTCCTCGTAGACACGGGCGGCGCGGAGACTCAGATCGATCTTGGTCGCACGGTCGGTGGCGTGCTCCGCCGCGGCTCCGAGCGCTTCCACGAGGCCCTCAAGGTCATTCGCCTCCCGTAGCGTGGCCTCGAGCGCGTCCCAGTCGCCACGCGACGCATGCACATCCCGCAGCACTCGAACCGCGCGAGAGTTCCCGGGATCCGTTCGAAGAAGTTCTTCGAACACCCGCTGCGCTGCGTTGAGATCACGAAGCTCGTCGCGATACACCCCTCCGAGCCTGCGAAGCTTCTGGGCGCGCACGCGCGCGTCCGATTCGCGCTCGATATCCCGTTCCAGGGCGTACGCCAGCTCCGCCCAATCGTGCTGGACGGCGGCGAGTCGCGTGAGTCGGTCGATGGCACTCGGCGTATCCGGGCGCTCCTCCACCACCGCGTGCCAGTGTTGAATGGCCTCGGCAGGTCGCTGGAGCTTCTCCGCCGCGAGCTCCGCGAGCGTCATCTGACTTTGGAGACGCGCCTCGGGGTCGCTCGAAAGGGCCATCTCGCGCGCCACCACAGAGTAGAGCCGCGCCCAGTCACGATTTCGCTCGTAGATGCGCTTGAGCTCCACAAGGGCGAAACGGTGGTTCGGATCGAGTTCAAGGATGGCCTCGAGCGGCCGCGTCGCTTCGGCGAAGTTCGAGAACCGTTCAACCCAAAGACTTGCGATGCGCTCAAGCAACGCGACCCGTTCGTCCGCTTCCGTGACGACTGCGAGCTTCGCGCGGAGGAGTTCGATCACGTCGTTGTAACGCCCCGTTTCCTCCGAGAGCGCAACGAGCGCTTCGTACGCCCCCACGTGGTTTGCATCCAGCGCCAGGATGGCGCGGTACGTCGAGAGAAGCATGGCATCGAGCCGAAGCTCGTCGCGGTAGATGGGCACCATCTGCTCGAGGATCGCGAGTCGCCCCGCGACGTCTTCGGCGGGCAACGCGTCGAGATCCTGCCGGAGCATGTCCACCAGGGCGTTCCACTTCCCCGTCGCCCGGAAGATTTCGCGGAGCGCCGTGCGTGCCTTCGCGTTGCCAGGATCGAGTCGAATGACGGCTTTCCAAAGTTCCACGACCCGATCACCGGCGCCGTGAACGTCCTGCGTTGCCTCCGCAAGATCGACCGAGAGCTCGAGCCGCCGGGCGGGGTCGGATTCGCCTCGCACAGCATCGAGCAACGCGGCCAGGTAACGCTCCCGTTCTTCGCCGCGCTCGAAGAACGCCCCGCGGTAGAACTCCACGACGGATGGATGCGACGGTTCGAGGCGCCGGAGACGTGCGAAGTACGGTTCCGCCGCCGCGACATCGCCACGGATGCGCCAGTGCACCATCGCAAGCTGAAGCAGCGTGCCGCGCTCAGACTCGGATGCCTGAGGCGAACGCAGTGCGCGCTCGTAGAGCTCAACCAGCGCGCCCCAATCCTCCTCCCGCGTCAGGCGCTCAACCTCGGATTGGATTGCACGCTCGTCGGACGGGTCGAGTTGGTTCAGGGTTCGGCAAAGCGCCTGCAGCGAGACGGGCGGCGCTTCGACGTGACCGTATGCGTCCACCGCTTGGGCGAGCCAACCCGCTCGTTCCTCCGGCGATTTCGCACGATCGGCACACTCGACGGCGAGCGCTCCAAGTTCGCTCCACTTCGAGCGGCGTCGGTACACGACGGCCATCGCGCGACACGTTTGCGGCGCGCCGGGGTCGGCGTGCAATGCGCGTTCAAAGAGTTCGAGCGCGGCGTTGTCTCGGCCCTTCTTGCGGAACTGCCACGTGAGGGCAGCGGCCCGCGCATACAGCGAGGCCTGAAGTCGGCCGTCACTGGCATTCGCAGCTTCGTCGGCGAAGCGCTTCTGAACGTCCTTCCATCGCTCGCGAACGTGCACGAGGTGATCGCGCTCCGCCTGAAGCTCTTCGTCCGCCTGGACGGCGAGCGCTTCGTTCATCGCGGCGATTGCACCAACCGTGTCGAGCAGTTCCTCCTGCCGCACCCGCGCCAGTTCGCGGAGCAATGTGAACTGGAGCGCAGGATCGTCCGTGAGCGCCCGAACCTCCGCGAGGAGCAGCGCCGCGACGGCGCGGAATTCGCGGCGCCCTTCGTGCCGAGCCCGGGCCAATTCAATCCGACGAATCCACTCAGGAAAGAGCGACGCCGAAGCGGGACCCTCGAGCTCCTCGACCGAGGTTGCGGTCGCTTCGTCGTGGGCGTTCCGGCGCAGCGAACCGAGCCGGTCATCGAGTGCGGAGAGGTCCATCGTATCCCGCTGAAATCACAGCGAAAGCCGATCGTACTTGCGGCCCTCGACGAGGTAAACAGCGGAATTGAGCGGTGAATTCAGCGGTCTTGGCGCCGCTTCAGAGCATCAGCACCATGGCCCACGTCATGGCGCCGAAGGTGGCGAGGCCAACCCCCAGGTGCACGGTGGCCAGGGCCTGAAGCGTGCCGTAGTCGTTCGCGCGGTCCATGCCGAAGGTCTCGGCGTTCGCGATCACAATGCCGAGGAGCATCTGCGCCACCATCCCGCCGAAGTGAACCCAGCGGAGCGTCTTGTGCATGCGCAGTGTCTTCGCGTACTCGCTGTCCCCTTCACTCGCGTCATCCGGATCGGGCATGGCGAGGGAAACGGCAAACGTCGCCGTGTAGAGCCCCGCCGTCAAGAAGCCCGCGCCGGCGTGCAGCAACGGGAAACCGGTGCACTGCCCCTGCCCGAAGACGGCCGTCCCTTTGACGCACGGGTTCGAGCCCTGATCCGCAAAGAAACCGTAGAGGTTGTAGTACTGGATCGTTCCGAGGACGAGCGACAAGCCCATGGCGGCATAGGTCGCGATGCCTAGCGGTCGGTGAATCCGAGTGAGGTCGGCGCGCTCGTGAAGCTGAGCGGCATACTCGTCGGAGTCGAGCTCCTCCGAATCCTCGTCACCGGCCGCTTCGTCACTCCCAGCCGCGTCGGCGTCCGCATCACCTTCCGCGTCACCGCCGATGCTGGCGCTGCCCCGCGCGCTCGCTCCCGCGCCGAGTGACACCCCGTCGTCGTCGAGGGCGGCAAAGGGCGCAGCGAACGCCGCAACACCCGCGACCTCTTCCACCGCGATTCGTTCCGGCGCGAGTGCCGGATCGGGTGGGCTCAGGGACAGACCGAACAGAGGTGTGACAAAGGCGAGCGCGACAAGGGTGCCCATGGCCATAGCTCCTTGGCCGGGAACCGTAGTCGATCCCCCCGGATGGCGCGAGCAAGAAGCGCGCTAACGGCGAAGCGAGCGGACGCCGGCACGATGCACCTTGCCGGGCAGTTCGCGGCCCACGATGGCCTCCGCCACTTGGCCCGCTTCCCACAACCGATCGAGGTCGATCCCCGTCGCAATGCCCATCCCGTGGAGCGTGTAGACGAGATCCTCCGTGGCCAGGTTTCCCGCCGCGCCCGGCGCGTAGGGGCACCCGCCGAGGCCGGCCACGGATGCATCGAATGTGCGGATGCCCATCTCGAGACCCACAAGCACGTTCGCGAGGGCCGTTCCGCGCGTGTCGTGGAGGTGCAACGCAAGTTTTTCGGACGGCAGCTCGTCGAGGAACATCGCGACGATATCCCGCGTCTGCCGAGGCGTCCCGACGCCGATCGTGTCACCCAACGAAATTTGATAGCAGCCCTGGGACACCAGGTTCTTTGCGATCTCGAGTCCGCGTCGCGGATCGATGCGCCCTTCGTACGGGCAACCCCAGAGCGTCGACACGTACCCGCGAACTCGAATGTCCGATTCCACGGCGGGCCGAATGACATCTTCAAACGTCCGGAGCGTGTCCGCGACGGTCTTGTTCACGTTCTTGCGGTTGTGGGTTTCGCTCGCGGAGATGAACACGCCGATTTCGTGGATCCCGGAAGACTTTGCTCGCTCAAGCCCGCGCGCATTCGGACAAAGCGCGCTGTACTGCACGCCGTCGACGTCGGGCGCGAGTGACACCACTTCCTCCGCGTCGGCGAGCTGCGGCACCCACTTCGGCGAGACAAAACTAGTGATTTCCACGCGGCGAAGCCCCGCATCCACAAGCGCCTCGAGTAGCCGAAGCTTGCGTGTTGTCGGGACCGTCACGGCTTCGTTCTGAAGGCCGTCACGAAGCGACACCTCGTAGACGGAAACGAAGTCGGGCGTGTACGCGAAGAGCGACGACTTCGAATCCGATGACGCGGTCACAGGTCGGACCTTTCGAGCTGATCGCCCAAGCACTCGTACCGATGGAGCACCACCTCACCGGCCATCGGGAAGCCAACAAGCAGTGACTTGCCCGTCCAAACCGCGCGTGCGCGGTCGGTCGAATACGCGCTCGAGAGGAGTGACTCGAGACGACTGCGCGGTTCGGTGAGTGGCACGCTGACCACCGCACCGTTCGCCGCCTGCGCGGCGATGACCGGCCGACCGTTGACGCACGTCACCTTCGATTCCGCGCGCTCGAAGTATGTGCGTCGGCGACCGTTGTCGGCAAACTGCACCGCGTCGCGGAACCCGGCGCCACGGCCCATGGCGATGACACCGCCGTCCACCGGCGCGATTCCAAGGGGCGTGCGGTTCGCCAGAATCCGCTCCGCTACGGCGTACTGCGGCTCAAACTGGATGGCATACAGCGTCGTCACGGGCTCCTGCTTCTCCGGCTTGGAGCAAATGCCGTAGTACCAGGTGTTGTTCGACCACACGTGACCGACGATGGGCTGCGGACACGTCCGGGGAACTTGAAGCGGCACGCCGACGCCGCCATTGGGTTCGCCGTCCTGTCCGCCCAAACGACGGACCGCGAACGAAGCGCACGTGGCCCCGTTCCCCGAGTCGTCCTTGCACTTCACGTCGAGGGTTCGATAGATGACCGCGAGCGTGCCGTCGGGCGCGGCGGCGGTGGCGACCGCGGAACGTTCGCGCGCGTCCGCCACGAGCTCCGTCTTGCCCCAGTCCTCCGCGGGCGCGAACTCTGCAGTCGAAAGGTTGCCGTACGTCGCACCGATGCGGAGTTCGAGAGGGTCGCGAAGCACCCAGGCGACTGCGACGCGGCCGCCCCCCGTTGCTGCCGACACTTCGACCGGAAGTCGCGGACCGAGGTCGGGCCCGGTGCGATACTTCTTCGACTTGTAGACAACCGCCTCTTCGCCAAACGGTCCGCCGATGCTGTTGAGGCGCACCATGCGAATGCCCCCACCTTGCGACGCGGGCGGTGCCCAGAAGAGCGCCGCACCCTGCCCCGTCGCCACGAGGTCAAAGCCCGCCTCGGTGGTGATCTCACGCGGAGCGAGGATCGCCGGTGGCGGTGGTGGCGGCGGCGGTGGTGGAGGCGGCGGCGGGGGCTTGTCCTTGCAAGCGGCCAGTCCGACTCCGAACAGGAGCATGGCGAGCGGCCACGCGACGGTCATGCGGCGAGCGAAAGGCATGGGCGAGGGGCATGGTGCCACAGCCCATCGGCCCGAACCCAGTTCCTCGGGGCGGAACGCCCCTATCGAAGCGCGAATTCCTTGCAGAAAACGATGTACTCCGCGTCCTTCGCCGGCCGGTGCTCGTCGATGGGAAAGCCATGGGCACATCGGTCGCGCTCGGAATCGAAGAGCGCGCAATCGTCGCACGTGAAGCGCAGGCGAAAACGCTCCGCCTCGGCGCGGAACGTCGCATCACAAACCGTTCTCACGGATTGATCTTCGCGACGCGGTTCGCGTGCCGTCCGCCTTCAAAGGAAGCGCCAAGGAACGCATCCACAACATCAAATGCGAGGCCTTCTCCCACCACGCGGGCGCCGAGGCACAGCACGTTCGCGTCGTTGTGCGCACGCGACATGCGCGCGGAGAACGGCTCGGAGCAGACCACGGCACGCACGTGCGCATGGCGATTCGCGGCGATGCTCATTCCGACGCCACTGCCGCAAACGAGAATGCCAAGGGTTGCCGTCTTCTCGGCGAGGGCGCCCGCGAGCGCGTGTGCGAAGTCCGGGTAGTCAACCGACACGGCTTCGTGGGTGCCCACGTCGACGAATTCGTGGCCCGCCGCGGCGACGTGCGCCTTGATGGCTTCCTTGAGCACGAAGCCTGCGTGGTCTGCGCCGACGACGAGCTTCATGCGTTCGCCCTACGCGTGCTTTCCGAGGAGGAGCGACACGTTCGTGCCACCGAATCCGAAGGAGTTCGACATGGCGACCTTGATGTCGCGCTTGCGCGCTTCGTGCGGCAGGAGTTCAAGCCCCGCGCACTGTTCGTCGGGGTCATCCAGGTTGATGGTGGGTGGCGCGACGCCGTCACGGATCGCCAGCGCGGTGAACACGGCCTCAAGGCCGCCCGCGGCGCCCAGCAAATGGCCGGTCATGCTCTTGGTGCTCGAAATCCAAAGCCCGCTGGTGGCGTGGCTCCCGAAGACGTGGCGGATGGCGCCGAGCTCCTGCATGTCGCCGGTCGGTGTCGAGGTCCCGTGCGCATTGATGTAGTCGACGTCACTCGCGTCCCTCTTCGCGTCCGCGAGGGCCGCGCGCATGGCGCGCTGTGCACCCTCGCCTTCGGGTGCGGGTTGCGTGAGGTGATACGCGTCTGCCGTCGCACCGTAGCCAAGCACCTCGGCGAGGATCGGTGCACCACGCTTGATGGCGCTCTCGCGCTCCTCGATCACCATGATGCCCGCGCCCTCGGCGATGACGAAGCCATCGCGACCCTTGTCGAAGGGGCGGCTCGCCTTCCCGGGCGCATCGTTTTGCTTTGAGAGGGCACGAAGTGCGCAGAACCCGCCTACGCCGACGGGCGTCACCGTGGCTTCCGCGCCGCCGACCACGGCCGCGTCGATGCCGCCGCGACGGATCCACTCGGCCGCCTCGCCGATGGCGTGGGCGCCCGACGAACATGCGCTCGTCGTCGTGAAGCTTGGCCCGCGGAAGCGGAAGCGCATGGACACTTGGCCCGGCGCAAGGTTCGAGATGGTCGCCGGAATGAAGTACGGCGTAATGCGGCTCGGTCCCTTTTCGGCGATGACCCGCGCGGTGTTCTCGATGAGCTCGAGGCCGCAGAGCCCCACCCCGATGAAGGTGCCGATGCGGTCCTTGTCGACGTTGCTATCGGCAAGGCCGGACTCGGCCACGGCCATGTCGCTCGCCGCCACGGCCAAGTGAATGAAGCGCGCCATTTCACGGACGCGCTTCTTTTCGATGTACTTCACCGGGTCGAAACCGCGGCACTCGCCCGCAATCTGCGAGGCGTAGTCCGACGGGTCGAAGGCCTGGATGCGGTCGATGCCGCCCTTGCCTTGGACAATGGACTCCCAGGTCGATCGGGTGTCGAGCCCACACGGACTGACAGCCCCGACGCCTGTGACGACGACCCTACGCATGGTCACCGGCCGCAATCAGCTGTGCGACTTGATGTACGAAACCGCGTCGCCGACCGTGCGGATTTTCTCGGTGTCCTCGTCCGGAATGTCGATCTCGAACTGCTCTTCAAACGCGAGCACGAGCTCAACGATGGCGAGCGAGTCAGCGCCAAAGTCCTCGATGAAGGACGACTCGTCCTTGATGTTGGCTTTGTCGACATCCAACTCCTGCGAGATGATCTCTTTGACCTTTTCTGCGATATCCATGCGGCCTCCGACGTTCTTCGTCTGGTCGATTCAAGCTAGACGTACATGCCCCCGTTGACGCGAAGCACCTGTCCGGTCACGTAGGAAGCTTCTTCCGAAGCGAGGAAGAGGACGCATGCCGCGACTTCTTCCGGGGTACCCACACGACCCAACGGCGTTTGCTCAACGATGTGCTTCTTAAGTTCCTCCGGCAGCGCGGCCGTCATGTCCGTGGCGATGAAGCCCGGTGCAACCACATTGACCGTAATGCCGCGCGAGGCGTACTCCCGGGCCAGGGTCTTCGTCAAGCCAATGAGCCCGGCTTTCGAAGCGGAATAGACAGCCTGACCAGGGTTGCCGGATTCGGCGACGACACTCGAGAGATTAATGATCCGTCCGGATCTTGCACGCATCATCGGGCGGATGGCGGAACGCGAGCAATAGATCGCGCCGTTCAGGTTCGTTGCCCACGTTTCGGCGAGGTCCTCGTCTTTGACGCGAAGCAGCAAGTTGTCCCTTGCGATGCCCGCGTTGTTCACAACGATGTCGAGGCGCCCGTTGCGCTTCGCCACGTCCTCGAACGCGGACTGCACCTGCTCGCCGTCGCCGACGCTGAAGCGGAGGATTTCACCCTTCCCGCCCGCACCGAGGATCGTCTCAAGAGTCTCGCGCGCCGCCGCTTCGTTGCCCTGGTAGTTGATGACAACGTAGGCCCCGGCCTTCGCAAGACACACGGAGACCGCGCGACCAATGCCGCGGGAGCCGCCCGTGACGAGCGCCACCTTTCCGTCGAGCCGAAACACGGACGACGACCTGAACTCAGCCAGCGGCCTGGCCGCGAACCTGCTTCACCGCGCGACCCTTGTAGTGGCCACACGACGGGCAAACGCGATGCGACTGAATCGCCTCACCGCAGTTGGCGCAGGGCGCGAGGTTCGGCGCAGTCACCTTGTCGTGCTGCGAGCGGCGCATGTTGCGCTTCGATCGGGTTGTTCTTCGCTTCGGTACGGCCACGGTCTTGCTCCTTGTGTCTCCGGTGCACGGAGGTGGGGTCAGAAAACTTCTTTGAGGGGTCAGCCCTTCTTCATCTTGTCAGCGAGCGCCTGGAGGGACGCGAACCGGGAATCCACCGCTGCTTCCTTGCCGAAGTCAGCCGGGGGGCGCACGTGTGCCGGAATCTCGATGCCTTTGCAACTCTCCGCGCAAAGCGGCTGCATGGGCACCTCGAGGAGGATGTGCTCCCGCACGAAGGAATCGAGAACGATTTCGTCACCCACGTAGTATTCGCGGGCGAGCTCATCGGGGCTCAGTTCGTCGGCGTCGTCCTCTTCCGCCGGGGCGGATGATCGGGGCGACATGAGCACCGTGACGTCGGTTGAAACCGGCATTTTTGCATCGCCGAGGCAACGAACGCAGTCGGTCGCGATCTCGGCTTCGATGTGGGATTCGAGCACGACATCGTCGCCCGAGCGGTGCGTACGCACCTCGAGGCGACCGGTTGGCGCACCGGGAAGCACGCGTACGTCGGTGCCCGCGAGCTCCGCCTCGAGCCACGACGGCTCGATGGGAAAGGAGAACTCCTTTCCCGAACCGACAATGTCGTGGATGTTGAGGACGAATTGCGCCATGGCCATGGACCCAGGGTCCAAAGGGGCGCGTACTATAGAAGCCGTCCGGGGGCAGTCAAGCGCATGATTTCCTTCCGTTTCATGGCGATCGCGTGGGTCCGACACGCGCCCTGTGCACCGGGCTTGTGGCGCCCTCCCCGTGGTTCTACGTTCCCGAATCCATGGCCTTTCTTCGATTCCAGGGCACCGAGCGATACCTGACCAACGACGCCCTCACGGCCGCCGTGAACAGCTCCCTTGTCCTCGAACGGCCCCTCCTCGTTCGCGGCGAACCCGGAACGGGGAAGACCCTCCTCGCCGAGGCCGTTTCCGAGGGCCTCGGCATGCCGCTCCTCCGCTGGCACGTGAAGAGCACCTCCCGCGCGCAGGATGGCCTCTACGTTTACGACGCCGTGCAGCGTCTCCACGACTCGCGATTCGGCGACGGCGACGTGCACGACGCGAGCCGGTACATCCGCATGGGCCCCCTCGGCGAAGCGTTCCGCGCGGACGCGCGCGTGGTTCTCCTCATCGATGAGGTGGACAAGGCCGACGTGGAGTTCCCGAACGACCTGCTCCACGAACTCGACCGGATGCGATTCACCATCGCCGAAACCGGCGAAGAGGTGGCCGCAAAGCACCGCCCCGTGGTCATCATCACGAGCAACAACGAGAAGGAACTGCCCGATCCGTTCCTGCGCCGCTGCGTGTTCCACTTCATCGACTTCCCGACGCCGGACCTGATGCAGCGCATCGTTGATGTGCATCACCCGGGCCTCGGGGACGCGCTCGCGAAGCAGTCGATGGAGATTTTCTACGAGATTCGAAACATGCGGCGCCTTCGGAAGCGCCCGAGCACGAGCGAACTCATCGATTGGATTGCGGTGCTCAAGGCGGCGGGCGTGAAGGACCTGAAGCTCGATTCGTCACTGCCGTACCTCGGAACACTGCTCAAGAAGGAGCAGGACCTCGCTGCGTTCGCCGACCAAATCGCGGGCGGGCCCCGCTACCGGAGCTAGCCGCGTGTTCGTGCCGTTTCTCTACAGCCTCCGCGCGCGCAATGTGCCCGTGGGGGCGCAGGAGGCGGTCGCGCTCGCGAAGGCGCTCTCGGCGGGGATCCACGATTCGTCGCTCGACGGGTTCTACAACGTGGCCCGCGCCATCCTCATCCACTCGGAGGCGCACCTCGACGACTTTGATCAGGCCTTCCTCGAGCACTTCCGCGGCGTGGAGGCGACGGCGAAGGAGATCAAGGAAGAGCTACTTGATTGGCTCAAGGATGCGAAGGAGCGGCGCAGCTCACTCTCCGACGAAGAGCGCGCCATGCTCGAGCAGTTCGACCTCGACGAGCTCAAGCGAATGTTCGACGAACGCCTCGCGGAGCAGAAGGAACGGCACGACGGCGGAAACCGCTGGATCGGCACGGGCGGCACTTCCCCCTTCGGGCACAGCGGCGCGGCGAGGGAAGGCATTCGCGTGGGCGGCCCGGGAGGAAACCGAAGCGCCGTGCAGGTGGCCGACGCGCGGCTCTACCGTGGGTATCGCTCGGACCTCACGCTCGACGTGCGGCAAATGCAGGTCGCGTTGCGACGGCTCCGCGCGTTCGCCCGCGAAGGCGCGGAGGAGGAGCTCGACCTCGATGGCACCATCGACAAGACGGCGAAGAACGCGGGCGAGCTCGAGGTCGTCCTTCGCCCGCCGCGCAAGTCCAACACGCGCGTGCTCCTGCTCATGGACGTGGGCGGCTCCATGGACCCGTACGCGCACCTCGTCTCGCGGCTCTTCACCGCGGCGAAACAGGCGTCGCACTTTCGCGAGCTTCGCACGTATTACTTCCACAACTGTGTCTACGGGCGGCTCTACAAGACCGAGAAATTCGACGAACCGGTGCGCGTGCGCGACGTGCTCCACGAGTGCGGCAAGCACTGGAAGCTCATTTTCGTCGGCGACGCGCTCATGGCGCCCTACGAGCTGCTCCACGCGGGCGGCTCCCTCGACCCGCTCGAGGAAAATCGCATGGAAGGCATCGGGTGGCCTTATGCTCCTCGCGCAGCACTTCGACAAGAGCGTCTGGCTGAACCCCGAATCGCCGCAGTACTGGGACGGCAACACCATCGAGTACATCCGCCGCATCTTCACGATGCACCCGTTGACGCTCGAAGGTCTCGGCCAGGCCGTGCAGCACCTGACGAAGGGGAGAAACGCGAAGCGGTAGCGGGTGTGCGGGCGCCTTGTGGGATCACGGCTGGGCGGTCCCGGCCAATGGCACGGCTCTGGGGGACGCGGCCGTTGCCGCCGGCGGATGCGATGGACGGATGCCGCCGGCGTAGGCCAACGGCCGCGTCCCCGCGAAACCATGCCCCCAATCGGCCCGCCCAACCGAGACCTCACAAGCAACACGTTCGACCGCTTCCCACCGGTCACGGAGTGGCACCTCGCTTAGGATTGCATCGAGCACACGGAGCGGGTACCCCTCGGCGGTCATGGATTCCATCCGCGCCGTCAAAGGCATGCACGACATCCTTCCGGCGGATTCGCCAAGGTGGCAGCTCGTCGAATCGACGTTTCGGAACGTGGCTCGCCAGTATGGCTATGGCGAAGTGCGGACGCCCATCGTGGAGCCCACGGCCCTCTTCGCCCGCGGCGTCGGCGAGACCACGGACATCGTCGAGAAGGAGATGTACACCTTCGTCGACAAGGGCGAAGACAGCCTGACCATGCGGCCCGAGGGCACCGCGCCCGCCGTGCGCGCCTTCGTCGAGCACAACGTCAGCGGGCAGGACCCGGTGACGAAGTGGATCTACACGGGCCCCATGTTCCGCCGCGAGCGCCCGGCGAAGGGACGCTACCGGCAGTTCTATCAGCTCGGCGCCGAGTGCTTCGGCGACCCGGGGCCCTTCGTGGACGCGGAGCTCATCGACTTCGTTGTGCGTTTCTTCCACGAGGTGGGCGTGACGAACGTGGAGGTGCGCCTGTCGTCGCTCGGTTCGGGAGAAACCCACGCCCGCTACCGCGAGGCGCTCCTCGCCTACTTCACGCCGCACCGCGAGAAGCTCAGCACCGACTCCCAGCGGCGCCTCGAGACCAACCCACTCCGCATCGTGGATTCAAAGTCGCCCGAAGATCAGGCGCTCGCCGCCAACGCCCCGCGCGTGCTCGAGTTCCTGTCGGACGACGACCGCACGCACTTTGAGGAGCTCCAGCGCTCCCTCGACCGCCTCAAGGTGCCGTACTTCGTTGACGGCAGCATCGTGCGCGGCCTCGACTACTACACGCGCACCGTCTTCGAAGTGAAGGACCGCTCTGGCCGCCTCGGCGCCCAGGACACCATCTGCGGCGGCGGCCGCTACGACGGCCTCGTCAAAACCCTCGGCGGCCCTGAAACGCCCGCCGTCGGCTTCGGTCTCGGCATCGAGCGTTTGCTCCTCGTCCTCGACGACGCCCAGGTCGCGTCCGCCCCCTCCGTGTTCGTCGCCGTCGTTGCGCCCGAGCTACGCACCGACGCCATGGCCGTCCTTCAGACCCTCCGCCACGCCGGCATCGCCGCCGACGCCGACCTCCGCGGAAATTCCCTCAAGAGCCAGCTCCGCCGCTCCGACAAACTCGGCGCCAAGGTGGCCCTCATCCTCGGCGGCGACGAACTCGCCCGCGGCGTCGTGCAAGCACGGAACCTCGAAACCAAGGAAACCGTCGAGCTCCCGCTCGCCGGTCTCGTCGACGGACTCCGCGGCTTCGCACCGGCGTTCCGCTAGCCTTGCGTTCGCAGGGCGACGTGGGACCGCAGCGCTGGACGGTCGGATCCACGCGGCGGCCTCCTGAAGCGAGCAGGCCTCCGCTTCATCAAAGTCGCGGTCGTCAAGGGTGGCGAGCACGGCTTGGGCTGCGGTGCGTGTGCTGAGTTCGTCGCCTACGACGGCGTCGCCGCGGGCGTGACCGGATTCGGGGTGTCGGGTCGAAGCGCCACGGAGTTCACGCGACGACGAAGGACGTGGGGCGAGGCGCGCTTGTCCAACGTCGCTTCGACGTGATCCGCGGCGAACGCGGCGACACCGGGTGAGATCCCGGCGCTCCGCAGAAACAGGAATCGATGCTTCAGATGCGGCGCCTGGGCGATGACAGCCCGATAGAGCTCTGGACCAGAGAGGGGCGGCATGTCCAAGCCGCACACGACAACGTCGAAATCCTGTGACCGCGCGAGAAGCGCGGCGAGTGCGGCGGTCGGGTCCGTGAGCGCGACGACGTCGTACCCGGTAAGCGCGTATCCGATGGACTTGGCAACGCCGGGCTCGGAATCCACCACGAGGACACGCGCGGACTCCACTCGACCGGACATCGACGGAGACTTCGAATTCCGAAGTGACCCCGCCACGGGGATACCGATGCGAACACGCGTGCCGCGACCTGCGGGGTTATCCTCAAGTGCGATGGTGCCGGCGACCTCCTGGATGAGGCCGTGCGTGACATAGAGCCCAAGCCCGGTGCCCTTGCCCTGGGCCTTCGTCGTAAAGAACGGCTCGAACATGTGCCGACGCGCATCCGGGCTGAGCCCCTCCCCCGAATCGTCGATGATGATCACGACCATGTCGTTTTGCACGGACGCTTCGATGTCGATCGTTGAGTCGTTGTTTCCGGCGCGGCTCTCGGGAAGCGATTGGCAAGCGTTGACGAGCACGTTGAGCAGAATCTGCGTGAGGCGCTGCGGGTCGATCCCCGCGGGCGGGAGACGTTTCGCCGTCCACGAGACGTGCCCGGCACGCCGCAATTCCAGGCTCAGCAGGCGAAGCGTACGCTCGACGACTTCGTTTACATCGGCGGAAACGAGACGCGGCTGATCCTGAGAGCCCGCAAACACCTTGAGGTCGCGAACGATGGTCGCCGCACGGTCAGCCGCACCGATGGTGTCGTCGACAGCATCGAGTACATCGCGATCCGCCGTATCCGCCAAGCGCTCCTTGAGCCAATGGTTTGACGCCAAGATCACGGCGAGCGGATTGTTCAACTCGTGACCCACGTTCGTTGCCAGGAGTCCAAGCGCGGAGACGCGCTCGGCGCGCAGCAACTGGTCGTTGGCGTCCATCAGCCGCTTGGCCTGGTCGTTGACCTTCTCGGACAGCGATGCGGTGAGCGCGTCGAGGGCCTGGGAGTCGTCGAGCAGTTCGATGACCGTGTCCCGGAGCACCACAAACACGACGACGGCGTAACCGAATTGGACGGACGCCATGCCCTCCATGAACCCGAAAGACAGCGCGAACTCGTGGACGATCGTGATGAAGAAGACGCCGATGGCGATGGCGTGGTTCATGGCGCGCGAGGAGCCGCGACGCGCCGCTTTGATGTAGGCCCAGAAGACGCACGCCATGATGGCAACCCACACCGCAGCCATCACCTGCGCCGTTTCGGTGAGAACGGGGCCGGTGACCAAACCGAACGGAGTCTGCTCCACGACCACGGAAGACCCCACGAAGACTCCGGGAATGAGCGCGATGACACCGAGGGCCGTGCTAACGCCGGCGAGAATCGTCTTCCAGCGCGTCGAAGGAGTGCCGAGCTGCGCGTAGCTGTGCTGAACCCACACCGCGGCGTGGAGCCCAGCCATGGTTCCGTTCAGCGAGCCGCTCCAGTGCACGATGATCTCGTCGGGTATGCCCGGGACAAACATGAACGCATTGCCGAGCGTGTAGATCCCACCCGTAAGGGACAGACCGCCGAGTTGCCGCCCGAGGCCCCAGTTCGACCGGAAGCTCACGCTGTACGCGATCCCCGCGAGGACGATTTCGACTGCCGCCGTGGCCACAAAAACGACGAACAGAGGCGTCAACGTCATGGCAGCGCTCGCCCCATGGTTCGACGGGATTCTACTCGCGGCAACACGGGCGAAGCATACCCGACGTATCGCCCACTATGCGATCGTCCCCGTCACCTAGCGATGCCGCCCAGTCACGACGGTGGCCCCCAAAGCGTTCGCCCAGCGAACGCTCGCGCGCAGCGCGCCCCCACCAGGTTGCGATACCAGCCAATTCCGCGATCGCCGCCGTCAGGCGGCGATGCCAGCAAACTAGCGCGTACCCAAGCTAAACGAGCCGCCGGCCTTCACGTTGGCCTTGGCCTTGCCTCGTACGGCGGGCGGACGCTCCGCGTCGGGCTCGCCCAGGTTGTCCCTGGGCGCAGCGGGAGCCTGTGCTGACGGCGCGGGGGCCGTGGGCTCGGGCGCGGCCTTCGCGCCGCCGTAGTCGCCGGGCGGGAAGTCGAAGATCAGGTACGTGTAGCCGTTCGGGTCGGTTTCGGTATGCGCCGTCGGAGTGACACCGCTACGCATCTCGAGCTCGATCACGGCGTCGTGACGCTTGCGCTTCACCGTGATGCGATTCACCGGAGTGTTGAAGAAGCGTGTATCGATGGGGCGGCGATTGTTCTTCAGAAAGATCTTCGAGCCGTGGATGACGAGCGAAACCTTGTTCGCGCCACCGTTGATCTCGTACGTCGCGGGCACCGTGAGCTGAACGAAGACGCGCGAGCTGCCGTCGGGCATCGGCTGGAAGCCCGTCCACGTGATGGTTGGCTTGCCCTTCCCCGCTGGAAGCGCCGGCTTGTAGTTTCCGCCGGGTTCCGCGCCCGCGTAGCCCGCGGTGACATAAATGGGTTCGCCCTGTGCGGGCGGGACGTCCGCCGCGGTCGTGGGATCCAAATCCGACTGGGCAGCGGCGGTGTGCGAACCGGCGAAAAACGCGAGCGAGACGAGGTATGGGGCGAGGCGCTTCACGGGTTGATCGTAACGGAACTGGGCAGCCCCGGCCAAAAACGCCCGATCGAGTGCCCGCTAAGCGCCGGACTTCTCAAAGAAAATGGGGCTCGACCACGCCATCTCGCCGTCCTCCTGGCGGACACGGGCGTAGGCGTAGGCCGGCGCCGACGGGGCCTCGAAGGTGAGCGTCGCACGGGGTCCCTCGCCGGTCGCACGCGCCAACACGGCGTCGGGTCCCACGAGCTCGAGGTCACGCACGCTCGCCGTGCCCGTCACCTCCGCCGTGAAACGAACGGCACCCGACGCACGGAGGTCGCTGCCCATGGGAGCATCGTTCGCGCGGAAGTCGAGAAGGATCTTTGCACCGCTCGTCGCGTAGCACCGGCGCGCGCGGAGCGCTTCGAGGATCGCTTCCCGCGTGCGCGCCGTCGACTGCACGGCGGCGAGCCCCGTTCGAAATGGATCGCGCTTGCGTGCGACGCCGTGGTGCCAAAGAAGTCCGTGTCCATCCGACGATGCGATGAACCCGAAGCGATGACCTCGCCGAAGCACCGCATCGACCATTTGCTCACGCAGGTCTCCCCGTTGCCCGAGCTCGTGTGCGAAGGACTCGTAGCAGCCGTGGCACGAACAGATTTCCCAAACCGGCTGCCCGACCACGTCGTGCGCACCTTCGTCGGCGCCGGTCCAGCCAACGTGGTGTGGGACGGCGAAGCCTCCGTGGCGCTTCACTTCGTCCACGAGTGACTTGCCGTCCTTCAACACGTCGCGCGAGAGCACTGGAAGCCCCGTTTTCGGCAGGTACACCACCTTGTGACCCGGCCCCGGGTGCATGCGACCCGTCCACTCGAAGGCGAGGAGCGTGGCGAACTCGCCTGGGTCGTTGTGCCGCTCGGCGACGCCTTCAAGGTACTGCCATTCCCCGGGGCCGATGCGCTTGCCGAGAAACGATTCGTGATCCGTGAGCGCGCAGAAATCGTCGCCGTACACGTAGCGCGCGCGCAGATACGGCTCATCGGCGGCGCCGATGCCGTCCGAGTGCGCGCTGTGCTGATGCACGTCACCGAAAAGCGTTCGGCGACCATCCCGCAACGCGGGGTCGAGCGATGCGCTCGGGATTTCGACCGAGGGTGCATGGCTCCCTGGCACGACGTCGGCGGGCGCGAGCCGTGGAGCGCCACCCGTCGGTGCCGGCATCGGCGTGATGTCGATCCCTTGTTTCTCACGCCGCGCGGTGAGGAGAGTGCCGTCGCCAAGTTGAATCACGCTCACGCGCCGCCCGCGACATCCCCACACGCCGTCACCGAGCGGCGCGCGCGAATCGAATCCGTTCGCCGAGGCGTCCTGTCGCCAAAACTGGTGCGAACCGCGACCGAAAATCGCCACGGCGCCATCCGCGCCCACCGCGAGCGACGGGAACTCGAACGACTGCTCTTCCCCTTCCCGGTCACGGTCTCGGTCGGTCATGGGCGCCGCGGGGGCGAAGACACGCCCGTCATCGTCGACGAAGCGAAGCGCGATCCACTTCGCGAGGTCCGCCTCGACGCGGTCTTCACGCAGGTTGTGATGGAAGGCGACCCATGCGCCACCGTTCGCCACGTGCACCGCGGGGGCCGACGCCGTTGCGTGCGCCTCCCAAACCGTGACGGTCCGCCCCGACGGCAGCGTCGCGACGACCGAACTCACGTAGCCGCGGCGCTCGATACAAACCGACCAGCCAGCGTCCTCGGCACGGTGCTCATCGAAGGACGCGGTTGGTCGCCCCGCACCGTCGAACGCGACCACGGCCGGGAGCACGTCACCCGCCGACTCTTCGGCGGGGGAACCGTCGGCCCCGAGGCGCACCGTAAGCACGCGCTCGCCGCCCGGCTCCCACGCGACCGCGCGAAGCACGGGCCTCCCGCTGTCGAGCGCAAGCTTCGCGGTCCGCAGGTACCGGTCCGGGCGATGGGGAAGGAGCGGCACGCGGTACGGCTACGGTTAGTTCGCGTACCCGAGCGCGCGGAGCTGATCGCGCGTCGTTTGGTCCATCTCCGCGTTCTCCTGGCCGACCTTTTTCGCGGCGCGCTGGTCATCGGGGTCGAGCCAACGCCCGAGGTCGCTTGCGCCGAGGAACTGCCCCTGCATCACGCGCGCGTAGCGAAACGCGATCGGGCGATCCGCCCGCGAGAGCTCACGCTGCTCGCCCGGGTCGCTGCCCAGGTCAAAGAACGTCGAGTTGATGCCACGCAGGATGAGCTTCCATTGGCCCGTCACGATGACCCGTCGGTCGTCGAGGAAATCGCTGAACGCGACGGATGGCCCCGCGGGTGGCGCGCCCTGAAGGTAGCCGACCAGGCTTCGCCCCTCCTGGTGTGCCATGGGCTTCATGCCGGCGATGTCGAGGACCGTCGGCACGATGTCGACGGTGCTCACGACGTTCTCCACTCGAGCCGCCGGGGCAAAACCCTTGCCGTGGAAGAAGAGCGGAACGTGGAGGAGCTCCTGGTACACGGAGTGCCCGTGGCCCCACGAGCCGTGGTCGTTGAACTCCTCGCCGTGGTCCGCCGTGAGCACGAAGAGCGTGTTGTCCCAGACGCCCATCTTCTTGAGCCGGTCAATGAACACACCGAGCTGATGGTCGTGGTAACTGATCTCGCCATCGTGGAGCGCAAGGAGACGGCGCTTGTCCGCTTCGTTGAAGGTCACCACGGGCGGCGAACGCTTCGCCTTCTCAAGCAAGTCCGCCGTCATGCGCGGCTTGACCTGTCCGTCGTACGCGCTCGTGTCGTACTTCGCGAGGTACGCATCCGGTGGGTCGTACGGCACGTGCGGATCGATGGTCTGGATGTACGTGAAGAAGCGCCCTGCCTTGTTCTTCTCAATCCAGTCCGCGGCTTCCTTGAACACGTTCTCCGCTTCGGTGCTCTTGTTCTCGCGGATGAAGTTTGTGTAGTGGTCCCAGCCCTGGTCAAACCCGAACTTGTCCGACACGTAGCCGTTCGCGATGAAACTGCCGGTGTGAAAACCGGCGGCCTTCAAGTGTTCGCTGACCATCTCGACGGAAGCGGGCAACTTCGCCGCGTCGGTCTTCGCTCCGTGCGTAACCGGGTAGAGCGACGTGAGCACGGATGCACAGGAAGGCTTCGTCCAGTTCTCCGGCGACTGGGCGTTCACGAACACCGTTCCGGCCTTCGCAAGCTCGTCGATCACGGGTGTCTCGACCCGTGACTTCGCGTTGAACGGGTGCAGCTTGTCGGCGCGAAGCGTGTCCACGAGAAGCACGACGACGTTCTTGGGCTGCTCAAGCTTCTCGGGCTTTGTCTCGGGCACGAGCACCGCGAGCGGCCCCACGGCGGCGGCCACGGGCGACTTGGCGTCGAGCGCCACGTCGACGCGAACCACCTGCCCGGCGTAGTCCTTGAGTGAAACGCGTTCGTTCTCCCACTCGTCGCCGACCTTCACCTGCGCAGCGTCCACCGCGCGCGCGCCCTCGGGCGTGATGCGTACGGTGACCGGCTTACCCTCGCCCTTCCCGCTCGCGCGTGCAGCACCAATGCCGAGCTCGGCGTCGGGCGGCACCTGAACATAGAACGAATAGCGGCGGCCCGCCGGGAGTGCCAAGGCACGACGCTCTTCCCCGTCCGCCTTCGCCTTGGTCACGAGCGTCGGATAGGAAGCAACCGAGACGTCCTTCGCGGGCGGGGCCGCCCCGAACGACACGAGCAACGACGCAAGTGCGGCGCCGACATCGAGGCCGTTCACCTTCTGCGTGCCTCCGAAGCGCATGAGAATCTGATTCTCGCCGCGCTCAACCATCTCCGCGGGCACCGCCACCTCGTAGTCGAGGAACCCCGTCGACTCCTCCATGCGAATCGTCGGAAGCGCCTTGTTGTTCATGTACATCGTCAGATTGCGTCCACCGATGGGACGCGCGCGCACACGCAGGACAAGCGGCCCGGGTGCATCGGCCTGGAAGAACACGCGCGCCGTGTCACCCACGAGGGAATAGGTTTCCTTCCCGGTGGTGGCATCCTGAAGGAACCCGGTGCGCCAATTACCGATCGTGTACTTCTGGCGTGCGGGCGTGCCGAAGTCGATGGAGAGAACGCCACGGTCCTCCACGTCCGCAAGGAACGCGGTTTGCACCAAGTCTTGGTGAACTTGCCGGTCGTCGAACGTCGCACTCACGTGCCGCTCCCCGCTCGACGCGGGGGGCGGAGGCGCCGCCGGGTTCGGCGCTTTGCCGCCCTCCGACTTACTGTTGCCGCAACCTGCGACGGCGACGAGGGCGATGAGGAACGAAGAGCGCGCGAGGGTGCGCGTGGCGGGATAGATCGACTGCATCACGGGTGTTCTCCACTCTGCACGGGACAGCGATTCCGCGGTACCACGAGGGAAATTCGAGGGTCAAGGCGAGAGGACCGTGCGGGTGTGTCCGCGCGGCACGTACCAGACCCGATAGCGCACTTCGTCGCCATGCAGAAATGCAATCACGTGGCGGCCCTCGGCGAGTACGAGATCGAGGGGCGGCGCCCCGACGTCATGGCCGTCAACTCGCACGCGGGGCCGATCTTCGGTCGTGCCCTGGGCGATCGCGAGGACCCCCTCCCGCTCATGCACCTGAAGCGAATCGGTGACGCCCGCAACGAGCCGCCCGTCGATGGGGTCGAGCGGCGCGGCGGCGTGATGCTCCGGCACGGCCTCGGGCGCGGCGGCGACCACGGTGACTGCCGTGCGGCGCACCGGAGAGCGACGAACGCCATGGATCCCGCGGCGCACGCGGGTGCCCGCGGGGGCGACGATCACGCCGCCGTCCCGCGCGGCGACGGCCGCTTGCCAGAACTGCCACAGCACCCACCCGCACCCAACGCATACGACCAACATGAACGCCAACGCCGCGACGCTCGTCGGTTGCGCCGGCTCCACGGATGCGGCGCGCGAACGCCCGGTGGACTCGCCCTCGCTCGTCTCCGCCGCTTCGGCGGCCGCACGGGCCTCGAGGTCCTCGGGATGAATGATCTCCATCTCGAGCCCACGGTCCGCGTTGAGCTCGATGGCCTCGAGAAACGCGCGTGCCTCGGCGCTCGACGCTTCCATCGGAACGCGCACCTCGTCCGAGAGGCGCCGTTCCGCGGCGATGCGCGCGTGTACGAGGTAACGCCCGGCACGCACGTTCACCAGCGCATCGAGCGCCTGCTGCCCGTAGAGCCGCTCGCCGTTCGATCGCACGCGTGACACCGAAAGCAGTCGCCCCCCTCGAAACTCCATTTCGAAGGTGGCGCCAAGCTCGCGAATCTCGACACGTGCCCGCGACCGCCTCCAGGCGACGAGACGCAGGAGCACCGTGAGGCCGACATCCTCGACGCGGCCGCGGACCTCCGCCCCACCCGCGAGCGCCGCCTGAAGGCGCTCCCTCGGCCAGAGGGCACGCTTGAGCGCCCGGACAACGTCCGCACCGCCACCGTCCTTCGTCACGTACCCAGCCGCGCCCGCCTGGAGCTGACGCATGCGAACGAGCAAGTCCTCCCGCCACGAGAGGAGAATCACGGGAATGTCAGCGTGCACCGGGTCGGCCTGAAGCGCACGACACAGTCCGAATCCGTCGAGTTCGGGCATGAGAACGTCCGAGACCACGGCGTCCACGCGATCACTGCGTACGGCCGCGAGGGCCTCTTCGCCGTTCTCGCACGGCGTCACGCGCACGCCCGCATCTTCGAGCACGCGCACGAAGCCGTCGAGGACCTCGGGCTGATCCTCCGCGACAACGACGTGGCGCCCCACCAGGGACATGCCCTCGAAGAGCGCATCGTCCACCGTGGATTCGGGCGCGCCCATGGCCACGAGACGTGGCCCGCCGCGACCGACCGCATCGCGGAACGTCAGCTTGCCTCCGGAGCGGCGCTCAAGGTCCGCGCGAATCTGGGCAATGGCATCCCACGTTGCCGCCATGGCACTCGATGCCGAGGCCGACGACAAACGAACCCCGAAGCCATGCTCCGCCGACTCGACGAGGCCACGGCGGATTTCGCGCGCAATCTGATCGGCGATTTCCTCCGTCGTCATTCCGTCGGGCGGGGAGGAGCCGAAGCCCACCTGGGACTCAAGACCGGACACGCGTAGGAGAACGCCCTGAAGGAGGTCCGCCTCGATGGGTCGCTCGATGCCGGCGTCGCCGCCCGAGCGTTCGATGCGCTCCGGCGTGACATCCGTCCCGCTTGGATAGACGACGACGAGCGGAATGAACGCGGTCGTGGGCGTCGCGCGCAACTCCTTCACGAACTCCGGCGCTCGCTCCTCGAGGAAGCTCGCTTCTGCCAGGATGACGTCGGGCGCCCCCGTTTGCGCGAGCTCGAGTGCCGCGATCATGCTCGAGCCGAGGGAAACCTCGTAGTTGTCCGAAGGGAGGACGACGCGCACCGACGCGAGTTCGCCACGGTCATCGATGAGCAACACCGAGCAGACATTCTTCGACACCGAACCCGGCGGCACCGTGGGTGCCGATGCGCGCTGGAGCGCGGTCGTCTGGCGCTCGGTGAGCATCACCTCCGCGAGGGCCGTGGGCTTGAGCACCACGGGAGGCAGGCTCGCGTTGGGCGTGGGCGCGTCCCGGAGCGCCGCGGGGTCCGAAAGCATCGCGTAGGCCGCAAGACCCGACGGCGACGGAACCCGAACGGATTCGGAAGTGACAGGCGCCGCAGTGAACGACTCGTAGCCCCGGGTCGGATCGCTCGCGGGCGCGGCCTCGGCCGCATGCGCTTCGCGGGGCGGCCCCTTCACCTCGATGGGCTCGACGTCGGGCGACGCGCCCGAAAGACCGAATGGCATCGTTCGAACCTTCGGGTCCTTGGATGGGTCGGCGTCGCTCGCGGTGGCGCCCGCGGCTTCGCCCGTGGACTGCATCGGTGCCGGTGCCGGGTCCGACGGCTTCGCGGGGGGCGTCGACTCACTACTCTCCGCCGCTCGTCCGAGGTCGGGCAGCGTGTGCGCGAGACGTCGAAGCGCGGCGAAATCGTCGTCGCCCAGGCGGCGGCGGTTCTCGCGCGCCGAGTCCACATTCTCGATGGCCGCCTTGAGCGCCTCCGCCAGCGGGTCGAGTCGGAACACCTGCGCCGAGGCATAGAGCGCGTGGAGTCGCCGGCGAAGGTCGTCCCGGTGCCGCTCCGCGTCGGGGACCTCCGCCACGAGTTCGACGGACGACATGAGCTCCGCCGCCTTGCGCGGCAGGGCATCCACGAACTTCGAGCGCGCCGATCCCAGCGCCGACGCGCGTGCATCGGTCAACATCGAGCCGGCATCGTACTCGAATTCCGGGCCGCTTGCCGAGACGTGTGGGACCCCGTACCACTCCGCGCCATGCACTTCGTGGACGAGGTCGAGATCGAGGTCGAGGCCGGCCACGGCGGCAACGGCTGTGTCGCGTTCCGCCGCGAAAAGTACGTCCCCTTTGGGGGCCCCTCCGGGGGCGACGGCGGCAAGGGCGGCGACATCGTCTTCGTCACCGATTCGGGCCTGTCGACGCTGCTCGATCTGTCCTACCGCCGCATCGTGAAGGCGGACTCCGGCGAGCACGGCCGCGGCAAGGACCAGTACGGCAGGGGCGGCGACGACGTTCGCGTGCGCATCCCCGTGGGGACGCAGGTCTACGACGCCAAGTCGGGCGAGCTCCTGGCGGACCTCGACCGCAAGGACATGGAGTTCGTTGTCGCAAAGGGTGGCCTTGGCGGACGCGGGAACATTCACTTCGCGACGCCGACGGATCGCGCACCCCGTCGATCGGAACCGGGGGAGCCCGGTGAGCACCGGCACCTCCGACTCGAGCTCAAGCTCGCCGACGTGGGCGTGGTGGGCTTTCCGAACGTCGGCAAGAGCACGTTCATCGCGAGCGTGTCGCGCGCACGGCCGAAGATTGCGGATTACCCATTCACGACGCTCACGCCGAACCTCGGCGTCGCGTCCCTCGGCGAAGAGCGGAACATGGTCATCGCCGACATCCCGGGCATCATCGAAGGTGCGGCGGAGGGCGCGGGCCTCGGACTCCGGTTTCTTCGGCACATTGAGCGGACGCGTGCGCTGCTCCACGTCGTAACGGTGGACCCGGACCCGGAGCGCTCGCCGGAAAAGGACTTCGAGGTGCTCATGGCGGAACTTGAGCGTTTCGACGAAGCCCTCGCCAAGCGCCCCATGGTCGTGGCCATGTCGAAGATGGATCTACCCGAGTCGCGCGAGGCGTTTGACGCGTTCCAAGAGGCGGTGCGGGCCCGCGGGCATGAGGCGCTCGCATTTTCTTCGGCAACGCGGGAGGGGCTCCAGGAAGTTCTCCTCGCCCTCGAAACAAAGCTCCGCACCGAAGACTCCCCTCAGGAATAGGGGGACACGAGACCTATTTTTGCTCGTCGAGGCGTTCGCGGAGGGTGCGTGCGGCCCACGCGGCGGTCTCGCGGACGACGGGCGACAGGTGCGTTCGCGCAGCATTGTCGAGCACCGGTAGGTGGCATCGCTCACCGCGGTTGCCGAGCACCACCGCTGCATTTCGCGCCATGCCGTCGCGCCCGGTGCGCCGGACGGGCGAACCTTCCGAGTACACGCCGAATGCGTGGTCAGACATTTCGAGAATCGACTCCGCGTCGTGCGCATCCCACCGAGTCGACGGCGCAAACGGTGCCGTAACCGACGGCGGAGGAAGCTCGGTTCGGTTGTACGGGCAAACATCCTGGCAGACGTCGCAACCAAAGATCCAGTCGCCAACGGCGGGGCGAAGCGCCTCGTCGATGCGTCCTTCGTGCTCAATGGTGAGGTACGAGATGCACTTGCGCGCGTCGAGTTCGCGCGCGCCGTCGAAGGCGGACGTGGGGCAACCATCGAGGCAAAGCGTGCACGCGCCACAGCGCTCGCGCATGGGCGTATCGGGCACGAGCCGCGCGGTGGTCACCACGGCGGACAGGAACACGTGGCTCCCGAGCCCCGGGATGATGAGACAGCTGTTCTTCCCGATGAAACCGAGCCCCGCGCGCTGTGCCCAGGCGCGCTCAAAGACGGGCATGCTGTCCACCGAGCCGCGGGCGCCGTGCCCGCGCTCGCGGAGCCAACGGGTCAGCTTCTCAAGACGCTTCCCGAGGACGTTGTGGTAATCGCGTCCGCGGGCGTAGCGCGCCACGCGTCCCGGGGCCGGTCCCACCCGTTCGGGATCCCGCGCGTACGGCGTGGCGAGCACGAGCACGCTTTCGGCCCCCGCAAGCATGCGCTCGTCGCGCGGGTTGATGCGCACGTCGGCCGTGCGCTCCATCCACGCCATCTCGCCGTGCTTGCCGGCGGCGAGCCATGCACGTAGGCGTTCACCCTCCGCATCCAGGCACCCGGCCCGCGCAACGCCCGCGCGTACGAAGCCGAGCTCAAGCGCGACGGCCTTCACCGCCGCCGTGAGCTCCGCGTCCGGTGGCGTCTCGTCAGCTTCCACGCCGCGAAGGTGCCACGTCGAGCGTGGCGCGCACGCGGTCCCCGGGGGGTGCAGCGTCGTTCCGGCCCGAACGTTCGTTTTCCGTGCCCCACGTTGGCTCGGAATCGCGGGGAACGATGCCGCCGGGCAGCGGCCCATCGAGCCCCGGAGACGGCGCCGGCGACCCCGGCGGGTTCGGCAAGATGTACGGCTCGGCGTTGAACGTGCCGCACTGCCGCTCGTTTCGATAGAACCCCCAGTGGAAGTACACGCGCCCGTCGCCCGAGAGGATCTGCGGCGGCGCCTCGGGGTATGGCTGTCCGCGCATGACGGCGGCCCACGCGCCGTAGTCGAACGCGAGGAGCCCGCTTGGCGATACGACACCAACACGGTGAATCGTGCCATTTCGATTCAAGATGATCTCGAGTTCGGTCACGAGGTTCGGGTCCGCGAATGGAGATGTGCCGCCAATGGGAAGCCCCGCGAGAAACTCGTAGGCGTACTCCCGATGAATGCGGCGATGCACCGCCGTGAGGTAGTTCGCGAAGGGCGACGCGGCGGCATTGAGCGCCGTCTGGTTTCCGGGCTTGACCGACGGCACAAAATTCTCGATGGCCGCCCGGAATTCCTTCCAGAGCTTTTGCCGTTCACCACCGCGAAGGCGCGACTTGCGTTCTTCGACGTACCGCTCGCGGTCCTCCCGGAGTTCGTCTTCGTTCACGCTGTCGAGGAAGCTTCGCCAACTGAGCGCCAACTGCGGGCCATTGTGGTGCAGACCGCCGCCTTCGCCGTGAAGACCGCCCCGCGGACTACGCCCCTCCGCGCCTGCACCCGAACCGGCGCCCGAATCACCGTGCCCGTGCGCATCCGAAAGCCGTGCGTGATCCCGTTCGCCACGCTCCTTCGGCACGCGGATCACGAAGCTTCCCGAGCCGTCCTGGACCGTGAGCGTTTCGTATTCGGGTGTTTCCGCGCCCGATGCCGCGCGCGCGCCACCGTTGTCACCGCCGGCACGCTGACCATTGCCCGAGGCCGCAACCGGCGGCGGCGGCGTGCGCGACGAATCGGGGCGCTCCTGCCTTGCCTCGGCCTCCGTCGCATGCCGCGAGGCGTCGCCCTCGCGGTTTCGCGAGTCGGCGACCTCCGTTTCCTTGTCGTTCCCCGGGTCCTCACCCGCCGAGTTCCGTGTGGCACCGGACTGCGGCTGGGGTGAATCCTCCGTGAAGCTGCGCTCGCGCGCGACGGTTTCCTCTTCGACGCGGCGGTTCTCCTCGGCGAGGTACTTCGCATCGGGCGGAGGCGCGACCGTCGGGTCCTCGCTCTTCTGTTGGATGGCCTGTTGCGATGCCTTGGGTTTCGGCGGCGGAGGCGGTTTGGCCTCGGCGGGCACCGCGGCGGCGACGGCCACTTCCTTCTTCTTCTCTTCGTTCTGCTTCGCGACGTCGCGCTTCTGTTCGTCCGGGGGCTTGTCGCGCAGTTTGCTCTCCGCGCGCTTCGCCTCCTCCTGGAGGTCGGCCTCCGTCAGCCCATCGTCGACATTGAACTCGACCTCCGACGGGCGCTGCCCCGGGGCCGGTTCGCTTCCTCTGCGAAGAGGGCCTCCTGAGCTTCCCGAGCGACCAGATCGGCAGGTGCACCGCCAACGAAACCAGGAGGCACACCGCCGAAATGAGGGCAGCGGGGGTGGCGTAACGGCGCACCTCAAAGGGATACAGCCCGGCCGAACCTTCCGCAATTCCACGGCGAGATCGCCGGGCGACGCGAATCATTTCGCGTGTTGCGGACCGTCGGCCCCGGCATCCTCCCCTTTACACGGGACCGGAGCGCGTGTTTCGTTCGCGGCGATGGCCGGCGGAATGGCGGTGGACGGGCTCGACGGGCGACCGCGGAGACCCTCGAACGCTACGGCTTCGGGGCACCTCCCCTACGACCGGACTCTGTGCCGAACTGCGTTCCGGCACGGCGAGCTCGAACCACGTGACCGGCACCGTCGAGGTGCCGCTTCCCGGTGACATCACGGCGTTGCCCGCCATGGGTACCGATGCACGGCGCGAACTCGAAACCGCGGGTCTCGAATCCATGCGGCGCGGCGAGGTGGGCGTCGTGGCTCGCGGGCGGTACGGCAACGCGCTTTGGCGGCGTGGTCAAGGCGCTCGCGCCTCGCCGTCGACGGGCACACCTTCCTCGAACTCAAGGTGCGCGATGTGGCACGTCGCCGGGCGCGCGGGGGCCACGGTCCCGGTCTACCTCATGACAAGCTTCGCCACGGACGAGCGTATCCGCGAGGAAGCCGCGCGACTCTCCTCCGCTGCGACACCCATCGACTGCTTCGCCCAGTTCGTATCGATGCGGGTGACGCCGAACGGCGAACTTCACCGGGATGTCACTGGCGCGGCGTCGCTCTACGCGCCCGGCCACGGCGACCTCCCGTTCGCCCTTCGCCGCTCGCACGTGCTCTCACGTTTTCGGGCGGCCGGCGGCAAGTACCTCTCTTCATGTCGAACGCTCATTAACCTCGCCGCCACCCTCGATCCCGCCGTCATCGGCGCGCACGGCGCACGGCGCCGCGATCACCGTCGCGTTGTTCAGAAGGAGGCGGGCGACGCAGGGGGCGCACCGCACGCGTCGACGGTGTGCTCCAGATCGTCGAGGGCTTCGTTTTCCGCCAGGCTTCGATGCGGCAACGATCTCCGTCTTCAACACGAACACGCCTTCGTCTTCACCGCCGCCGACATTGACCGCGACTTCGAGTTGTCGTGGTCTGGATCGTGAAGAAGAAGGTCGACGGCAGCGAGGTCGTGCAGTTCGAACGCCTCGTGGGCGGAGCTCACCGCATTTCTACCAATGCGAGCCCTCCGCGTGGAACGCCATGGCCCTGACGCACGGTTTCAGCCCGCCAAGGATCCGGAAGAGCTGCGGCGCGACGCGACGAAATCCGGGCCATCCTGAGGCCTGCGGCGCACCAAACGCCTAGAGGTAGCCCCCATCCCGAGCCACCCCTGAACGGCAAAGATGGTCCTGTCGATATCCGTCGACGACGCGTCCGTGCTCGCGGTGCCCGCAAGGGATACGTCGAAGCTCGCGCCCACCAGAAGGTTCATGGTCCGGTCAGCCGAAACGCGAACGGCAAGTCAGCGCCCATCGCGAAGATGAACACGCTCGCCTCACTCGAATCGTCTTCCACAGCAACGCTTCCGCCCATCAGCGTCATGCCCACGCGCGGCGTAAGATCCACCACGTCGCTCAGCGCGATCCGATAGCCCACACGCGGAGTGAACGTGTAGAGCGTAACGGTCGCCAGTTCGGCACGCTATTTCCGTTGGAGTCGAAGTTGGCACTCAGGGAGGCGAGACCTCGACCGCCGCACCGATTGTCAGCCCAGAACGAAGGATGAAGTCGACGCCGACGCGCGGTACCGCGTAGGGGTTCACTGTCGGTCCCCCGACCCCGACCGTGAACGCGGAGACGGACGCATCGGCATCGCTGGCGGTCACGCCGGCGAACGCGATGCCACCCACGCGCTCGATGGCCAAGGACCAAGTTGGCGCATTGCGCGTCGACGCCGCCCCCGCGCCCTGGGCCGCCAGGGGCGCCGGAATCGCGATGCAGACCGAGACGAATACAACAGACAGTGCGGCGGTTCGGAGAGTCATGGGGCGCGGGCTAGCACCGAGCACATTCACCGCACGTGTGGACGCGCACGACGGGCGCCTTCTCCCGCCAAGAACCGAGGGAATTTGCTCCCCCTCACGACCACCACGTTCGTTTGACCGTTTCACGACCCCAAGCCAGATTCTGCCGCCCCATGACCCAACACACCATTCGATTTTGGCTCTTTGCTCGTTCTGCTCGGCTGCTCAACGTTCGCCACCGCGGGCTGCGGTGGTGACGGTTCGAGCGGTCCTCGAACGATGGCGGTCACGAGGCGTCGTCCGACGCGAGCACAAGCGACGCAAACGTCGAAGCGGATGCGGACGTCGACGCGGGATGTATCCCGACGAACGGCGGCGTGGAGCAGTGCGGAGACCGCATCGACAACGACTGCAACGGGTTCGTTGACGATGTCGACGAAGGTGAAGATGGCCTCTATGACTGCCTCCGGATCGGCATTTTCGGCATCGCGGGTCTGAACGCGTCCTCGACTTCAACCAGTGGCTTACGTCAAACGGGCTTTCGGTGGAACGCGTGCAAACGGGGACCGATGAAGAGCTCACGGCCGCCACCCTCGCCGACTACGACGTCGTCATTCTTGATCGCCTCCAGCGTACCTACACCGAAGCGGAAGCCGGTGTGCTTCACGGATTGGGTGGAAGCTGGCGGTGGCGTCATGTCCATGACGGGCTACACGGGCGGCCTGGAGGACACCGACCGCCCCAATTCACTTCTCGAAGCGTTGAACCTCAATTACGCCGGCGGACTCACGAGCGGACCCGTGACGAGTTTTGAGTCCCATCCGAGTGTCAGCGGCATCACCTCCGTGACGTTCTCTGGTGGGTTTGCCGTCGCGGCCGTCAATCCCAACATCACCAGCACGGTCAAAGTGGCGACGCTCCCGAACGACTCGGCCGCCGCCATGGTGAGCACCGTCGGCAACGGACGCGTGTTCGCGTGGGGTGACGAGTGGATCGAATTCGACTCGGAATGGACATCCATGCCGGAGATTCCGAAGTTCTGGGCCGGCGTGACCGCGTGGCTCGGCCACTACCGGTAGACGCACTAGTCCGTCGACCGCTCGAGTCGCGTACGCGACCAGCGAAGCGTTGTCCGCAAATCCCTCCACGGCAGCAGCACGGGTTCGATGCCGTCGGACGCACCATCGGCAAAGGGCCAGCTCTTCGAGTCCCAGCCGCGGGCCTTGCCGGGGTCGATCTCGATGCGCTCGAGCTCCCCGTCACGCACGAAGCGCACCTTGTTCGTGACCTCGTTCTTTCCCTGACGCCGTGCACGCTCGATGGCCGCGATGCGCGGGAAACCGTCACGCTGGAGGCATTGGATGAGCATGAGGTCGCGTTCCACATCGCCCACCGTGCGGCGCAGGACGAGCACGAGCTGCGCACGTCCGTTGTTGGTGACGCGGTGTGCTTCGACAGACCGAATGGCGTCGGGTGACTCGGCGGGGAGCTTCGTCGCGAACCACGCGGCGCCACCGCGATAGCCGGGGCCAAAAACCACGAGCGTGGTGCCGTACACGCGCACCTCTTCCGCGCGTTCATCCGCGGCGACGTTGGCCTTGAGCTGGAAGTCGGGCTTGGCGTTCCTCGGGACGCCGATGTTCTCGTGGATGGCGGCGAGGAGTTCAGCGCGCGACGGAGGCTTCGGCGCAGCCTGGGCCGCGGAGGAAGCCGGCGTACGGGTGGTGGTGCGCACGGTTGCGGTCGACGCAGTCTGCATGGGTTCGTTCTTCGAGGGCACGTGGCCCACCTCGACAAACCGCGCGCCGTCCCACCGGTAGTCGACGGACTCGACGGGCCCCCACGGCAAGAGCAGCGGCGCAGCATCCCCGGCCGGTGCCTCGCGGAAGTTCTCCGCCGTGAGCCCGTTCGACGTGGCCACGTGTGCGCGAAGCACGGGCGGGCCGCCCTTCTTTGAACCAATGACCTCCACGCGGCCCTCGAGGGAACCGTCGCCCGTCGCCTTGCCAATCTCCGCCGTGAAGCGTCCTTCGACACCGCGGTCATTGGCGGCGAAGACCCCCCAGAGTCGCCTGCGGCCGAGGTCGTTCCCCTCGTCAAAGGCGACGATGATCTCCGCGATGCCGTCGCCGGTCACGTCCACGAGGTCGAGGGTTCGAATGTCCTTCGAGGCGGAAACCGGAAGCGAGAGCACGCTGTACGCCGTCCCGCCGCGGTACCCATCGCCCATGACGAGAACGTATCGATCGACGAGCGACACCTGCTCGGGGCGACGGTCCCCAGCCACGTTGCCCGAAACCGTGCGCCTCGGTTTGATGCCGAGGGGGAGGTTCGCGGAGCGCACGAAGGAGCGCAGCAGCGAGCCGGTTCCGCCCTGAAACCGCAGGTCCGTCCAAGTTCCCTGGTCCTTCGTGCTCCCGCCGAACGCGAAGGAGTGCTCGGCCCGTCCGCTCGCCTCCGAATCCACATCAAACACCTGCACGTGGAGACGGCCTTCGGAGCGGATTCCCGTCGGCAGCACCGCCCACGGGATCATCGCTTCCACCACGTAGGAAGCGCGCCCATCGGCGTCGCGCGCCGGGCCCTCGACCATCTGAACGCGTCGGTCCGCGCGGGGCTTGTCCTTGCCCGCGCCGACCATTGCTCGGCCGCTCGACTTTCCTGGCGTCCCCGGTTCGAGCCGCACGCGCACTACCGCGCGCCCGGAGGCGAACGAGACCTCCACCGCATCCCGACCGGATAGAAAGCGGTTATCGTCCACGCGGGCGCCCACGGCGAGACCCGCGCCGGTTTCAGCGACGGCAAACACGAACGACCCGTCGCCCTTCCCCACCGACACAACCCGGTCGTCCGGCCACTCGAGGAGCGCGCCATCCACGCGAACTTCCCCCTCGGCCGCGCGCGGCACATCGAGCGCGACCTGCGCCGCCGCGAAGGTTGGAATTGTAAACAGAACCGAAGTCGCAATCCGAAGGAGCAATCGCATCGCGCCCAGGATAGCTCGACTCGGAGCTAGTTTTCGTCGCGCGTCGTTGGAAGGCGCATCTTCACCTTCCGCTTTTCGCCGTGAAGTGCCAGCTGGCCGCAGGCCGCAGAAATGTCGTCACCACGCTGGGTTCGCACGGTGCACGCAAGGCCAAGCCCGTGCACCGTCGCCTGGAACCGCTCCACCGATTCCCACTCGGGCGCACCGAGGGGGCTTCCGGTGATGGGGTTCATGGGGATGAGGTTCACCTTCGCGGGGATCCGCGCGAGGAGCTTCACCAAATCCTTCGCCTCCGCCACCGAGTCGTTCACCCCGCGGATGAGCGTGTACTCGATGGTGATCCGCGCGCGCTTCGGGAGCGGATAGCGCCGAAGGGCGTCCATGAGCACCGGCAGCGGGTACTTCCGGTTGATGGGCATGATCTCCGAGCGCCGTTCGTTGTTCACGGAGTGCAGCGAAATGGCGAGGCGCACCTGTCCGCCGAAGTCCTTCGCGAGGCGGTCGATCTCGGGCACGAGCCCGCTCGTCGACACGGTCACGCGTCGCTTCGAGAGCGCAATGCCCTCCGGGTGCGTGAGCAACACGAGCGCGCGCGCCACGGCGCCGTAGTTGTGGAGCGGCTCGCCCATGCCCATGAAGACCACGTTGCGGAGCGCCTCGTGCTCGTCGAGGGCCGCACGGCCGAGGAGCACCTGCGCGATGATCTCGGCGCCCGACAGGTGCCGCTTGAGCCCCGCGACGCCCGACGCGCAGAACACGCACCCCATGGCGCACCCCACTTGCGACGAGATGCACTGCGTGACCCGCGCCCCCGCCACGCGGCCAGGCTTCACTTCGAGTTCGTCCTCGTCGCCGTCGGGATCGACATCGCGGAGCTGCGGGATGAGCACCGACTCCACCTCGCGGCCGTCCCCGAACTTGATGAGCATCTTCCGCGTGCGGTCCGCCGACGCATGCAGGTGGGAGATTTCCGCTGGCGCGCCGCCGAGCTCCTCGGTCATGCGCTCCCGCACCCGCGCGGGCAGGTTCGTCATCTTCGCGGGGTCGAGCACGCCGTCGCGGTGAATCCAGAGGAACGCCTGCTTGCCGCGAAACGCCGGCTCCCCCCACGACGCAAAGACCTCCGCCCACTCCTCCGGCAACCGCTCAAGCGGATGGCCGGGCGGCGCAAGGTCTGTCCGAAGCGGCGCTCCCGTCGTCACACGCCCAATCTGTCAGCCCCGCGGGCTTGCAGCAAACCGGCCGCGGACCCGGACTTCGGCACGACCACCGCCCACGGCCACGGCGCTCAGAGCAGCTTGATCGCGCAGCCGAAGAGCACGTTGACGTTCGCGTTCTCGTCCGCCTGAACCACGTTGCAGAGGTCGGGACACAACTTAATCGTGGTCTCGTTCTCGATGTAGAACGCTTCCGGCGTGCACGCGGCCTCGTTGGCCACTTGGTTGTACTTGCCGATGAGCGTATCGCCGGAGCTGTACTTCACCTGAACCGTGCTCAGGTCGAGGTGTTCGCCGTCGGGCGGATCGGGAACTGCAAAGTCGCAACCCACCTGCGCCACCTCGATCACGCCCTGGGCCATGAGCGAGAAGATGGGGCTGTAGGCCAAGCCGCAGCTCGGGAACCGGTAGCCGCCGGTCAACATGGAAAGGGCCTGGTAGCCCGTGCCGGATTGCTGTGCGTCCGGGGTGCAGACATCCGTGGTCGATGCCTCGGACGGCGGGACCGGAAGGCCGTAATCGCCCATCCCCGTAGACATGTACGGCGCCTGGGCGACGATCGACCAGAAGGAATAGTTGCGGTGCTCCGCGTCCACACCGAAGTCGCTCGGGGAAAGGGCGCGCAGGGCCGTATCGAACGATGCCGCCACGTTGGTGCCTCCGACGACGGTGTCGAGATCACTATACGTGTTGCCACCGAATCCGCAGTTCACACGGTCGTCGGTGATGACGAGGATGAACTTGAACGCATCCGGGCGAAGGACGTCTTTGTAGCCATTGGGCTGAAGGTTGAACGCGTCCGCCTTGTTGTACGAATCGAGCAAACGACAGAACGCATCGTTGCTGCCAATGGTCTGGCTGTGGTGGAAGAACTTCGCCGTGTTGACCGGCATGCTCGGGACGGTGTCGCAATGCCCATCCGCGTTGAGATCGTCGATGCCGCCAAGCGGCTTCGCGACGCAGATGCGCTCCGAACCATAGTTTCCGAAACGCGAGAGCATGATCACGCGGTAGTCGATGGGCGGATTGGCGTTGTCCAGGATGTCGGCGAATGCCTTGTTGATCTGGACTTCCACCTCGGAGATTTCAGCACTCATGCTGCCGGAGTTGTCGATCACGACGATGATGTCGACGGCCTTGTGCTCAATCGTGGCCATTCCCATCTGCTGCGCGCAGGTGTTCGACGCATCACCGACGCTGCCGTCCCACGTCGAGTTGTCGCCGTCCCGCGAACCATCGAGGGTGGAACCGTCGCCGTGCGCACCACCGTCGCTTGATTTGCCGTTCCCGTTCTCGTCGTCGCAGCTGCACCCCGCGGCCCCGAGCAAACCCAAGGCAAACGCCAAACACGTCCCGATCCGGTTCATGACCACCCTCCCGACCACACCTCCTAGAGGCTGGCCCAATTGCGGCTCGGACACCAGCTTCAACTGGAGTTCGGGGGGTGTGCATCGCGGGTCAGGGGCGCCACGTTGGTCGCGCAACGACCGGCAGACCAACCGCTAGACAGCGACCCCAAAGTCGCGAAGTGCGCCGTTGAGCGAGACTTTCTTGTCCGTGCTCTCGGACCGCCATCCGATGATGAGCGCACACGGTACTTGGTACTCGCCCGCAGGGAATTTCTTCGGTCGCGTACCCGGAATCACCACCGCACGGGGCGGGACGACACCGCTTGATTCCACGGGCTTGTCGCCCGTCACGTCCACAATCTTCGTCGACGCGGTGAGGACCACGTTCGCGCCGAGAACCGCCTCGCGGCCAACTCGGACGCCCTCGACGACGATGGCACGGGAGCCCACGAACGCGCCGTCCTCCACGATGACCGGCGTCGCCCCCGGCGGCTCAAGGACACCGCCGATGCCGACACCCCCCGAGAGGTGTACCCCGCGGCCGATCTGCGCACAGGAACCCACCGTGGCCCAGGTGTCGACCATCGTGCCGGCGCCGACCCATGCGCCGATGTTCACGTACCCCGGCATCAGGATGACGCTCTTCTCGAGGTGGGCGCCGTAGCGGCATGTGCCGGGCGGAACCACGCGAACGCCCTGAGCCTCAAGGTCCTTCTTGAGCGGGATCTTGTCCCAGAACTCGAACGGCCCCGCTTCCCAGCGCTCCATCTTCTGGATCGCGAAGTAGAGGAGCACTGCCTGCTTCACCCACGCGTGCGTCGTCCACGTGTCGCTCGCTTCGTCGTGCGTAGCGACACGGAGCGCGCCCTTATCGAGGCGCTCGATGACGTCACGCACGGCGGCCTCGTGGGCCGCGTCGGCGAGCTTTGTACGATCGGCGAAGGCCGCCTCGACGAGGGGGCGAATGCGCTCGAGTTCCGCGTCCATCGCGATGCGACTAGGCGCGGAGTTCGTAGGCCGGGAAGAAGAACGCCACCTCGATGGCCGCGTTTTCCTTCGAGTCGGAACCGTGCACGGCGTTCTCGCCGATGCTGTCCGCGTAGAGCTTGCGGATGGTGCCGGGCTCGGCCTTCGCCGGATCCGTCGCGCCCATGAGCGCGCGGTACTTCGTGACCGCGTCGTCGCCCTCAAGCACGCTCACCACCACGGGGCTCCGCGTCATGAAGTCAACGAGCTCGCCGAAGAACGGGCGCTCCTTGTGCACCGCGTAGAACCCCTCGGCCTGACGGCGCGAAAGGTGGAGCATGCGCATCGCGCGGATCTTGAGCCCCGCCTTCTCGACATGGGCAAGGATGTTGCCGACGTTGTTCTTCTCGACGGCGTCGGGCTTGATGATGCTGAGCGTGCGTTCTGTCGCCATTGGGGCCTCCGAAATTTCGCGCGCCTATAGCACACGGGTCCGTGGGCTCAAGGACGGAGGGCTCTCAAAATTCGTGAATTTGCGGTGACAGCGTCGTGAGACGCAGATCGCCAAAGGTCGCGATGGCCTCCGCCGGCGGCGCACCGGGTGGCAGCGGCGCGTTTCGCGCGCTCAGCACAAAGCTGCCTTGGCAGCGGGCCACATCACCGAGGGGCTGGGGCGACAGCGTCGAAGGCGCTGGCCAGGGCTCCGGCGCACGCCCCGCCTTCGTACGAAGCGCGAGCCCCGTTCCCGGCGCGAAGGGCGCTCGCATACCACACGCTCGCCGCCAGAAATCCCCTCCACGGCGGAGAGGCTCGCCCTGGATGACCGGTCGCTCACACCAATGCGCGACGTACTTCAGGTCCGCCCGGTCCAGCACGATCACGCCGCCCTCCCGGTTCGAGTCACGGACAACCGCGCACGCTCGATAGAGGTCGTTCCATTCGCCGAGGTAGAAGCGCTCGGGGGAGTCGCTCACGGCGGCGGAGAGGCCACGGTGTGTCACGCCGTTCCCGCGCACAAGGAGCGTCGTGTCCATGGCGAAGAGCATCACCCCCCAAACGACGAGTGCCGCCGGACCGAACGCCCGCACGCGCGCGGGAATACGATTCGAAAGCAGCTCCACGCCCTCAAGAAACGCCGACACCACGAACGGCGCTACGGGCAGGAGATAGCGCGACCATTTCCACTCGAGCAGGAGAATCAAGACAAGGTTCGCCACCGTGTACGTCCACACGGGTGTGGCGCCGCTTCGACGAAACTTCGCGATGAGGCCGGCGACCATGAACGACGAAACCGCGAGCGCAGCCACGGAAACCACCGGCGACGGCACGGGCGCGCGCGCGGCGAGCGACGTGCCGTGACTCAACACGTCGAGGACGAGCCTCGCCCACGCGACGAGATCAGGATGAAAGAGAAAGCCCGTGCCCTCCTGGTACTCGGACCACGCCGCGCCGGCGCGAACGGCGGGCAAGATTCGGAGCTTTGCGGCGAGAAACGCTCCGCCACCGAGGGCCGCGACGAGGACCTCGAGCGCCGGCGCCCGCCACCACGCAAGCGAACCACGCGCACGAAAACGCGTCCAGGCCTGCGCAACCACCGCGGCGCCCAGTACGACTCCCACGTGCCGTACGAGGGCCGACGCGGCGAGAAGCGCGCCCGCGAGTACCGCAAGCCCAACCCCACGGCGCTTCCCGTCCAGCGCACCGAGCACCAACAGGAACGCCATGGCGATTGCCACATACGGCCAATCCGCCATCACGCGTGTTCCCTGGAGGAACGCGTACGGCGCGAGTGCGGCGATCACCGCCGACGCGAGCGGATGCCGCCATTCGCCGCGCTCGAGCAAACGGTACGCTGCGGCGACGGCCAACGACACGAGACAGCAGACGACGACCTTCGCCGCCGCTACGGATCCGAACCCCACCCCTGCGGCAAGCGACAGGAGGAACGCGAACCCCGGCGGCCAGTCCCACACGAACCACCCGCCGAACGTGAACTCGCCGGTGTCGTGAATGGCGCGCGCTCCATTCAGGTAGATGAGGTTGTCGAACGTGTCCGGGAGAACGTAGTTCGTGATCGCCGCCGCGTAGAGCACCGGCGGCACAAACAGCAACCACCGATCCCGAAGACTCCGCGTCGACACGGCGCGACTATATACGCTCGCGGAGCAACGTCATCCGCGGCCGCACGGGCCGCGTTCAATCCGGCGGCGCGCCGCACCGAGGCGCTCAAGTCGGGCACCCCGGGCGCCCGCCATGGGCGTTAGGGCGTGAACGCGACGATCACGGGCTTCGGCTCGCAGTCCGCGAGGCCGGACACGGTCGCCCACGCGAGCACGTCGACACCTTCCCCCCGTGGCATCGAGGCGTCGATGTCATCGCCGTATTCGAAGGTGACGCCGGTCAGGCCCGCCACCACGGGATGCCCCTCCCCGGCGATCTCCACGAGGTAGCTCTGGCCGCGGTTGTTGTCGATGTTCACGCCGCAATACGACGTGCCGTTGTCGACGTAGGTAAGGTGCGTGAGCGGTTCGACATCGAACGACAGGCCCCACGACTGGGCCATGTCATCTCCCTGCATGACCACGCCGCCGCCGGACGCCGAGAAATCGAGGAGAACCAGCTTCGAGGACTCGCTGTCCATCGGGTAGCCGGGGTTTGAGAACCAAACGGCATCGTAGCCCTTCAGCATCTTCGCGGTCAGACCACTCGCCGGCTCGTCGACGAAGTCGACGTCGTAGCCGAGCTCCGCGAGGACATCACGCACATAGAGCGGGTCCTCGGCGAACTCGTCGTGGTGGTTGTCGTCGCGCACCACAAGCACACGCGGGTGGTCCACGGGGCTTGCCCACTCGAGGGCCTGCGCCGCGAGCTTGCCGGCGACTTCACGCGGAATGCCTGGGTTTGACATGGACAGCAGAATCGTCACCACGCGACTCGGTTCGCGCACGCCACACGGAATGTTCACGATCTGCTCGCGCGTACCTTCAATGGTCTCGCCGCGATGCTTCCAGCGGTGCGTCACGCGGAGGATCGCGGGCCCGCACCGGCTGCTTTCGATGGCACCGCAGATTTGGTGTGTGCTGCCGGTGTAGTCGCTGATCGTTCCAAAGACGCTTGAAAGCTGCTCGAGCGATTTGATGCGCTGGTGACGCCCGCCCGTCTCCGAAGCGAGACCGGTCATGTCCGCCGCACGGACCTTGTCGCTCAATGTCACGGCATACACGGGCGTCGTGACGCCGCGCACCCGGAGATTCAGTAGGTCGTCGAACTGCGTGTCGTATCCATCCCCCGGATGGTCGTCGCTCCAAAGCATCTGATGGCTGGAGTTGTTCTCTTGGCCGTCCGTGAAAAGCAGGATGCCCATCTTGTCGCTCGCGGCGCAGAACGACGCGGCGGAGTGGTAGCGATCCGCTTCGTTCGCCTTCACGAGCGCACCGCCGAGCGTTTCATTCGCCATTCGCACTCCGTCATAGAGCGCCGTCCACCCACTCGTCTTGCGCAGGCCATCAACGGAAGCTTGAAGCTCCGCCCGATCGTTCGTCAGCGGCGAGAGCACAGACGCCTCCGTGCTCACGCGAACGAGCGACACTCGCCCGCCATCGTCGAGGATGTGATCGACCGCCTCCATCGCCGCCGTGCGGAGGAGAGGAAGGTCGTCATCGAGGGACGCGCTGTTGTCGAGCACAACGGCGAGGTCCGTTCCCTTGTCCGCGCAGGCGACGTGGAACGAGTCGCTCGGAACGACCTCGAACGACGCGCCATCATCGAAGGAGACGGAAAGGTCCACCGACAACTTGCCGACGCCGCACGGCACCGCCGCGCCCGACGCGTCGGTGACCAGCACGTCCGCGCCGACGAGCACTTCGCCCTCGTCCGACACGCCCGTGCGAAGGTTCTGCGTGCTCGCCTCCACGTCCAGCGGCTCCTCGGCGATGCAGCCCGCCAACGCCACGAGCACGGAGGCAATCAAACGCACGGGAACTCGATGGCGCATTTGCGTGATCATGTCCGTCCAGTATGCATGTATTTTTCCACACATCAAGAGCGTATTTCCGCTGTTTTTCAACAATTTATGTCGCCGTAATTTGTCGTAAAACTGCAATTTGCAGGATTCGGCCAGGTCCGCCGCATTCGTCGACGACGTGGCGTGGCGCCGCCGTACGGTACCGGGCCGTGTCCCAACTCCGACCCATCCTCCTGGCGACTGCGCCGACACACCCGCGCGCATCCGTGGACACCGCGACGCTCCTCGCGGCGCTCGAGGCGAGCGGCGCAACGGGCCGTGCGGTGCAATGGGATGCGCAGGACGTCGATTTTCGCGACCACGTCGTGCTGCTCCATTCGCCCTGGGACTACCAGCACAAGCTCGAGACGTTTCTCTCGTGGTGCGATGCGGTGGAGACCACGGGCCAGCTCGTGAACCCCGCCGCCACCGTCCGCTGGAACATCCACAAACGCTATCTGCTCGAGCTCGCCGCGGGCGGCGTGCCCACCCTGCCGACCGCACTCCTTGATCGCTCTACGCCCCTCGACGACGCACGGCAAGCCGCCGAGCGCGCCGCTGGCAGCTGGGCCACCACCAAACTCGTATGGAAACCCGCAGTCGGCGCCGGCGCGGATGGTCTCTTCGTTTGGGACGTCTCCACCCCCTTCCCGTCACCCAAGGTCGAGGACCTACTCGTCCGCGGCGACGTGCTGCTCCAGGCCTACGCCGGCCGCATCGAGACCGAAGGGGAACTCAGCGTCGTGTGCTTCGAGGGCATCCCGGCCCACGTGGTCCACAAGTTCCCCGCCGCCGGCGACTACCGCGTGCAGCTCCACTTTGGCGGCCGCTACGAAGTCCGCGCCCCGCGCCCCGAGGAAGCCCACCTCGCCGAACGCATCCTCGCCGCCGCGCCCCATCCGAACACCTACGCCCGCGTCGACCTCATCCCGTCGCCCGAAGGCGGCTGGGCCCTCGGCGAACTCGAGGTCATCGAACCCGAACTCTTCCTCCGCCATGCCCCCGAAAGCGCAGCCCGCTTCGCGGGCGTCCTTGCTCGCATCGCCGCCCTAACGGCGTCGATCGCGGAATTGGGCCTCATCGAAACCAGCCGGGCCACGCGCTTCGCGCGTACGTTCGCTTCGCGAACTCTCGGGGGCCACCGACACGACCTGCTTGCTCGCATCGCCGCCGTCAGGTCGATGCCGACAACAACGGGGGACTTCCGGGGACACACGACCGGACTCCACGCCCAGTTCCGTCGTGTGTCCCCCGTCTCCGTGGAACGTAGAGCGCACAGATTTTGCGTTGAGCCCGAGCGCGCCCGGAGCACAGGAGCGCCGGCGTACATAGGTACGCCAAGCTCCGAGCACCGGACGTAAGCCGGGCTCAGCGCAAAAGATGTGTGCTCTACAGGAGTGACTTGAGGGTCGTGCCCATATCCGACGGCGTCGGGGCGACCTTCACGCCGGCGGCCTCGAGGGCTGCGATCTTCTCTTCGGCACCGCCGGTGCCGCCTGAGATGATGGCGCCCGCGTGGCCCATGCGCTTGCCGGGCGGCGCGGTGCGGCCCGCGATGAAGCCCGCCACGGGCTTACGGAAGTGCTTCTTGATGTAGGCCGCGGCGAGCTCCTCGGCGTTGCCACCGATCTCGCCGATGAGGATCACCCCATCCGTGTCCGCGTCCTCGTTGAAGAGCTTGAGCACGTCGATGAAGTCGGTCCCGTTGATGGGGTCGCCACCGATGCCGACGCAGGTGCTCTGCCCGATGCCGAGGGCCGTGAGCTGGCCGACGGCCTCGTAGGTCAGCGTGCCGCTCTTCGAGACGACGCCGATGCGCCCCGGCTTGTGGATGTGGCCGGGCATGATGCCGATCTTGCAGGCCCCCGGCGTGATGACGCCCGGGCAGTTCGGCCCAATGAGCCGACTGCGCTTCTGCGATTCGAGAACGCGCCTCACTTTCAGCATGTCCATCACCGGAATTCCTTCGGTAATGGCCACGATAAGTTCGATGCCCGCGTCGACGGCTTCCAGGATCGCATCGGCGGCAAACGGGGGCGGAACGAAGATGGCCGTGGCATTCGCACCCGCCTGCTCGACCGCGTCGCGCACGGTGCTGAACACGGGGACCTTGCCCTCGAACGACTGGCCGCCGCGACCGGGGGTCACGCCGCCGACGAGGTTCGTGCCGTAGTCGAGCATCTGCTTCGCGTGGAAGCCGCCGGCGCTGCCGGTGATGCCCTGGACGATGAGACGGGTGTCTTTTCCAACGAGAATCGCCATGGCCGCCTCCTACGCCTTCCCCACCAGCTCGACGATTTTCTTCGCGCCGTCGGCCATGGTGGTCGCGGGCGTGATCGCCAGGCCCGAGTTCTTCAAGATTTCGCGGCCCTGCTCCACGTTCGTCCCCTCGAGGCGGACGACCAGCGGCACCTTGAGCCCCAGGTCCTTCGCGGCGGCGACGACGCCGTTCGCGATGATGTCGCACTTCATGATGCCGCCGAAGATGTTCACGAAGATGCCCTTCACGCTCGGCGACTTGAGGATGATGCGGCAGGCCTTCGTCACCGACTCCTGGCTCGCGCCGCCACCGACGTCGAGGAAGTTCGCCGGCTCACCGCCGAAGTGCTTGATGATGTCCATGGTCGACATGGCGAGGCCGGCGCCGTTCACGAGGCAGCCGATGTTCCCGTCGAGCTGGATGTACGAGAGCCCGGACTCCTTGGCCTCGGTCTCCGTCTCCTCTTCCTCGGTCAAATCCCGAAGTTCTTCCCAGGACTTGTGGCGGAAAGCGCCATTCCCGTCGAAGTTCACCTTGGCGTCGAGGGCGACCACGTCGTCGGACTTCGTGACGATGAGCGGGTTCACTTCCACGAGCGAGCAGTCTTCCTTTTCGAACATGCGCGCGAGGCCGCCGAGGACCTTATGGAGCGACTTGATGGCCTGCTCCGAGAGGCCGAGCGAGTAGCCCACCTGGCGCACTTGGAACGCCTGGAGGCCCACCGCCGGGTCGATCCAAACCTTGTGAATCCGTTCAGGGGTGTTGTGGGCGACCTCTTCGATGTCCATGCCGCCCTCGGTGGACGCCATGATGCACACCCGCTTCGCCTCGCGGTCCACGACCAGCGCCAGGTAGAGCTCCCGGGCGATGTCCATGCCCTGCTCCACGAACAGGCGCCCGACCAGCTTGCCCTTGGGGCCCGTCTGCTTGGTGACGAGCGTCGAGCCGAGGATGGCCTTCGCCGCCGCCTCCGCCGCCGCCGCGCCCTTGACCACCTTCACGCCGCCGGCCTTGCCGCGACCGCCCGCGTGGATCTGCGCCTTGACCACCACCACCTCGGAGCCCGTCTCAGCGATGAGCTTCTCGGCGGCGGCCTTGGCCTCGGCCACGGAGAACGCCGGGATGCCCTTCGGCACCGGCACCCCGTAGGTCTTGTAGATTTCCTTGGCTTGGTATTCGTGGATGTTCACAGGTGCTTCCTTTGGCGCCTCAGAGCTTGGCCGATGCGTCGACGAGCTCCTTCACGTGGCCCGCGCTGGCGTTGAGCAGGGCCTTTTCGTCGGCCGTGAGCTCGATTTCGATGACCTTCTCGGCGCCGTCTTTTCCGATTTGGACGGGGACGCCCATGTAGAGGCCCTTGTGGCCGTATTCGCCGTTCAGATAGACGGCGCAGGGCAGGACGCGCTTCTGGTCCTTCAGGTAGCTCTCGGCCATGGCGATGGCGCCCGCGGCCGGTGCCACGTAGGCGCTCGTGCCCATGAGCTTCACGATTTCACCGCCGCCGCCCTTGGTGCGCTCGATGATGGCGTTGAGCTTGTCCTTCTGGATGAGCTGCCCGACGGGGATGCCGTTCACGGAGCAGTACGAGAGCACGGGGACCATGCTGTCGCCGTGGCCGCCGAGGACGAGGGCGTTGACTTCCTTTGTGCTCACGCCGATTTCGTCGGCGATGAACTGCTGGAAGCGGGCGCTGTCGAGGACGCCGGCCATGCCGATGACGCGCTTGTGCGGGAAGCCCGTCACCTTCTGCATCTCGTAGACCATCGCGTCGAGCGGGTTCGAGATGACGACGACGAGCGCGTTCGGTGCGTTCGAGCGGATGCCCTCGGCCACGGCGCGGATGATCTTGAGGTTGATCGAAAGCAGGTCGTCGCGGCTCATGCCGGGCTTGCGCGGCACGCCGGCCGTGACGATGCACACGTCCGCGTCCTTGATGTCCGCGTAGTTCGAGGTGCCGGTCAGCCGCGCGTCAAAGCCATCGAGCGCGAGGGCCTGCGCGATGTCGAGGGCCTTGCCCTTCGCGACGCCTTCCTTCTCGGGGATGTCGACGAGCACCACGTCGCCGAGCTCACGGCGCGCGGCGAGCGCAGCGAGCTCACCACCGATGTTTCCAGCACCAATCAACGCAATTTTCGACCGCTTCGGCATGGACACTTCTCCAGCAAGGAAAGGGGGAACGGGGGGGATGGGACCGCGCTTATAACACGACGCGCCGCGTGCGGACGGATTGCGCACCGGGCCCGCAAAAGCCCAAAAAATGAGCCGAGTCAGCGACCCGACTGCGCGAGCGCCCAGAGGCCGGCAACCACGGCCAAGAACCCGAGAACGCCAACCGCCACCCAGACCCAGCGAGGGATGGTCCCGGCCCCCCCGCCCGGCGCCGGGAAGGCACCTTCCAACGCGAGCCCCCGCGCCGACCCCGAGGAGACATCCCTCGACGGGTCGGGCACGAGCGAGTTTCGGTCGAACAAGTCCCGCGCGAAGTGCGGCCTCGCCGCCGGGCGCTTCGAGAGGGCCGCGGCGACCCGATCGGCGAACCAGGCCGGCACGTCCGCACGCAGCGAGGAGAGGTGCGTGGGCTTCGACGACACAAGCTTCTGGTGAAGCTCCATCACCGACGTCCCGAAGAACGGAGGATCACCGATCAACATCTCGTAGATGAGAACTCCGAGCGAATAGCGATCCGACGCGCTGCCGACGGAACTCGTGTCCACGAGCTGCTCGGGCGACATGTAGAGAAGCGACCCGAACACCTCGCCACTTTGGGTGAGCTTCGCCGCCGCGTCCTGGAGCTTGGCAATGCCGAAGTCGATAAGGCACGCGCTCTCACGGCCGTCGGAATGCTTGCGGAGAAAGACGTTCCCGGGCTTGAGGTCGCGGTGCACGACGCCGCGTTCGTGGGCGTAGTCGAGGGCCGAGGCGAGCTCGCCACCAAAACGGTACGCCTGCTCGAAGGTCAGGGCTCCGCTGCGCTCGAGGCGCACGTTGAGCGGCTCGCCGGTCAGGTACTCGAGCACAATGAACGGCTCGCCCTCCGCCGACGTTCCGGCATCGAGGACGCGTACGATGTTCGGGTGGTCAAACTCGCGGAGGAGCTGCGCTTCCGCGGCAAACCGCAGTAGGAGCTCCTTGTCCTTCGCGAACTCGCGCAGCATCAACTTGAGCGCGACCTTGCCGCCCGTCTTTCCATCGTGCGCGGCAAAGACGGTGCCCATGCCGCCGGAACCGAGCAGCGCGTCGAGCCGGTAGCGGCCGCCAACGAGGCGGCCCTTCCAGTTGACCGGTTCGGTCATCCCATGTGCTTGATGATGGCGTCGCCAAACTCCGAGCACTTGATCTCGGTGGCGCCGTCCATCAAGCGCGCGAAGTCATACGTCACCGTCTTGGCGCCGATGGCGCCCTCCACGCCCTTGAGCACGAGGTCGGCCGCTTCGTTCCAGCCGAGGTGACGCAGCATCATCTCGCCGCTCAGGATCACCGAGCAGGGGTTGACCTTGTCGAGGTTCGCGTACTTCGGCGCGGTGCCGTGGGTCGCCTCGAACACGGCGTGGCCCGTCACGTAGTTGATGTTGCCGCCGGGTGCGATGCCGATGCCGCCCACCTGCGCGGCGAGCGCATCCGAAAGGTAGTCACCGTTCAGGTTGAGCGTCGCGATGACGTCGAAGTCCTTCGGGCGCGTAAGCACCTGCTGGAGCGCGATGTCCGCGATGGCGTCCTTCACCACGATGCGGCCAGCCTTCACGGCCGCGGCCTGCTCCGCGTTTGCCGCCTCTTCCCCCTTGTCGGCCTTGGTCTTTTCCCACTGGCCCCAGGTGTAGACTTTGTCGGCGAATTCCCGCTCGGCGAGGGCGAAGGCCCAGTTGCGGAACGCGCCTTCGGTGAACTTCATGATGTTGCCCTTGTGCACCACCGTGACGCTCGGGCGCTTGTTCTGAATCGCGTACTCGACCGCGGCGCGCATCAGGCGCTCGGTGCCCTCCACCGACACGGGCTTGACGCCGATGCCCACGGTGTTCGGGAAGCGAATCTTGCTGAACTGCTTCGGGAACGCCTCCTTCAAGAACGCCTTGAGCTTCTCGACCTCGGCACTTCCCTGCTCGAACTCGATGCCGGCGTAGATGTCCTCCGTGTTCTCACGGAAGATGACCATGTCGACCTCGCCGGGCTTCTTCACCGGCGAAGGGACGCCCGTGAACCAGCGCACCGGGCGAAGGCAGACATACAGGTCGAGCATCTGCCGTAGTGCGACGTTCAGCGAACGGATGCCGCCGCCGACGGGCGTCGTGAGCGGGCCCTTGATGCCGACGAGGTACTTGCGGAAGCCGTCGACAGTTTGTTCCGGAAGCCACGAATCGAACTTCGTGAATGCCTTCTCACCGGCGTAGACCTCCCACCAGGCGATCTTCTTCTTGCCGCCGAAGGCTTTCTCGACCGCCGCATCAAGCACGCGGACCGAGGCGCGCCAGATGTCCGGGCCCGTGCCGTCGCCCTCGATGAACGGGATGATCGGGTCGTCCGGGACGTTCAGCTGTCCGTTCGCGCCCATGCTGAGGGGCGTGCCATGGGTGGGCCAGGGAAATTCTGCTTTCGACATACGGACCTCCGGGCGACGATCGCCAATGCGGTGGGGCTTATAACACGGTCGCCGCCCGAGCCGGACCCCTCGAAACACGGATCGCCCCGAACCGCCAAGCACTTCTCCCGGCGCCGCGCCCCGCGGTACCATCCGGGCGTGGCAACGGAGCGGGCAAGCCGGGCAAGGTGCGCAAAGCACCAGCTGATCCTCACCCCCCAGGGGGACTGCATGCTCTGCCGGCGGGAGGCCGTCGCCAAGGCGGGGGCGAGCTGGTCGAAGATTGGCATGACGCAACTCGTCCTCGGCGGCTTCGTGCTCATCGCACTCGGAGTCGGCGGCCTGTTGGTGCTCCGCTCGATCGCCGACCGGGCGCCGGCCCTCGCCGCGGAAATCGCGGCTGACCAACTCGCAAGACACGCGCAGGAGCCGGTCACGCACACGACTGACGTGAAGGAGGCGGAGCGCCTCGCCGCGGAAGAAGCGCACAAGCCCAGCGAACGCGGCGGTTCGGAGCCCGAAGAGGACGAGGACCGCGACGAACCGCAGGCCGCCCTCGTCGAAGCCCCCGAGGACAACACCGCCGAAGACTCGAACTCCGACAACTCGCTCGGCGAGAGCGATTCGGTCAAGGACATCCTCGCGGAGAAGGCGCGGGTCCGCGAAGCGCGCCGACGCGTATCCATCACGCTCTACGCGACATCGTGGTGCAAGTACTGTGCGGCGGCTCGCTCGTACATGAAGGCCCGCGACATCTTCTTCGATGAACGGGACGTGGAAGCGAACGAGGACTACGCCGAGGAACGCGATGCGCTGAACCCGTCCGGTGGCGTGCCCGTGGTCAAGATCGACGACCAGGTGATGAAGGGCTGGGACCCCACGTTGTTTGAGGAGACCCTCGACAAGGCCGCCGGCGCACGCCTCGCGCAGCTCTGATTGACGCGATTAGAGCGAGCCGTCCACGAGCCCCTTCCGAAGTTCCGCCATCTTGGCGAGCTCCTCGGGGGGGAGCTTCGGATACTCCATGTCGAGGGACGCCATGGTGGCGTTCAGGATGCGAGCGATTTCGACCCGCATGGTCGGCTTGTCGTCCGCGGGGATGGCGTACCACGGCGCCCACTTGCGTGAGGTTCCATTGAGGGCGGCCTCGTAGGCCTTCATGTACGCATCCCAATGGCCTCGCTCGACCACGTCGCGCGGATCGAACTTCCAGTTGTTCTGGTGTTCGTCGATTCGGGCCACGAGGCGCCGCGCCTGCTCTTCACGCGACACGTTGAGCCAAAACTTAAGGATCACCAGTCCGTTGCGCGCCCAGTGCCGTTCGGCATCGCGAATCGAGCGAATGCGCTGCTCGAACAGTCGGTCGAGACGCTTCGGCATGGGAACACGCTGTCCCTCCAAGAACTCGGGATGTACGCGGACGGCGAGCACCTCTTCGTAGTGGCTCCGGTTGTGCACACCGATGCGTCCGCGTTCGGGCAGCCGCCGGACGGACCGCCACAGGAAGTCATGTTCGAGCTCCAGGTGCGTCGGCGCCTTGAAGGCGGTGACGTCGCAGGCGGCCGGGTTGAGCCCCCGTGTGACCGCGCGAATGGTGCTGTCTTTTCCCGCGCAATCCATGGCCTGGAACACCATGAGCACGGCGAACCGGTCGGCGGCGTAGAGCTTCCGCTGGAGCTTCTCCGTTCGGTGCGCGAGTTCGGAGAGCTCCGCCTCGGCGTCCTTGGCGTCGACTTGCTTCGTCGCCGACGTGCGCGCCTTCTTGACGGCGAACGCCCCGTCGAAGGGAACAAGGTACGGGCTCTCGACGGGCTTCCAGAATTTCGATGGCACGGGTGCGACGCTACCACGGCACCGGCCGCCCCCAGGCGACGACGCGCTACACCGATTCGGACTTCGGCTCGGGCGTGTTCACGTAGAGCGTCTGCGTCGGGAATGCGAAGTCGATATCCTCCGCCTCGAACGCCTTGTAGATGGCCAGGTTGAGTCGGTGGTGTTTCTCGACGTAGCTGTCGAACGCGCCCGGACGGGCCACGAACGCAGTTTCAAAATTCAGCGAAAAATCGCCGTAGGTTCGGAAGTGACAACGCTCGAACGTGAGCCCATCGATCCCCTCAACGGCGGACTTGATGAGCTCGGGAATCTTCTCGAGCTTGGCCGCGGGCGTCCCGTACACGACGCCGATCGAGAAAATGACACGACGCTCCACAAGTCGTTCGAAGTTGAGAATCTTCGCATCAACGAGCGTGCGATTGGCGACAACGACCTGTTCGCCGGTGATGGAGCGGATGCGCGACGACCGCAGCCCCACCCGCTCCACCGTGCCGCGCAACGCGTCGACGACAACGAAATCGCCGATATCGAACGGCCGATCGAGGTAGATCGAGATCGAAGCGAACAAATCCCCGAGCACGTTCTGCGCCGCGAGCGCGACGGCGACACCGCCAACGCCGAGACCCGCGAGGAGTGCGCTCACCTCGACACCGAGGTTCGAGAGCATGAACACCGCAACGACGGACCAGATCACGAGACTTGAAACGAAGCGGACGGCGGCAGCAAACGTCTTCGCGCTTCGCTCGGATTCGCCCACGCGCGCTTCCGCCCAAGACGACACGACGACTCGCACGGTCCACGTGGCCCACACGCCGATCTGAAGGAGAACCGCGAGGAAGACGGCGCGGTCTACGCCGGTCGCGAATCGCTCGGGAAAATCAAGGGCGCGACTTGCGGCGAACACCGACACGGCGAGGTAGAAAAACCACTTCGTCTTCCCGATCACCTGCACGACCGCATCGTCGATCTGGGTCTCGGTGCGCTTCGCCAGGTTTGCGAAGTAGTAGAACCCGAGCCGTCGAATGGCGGAGATGCACGCCGTGACGAGGATCATCACGAGGACGGCGAACGCCCATTCCGAAACGGTGTTGTTCCATACGCTCCGGCTTAGAAGCGCTTGCCAATTCATGAACGAACCTCAATCAGGGTTGGGAGGAGCGAACCTCGATGACCACGACCTTGTGCTCGTTGTAGAGCAGAACCACGTAGCCCCGCAGCTCACTCGACGCGTTGGGCACGGTGAGGAGCCCGACGTCGTGGGGTGCGTGGGGAGCCTCGGAAAGTTTGAGCGCGGCGTCAACCACCGATTGGACACCCGATTCGATCGCCACGGACTCGGTACGTACGTCGGTGGATGCCGCGGGTAATCTTCGCCTAGACGCTCGAGGCTCGCGCCCACGGCGGCGTCCAGGGTCGCCACGACGGCAGCCGGGTAGCCGTACACGTGAACCTCGAGGTCGCAATCCACGCCGCAGCCGCTTGAAACGGCGTCCTTGAGCTCGGTCGAGGGCTCCTCCTCCCCGAGGCCGAGGGCGTCCGCACGCATGCCGAGCGCCACTTCACCGAGGCACGCGGGCGCCATGTACGCAACGAACACGTCGTCGTCCAAGCCGCAGAACGGCGTGCTCGGCGCCGATTGGCAAACGCCGTCGCGGAGAGGGACAAGGGCATCGGCCTCCACACACGTCCGAATGGCTGGACCGACGCTCGACGAAGCGCCGCCCTCGCCCACGGCCGCGCTCACGCACGACTCCACGCCGACACGGACCTCCGAATCGCACGCGTCCGCAAGGGCAGGCAACTCCACGAACTCGCACGCCCCGGAGTCGCACGTCGACGCGAGACGGTACGCACCGCGTCCTTTGCCATCGAACGAAGTGAGCACCACGAGGTACTCGCCGCCGCGCTCCGGAATGAAGCCCATGATGTGCGCGAGCTCGCCCGTGCCACCGTCGTCGTCCATGGCGAGGGCATCGTGACCGTAGCCATCGCCATCCCACGGGCCGAACACGTAGAGCACGGAGTCGAGGTCGTCGTCGGTGCCCGCTCGGGTGTTTTCGATGCTCACCCGCGCCCCGCGACGAACCGACAGGCGGTATGCGTGAAGTTCCCGGTCGGCCGTGAGTTCGCCCTCGGCCGGCACACCAAATACGAGTGGCCCACGGTCGAGCACGCGCTCGAAGATGTCGGCGTCCGCGTCGTCGGAAAGCGGGTCCCATTTGCCTGGTTTTGAAGCCGCCGTGCACGACGCGACGCAGGCGACGGCCGCAAGGGCGACCCACGGCGCGACGCGGGCGAACATGTTGCGGGAGGGCGTGGCGTGGGTGCCCGAGCGCATCATGGGCGCCGGCATAGCAGGCGTGCGCAGGGGGGTCGACTGGCGCCGACGGTCCCCACGACGGACATCCGCCTCGCCGCGGAAGTTTGGTACCTTCGAACGGTGACCGCTCCGAAACCCTCCACCCAAGTTCAGCTCGACACCTTCGACCACGCCCTATCGCTCCTGTCCGTGCTGGGGTTTCCCGCCGCGCCCATCGCCGCATTCAAGAAACGGCTCGAGGGGCTCCGAGGCGCAGCCGGCTCCGATGCGAATTTTGGCGCGGACGTCGCTGCCTTTGAGCAGGATTTCATGCAGTTCGATCTAGGCATCTCGACGACCGAGTTCCGCAGGCAGCTCCTGGCACGCCGCGTCGACGAGGACTGGCTACTCGACTACGCGCGCATGCTGACGTGGGGCTCCTTCGACAACGGCGAGCGTCGAGACCGATTCGAACTCGTGGCGAGCCGTGCCCTCCTCAAGCAGGGCGACCCACCGTTCCAGATTGAGCCCCTGGATACGCTCCGGCCGCTCATCGGCCGCATTTGCGACACGGCGCCCGCGGTCCCCGAGGAGGCACGCAAGGAAGCGATCGACGAACTCGACCGCGCCCGAAACAACCTCGGTAGCTTCGAAACACTCGACGACTTGCTCGGGCAAGGGCACTACCTCGACGTCCGCGGGTACAAGATTTCGCTCCGCGACCGCTTGCTCGACCCCGCCATCCTCTACGCGGTGGTGCACTGGAACAGCGCCTTCCTCAATCGAATCCGAGATCTCACGTTCGCGCAATCGAGGCCGGAATACGAAGTTGACGCACTTCTCCGGCGCCAGGCCGACGAAATCGACGAAATCTTCTCGGTTTCGAGCGTCGACACGGACACGGCGAAGGCGCGTGTCAATGTGGTGCGAGAAACCGTCCGCATGAGCATGCCCTCGGTGCAGCGCGCAAACACCCAGCGGGCCGCGCGCGAAACCCAAGCCAGCGGCGCGGATCAAACGCGAAAACTCTCCGTCGCGCTCGCAATCGTCGCCATCGTTCTCGCGGGTCTGATTTTCCTGCCCGGCGTGTTTCGAGATCAGAACGACCTTGAGGAACTCTCCTCCTCGGAGGTGGTTGAGCTTTCGCCGTTTCTCGCGTCGGGCTCCATCTCGCAGGGTTCACAAAGCCCGATCTTCAATGGCGAGGTCAATTCCGACTGGGATCCGCTCGGCGACGGTGAAAAGGCCGACGCCGCAAAGGCGCTCCTCGACAATCTCAAGCGACGCGGCGTCGAGAGCATGACCGTTCGGCGCGGGAAGACCGTCGTCATGCAAGCGTCGGCCGGACGGATTCGCCTCGTCGAAAAACGGGAAAGCCAACCCGCGCACCGCGACCGAGGCTTCTAGCCGCACGTCCGTGTTGCGAACGCCGCCTGGAGCGCCGGCGTCGCGCTACGGCGTTTCGGGGGCCGGTCCACCCGGTGCCACGGCGGCCGCTTCACCCTCGGGAGCCGCAGCGGCGGCGGGCACGACACCGCCATCCGCCGTGGGCGCGGCAGCGGGCACGGCCGTTGGCGACGCATCGGCACGCACGGGGTGCGCCTCTTCGCAGCGCCAGTGCGCCGGCAATCGGGTGCTCTCATCGCACGTCGCTCGCTCAAACCCGATGGTGGCGTCCGCGCTGGTGGACTCGAAGACGGCGCCCTCAAGGTGCGCTCCACCGAACTTCGTGCCCGAGAGCTTCGTGCTGTGGATGAGCGCGTTCTTTAGGACCGCGTTCTCAAAGGAAACCTGCGACAGGTCGCAGCCCACGATCCGAACGCTCGCGACCGAACCGTTTGTTAGGTCCAGGGCGAAGAAGCGCTTCTCGCCCAATGCACGCAGCTGCCGAAACGCCTTGGCCCGGGTCGCCAACGCGGGCGACGCTAGATTTTGCCGTGCGCTCCGGATGGCCAGCTCGGGCAACGGATTCAAGAAGTAGAGCGGCGCAGCCAAGACGACGGCCAGGAAAAGACGCCATCCGGATTCACCGCGCGCCTCCGGCGAGACAAGGCCAAGGCCAAAAAGCGCCGCACCCGCGATGGCGAGCACGAGCAGCACAAAATCGTACCCGGCGACGAACACGAGCCCGAACGGAGCCGCCGCCACAAGCAAGCCCACGAGCAGGCACGTCCACCGGGTCGCGGTGTTGAAGTTCAGCGGCCCCGGCTTCCGAGGCGCGGGCGGCGGCGAGAGCTTGGTCTGGGACGCGCGCGCGTTCGGGATGCTCATGCGCGGGTTCGTCGGCATCCGCGGATTCGTCGCCCCGCCCACGCGGGGCGTCGTCACGGGCACCGGCGAGCGCCCCACCGGCGGCCGGCTTTCGCGCCCGATATTGAGTTCGCGCGCCTCCGCATGCACCAAACCGACTTGTTCGTAGTCGCCGTAGCGCCCGAAATCGGCGAGGAGCGCATCCACGGACGGGTAACGCTGCGCGCGGTCCCCGCTCGTGCACTTTCGCACGATTCGGGTGAGGCCCGCGGGGAGCGCCGCGAGCTCGTCGAGACGAGGGATGAGAACCTGTTCGACGGTCGGCTGCTTCTGGAGCAGCACGAAGTGCAGCAGTCGACCGAGCACGAAGATGTCGCTCACGACGTCGTTGCGCCCATCCTTGCCGGTCTCAGGCGCCGCGAAGACACCCTTCGCGTCACGCACCTCGCCAATGCCGGGTCCGAGGAAGAACGGCATGAGCTTGTCGTCGAGAAAGATGTGCGTCGGCGGCAACGGGCCCACGGCTTGCCCGGTGGCGTGCACCCCCTTGAAGAGGCGCGCGAGTGCGGCGAAGACGTCGAGCCTTCGCGAAAGGCGCCAACCGAGCGCCGGGAAGTCGTTCAACGTGCCGGACGGCAACGGACTCGCGAGGACGAGACTCTCGTCGGCGTGCTCGACACGCAGGCCGGTGAGCCCACCGTACTTCGCCACGCGGAGAAAGCGCTCGCGGTCCTCGGGGCGGCGACCTTCGAGGGCGATGATGGCCATGTGGCTCGCCTGCTTCTTCCCCTGGTAGACGGCGAGGCCCGAAATCGCGCACACGCGCTCGCCGGGGCGCACGCCCTTGAGCAATGCACGTCCCACCGCGACGGGCGGTGGTGGGATCGGCGGCGGTCCGCCCTCCGTTGCGTCAGCCATCTGGACCCCAGGTTAGCGAGAGGGGGGGCGAAAAATCCACCCCATCGCGCATGGGCGCCTGCAATTTCGCCATGCCGGGGTCGGCGAATCTCGGCACTTTTCGCCTGGCCTCGACGCTGGCCACCCGACGCGATCGCCCCATCGCGTATTCGCCCGGTGTTTGCTTGCGGGGTGCCGCGTCTGCATCAAGGTTCGGTCGAACATGCCCGAGAGCCACGACTCCAATCGCCAGACGGGAACCGCCGTGCACACGCGCATCGCTGGCACCGGCCACTATGTTCCCCGTCGCGTGCTCACCAACGGCGAGCTCGAAGGCATGGTCGACACGAACGACGCGTGGATCGTCTCGCGAACCGGAATCCGCGAGCGCCGCATTGCGGCTCCTGACGAAACCACGAGCGACATGGCATCGGCCGCCGCGCGGAATGCCCTCGAGGCGGCGGGCTTGAAGGCCGCGGACTTGGATCTGATCATCGTGGCGACGGTCACCGCCGACAGCCCGCTCCCCTCCGCGGCGGTGCACGTCCAGCAGAAGCTCGGTGCCACATGCCCCGCGTTCGACATCGCGGCCGCGTGCGCAGGGTTCATCTACGGAGCCAGCATTGCCGACAGCTTCATCCGCAGCGGCACACACCGCAGGATTCTCGTCGTGGGCGTGGAGCTCCTCTCCCGCGTCATCGATTGGAAGGATCGGAACACCTGCGTGCTCTTCGGCGACGGTGCGGGGGCCGCGGTGCTCACCGCGAGCACGGACCCGGGCCGAACGATCCGCGCGACTCGAATCTTCGCCGACGGCAGCCTCGCACCCGCGCTTTGGATCCCCGCCGGCGGCGTCACGGAGCCGACGAGCGCCGAAACCGTCGCGCAGAACCGCCACAAGGTGCGCATGTCCGGCAAAGACATCTTTCGCTTCGCCGTTCGGGCGCTGTCGAGCGCCAGCTCTCAGATTCTCGAAGAAGCCGGGCTTTCCGCCGCCGACGTGGATTGGGTCGTTCCCCACCAGGCCAACCGACGCATTCTCGAAGCCGTCTCCGAGCGGACGGGCGTGCCGATGGAGCGGTTCTATTTGAACCTCGAAAAGTACGGGAACACATCGAGCGCGTCGGTGCCCATCGCCCTCGACGAAGCGGCCCGGGACGGCTCCCTCAAGGAGGGCCAGACCGTGCTGCTCTGTGCCCTCGGCGCGGGGATCGCTTGGGGAAGCGCCCTCGTCCGCTGGTAGGCCTCATCCGCTGACAGTCGGGCGCGGAGGGCTGCCGCGTCGGCCAACGTGCGCCGCGAACGGCGACGGCGGTTTCCCGGAGCGGGCAGCCTACCCTGTGGGGGTGCCCCCCGCGCACCCCGACGACGGCCTCCATCGACACCATTCGCGCGCAGATTGTAGGCGCGGACTACGCCATCGAAGGCCCCTTCGGCGCACGGCGAGTGACCTACGCCGACTACACGGCGAGCGGCAGGTCGCTCGCGTTCATCGAAGATTTCATCCGCGAACACGTGATGCCGCTCTACGCGAACACGCACACGGAAAGCTCGGGCACGGGCCTACAAACGACCCGGTTCCGCGAGGATGCGCGGACCATCATCCATCGTGCGGTGGGCGGGAACGACGACGACGTTGTGATCTTCTGCGGCTCCGGCGCCACGGGCGCCATCATCAAGCTTATCGACATCATGAACCTGCGCGTGCCGAAGGACCTCGACGCGCGCTTCCGGCTCACCGATCACATCCCGGTCGAGCAGCGGCCCGTGGTGTTCATCGGCCCATTTGAACACCACTCGAACGAGTTGCCATGGCGCGAATCCGTTGCCGACGTCGTCGTGATCGACGAGGACGAGAACGGGCGACCCGACCTGAAGCTGCTCGAGGCCGCGCTCACGAAGTACGCATCCCGTCCGCTCAAGATCGGTAGCTTCTCCGCCGCGTCGAACGTCACGGGCATTGGCGCGGAGACACGCGCCATCTCCGCCCTGCTCCACCACCATAGCGCCCTCGCGTGTTGGGATTTCGCCGCCGCCGCGCCATACGTGCGCATCGACATGAACCACACGGATGGCGACACGGACGACTACAAAGACGCCATCTTTCTCTCGCCGCACAAGTTCATCGGCGGCCCAGGCACACCCGGCGTGCTCGTGGTCAAGCGCGCCCTCTAACCAACCGCGTTCCCACGGTGCCGGGGGGCGGAACCGTGGCGTACGTGGGCGAACGAACACCGCTACATCGAGCCGTCGGCCCACCGCGAAGAAGGTGGAACCCCGGCCATCTCTCGGCTCCATTCGCGCGGGACTCGTCTTCCAGCTGAAAGAGGAAGGCGGTCGGCACGCAGAGCATCCGCGAACGCGAAGAATCGTTCATTCGTCGCGCCATCGAACGATGGGAAGCGCACCCGAACATCCGCGTGCTCGGCAACCGCAAGGCGTGGCGCCTCTCGATTGTCTCGTTCGTGGTGCGGTCGGGCGAACGCCACCTTCACCACAACTTTGTCGTCGCCCTGCTGAACGACCTCTTCGGGATTCAGGCGCGGGGCGGCTGTTCCTGCGCGGGTCCCTATGGGCACCGCCTGCTCGGCATCGACGTCGTGCGGTCCCGGGCGTACGAACGGGAGATTCTGCGCGGCTCCGAGGGCATCAAGCCCGGCTGGGTTCGCATGAACTTCAACTACTTCATCTCCGAGGCGTCCTTCGAGTTCCTACTCGATGCCGTCGACTTCGTTGCCACGCACGGCGAGCGCTTCCTGCCGCTCTACCACTTCTCGCCGGTCACGGGCCTTTGGCGGCACCGGGGTTGGACGGGCGCCGACCTCATGCGCCTCGATGCCGTGAAGTACGACGCCGGCGGCCCCCACGCGATGTTCAAGCACGGCCACGCGACCGAGGAGGAGCTCCCGGCCTACCTTGAGCGCGCCAAGGCGCTGCTCGAGACCATCGACGCCGAGGCCGCCGCGCTCCCCGCCGCCGACGCGGAGCCCACAACCACGGACTTCGAAGCGCTTCGGTGGTTCCCGTTGCCGGATGAAGCCGCCTGCCGCGTCGGCTAGTTCGCGTACGCCGCCCGAAACTAGGGACGAACGCAGCGCGCCGTGAACTTTTCCCGTGCGCCCGCGCCTGCGCCCACGTTCGCAAGGCGAACGTAGAGCGACTGAGCTTCCTCGCAGCGGCCCCGACGAATCAGGCGCTCGACTTCATCGCCGCCCGATGGCGAGAGCTCGGCCCGAATCCCGGCGAGCTCCATCTCTTTGTACGTGCCCGAACGCATCGCGGTTTCGACGAACGTCACCGCCCGCTCCACGTCACCGTCGCGGAGTTCCTTGCGCGCACGCTCAAGGCCCTCCGCCGGCAATGCCTCCTGCCCGGCGGTACCCGGCTCCACGGCCGCGTCCGGAGCCTCCTGCGCGTTTCGGTAGGCTCGCCACCCCACAAACCCGACACCCACGAGAAGCAGCACGCTCGCGAGCCACTTCACCGCACGCATGGCCGTGCTCGTTCCAGCAGCCGCACGCGCATTCGGTGCCGTGGGTCGCCTCGACGGCCGCGCAACGCCGTCGGTCGCGAGCTCGATGCCCGGCCGGCCGTCGTCGTTCCACGCGATGTTTTCGTGTCCGCCGCGGCGACCGACGGACCGCGGACAGTTCCTGCGGATGCAGAAGCGAATGCCCCTGCCCCGGCGCCCGCGCCATCGAGGAACGCCCGGCGGTTCGCCCAAAGGACGGCCAAGGTCCGCAACCGCGCCGATGGACTGCGACGGTGAGAGAAATCCATCGATGGCCGTCGTCGAGTGACGACCGCAGGATCCGGGGGCGCGGCGGACGCGACTCCATGGGCAGCTGAAGCTCGCCAAGGGAATCGGCCGTAAGGGAGCGCACTTGCCGGGAGCGTCAGTGCGACAGGCGCGCCGCCGGGAGCGGTGGAGGCGGCGCCGCGCTGGCCGGCGGAGGCGGCGGGGGCACGGGCGGCGCCGAAACGCGGGCCACGGGGGGGTGGCGGGGGAACGTTGGGCGCGTTCAGATTCCCAGCGGACGCCGGAGGGAACATTCCAAGGATGGTGCGCGCGCGCACGCGGCCAGGATCTCCGGACTGTGGAGTGGCCGCACCCGGGGCCGCCGGTGGCGCCACGGGGACGTGAGGACGACCGCTGAGCCCCGCTGGCAGCCCCGCCACGGCCCGTTTGCCGTCCGTATCCAGCGTGCCGAACTCGAGCCTCGGCGGCATCGACGGCGGCGCGATGGACGACGGCGGTGCGCTGCCCGCCCCCGCGGTGGCCTGGGCCCACGCGTCGCCGATGTCCTTGTAGCCCGTGTAGTCGCGCAGGAACTCGAGCACCGTCTGCTGTCGTTCTTCCGGCTTCTTCGAGAGCGCGCGCATGATCGCACTGGCCTTGCGCGGATGGAGCTTCTCGCCATTTGGAAGCGTACCGAGCGGTTCGGGGGAGTCGTTCAGATGTTTCGTGGCCCACTCCCAGGGCCCCTTCGCCTGGAACGGAAGGCGACCCGACATGATCTGATACGCCACGACGCCAAGGGCGTAGACGTCACTCCGCACGTCCACCTCCGCGTGCGTGAATTGCTCCGGGCTCATGTACGCGGGCGTCCCGAGCAAACGGTCACTCCCCGTAAGTCGCTCGCCGTCCCAGTTGGTCTTCGCGAGGCCGAAGTCGAGCACCTTGACGAAATCGCGCTGGAGACCTCGCGTCGTGACGATGACGTTCGCGGGCTTGAGGTCGCGATGCACGATGCCCATCTGGTGCGCGTCGTAGAGCGAGCTGCCGATCTGAAGCAGAATGCGGTCCCCGCGCTCGACGCTGACGGCGCCCTTTCGAATCACCGACGAAAGCGACTCCCCCTCGATGTACTCCATGACGAAGAACATGGTTCCGTCGTCGAGCTCGCCGGTGTCATAGATCTCCACCGTGTTCGGATGCCGGAGTCGAACGACCGTCTCCGACTCACGTCGAAAGCGCTCCACGATCTGCGGGTCCGTTGTCGAGTGCTGGTCGAGAATCTTGATGGCCACGGGCCGAGCGACGCCACCGATCTGCTGCTCGGCGAGGTAGACCATGCTCATCCCGCCGCGGCCGATCAGCTTGGAGATTCGGTAACGCCCGAGTAGGTGCCGGCCAATGAACGCGTCCTTCATGCGCAGGGGGGAACCGTACCCGTGTTTCTCCCGCGCTGGAAGGTTTGGCGAACGAACAAGCTAACCGCGCGGGTGGTACCGCTGGTGCATGCGCTTGAGGTGATCGCCGCTCACGTGCGTGTAGACCTGCGTTGTGGCGATGTCCGCATGGCCCAGCATGGTCTGTACCGCGCGCAGATCGGCCCCGCCGAGAAGAAGGTGTGTCGCGAAGGAGTGGCGCAGCTTGTGGGGGGAGATGGGTTTGGTGATCCCCACCTCCCGCGCGTATCGCTTGATGAGCTTCCAGAATCCCTGGCGCGTCATGCGACGCTTTCGCTGCGTAACGAAGAGGCTCCGTTCGCTGGGCCCGGCCCACGTCGGGCGAACGGCTTCGAGCCACTCCGTGATCGCGGAACGCGAATGCTGCCCAAGGGGCACGACACGTCGCTTGCGACCCTTACCGAATGCGGCGAGGAACCCGTTCTCGAGGTTCACGTCCTGAAGCTCGAGGCATACCAACTCGGAAACGCGGAGACCCGCCGCATACATCGTGTGAAGCATGGCGCGGTCTCGCTTCCCGCGCGGAGTCGACGCGTCGGGAGCATCGAGCAGTCGCAGCACTTCGTCACGCGAAAGGACGCTCGGAAGTTTGCGCTCAAGGCGCGGACCATCGACGAGGGACACGGGGTCGGCCGCGAGCACCTTCTCGGCCACAAGAAACCGGAAGAAACCTCGCAGCGACGAGAGATACCGGGCCTGTGACCGCGCGCTGAGCTTCTTCGAGCTGAGCTCCACAAGAAATGCGGTCACCGCCCCCGCATCCACGCGCTCGAGGGGGATCGACGCGCGCTCGAGGAACGACGCGAACTTTCCGAGGTCCGTTGAGCACGCGGAAACGGAATTGGGCGCAAGGCCCCGCTCCACCTTCAGGTGAATCAAGTACGCGTCGACGTGCTCGTCCACGCACAACGCATACCACGCGCGCGCGTCCGCTCAGAAATACTGGTCGAACGAGATGTGGAGCCCGACGGGGGGCCGCAAACTGTCCGGAATCCCGTCGCTCCCGATGCGATTCCGATCACGAAGGAGGGGCACCGCAACGTCCACGGCGAGGACGCCCGGCTGGACGCCGGCGTACTCGAAGTGGAACCGGATGCCGCCACCGACCTCCGCCGCGCCGCGGACCGCTTCACCCTCGAGCGTCTGAAATGCGAGGCCGCCACCCGCAAACCCCGCAAGCTGGATCTCGCGAAGCCACGCAAGGTGCAGGAGGTTCACCGACAGGTCCGCGAGCGCCGTCCAGCGATGCTCCACCACGCCGAACACCGCCGCACGCGCAAGGATCTCGGTCGTCTCGTACCCGCGCAGTACGAATCGCCCACCGAGTCCCTGATTCTCCGCCGCGAGCGCGTCGCCGAACGTGGTGCCACCACCGGCCACGAACACGGTGGCATTGCGGAGCCCGATGGGCACGGTGTGGCTTCCCCGCACGCCGAACGAGCCCGTGACCTTGGTCTCTCCCGTGTCGCGGAACACGGGGCCCACGCGTCCAGAGACCGACAGAGAGGAACCGCGCCGCGGGTCGAGAAAGTACATGCGGGAGTCCGTGCCCACCGAGAGCTGAAGCGACGGTCGCCAGGCTCCGCCCTCCCCAACGAAGGACCCCGCGTGAATTCGATCGAGACGAAGGCCGGCCGACGCGGCGGCACTCCGGGCGTTGTCGTGCACCTTTGGTCCAAAGCCCTGAATGTATCGAACGATGCCGCCCGTGGACTGCGGATCGCGGCTCAGCGTGAAGTCGAAGACGTGGTCGATGTCGTACTTGCGACGCATCGCGAAATTCACGAAGCCCGAGAAGTCGTGCTGGCTCGCCAGGATGTTGAGGCCAAAGCTCCGGAGCAACGGCGGGCGCCACGGCAACGAGAGGTCGTCGTCGCCGCGCGGATGCCCCGGCGTCAATGCTGAACTCTGCGGAAGGCGGCCGCGGGGGTCGATGCGCACGTTCGACAGGGGTGCGCGCGTCGTCGCTTCGAGCACAACGCGCGCCTTGGGCTCATCCCATCGCAGAACCTCGACGTTGCCGTCGTCGTCCTCGACCTCCACTTCCACCGGCTCGTGGCGAAGTGCCCCTTGACGCAGCACCTCGATGCGATGGTGGTAACCGTCCTTCCGGCGACTCGACGTCACCGCACCGAGCTTGTAGTTCACGCGGTATCGCGCGCTCGCGACCCAATCATCGAGACGCTGGCTCGCGTCGGGCGCCGCCGCCGTCAGCGCGGCGCGAACCGACCGGTCGTCCCGCGCAAGTCCCGTTGAGAAGGCATTGAACGCCTCCCGAGAGAGCACGTCGCGCGCCCCTTCGAGGATGCGCCGACCGCGCGACTCGACGCGGCGTGCCCGGGCCGGGTCGTCACGAAACGGGTCCGGTTCGTCCACGACGCCGAAGTAGACGTCGAGAAACGAGACCTGCGGCGCATACAGGAGCTGATCGATGGCCGGGTGGAACGCCGCGAAGCCCACGAGCTCGTCGGGTCGATACCGATGGCCATTGCGGCGCGCAACGTCGAGATCGGTGAGGACCACGGCGCGAAGGTCATCCGCCCATGGCCTGTCCTCGGGCGGATCGGACGACGCGGGGTTGTCGGCGAACAGAGCGCGGAACAGTGCACGGCGCACAACGAGTTGATGGAACTCGCGCACTTCGCGCAGCGGGAATATCTGATAGGCGTGGTCCGATACGACCACCATGCCCGGCACCGACGCCGCCAACTCGACGCGCAGCGGCGCGATGACGTAGGTCACGGGTGCGGTCGCCATCGGAAGCGCCATGCTCGCCGCGGTGCGCCGCACATCGCGGGTCGCCTCTCCGAGGCGCGCCCGCACATCGATGGCTTCGAAGGACTCCAGCCGATCGAGCCCCTTCGCCCTCGGCGCGGGCGGCTCGTGGAGTGGTGCGTCGCTGACGATGGTGTGCGTACCGAGTTCCGTGGTCGCGCTGCGCCGCACCAGCGACGGCGCCGCGACGAGCGGGAGGAACGTCGCGACGCGCCCCGTCTCCTGCCCTGCTCACCGGCACCGGCGACCACGAAGTCGAGGTCTCGGTCGACTCCACCGTGAACCGATGGGAACACCGGAAATCGTAGGTGTCGCCGCTGACCACGAGCGGATACCAAGGCGCCACCAGGGTCCACTGGTCGCCCACTCGACCGAGGCGCCCGAAGCGCGCGGGCACCACGAGGCGCATGCGGAGCTCGATGCGCACCCGGTCGGCCTTGTGCGGTGGCAGCGGAATGATGAGATCCGCGCCTGCCATCGCGTCGTCGTTGGGCGTAGGCGTCCATGGTGGCGCTGCGCTGCGCACGCACTTCGTGCCCATCGACGCGCACGACACCGACGTCGACGCCCCCAAGCGAGACTTCGCCCGGGAAAACCCAACGTGAATTCCGCTCGTCCATGGCGCGTGGCGTCGCGGCGAGTCGATCGGCATAGAGCCAAAGTGTGACATTCCGATCGGTGGGCTCTACGGACACATCAATGGTGACATCCGCGTCCACCACCGATCGCGCGGTGTCGACACGCGCGTGGACGACGTATTCGAGCGGTTGATACGCATGCGCTTCACCCACGGCGCACAAGAGGACGCACGCGCCCACGATCACGCCCAGTCGTTCACGCCGCGTTCGTTGAAGCACGGAAACGCGCATGCTAGCTTGCTTCGTACGGCGAGAGGGAATTGGAAGTGTTGTTCGAACTCATCCCTGGCTTGATCGCGCTCGGCACGGGCATGGGTGTCCTCGCGATCCTCGGCCTGTTTGAGCAATACGCCGACCGTCTCGTGCGCACGCGGACACAACGAGTCATCGAGCGGCTCTAGCACCGCGCTGTGAAATGCGACGTTCGTGGACGGCGACCATCGAGTCGCGATATGGAGAGGACTAGGGAGCGGTAAATGTCGGGGAGGTTGATCGGCTACATGGCGAACCGCGCGGACCGCTTCGGGGCGGCCCTCGAGCAGGAAGCGCCGTCGTCGACGCGACCGCATCGGACGACCCCTCAGGCTACGGCGTGGGGTTTTATCAAGGTGGCGAAGTTCTTCTCATGAAGCGCCCCCTCTTCGAGCGCACGGACCTGCATTGGTCGAAGTCGTGAGCGACGTTCAGACCGATTGCGCGGTCGCTCACCTACGTCGGGGGATGACCGTCGGCGCATTTCGCACCGACAACACCCACCCGTTTCGCATGCGCCAGTGGCTCTTCGCGCACAACGGCGCGATCGATCGGTTCGAGGCGATGCGCGAACGCTTGATGGAACAGCTACCTGATTTCATCCGTCGCAATCTGCGCGGGCAAACGGATAGCGAACATTTCTTCCACCTGATCCTTTCGTTCCTCCACGACTCGGGGCAACTCGACAACCCCGACATCGCGGACACGTACGTGCTTCCCGCGCTGCGCTCATCCGTCGCGATGCTGGAGCAACTTTCGAGCGAGGTGGGCGCCGCGCCGCCAACACTGAACTTGGTGCTCGCGACGGGCCGCCGCATGTACGCGCTCCGGTGGGGGCGTCCCATGATGATCGTCGAGCGCGAAAGCGACGCGCGAACGGAAAAGCCCGTACGGTTCCGATACACGATGGTGGTAGGCGGCGCGGAAAGTGTCCCCGCGGGTTACCGCACCATGGAAGACCGCTCCATCGCCATCATCGATCGCAACCTCAAGGTGACCTACCACCCGGTCTAGCCGACGCGTTTCGATGCGCCCCGCGCCCCGCTCCACCTTCGGCACACGCATCCCGTGTTGCCTCGCCCTGCTCACGGTGCCCCTCGTGGGTTGCGGCGCATCGGCGTCGCCCCAGGCCCTTCCCTCCTCGTTCGACGACCCGCCGGCGGCCGTGCGACCCGTCGGCGAGGTGGACCCGGCGACCATGACGCCCGCAACCCTTGAAGTCGGCACGGAGAAGGGACTCGCTCGCGCGCTCGTGGCCCGTTTCCTCGAAGCGCTCGCCGCGCGCGATGAGCAAGCCCTTCTCGATTGCCTCGGGGACGTCGTGTTTCAGGTATCGCCGTACATCTCGCTCCGAACGCGGGCCAAGGCGGACCTGGTCAGTGCGTGGCTCGAGGCCTTCGAACGACGGGGGCGATACACAGCGATCCGGCGAGGCACCGACATCGCCGATGTGGAAGCGCTGACGATCGAACCCCTCGGAGCCGCCGTGATCGGTACGACGCTTCCGAGTGGTCTCGACGCGACGGACCTGCTTGTCACCCTCCCCCTCTCGCCCGACGGCGAACGCGCCGTACGCGCCCTGTTCGGCTGGACCACGGGGCGCATGGTCATTCGCCTCGCACCGACGCCACGCATCGTCGGCATTTAGCCGGATGTCTCACCGCCGACGGTCGCGCAGCCCGTCGGTGGATTGCGGCACGCGCCTTCCGCTACGATGCGCCGATGGGCGACGACATTCTCATCGTGTTTTGCACAGCACCGACCCACGACAAGGCCGAGGAGCTCGCTCGCGGACTCGTGGACGAGCGCCTTGCGGCGTGCGTGAACTTCATCCCGGGTATCCGTTCGGTGTACCGCTGGGAGGGCACGGTGAAGAACGAGCCGGAGAATCAGCTCATCATCAAGACCACGCAGCATCGTTGGGGTGCGC
>JAWKRM010000022.1:0-77540 GCA_041389625.1 Polyangiales bacterium
GTGTGCTCCGCCGCTTCGAGCACCTGCGACTTGGCGCTTCGGGCGCGCGGCGAGGCCGAAGTGAGCTTGAGGAACCGGACGCCCACGCCGTCCTTCGTCTTCGTGACGTACGGCAGTTTCATGAATGCGTAGGGCATGTCGGCGAAGTTGTTGTGCCCCGCGCGCAGCATGAGGATGTAGGAATCCTCGGGCGCCGTGGCGGTCATGTGGATGGGCTCCACGAACTGCCCCGGTGGGACGAGCGTATCGAACTGCGCGCCAATGTTGAGGCGCGCGGCATGCTCGGAACGCTTGGCCTCCTCGAGGAGGGAGTTCTTCGTGGGCAAGTGGAGACGGAGCACCTGCCGCAGGGCATCCGGCGTTGGCGTCGCGCGGGGCGCGTGCGCGACCGTGCGCTGGATGCGCGGATCCAACGCGCCGAGGACCGTGACCGTCGCTCCGCCGAACGAGTGGCCGACGGCGCTCAGTTTCGACATGTCGACCACATCTCCGAAGTTCGACTGCAAGGTGTCGATGGCGCGAACGGAAAACTCGGCGCGGGTGGCGAGGCTGGTCTCCGTCGGGTGCGGCAGATCCATGAGTGCCACGGCGAAGCCTTCATCGAGAAGACGCTGGGGCACCGTCTTGTAGATCCCCGCCCACGCGGCGAAACCCGGGAAGTACGCCACCACCGGGAAGCCCTCGGCGGGCGCAGGCGTCCTCGGCAGGTTCAGGTGAATGCGGAGTCCGGTCTCCGGATGCACGTGCGTGAGGTAGTCCGCGCCCTTCAGGCGAGCCGCGTTGCCCTTCACCGAAGCGGATTCGACGCGTTCAACCACGCGCGCACCGTCTTCGAAGGTGGATGCGCCGTGGCGAAGTCCACCTCCGCCAATCTTGTCCGCGAGCGCAGCCAGATGTTCGAACGCACTCGCGCTCGCCGCCTGCGCGCCTACCGAGGCACTCGGGGCGCGGGCGTGGCCCGCATCCGAGCCGTTCTCGATGGCGTCGCGAAATGAAGCGCCGAGCCGCGTGAAACCCAGGAGGCCGACGAGCGCAACGCTCGCCAGTGAAACGACGAGCTCCATGCTCGCGACGCCCTCTAGCCTTCGGCTTGAACTACGAAGTCGCATCCAACATCCCTCGCTAACGTGAGTGCGAGGGGTAGCGCACGGGGGATCCACGGACAACGTGACGCGGGCAGAAACGACTGTGTGAATTGATCACACGCCCGTTGCGCAATCAGTCGTTCGCGTTTTGTACATCGTCGTCGCGCCGCTGCGTGTCTTCCGAGTCCGGCACTGTCGCGTTTCAGAATCTCGCGGAGAACCACGGTGGCATACGCGCCGGACGGCAGCTCGAACGCGAGCGAAATATCGGCGCCATCGACCGCGACGCGGGTGTCCTTTGGGCGTACACGACGCGGCGAGTGCCTTCTGCCGTCGCGGCGGAAACGCCCAGATCCGCCACCGCGAGGCCTCCGCCGATGCGCGCACCTCACGCTCGCGGGCAAGACCCTCGGGCCACCGCATCTTCGCGCCGACCATGGGCCCGGTGGCGTTGACTGCCCACGTGCGGACGCGTTCCGCCGCATCCGCCGTGTCCGTCGTTGTGAAGAGTCCGCCCGTATCTTCTTTCCGGAGCAGGTCGCCTTCCACGTATGCGCCAAGTTCATTGAGCGTCACGCGCTCCGCAAGCACGCGGTTGAACACGCGCGCCTGAAGCACGGACACCATGAACTTCCGATCGCGCTTGTCACGCGGCGCGGGCCCCCCGTCGAGGAGCCACGCCCGCGCCATGTCGAGGCTCTTCCCTCCGCGTCCGAATCGCTGTTCGCCGAAGTATTCGGCACGCCGTCGCGCTCGACACGTGCGAGGACGCTCTGCACCGGCTTCCACGTGCGCCGCCGCATCGCGAATGCGGAGCTCGAAGCGATTGGCGCGGAGGTGGCCCGTGCGGCTTGTTGCCGTGTCGCTCGGCGTTGACGACGCGCAGCCTGTCGACGCGTGCCTCCCGTGCCGCTTCCGGGTGGTGCCGAAGAAGCTCGCCCACTGCGTGGTGATCGCGTGTCGATCCTTGAGTCCCGCCACGGATGCGTCGCGCGGGGACACTCCGAGGGCCCGACCGAGTCGCCGGAGCGCCTCCGCCGTCGAGAGGTCTCGCTTCTCGAATTCCACGAAGACGTGCTCCCTCGCCACTGGGGGTGTAGGCGGGCACCTCCTCGACCCGAAAATCTTCAGGAATGGCGCGGATGCGGCCGGGAACGGGCTCGGATGTCGGAGGTGAGGAATGGAAGGTCCATGGTTTCGGCGGAGGGGGCCCTGCGAACAGGATCTCTGGATAGACGGTTTCGGCGGCTCCGGTAGACCGATTAATTGGTGACAAAGCCTCGCAAGGAGAGGGTGCAGGGGAGGCCCAGCGACTGCCTTGCGGGCGTTACCGGCGGGGTGTTTCGGGCGCTTCCGCGTATCGCCTGGTCGGAGAACGGCCAGCATAGCCCGCGACGGCCACGCAGGGAAGCTGCTTTCAGCGGCCCGAGCGTGACCGATGCGACGACGTACGATCTCGCCTCCTTGACCAAGCCCTTCGTGGCGGTCGAGGCGCTCAAGCTCGTCGCGGATGACAAGCTTGAGCTCGACATGCGAGCCGATTCGCTCGTCAGTGACGTGCGAGGCACGCACGGCGGGTCGCAGACCGTCGAATCACTCTTCACGCACACCTCGGGGCTCGCTCCCTGGGGAGGTCTTTACCTCGACGTGCCGCACGATCGAGGCACGAGTGCGGCTCGCCGTTGGATCTTGAGCGAGGCCGCTCGGCGCGCGGAGGAGCGGAAGCCCGAGACCGACCTCTATAGCGACCTCGGCTACATGATCGCCGGTGAGGTCGTCGCACGCGCCGCCGGCGTTTCCCTCGACCGTGCCCTGCGGCGCGATTTGCTCGATCCCCTCGGCATTGCGGATTCGGTGTTCTACGCGGGTGCGCTGCCGCCGGAGAAACGCCAGGCGTTCATCGAGAACACGGCGCCCACCGAGCGGTGCGAGTGGCGGGGCCAAATCGTGCGCGGTGAGGTGCACGACGAGAACTGTGCTGCACTCGGCGGCGTCTCCGGGCATGCAGGGCTTTTCGGTACGGCGGCCGGCGTGGCGCGGTTTGCCATGGAAATCCTCGATGTTCTTGCCGGGCGGTCGACCTTCTTGCCGAAGGCCGCGCTCGAGCAAGCCATCGCCGAACGGCCCGGGTTCCGCTACCGCTTCGGCTGGGACGGGCGCGCCAAGGAGGGGAGCGCGTCGGGCCGTCAGATGGGGCCACGCACCTTTGGCCATCTTGGCTTTACGGGCACCTCCGTATGGTGCGACCCCGATCGCGACGTCGCGGTCATCCTCCTCACGAACCGCGTGCACCCGAGCCGCGCGAACGAGAAGATCAAGGGCTTCCGCCCCGCATTCCACGACGGCGTGATCGCCGCGTTCGACAGCTAACTCAGGTTTCCCGAGCAGCAAGCGCGCGGCGCGCAGCGGCGATGCGGTGCGCGAGGTGTGCGTTGACGGTGTAGGCCTGGTCGTTCTCCACGGCGCGTCGAAGCGCACGTTCGTCGGCCACGAGGACGACGAGGCGCTTCGCGCGCGTGACGGCGGTGTAGAGGAGGGCGCGCGAGAGGAGCACGAAATGCGATGTGTGGAGCACGATGATGACGGCGGGGAACTCGCTGCCCTGAACCTTGTGCACGGTGCTCGCGTAGGCCAGCGTGAGCGCGTGGAGGGCATCGACGTTGTACTGGACTTCACGACCATCGACGCCGACGTAGAGGATGCCCCCCTCCATGCGGCGAACTTCGCCGAGGTCGCCGTTGTAGACGTCGCGGTCGTAGTCGTTCCGCAGTTGCATGACCTTGTCTCCGACACGGTAGCCCGTGGTGCTCGCCGGGCCCCGGAGGGGTGTGAGCGCATCCTGGAGGGCGAGGTTGAGTTCGTCGGTGCCGAGCGCGCCGCGGCGCATGGGCGTCAGCACCTGGACGTCGCGCTTGGGGTCGAGCCCGTAGGCGTCGCGGACGCGGCTGAGGGCCGCGAGGATTCGGTCCGTTGCGCGTTCCGGGTCGCTCGCCGAGACGATGTGCAAGTCGCCCGTGTCGCTCGCCCCTGGCGTACTCGCCTCCGGGAGGCGCCCGGCAAGGATTGCGTGGGCCCCGCGCACGATGGCCGAACGTTGTGCTTGCCGAAAGATTTCCTCGAGCCGCACAACGTACGCCGCGCCGCTCTCGAGCACCTCGCGCAAGACCGGCCCGGGACCGACGGGAGGAAGCTGGTCGATGTCGCCGACGAACATGAGATGGGCGTTCGGCGCGACGGCCGCGAGTAGCCGATCCGCAAGGAGGATGTCGAGCATGGAGCTCTCATCGACGAGCACCAACTCCGCCTCGATGGGCGAGCGTTCGTCGCGCTGAAAATCGCCGGTGGCGGGATTCCACTCGAGGAGTCGGTGGATCGTTTTCGCTTCGTGGCCGGTCGCCTCGAAGAGGCGTTTGGCAGCGCGCCCGGTGGGCGCAGCAAGGGCGACGCGCTTTCCCTCGCGGAGGTGCGCCTCGACGACGGCGCGGACCGTGGTGGTCTTTCCGGTGCCGGGGCCGCCCGTGAGGACTGTCAGACGGTGCGCGAGGGATGCGCCGACCGCTTGCCATTGGGTTTCCGTGAGCGTGGGGCCCTCGCCCTGGGCGGAGTTCGCGGCAACGTTTGGGGGTAGCTGTGCGTTGTGGTCCGCCGCCATGCGCGCGATGGCGGCGGCAACGCGAATCTCGGCGCGGTAGAGGGGCGGCGCGTAGACGCGGGGGCCATCGACGACGAGCATTCCGCGACCCGCGAGCGCGGTGACGGCGGCCTCCACCCGTTCGCGTGGAACGTCGAGGGCCGCCGCCCGTTCGAGCAGCGCCTCGGCGTCGAGGTACGTGTGGCCGTCGTCTGCGGAAGCCGCGACCACATGAAGTGCCGCGCCCTCCGCGCGACGAGGGTCGTCCGGCCCGATGCCCTGTGCGCGACCCACGCGGTCCGCGGTGCGAAAGCCCATGCCCGCGACTCGCTCCGCCACGCCGTATGGATTGGTGCGCACTTCATGCATCGTGTCTGGGCCGAGGCGTTTCAGGATCCGGCGCCCGAGCGCAGGACCGATTTCAACGCTGTGCAGGTAGGCGAGCGTCTCCGCTTCGTCGCGTCGACTGCGTACCGCTTCGGCGATGGAGGCGGCGCGTTTGGCACCAATGCCTTCCACATCGCGCAGTCGCGCCGATTCGTTTGCGATGATGTCGAGGGTGCGTTCGCCGAAGCGTTCGACGAGCCGCTCCGCGAGGGCAGGGCCGATGCCGGGAACCAGCCCCGAGCCGAGGTACCGTGCGATGCCCGTTTGCGTGGAGGGGAGGATCGGGGTGACCGCCGTCGCTCGGAAACGGCGCCCGTAGACGGCGTGTTCGGTCCAGCGCCCGCGAACGCGCACGGTCTCACCGGGCGCAAAGCCGGCGAGGTCGCCCACGAGCGTCACCCGCACCTCGTCCGACGCGCGCTTGCCGTGGACCACCGCGAAGGCGCCATCGTCGCTCGTGAAGACGACCTCCTCGACGGTGGCCTCAAAGGCGTCTTCCGAGGCGCCCGGTGTCATGGCGTCCGCGGGGCCGCGCCGGGTGTGCACGCGCCGCTCGGCGCACGGGCGAAGTCCGAGGGACCATCGAGGCGGCTTCGCTCGTCGGTGCGCACCCAGCAAACGCCTGCGCCGAGGGAAGGCAGCGGCGGCGTCGCACTCACCCGTCGGCCCGCGGCATCGCGGAGGTAGAGGGGTTCGCCCGTGGCACTGAGGCCACCGGACCCGATGGGGCCGTCGAGCACAAAGACGGGTACGCCGGGGGGTACGGGTTCGTCGCCCGGCGCGTCGGCGTCGAACCCGGCGCCGACCACGAGCGCACGACCTCCCGCGGGCACGGTGGCGCCGGGCGGCAGGTGGTCGCCGTCGCGCATGGCATCGTCGCTGATCCTGAAGTCTTCCATGTCGACCGCGTGGGCGCCGAAGTTTAGCACCTCGACGTACTCCTGCGTGGGCTCCGGTCCGACCGGGTCGACGAGTACCTCGGTGATCGTGACGGTGGGCAGGTCGGCATACGTCTTGGTCGCCGTAGCAATGGTCTGCGTGTTCTCCCCGAGGTCGGTGAGTACGAGCGCTCCGGTGTACATCGTGTCGGGGCCGAGGCCCGTGAAGAGCAGTTCAAACTCACCGCGCGGCGAAAGGCGGCCCTGGGATTTGCCCTCGATGCGCCACGTGGAGCGCACGGGTTCCGCGGCGCGTCCGCGCACACGCAATCCGGTGTCGCCGCGGAGGAAGCACAGGGAGTCGACACTCTCTTCGTCGGTGGCGCACGCGATGGGGACGAGCATGGGGATTGCCGTATCGCGACCGAAGATCGCGAACGTCGAATGGCGAAGCGGGAGGGGCGCGCCAGTGGAATCGAGCGCACCATCCTTCACGGAAACGGTCGCCGTACGCGCGCCGGCCAGGGGCGTATCCGTGTTCGCCCACGCACACGAGGCGAGCCGGTCGTCGATCGCCTCGCAGTTCGTCGTTCGCGCCTGGACCCTGGCGTGGACTCCGTCGAGCACCACTTCGACGTGGGCGTGGAGCGCCGTGCTGAGGCCATCTACGCCGACAAGGAAGCCGTTCATGTTCGCGGGCACGCCGCTGGTGCCGTCCGCGGGCCAGAACGCGACGATCGATACGCCCGCGTCGGGGCCCAGCATCGTCGTGAAGCCGCGCAGGTATGCGCCGTGCTTGCCGGGGAACAGCCATGCCCCCACACCGACGGTGTAGTCGCGGCCCTTGGCGAGGGGCTCCGTTGGCCGGAGCACGCACGTTGTTCCATCGCAACGCACGCGGCTCTCGAGGACGCGGGCTTCGTTCGCTTTCCGTAGGGGACGGGCTTCGAGGTCTTCGCGGAGCGCGTCATCGATCGGCCCCTCGAAGAGCTGGATGGCGTCACCCGGATCGGCGGGCGCTGCGGCGAAGCCGAGGGCAATTTCCGGTTGAACCGGTGCTGCGCCGTCCGGCACGCGCATGCCGCCGCGTGTTCGAATCTCGAACGAAGGCTCGCGAAACGCCGCATTGTCCATGCTTCCCGAGGTGCTGTGCGCCCGTGGATCCACCGGACTCAGGCAGCCGACCAGGACCGCAAGCCCGAGTGGGGCCACTACAAACCGGTACGAAAACCCATGGCAGAGAACGCGAGGCACGGAGGCGCATCGGTCGCGTCTCTCGGCAGTTTCGCGTACGTTCATCGCGGTGATCGAAGCGCGCGTTGCAGATCGGTTCCGAGTGGTTGAGCTCGTGTCGACTGGCCCAGCGAGTCGCGTGTACCACGCCGTGGACGAAGCCTGCGGGACGCGATGCGCGCTCAAGGTGCTGACCGCCGAGTTCGGCGCCGACGCTGTCGTTCGGGCGCGCTTCCGGCGTGAAATCGAGCTTGCGAATCGCATTGCTCACCCGGCGGCCGTGCCGGTGCTCGATCACGGCGAGCTCGCGAACGGCTTGCCGTATTTTGTGATGCCGTTCCTCGAGGGCGTCTCGTTGCACGACGCAATCGTGAAAGAAGGTGCGTTCTCGAACTCCCGCGTGGGCGCGCTCGGGGGCGAACTCCTCGACTACCTCGAGGCGCTCCATGGGCTCGGTGTCGCACACCGTGACATCAAGCCGGCGAACGTGTTGCTTGAGCGCGATGCGGGAGGCGCCGAGCGCCTCCGCGTACTGGACCTCGGCGTCGCGACGTACCTCCACGCGGCCCATCGGGCGCAGGAGGAGGCGGGTTGGACGCCCATTGGATTTGCCATGGGCACGCCGTCCTTCGCTTCACCCGCCCGCCGCTCCGGCGCCATCGAAACCGACGATGCGGCCGATCGTTACGCAGCAGCCATGGTGATCTACATGATGTGGACCGGGCAGACGCCCTTCGATGCGGAGCATCCGGCCACCGGAAAACCCATCCCGTTTGCGGCCTTCCTCCGTGCGTCACCCCCGGGAGCCGACTCGTTTTTTGAGCGCGCCCTCGCGCCCGCACCCGGTGATCGCTACTCCACCGCCCGTGACCTTCGCGCGGCGTTCGTCCGTGCGATCGACGGCGCGACCCCGTAGTTCAGCGGTGTGCGCCCAATGTGGGATAACGGGATTTCGCGCTGCGCGGACGATCAAGCTATATTTCTCTACGCATGGCGCCACGACGCCGAAGGTCGAGAGGGGATAGGCGCAGGTGAGCTTCGGCTTACGCGCCCCCGTCCTCGTACTGAACCGGAACTTCGTTCCGGTGCGAGTGACGACGGCGCGCATGGCCTTCGAGCTCCTCTACCAAGGCCGTGCGCGCGCGCTCGACGACGAGTACGAGCTCCACGACTTTCCTTCGTGGTCGACGCTCACCATCCCGGAGCGTTACGAGCGCATCGGTACAACGCGAGGACCGCTTTCGATTCCCCGCGTCGTGGTGCTTTCGCTCTACAATCGCGTGCCGATGACGGGTCTTCGCTTGTCACGCAAGAACCTTTACCTGCGTGACAACTACACGTGCCAGTACTGCGGTGCGCAGCCGGGTTCCGACGAGTTGAATCTGGACCACGTGATCCCGCGTTCGCGTGGCGGCGCGTCGACCTGGGAGAACCTCGTGACGTCCTGCAAGACCTGCAACCTGAAGAAGGGGCGGGCGCTTCCCGAGGAGTGCGGCATGATCCCCGCGAACAAACCCGTGTGTCCGCGTTGGTCCGCGGCCGTGGAGTTCCAGGCGATCCCACGGCGTTTCGACGACTGGGAGCCGTTCCTGATGACCGGGCGTTCGGCGGGGATTCGCAAGGCCGGGTAGCGATGCTTCGGTTTCCGGGGAACGCGATTCCCGGGAAAGGTGGTGCAGTCCTCCGCGCGTTTGCGTGTGTCCGCCGCCGGGACTATTTCTGCGCGCCGGTGCGCAGAAGGAGCCGCCTCCGTGGGCGAACTTGAACTTTGGGTAGATCCGGCCGCCACCGAGGCCGAGGACAATGGGAGCGATGCGGAGGGCCGCGGTGCGTCGCGCGCCCGCCCCCGTTCCATCGTTGTCGCGGGGGCCCGCGGTGGCGTCGGAAAGTCGCTCGTTGCGGCGAACCTCGGCGTCTATCTTGCGACCATTGGCCGACGTGTGGTGGTGGTCGATGCGGACCCCTCGGGTGCCAACGCCCATGCGTACCTCGGGGCGCCACGATTCGCAGGTGCGACACCGGACCTCGACCCGGTGCGTCCGACCGGCGGTGAGCTCGCCGTGCGGTGGACCGACACCTCCGGGCTCGGGCACTTGCTTGCAGGGACCGACGAGCCGCTCCCCGGTGCGACGCGCACGACCGCAACGAAACGGCTCCGCGCGTTCGTGGAGGGCCTCGACGCGGATTTTGTTGTCGTGGACCTCGGCTCGGGTCTGCATGGTGCGCGTCTCGATTGGTGGCTCGATGGAGACGCCTCGATCTACATCACCGTGCCCGACCCGGCGGCGATGGAGAACACCTACGCATTCGTTCGACGCGCGTTCGCGCGGACGTTGCTCCGTGCGACCCCCGACGCGCCGACGCGTGCACGCATGCTCGATTGGCTTCGAAAGCTCGGCAACACGCCTGCGCCAACGGACCTCGGCCGTCGCCTCGACGCCGCGGGCGACTCGCTCTCTGATTTGCTTCGGGAGCAGACCGACAAATTCCGATTCGCCTTCGCCCTGAACGCGACACGGACCCGCGAGGACCTCGAGCTTGGTGATGCGATGCGCGTTGCCATGCGGCGGCGCCTCGGCCTCATGACGGACTACCTCGGGTACATGGACCACGACGACGGTGTCGCGGCCTGCGCACGGCTGCTTCGACCGCTCCTCGTCGAGAGCCCGGGTTCCAAGGCGGCCAAAAGCCTCGAAAAAATTGCACGTCGGTTGCTCGCTTCGGCGGTGGGGCGGACGGACCGGCGCTCCGTCAGGCCGGTGCCGATGGAAAGTCATCACGACCTGCTCGAGGTCGGACGCATGGCGAGCGACGAAGAGGTTCGGCGCGCGTACAAGCGCGTCAAAGAGGTGTTTCGACCCGAGTCCCTGTGCTGCTTTGGGCTCTTCGACGCGGCGGCGCTGCGCGTGATCAATGCACGTCTCGACGAGGCGTATGATGTGCTCCTCGACCCGTCGCGCCGGGCGCCCTACGAGACGTCCGTGTTTCCTCCCGAGCCGAATCCTTTGGTGGCGGAGGCCATCGAGAGCGAGCTTGCCGACCCGCCTCCGCCCGCGCCGCTCATCACGCCGGAAACCGATTTCAGCGGGTCACTTCTCCGCGCCGTCCGCGAGTCACAGGGGGTGAGCCTCGGCGACATCGCGCAGCGTACCAAGGTGGGTCTGCATCACCTCGAATCCATCGAGAGCGAGGATTTCGCGCATCTGCCAGCGCCCGTGTACGTCCGCGGCTTCGTCACGGAGCTCGCAAAATGCCTGCGTCTCGATGTGAGCCAGGTGAGTCGCACGTACTTGCGCCGCTACAAGCAGTACATCCAGGAGCAGGCGGCACGCTGATGAAAGTCGGGCGCCCACTTGTTCTCGCTTCGGCCTCGCCGCGGCGCCGCGAGATTCTGACGACGCTCGGCGTTCCGTTCGAAGTGGTCCCAAGCGAAGTCGACGAATCGCGCGTGCCCCACGGCGGTACGCCGGCGGAGTACGCGATTCGCGTGGCAACCGCGAAGGGCGCAGATGTATATGCCCGCATCGCCGCGCGTGCCGACGCGCCCGTGGTGCTTTCGGCGGACACCGTGGTGGCCCTCGCGGGCGAAATTTTTGGCAAACCAAACGACGACGAAGACGCGCGGCGCATGCTCGGGGCGCTCGCGGGGCGCGAGCACACGGTGGTGACGGCCGTTGCGGTGTTTGATGGGGCGCGCGGGCCGCGTACGGTCGCCGTCGAGACGGCGGTGGTCGTCGACGGGCTCGGCGCGGCGACGATCGACGGATACATCGCGTCCGGCGAAGGCCGCGACAAGGCGGGGGCGTACGCCATCCAGGGGCTTGGCGGCGGATTCGTCCGCGCCATCCGCGGGTCCTACGGAAATGTCGTCGGGCTTCCCGCTTCGGAAAGCCTCGAACTCCTGCGTGGCGCCGGAGTGGTCCTCGAGTGGCCATGATGGCGCCGCCCGCGGATTCCGTGCTTGAGGATGTGGGCGCTCGCGTCGCGGAGGTGAGGGCGCGGATGGCGACCGCCTGCGCGCGCGCGGGTAGGGCATTTGAGGGTGTTGAGCTCGTCGCCGTTTCGAAGAAGCAGCCGCTCGATCGAATCGTTGCGGCCCACGCCGCAGGTCTCCGTACCTTCGCGGAGAACTACGCGCAGGAGCTCGTGGCGCGTGTGGATGCACTTGCGCATCTCGACGGCGTTCGATGGAGGTTCATCGGGAACCTTCAGCGCAACAAGGTCAATGCCGTGCTCGAGACCGGTGCCACCATCGACACGTTGGATCGACTCGAACTCGCCGAAGCCATCGCACGTCGCGCCGAGCACGCACCTGTGGACGTGCTCGTGCAGGTCAATGTTGGTCGAGAGTCGCAGAAATCGGGAGTCATGCCAGAGGGTGCCGAGGCGTTGGTCGATGCCGTACGTCGACTTCCGGGGTTGCGTCTCCGGGGCCTCTTGGCCGTTCCGCCGGCATCCGACGACCCGGAGGCGTCGCGTCCGTATTTTCGTGCGGTGGCCGACCTCGCGCGTTCTCTCGAACTCGCGGAACTCAGCATGGGGATGAGCGCCGACCTCGAGGTCGCCATCGAAGAGGGGGCGACCATGGTACGGGTCGGCACCGACCTCTTTGGCGAGCGAACGCCTACTTTTTGAGGCCTTCGCGGGCCTGGTCGCCGAGTTCGCGGGCGCGCCCGGTGGCCGCCTCGACGGCATTGATGAGCGTCGTGCGCAGGCTGCCTTGCTCCAGGGTGTGGAGCCCGGCGATGGCCGTTCCGCCGGGGGACGTCACCATGTCCTTCAGGCGGCCGGGGTGCTCGCCCGTCTCGAGGAGGAGTTTGGCGGAGCCCATGACGGTTTGCGCCGCGAGAAGCTGTGCGGTCTCGCGGTGGAGCCCCACCTTCACGCCGGCGTCCGAGAGCGCTTCGATGATCATGAAGATGTACGCGGGGCCCGAGCCACTCAGGCCGGTGACGGCATCGAGGGAGCCTTCGTCGAGAACGACGGTGAGGCCGACGCTGTCGAAGATGGCTTGAACGATTTGGACGTCGGGGTCGTTCGCATGCGTGCCGCGCGCGATGGCGGTCGCGCCGGCATCGACGACGGCGGGCGTATTCGGCATCGTGCGCACAACCCGCGTTGTGTCGCCGAGGGCCGCTTCGATGACGGCAATGGGCACGCCCGCAGCAACGGACACCACGAGCTTCCCCTTTGTCGCACTCGCGATTTCCGGAAGGAGCTTCGGAAAGCTCTGGGGCTTCGTGGCGAGGACGATGACGTCGGCCCACGCGGCGGCGGCGCGGTTGTCGCTCCCCACCTGGATGCCGTGTTGCTTCTTGAGTTCTTCAAGCCGAGGGGCGCGGACATCCGTCGCGAAAATTTGGTCTGCGTTCGCGGCCTTCGCGTGGAGGAGCCCCCGAATGAGGGCCCCCGCCATGTTGCCCGCGCCAAGAAACGCGATCTTTTGTGAGAGCGGCATGCCCGGGGAGGGTACCACCGCTCCGATTCGAGCGCCCTTCCTCGCTTGACGTTTCATGCCCGAGAGGCAGAGTGCCGGGCATGTTCGCCGAGCGCCGTCAGCGATTCCTCGACGCCATCGGTCCGGGGGTCGCGGTGTTTCCCGCGGCACCGGTCGTGATCCGCAACAACGACGTCGAGCACGAGTACCGGCAGGACAGCGACATGCAGTACCTGTCCGGGTTCGAAGAGCCGGAGAGCGTGCTCGTCCTCTCCAACCGGCACCCGAAGCACCGCTCGGTGCTTTTTGTACGGCCCCGTGATCCTGACCGTGAAGTGTGGGATGGCCCCCGCGCCGGCGTGGACGGAGCCGTGCGTGACTTCGGGGTGGATGCCGCGTTTCCCATCGCGGAACTCGACCAGCGCCTGCCCGAGTACCTCGAGGACGTGCCGCGCTTACACTACCGGCTCATGGAAGACGCCGCCTTCGACGCGCATGTCTTCGGCGCCATCCAACGGATCCGTGGCCGCAAGCGTTCCCCGGCGCGCCCGCCCTCGGAAATCGTGGACCCGACGGTGGTGCTCCACGAGATGCGCCTCCACAAGTCCGCGGACGAGCTTCGCATCATGCGCCGCGCCATCGAGGTCTCGCGTGATGCGCACCTGGCGGCCATGCGTGTCGCACTGCCCGGCGCGTACGAATACGAAGTCGAAGCGGAGATTCTCCGCGTGTTTCGAGCGGGGGGGAGCGAGCGGCCGGCCTACGGAAGCATCGTTGGTTCCGGCCCCAACGCCACGGTGCTCCACTACCGGAAGAACGACCGTCGCCTCGCAGATGGCGACCTGCTGCTCATCGACGCCGGGTGCGAACTCGAGTTCTACGCGAGCGACATTACGCGGACATTCCCCGTAAACGGGCGCTTCTCGGATCCGCAGAAGGCACTCTACGAAGTGGTGCTCGAGTCGCAGCTCGAGGCCATCGCGATGACGCGCCCGGGGGTCACCCTCGATGCCATTCACGAGCGGGTGGTGCGCGTGATCACCGCCGGGCTCCTTCGCCTGGGTCTCCTCGAGGGCGACATTGAGGAGGCGATTCGAACGGAAGCCTACAAGCCGTACTACATGCACCGCACGAGCCATTGGCTCGGCATGGACGTGCACGACGTGGGCAGCTATTTCGCCGGCGCGAAGCCGCGACCACTCGAAGCGGACGTGGTGCTGACCATCGAACCGGGCATCTACATTTCTCCGAGCGCGAGCGTGGATGCGAAATGGCGGGGCATCGGTATCCGCATTGAGGATGACGTGCGGGTGACGACGGATGGCGCCGAGGTCATGTCCCACGACGTCCCGAAGACGGTGGCGGACGTGGAGGCGGCGCTCAAGAACCGGTAGCGGACGCGAGCGACGACTATTCGTCGTCGAAGAACAGAACCTTCGCGAGCGTGTAACCGTAGTTCACGACGAGAATGATGCCGCACAGGATCCCGATGCCGACCATCGCGGCGCCAATCTGATCCGCGGACCAACCGAAGCGACCGATGAGCTTTTCGATGTCGCTCTGGCCGTCACCGGGAACGCCAAACATGCTCATGGACGGCATGGCGGCAACCTTGTTGCTGATGTAGATCCAGTCGTGGAACGCACCGACGAACGTCACCATGGCGGGCACGTAGATGAAGAACCGCCAGAAGTCCCACCGGAGACGGTCGGGCATCGGGTAGTGGTAGAGGAGCATCGCGATGGTGGGGACGATGAATTCCCCGGCGAGCCCGCCGATTCCCACGCACATGAGCGACCGGAAGGGCATCACGTAGTACGTGAAAAACAGCATGAATCCGAACATCAGCACGGCGAACGCCATGGCGACCTTGCGGCGTTCGCGGAACGAGCGGTAACCGAACACGCCGATGAGGAACGCGAGGCAAAGCGTCGTCCACCACGACTGATCCTCGCGAACGAAGGTGATTCCGAAGGGGAGAGGGAGTGCCGCGCGCCCGCTGAACCATGCCGGGACCGCGTGACCAATCTCGTGGAACATGATGCGTGCGAACACGAGCAGCTTGTCGAAGCCCGTGAGCACCAGCACCGCCGCGACGATGAGCACGACGGGGGGACCGCCGGCTTCCACCCAGGGGTTATCAAACGAAGCGCGCGAGAATGAGAGCGGCGATGCACTCCGAAGCTTCGCCCGGACGACCGGGGCGTCGAGCTGGCGCTTCTTTCGATAGAACTTTCCCCAGGTCTCCTTGCCGAGCCACGTTCCGCCGCAGTGGTTGCACTCGTGGAACACGACGTCGACATCTTCGCCGTCGGTGCGCTCTTGGAGCGTGCGCGACACGCAAACGGGGCAGGGCATTCCGCCGGTGCTGACGTCGAGTGATTCGACGGTGCCACCCGTCTCATTCGCGCGGCGGATCCACGGAAACATGGTCGCGCGTTCGCCCGCGTCACCAAACCCCGCGCAGCGTACACGAGTCGACCGCCACGCCATGCGCGGCGGTGGTCTCGACGAGCTGGAGGTCCTTACAGCGTGGGCAGTAGCGCCTTGTCCCCGCGACCAGCCATGGCGTGATCCCAGCGGTGGGGCCGTCGGCGAGCAATTTCGGCAAAAAAAGGCTGATTTGCGTGCGTTCGCGCGGCCCAATCGGTAGCCTCGCTGCGCCATGACCCACGGTCCTGTCACCATCGATCTGCGAGAGAACCTCAGTCCGGGAGGCGTTCCGCCGCGAGTACTACGAGCCCCATCGGCCCGTGATCCTGCGGGGGGCGTGCAAAGACTGGGAGGCGCTCGGCCGGATGTCGCCGGAGTTCGTGCGCGAGCGTTGGGGGCACATTCGCCTGTCGTTTGGCGAGGGGGAGTTCAGCGTTAGCGAGATTCTCGACCGCCTGGAGGCGTCGGACCCGGCGCGTCCGGCGCCGTACCCATGCAAGCTCAACATCGATCGCCAGATCCCCGAACTCTTCCCGTTCATTTCACCGTTTCCGCTTCCGCACTCGGAGCCGAACTTCGTGACCGAGAAGGCGCTCATGGCGCACCGCTTTGGCAGCAAGAATGAGCTCTTCCTCGGCGGCCCGGGCGGCGAGTTCCCGTACATCCACTACGACTACTTCCACCTGAACGCGTGGATCACGATGCTCTACGGCGAGAAGGAGTTCACCGTGTACACGGCGCCGCGCCTCGAGTGCCTCTACCCCGTGCCCGGCGACGAGTGGCGGAGCGGGGTTGAGAACGCGTTCAATCCCGACTTCACGAAGTACCCGCTCTTCAAGGAAGTCGTACAAACGAAGGTCGTGCTCAAGGCGGGCGACACGTTGTTCATCCCGAACGGCACGTGGCATTCCGCCAAATCACTCTCGGTGTCCATCTCCGTGGCGTTCGATCAACTTGGTCGAAGGAACATGCCCGCGTGGATCCGTGACGTCGTTCAGGATCAGGTGTGAAGCGGAAGCCTCTCCGTGCCGCGGCCCTCGGGGCGTACCTTGCCGGTGTAGGCGCGGCCGTGTCCGTGGTGAGTTCGCTGCGCAAACGCGCGTAGGCGGCCCCTACTTGGTCTGCGCATTTGCCCGGACGTGAAGCGGCCCCAGTAGTCGTTGAGACGCGCACGGACCTTCCCCGAAAGCAGCGTGAGCTCGAGGATGTTCGGGAACGCCATCCCGAGGATCATCAGGTCCGAGAAGCCCATCACGCTACCGAGCGTGAGCACGGAACCGAGGACCGTGAAGCAGAGGAAGAGCAGTTTGTAAATGAGCGAAACACGCGGGTTCGCTCCGAAGAGGAACGCCCACGAACGCTCGCCGTAGTAGCTCCACGAAATCATCGTCGAATAGGCGAACAGGAACACGGCCACCGTGAGCACGTTCGGGAACCACGGGAGTACCGTCGCGAATGCCGACGAGGTCATGACGACGCCCTTGTCGTCGCCGGACTCATACGCGCCGGTGATGACGACCACGAGCGCGGTCATTGTGCAGATCACCACCGTGTCGATGAACGGTTCGCTAAAGCGACGAGCCCTCGCGAATGGGTCTGCCGGTGGCGGCGGCCGAATGTGCGATGGATGCGCGGAACCAACACCCGCTTCTGTTCGAGAACGCCGCGCGTCGGAAGCCGATGACCAGCACGCCGAGCGCACCGCCGACGATGCCGTCCGGCGTGAATGCGCCGTGCCAAATCGTCGCGAAGGCGGGAAGGATGTGTTCCGCGTCTGAAAGGAGCACCCAAAGGCCCGCGAGCAGGTAGAGCCTACATGAACGGCACGATGAGCTGGCGACGGCGCCGATGCGCCAATCTCGCCGATGATCACGGTGCCAACGAGGGCCGCGAGGATGACGCCAAACACCAGCTTGCCGGCGCCGGTGCCGAACCACGGCACCAGATTCGCCACCTGCGCGGCGCTTTGGTTCGCCTGGAACATGTTGCCGCCGCCGAAGCTGCCGCCGATGCAGAGCACGGCAAACAGCACCGCGAGCACGCGGCCGAACTTCGCCATCCCGAGCTCCTGAGCCCCGCCGCGAGGTAGCGGAACGGGCCACCGGACACATGCCCGCTCGAATCCACGATGCGGCATATCTGCCTGAGCGAGTACTCGGCGAACTTCGACGACATGCCAAGCAGGCCTCGCCACGATGAGCCAGAGCACGGCCCCCGGGCCCCCGCGCCCGATCGCGACCGCAACGCCGGCGATGTTGCCGAGCCCGACGGTTGCGGACAGGGCCGAGGGGAGAGCGCCTGGAAGCGGCTCAGCTCACCGGGGTCGTTCGGTCGTCGTACTCGCTGGCGCGTGATGTCGATGGCGTGCTTGAACGCGCGGAAGTTGATGAAGTTGAACGCAACGTGAAGAACAGCGCCGCAGACGAGCCAAGCCACCCACGAGCGGAAGCTGCGTTTCGCCGGGCGTACCGTTGTCCCAGAACGCGAGGTCCAGGAAGAATACGTTCGCGATGGGTGACGACCCACTCGGCGAAAACGTGGTCAAGGTGCTCAAGCCTGCTCGGCCTCCGCGCCCGATCAGTGAGCGCGATCGCAGGGAGCTCCAAAGATACCAAGGGCCGTCGCGAGGGCCTGGCTGGCGTAACGTCGCCCACCGGGCCCGACCTAGCCCATTCAAGCGGCCGGTGCCAGTTCGGAATACGCGATCGTCGTCGTGTCGCGATTCCGCGGTCGTCGTTGACACATTCGACGCCGCGACCAGAACCCCTCCCGAAATCGCGGGCTTCGCGTCTCGATACCCCACCTCGCCGGTTCGTCCGGCGTCCCTCCAACACGGCAAACTTCCCCATGTTCGCGACGTACTTTCCCGTGTTCATCCTGACCGCCAGGCCAGCGTCGTGGCGCTCGTGATGTTCACGCCCTCACCTCCATCGCTGGCCCGAAGAACATGACGGAGGCGAAAGCCATTCCGTACGAGTCGGGTTCGAGACGCAGGGGCGCGCTACGTGCGCCTCAGCGTGAAGTTCTACCTGACCGCCATCCTCTTCGTCGTCTTCGACATCGAGGCGGTGTCTTCATCCGTGGGGCGCGCAGTTCCGCGAGCTCATCCAGGATGGAGTGCTTGGCATCTGGGGCATCGTCGAGATGGCGGTGTTCCTTGGCGTCCTCGCGCTGACCCTCGTTTACGCGTGGAAGAAGGGAGCCCTCGAATGGGAAAAGTAACCGTCGGCGGCGGTGACATGCAGGGCATCGTCACCACGAAGCTCGACGCGCTCCTCGCCTGGGCGCGCAAGTACTCGCTCTTCCAGTATCCATTCGCCACGGCGTGCTGTGGCATGGAGTTCTTCGCCGTCGCCGCGCCGCGGTACGACATCGCGCGTTTCGGCGCGGAGGCCCCGCGCTTCAGCCCGCGCCAGTCGGACGTGCTGTGGGTGGTCGGCACCATTTCGCAGCGCCAGGGCCCTGCGCTCAAGCGCATTTATGACCAGATGACCGAGCCCAAGTGGGTGGTGGCCTTCGGCACCTGCGCTTCGTGCGGCGGCTTCTACGACAACTACACGACCATTCCGGGCGTCGACAAAATCATTCCCGTCGACGTGTACATCCCGGGGTGTCCGCCGCGCCCCGAGGCGGTGCTCGACGCGCTCATGCTCCTCCAGGAGAAGATCACGAAGGGCGAAGACGCGTCCGCGGTGACCGTCCTTCCGCGTGAAGTGCCGAAGCAGCTCGCCGAGTCGGCACAACTCCGCCGCTCGAAGGAAGGCCCCGTCGTTGGCTCGAACGTCGGTTCGAAGGCAGGTGGCGAATGAGCAAGCAGGTGGTCGAGCGGCTCGTCGCCGAGTTCGGTGCGCGCATCCTCGAGGTCAACGACTTCCGCGGTGACGACGAAGTGCGTGTCGCGCCGTCGGACTGGGTCGCCGTTGCGACGTTCCTTCGGGACAACGACGCGTGCGTGATGGACCATTTCACGGATTTGACGGCCATTGATTGGCCCGAGCGTGCGCCGGAAGAACCGCGGTTCGATGTGCTCGTGCTCGTGCGTTCGTACTCGAAGAAGCACCGCATCCGCGTGCGGACCCGCGTGGCCGAGAACGAAAAGGTGCCGACGCTCGTCCACGTTTGGCCCGGTGCGGACTGGGCCGAGCGCGAGGTGTGGGACATGTTCGGCATTCCCTTCGATGGGCACCCGGACCTGCGGCGCATCCTGCTTTACCCGGAGTTCGAAGGCTTTCCGCTCCGGAAGGACTACCCCATCGAGAAGGCGCAGCCCTCGTGCCGTACCGCGAAGTGGAGGTTCCTGGTCCCGCCCTTCGGCGCCGACATGGGTCAGCCCTGGGGCCGCGGAACTGGCAGGCGCGTCTCCATCACGAAGAGCACCACGTTTCGCCGGCCATCGCTGTTCAGGAAGGCGAGCGCCGCATGCTGAGCGACTCGGAAATCGCGCAGGCCGAGCTCCAGCGCCTCGAAGCGGGGGAGAAATAGTTCGCCATGGAACCCATCGAACACGAGTTTGACGAAGATCACGCGCTCGAGCTCCCGGCGGAGCCGATGCGCCTCAACATGGGCCCGTCGCACCCCGCGATGCACGGCACGATTCGCATGGTGCTCGACCTCGAGGGGGAGACCGTTGAGAACGTGGACGTGCAGCCGGGTTACCTGCACCGCGGATTCGAGAAGTCGTGCGAGCGCGGCACCTGGTCGCAGGTGTTCCCGTACGCGGACCGTCTCAACTACGTCTCGCCCATGCTTAACAACGTGGGCTTCGCGCTCGCGGTGGAGAAGCTCTGCGGCATCACCGTGCCGGAGCGTGCGGCGTATTACCGCGTGATCCTCGGCGAGATTGCGCGCATCTGCGACCACTTCACCTGCAACGGCGCGGGCGCCATGGAACTTGGCGCATTCACGCCGTTCCTCTGGTTCTTGAAGGTGCGCGAGTGGTGCTGGGACGTGCTCGAGCGCGAGACGGGCGCCCGAATGACGCACAGCTTCGGCCGCATCGGCGGCATGGCGAAGCCGCCCACCGAAAACTTCAAACGCGACGTCACGGAACTCATTCCCGAGGTCCTCAAGTCGGTGAACGAGGCGGAGACGCTCCTCCTTCGGAACCGCATTTTCCTCGACCGCATGCAGGGCGTGGGGAGCCTCTCCCAGGAGCGCGCGCTCGCCCTCGGTGTGACGGGCCCGATGCTCCGATCGACGGGCGTCGACTACGACGTGCGCAAGGCGCACCCGTACTCGCTCTACGACCGCTTCGACTTTGAAGTGCCCATCGGGCACGACGGCGACAACTACGACCGCTTCCTCGTCCGCATGGAAGAGATGCGCCAGTCGTGTTCCATCATTCTCCAAGCGATCAAGCAGATGCCGGACGACGGCCCGGTGAACTCGCCGGACCTTCGCTACATCCTGCCGGAGAAGAACGAGGTCTACACGACCATCGAAGCCACCATCGCGCACTTCAAGCTCGTGATGGAGGGCATCAAGCCGCCGAAGGGCCAGGTCTATTCGTTCACCGAGGGCGGGAACGGCGAGCTTGGGTTCTTCATCGTCTCCGATGGCAGCGGCACGCCGTACCGCGTCCGCGTTCGCCCACCGTGCTGGTTCAACCTGCAGGCGTGCCGCGAGATGCTCATCGGCGACATGATCAGCGACATCATCCCCACGTTCGGGTCGGTCAACATGATCGGCGGCGAGTGCGACAGGTAGTCCGACATGGCGACATTCACTCTCGACGGGAAGCAAATCCCTTTCACCAAGGGCGACACGATCATCCGCGCCGCATGGCGTGAGGGTATCGACATCCCCCACTACTGCTGGCATCCCGGGCTCAGCGTGGCGGCGAACTGCCGCATGTGCCTCGTGGAGATCAAGAGCGCGCGTCCGATGATGATGCCCGTCCTCAAGTGGGACGCGGCGAAGGATGCGTGGGTCCCCGACACGAAGCCGAAGCTCCAGCCCGCGTGCCAAATCGAGGTCTCGGAGGGGATGGAAATCTCCACCGAGAGCGAGAACGTCAAGCAGGCCCACAAGGCGGTGCAGGAGTTCTTGCTCCTCAATCACCCGGTGGACTGCCCGATTTGCGACCAGGCCGGTGAGTGCAAGCTCCAAGACTACTGGCTCGAGCACCAGCACACGCGCAAGCGCAAGCACACCGAGCCCGTGCACAAACCCAAGGGCGTACGCTTCGGTCCGACCATCGTGTACGACGCCGAGCGCTGCGTCATGTGCACGCGCTGCATCCGCGTCTGCGACGAGCTCGTGGGCGATCACGTCCTCGACATGCGCCAGCGCGGAAACCAGAACGAAATCGTTCTCGCGCCCGGACGACAGCTTGATCACAAGTACTCGCTCATGACGGAGCATGTGTGTCCCGTGGGTGCGCTCACGAGCCGCGACTTCCGTTTCAAAGCGCGCGTGGTTCTTGAAATCACAGCCCGGCGTCTGCGTCGGTTGCGCGACGGGCTGCAACACGCACGTCGATTTCGGACCCGCGCTACGGGCGCGTTTACCGTCTCCGGCCGCGGGACAACGAAAGCGTGAACAAGTTCTGGATGCGACGACGGCATGATGACGTACCGCGAAGTGCACGAGAATCGTGTCCTCGTTGGGCTTGAAGGCCGCGGCAGCTCGCGGGACGCGGTGCCCTATGAGGCGGCACTCGACGCCGCCGCCGCGAACGCCAAGCGCGTCAAGGGCGGGAAGGTGGCCGTGGTTCTCGGCGCACCACTCGACCGAGGACAACTACGCGTTCGTTCGGTTCGCAAAGGACGTGCTTGGCACGGACCGCTTCTACCTGCGGCAAACCGCGGCTGGGAAGGGGACAGCATCCTCCGCAACGCGGACAACAACCCAAACCGCGCGGGTGTGCGGAAGGCCCTCGGGGCCGACCCGAAGCCCCTTGCCGATCTCATCACCGCCGTGGAGCAGGCCGAGGTCGACGCTGTGTTCGCCCTCGGGCACGTGAGCGCGGAATCGGAAGAGGAGCTCGCGAAGTTCGCGCGACTGGACGTGTGCGTGGTGCTCGCGTCGAACGCGGGCGCGCTGACACAGGTCGCGGGCACCGTCGTCCCCGTCGCATCGTGGGCGGAGTCGAGCGGCACCTTCATCAACGCGGCGGGTACGGCGCAGGGCTACCGGCGGGCGATTCCCGCGCAGGGGCGTATCCAGCCAGCATGGCTCACGCTCCACGAGGTCGCGAAGCGCGCGGGCGTTAGCCTCGGCGCGGCGACCCTTCAGGACGTGCGCGGGGCCATCGGTCTCGGCGCCCAGGAAGCGGCCCTCACCGCAGGAGCCTCGGCATGAGCGATACGATGATTCTCCTCCTCGCGACCGCGGGGAAAATCGGCTTCGTCCTGGTGATCATCTTCACCTTCGCGCCGGTGCTCGTCTGGGCCGAGCGGCGACAAAGCGCCATGATGCAGGACCGCATTGGTCCCGTCCGCGCGGGCTTCATGCTCCCCGACATTGCGAAGGACATTGCCGGCATCCTCGCGCTCCTCGCGACGTGCGTGGCCATGGCCGGTCTCTTCATCGCCATCGCGGCGGTTCGGAATGATCCGCCCGAGGTCCCCGGCGGCCACCCGGGACTTGCGGGCTACATCATGGCGACCCTTGGGAACCCGTGGTTCGGGATCACGTTTTTCGGCCTCGCGCTGCACGCGGGCCTCTACGCGGTGGTGTCCTGGCTCGTCGACAACAAGAAGTCGGTGACGTTGTTCGGCCTGCTGCACCCGCTCGCCGACGCACTCAAGTTCGTTTGGAAAGAGGATTTCGTGCCGCCCAAGGCGGACAAGTTCCTCTTCGCCATGGCGCCCATCGTGACGCTCATCCCGGCCATCGTGATCTTCGCGGTCGTGCCGTTTGGCGGAATGCTCTACTGGGAGCACTTGATGGACTATGCCCAGCTCGGGGCCGACGGAGCGATCACGTTCCTCGCCGCCCCGAAGGGGGCGGTGGTGCCGACCACGGCCGCGGGCATTCCGCTCCAGGTGGCGACCCTCAACCAGGGCATCCTCTTCCTCTTTGCGGTGGCGGGTACGGGCGTCATCGGCGCGGCCATCGCCGGCTATTCGAGCGACAACAAGTTCGCGCTCCTCGGCGGCCTCCGCGCGGCCGGGCAGATGGTGAGCTACGAAGTGACCCTCGGTCTCACCCTTGTCCCGGCGTTCATGCTCTACGGAACGCTGCTCCCGGAGAGCTTCGTCACGTGGCAGGTGCAGCATGGCGTGTGGGGCATCCTTCCGCTGTTCCCGTGCTTCGTGTTGTTCTTGGCGTGCTCCATCGCGGAGACAAAGCGAATCCCGTTCGATCTCCCGGAAGCGGAGAGTGAGCTCGTGGCGGGCTATTTCACCGAGTACTCGGGGATGAAGTTCGGCATGTTCTTCATGGCGGAGTTCATCGAGGTCGTCGTCCTTTCGGGGGTGATCGCGACGCTCTTCTTCGGCGGCTACGACGCGCCGTTCCTCCAGCCCGATGGCCGCATCGGTCTAAACCTCGAGTGGTTGGGCCTGGGGCAGTTCGTGGCCGATGGCGTGTGGCTCCCGCACGGGGTCGTCATCGCGTCGCAGGTGGGCGCCTTCGTTGCGAAGCTCGTCCTGCTCATTTGGTTCCAGCTCCAGATTCGCTGGACGCTCCCGCGCTTCCGTTACGACCAAATCATGCGCCTCTGCTGGCAGTACATCCTGCCGATCTCGCTGGGGCTCATCTTCGTCTACGGCCTGGCGATTTGGTACTTCACGCAGGTTTGAACCGAGGACACTCGATCCGAGGATAGTCATGGCAAAACTCGTCCCAAACCCGACCCGAACCTGATGGAAGCTTCGTACGTGTCCGAGATCGGCAAAGGTCTCGCGTTCACGATGAAGCGCTTCATGAAGAACACCTTCACGGGCATCGCACCCCTTGAGGAGCGCGAACGGCCCGGTGCGAAGGGCATGAACGAGATTGCCACCATCAGCTACCCGGAAGAGAAGCGCACGTACCCCGACCGCTTCCGCGGTATCCACCGCCTCACACACCGAGACGACGGGTCGCCGCGCTGCGTGGCGTGCCTGTGCTGCAGCACGGCTTGCCCGGCGCAGTGCATTCACATCGTCCCCGGCGAATACGAGCCGGGTGACCCGCGCTACGGCTACGAGCGCTACCCGGTGAGCTTCGTGATCGATGAGCTCCGCTGCATCTTCTGCGGCTTCTGCGTGGAGGCGTGCCCCTGCGACGCCATCCGCATGGACACGGGCGCGCACATGCCACCGTCCACGTCGCGCAGCCACTTCATCTACGAGCGCGAAACGCTCATGTCGCTCCCTGGCAGGACGGTTCGTACCTCACGGACAACCCCGCCACGAGCCCGGGGACGACAGCCACCCGGGCATCGACCGCGAACGCGCCCACTGAATCCCGGCCAAAATTCCTCGATAGTTCCGCCCCTCGCGTATTCTAGCGGGCGCCGGGAGGTGCCCGCATGCATCCGCTAGCGATGGGAGGGAGACGGAACGGAGGCGACCGGGGCTCGATCCTGATTTGGGGCGTGGTCCTCGTTGCGGCGCTTGGCCCATCGTGTGCTGCACCCGCGAGCCACGGCGTCGACCCCAGTGTCGTGGCCCGCACGGACGTTCCCGAGGATTCGTTCGCGAGCTTCCGCACCGCGCTCGTCGCTGTCCGGGGCGAGCACGCGGGCGCTCGACCACGCGCTGCGGCCCGCGGATGACCTCGCCCGTGGTGTGGCCGTCGCCACCTTTGAGGGGATTGATGCCGGAACGTACGAGCTCGAGGTGCAGCTCCTCGACGCCGCCGGCGAGCTTGTCGTGAAGACGCGATCCAAGTTTGAGCTGCGGACGTCGTTCAGTACAACCGTGTTCCTTGGACGTGAGTGCGTTGGGGTGATGTGTCCGGACGGACAGACCTGTGCCGAGGGCAAGTGCAAGAACTACGAAGTTGTCGTCACTGACCCGGATGGCGGCATCGATCCAAATTGCGTGGCCGGAGGCGAGACCTGTGACAACACGGACGAGGACTGCGACGGTCGCGTCGACGAGGGCGTGACCAAGACGTGCACGAATGCCTGCGACGCCGCGGGCACTCAAACCTGCTCCGCGGGAACCTTTGGTGCGTGTTCTGCGCCCGCATCGCCCCAGGAGGTCTGCGACAAGCAGGATAACGATTGCGACGGGATGACCGACGAATCGCTGAGCTGTGGGCACACTGTTGTATGTTCGCTCCTGAACGCCGACGGCAGTGCGGTGGCAAGCGGCACCACCGGCCTCGTGTATGGGCTCGATGCGGGGGGCTTCGGAAACGTCCTTTGCATGCCCGACGGCACGGCGACGGGGCGGTGCGGGGCTTGGTGGGGCAACTGCAAAGCGCAGGCGGGTTCCGCCGGTCACACCCACGACGTGCGATTCGAGGTGTTCGACGATGGCTATGCGAACAGTGTCGAGGTGACCCAGATTCGATTGAACGGCGCGGGTTCGATCTGTGGCAAGACGGCCGCGGGAGCGGAGGCCTGCCGAAAGTGGTTCGGCCGCGCCACCGCGCTTGAGGCCGTGGGGCACACGCACGAAGTCCGCTGCTCCGTGTTCAGTGACGGTGGGGCGAGCAAGACGGCCCGCGCCGATGCGGTGTTCTGGAACGGATCGCAGATGGTGATCCCCGGCGGCGCCAGCGGGGTTGCCCGGCGTTGGGTCGGTGACTGCGCGTCCATGGATTAGGCGTCGTGCGAAGCGTGTGGCTCACGGCGAGGGGGCGCCTGCCCGTTCGGGCGCGCCAGCGCCTTCACGAGGCGTGAATCCACCTCCAGCGTTCGAATCGGAAACGGAATGCTGATGCCGGCGTCGTCGAATGCCCGTTTGATGGCTTTGATCGCCTGGTGTCGCGCCGTGAGGAAATTGTGCTTCGACGGATCGATCCAGAACCGAACCTCGAGATCGATGGCGCTGTCTCCAAACCCTTCAAAGGTCGCTTCGGGCTCGCGCTCCGAGTTGCGTTCATCGACCCTCGCGATGGCTTCGAGTGCCGTCTTTTCCGCGACGTCGAGGTCGTCCCCGTAGGCGACGCCGACGGTGATGTCCACGCGCCGTTCACCATTCTCCATGTAGTTCGTGACGAAATTGTTCACGACGTCCTTGTTTGGCAGGTAGACGGTTAGGCCGTCGAATGTGCGCCCCACGGTCACCTGGAGATTGCTCCGCACGATGGTGCCGAAGAAGTCGCCGACCTTGATCACCTGACCGTTGCGGTACGGGCGCCGGAACGCGAGAACGATGCCGGCGATGAAATTCGAGGCCACTTCCTGAAACGCGAAGCCGATGGCCAGGCCGAGAATCCCGACGCCGGCGAGAATCGAACTGACGGTACCCTGGAGTCGAAGCACCCCGAGCGCGATAACCACGCCAAGCATCGTGATCGCGAACCTCGCGAATCGTAGCGTGAGAAGCGGCAGTTCTTCGGACTCGGTGGCGCGCAGAAGGGGACCCCGAAACGCCCGTGTGAGTACCCGAGCGAGCAGCCAGAAGCCGACGAGGACCGCGATCGCAACCGCGAGGTTTGGGAGCATGCGTACGGCCGCATCGAGCCAATCCGCAAGCTTGGCTAAAACGAGCTCAAGTGCGTGTGCCATGGCCGGGTGATGCAGCACGCACCATGCCAGGCGTTGCGCCGGCGAACGCGGACGGGGGCCTGTGGTGGAATCCCTCGGGTGAGGCAACTTGCCACGGCGAAAGCGTCCACGCGATTCGGTGTGGGGGGCGACTCGCTCTCGGCATGGAAAGGGTGCAAGATTCCACCCGATGCGTGCAGAGCGCACCGATGACAGCACGTCGCACGTTTCCGCGGATGAGTTGGTGCGACTCCTCGTCAACAACGTGCAGGACTACGCAATGTTCGTCCTCGATACCGAGGGGTGCGTTGCGACATGGAATCTCGGCGCAGAGCGGATCAAGGGATACCGAGCAGACGAGGTCATCGGTTCGAGTTTTGAGCGCTTCTTCAACCCCGAGGACGTTGATGCAGGAAAGCCTGCTCTCGCCCTTCAAACGGCGAAATCGGAGGGGCGCTTCATCGACGAAGGGTGGCGAGTGCGCAAGGACGGCTCGCGCTTTTGGGCGAGCGTTGTGCTCACCGCGCTCCGCGATCAGGGAGGGCGGCTTCTTGGGTTCGCAAAGGTCACGCGCGATCTTTCCGCTCGACGCGAGCTCGAGCTTGAGCAGCTGCGAGTTGCTCAGGCGCGCGAGGCCATCCGCCTGCGCGACGAGTTCCTGTCCATCGCATCGCATGAGCTGCGAACGCCCCTGACTGCACTTTTGCTTCAGCTCGAAAGCCTGTCCGAGGATGCGTATCGATTTGAACCCGTGCTCGCACGAAAGCTCGAGCGATCCCTGCGTAGCGGTCGTCGGCTGTCGGAGCTGGTCGAGACACTGCTCGACGTTTCGCGGATCGCCACGGGCGGCCTCCAGCTCACGTACGAATCCGTCGAGATTGTGTCGCTCGTTCTTGAGGTCGTCGGCCGATTCGAAGCGGTCGCGGAGCGCGCCGGGACACGCATCGCGGTGGATGCGCAGACCGCCATTCACGGAAGCTGGGATTCACTTCGAGTCGAACAAATCGTCTCGAATCTTGTGGGAAATGCGCTCCACCATGGCGCGGGTGCGCTGGTGGAGGTCCGTGTCGCGCTCGACGGCGACGAAGTCGTGATCGCCGTGGCGGATCGGGGGCATGGAATTGCCGATGTCGACAAGGAACGCGTCTTCCTTCGATTCGAACGAGCCGCATCTGCTCAGAACGTTGGCGGACTCGGGCTTGGACTGTTTCTTGTGCGTCAGATTGCCGCGGCGCATGGTGGGACCGTGACCGCGAAAGATCGGGAGGGCGGCGGCGCTGTACTTGAGCTCCGGCTGCCAGTGCGGCCGACGGGAGCGAAGTCGTGAGCGTGCCGGAGGTTATGGTCGTGGAGGATGATCACGACATTCGTGAGACCCTGCGCGAGATCATCGAAGGTCAGGGATGCCGCGTGCGCTGCGCTGCGAATGGACGGGAGGCCCTCGACTTGCTCACAAGCGAAACCACGCTTCCATCGTTGCTGCTCGTCGACTTGATGATGCCTGTGATGGACGGGCGCTCGTTTCGTCGTGCACAGCTAGAGGACCCGCGGCTTGCGACAATTCCCGTGGTGATCGTGACGGCGTTCCGAGATTCACTGGGAGACGTCGACGACCTCGAACCGTTGACGATGCTGCGCAAGCCGATCCAGCTCAAGGAACTGGTTCGTGTCATTCGCGCTCATTGCACCGACGCGCCCGACGCATCCTAGAACTCGAAGACGTGCACGTACTTGTAGTACGGGTCGCGGAACCGGGGAAACGTGAGTGCGGTGAGCGCGTTGACGATGCATTGCGCTTCTGGCGTACCTTCGATGGGCTTGCCCTCGATCACCACGGCCTCGACCGTGCCTTCCGACCGGATTGTGATGTGCGCTCGGATCTTTGCGCGAGTTCCAGCGAGGACGCAGGCTTCGGCCGTGGGATGGGCACCCTCCACGATGGCCGACAGCGACGCGCGATCCGGGGTGAGGGGTAGCTGCGTGTCGTCCAACGCCGCAGGTTGAATCGCGAGGTTCGGAGGAGGCTCGGTCGCGCGCGAACGCGCGCCTTGTGGTTCCGAATTGGTGGACGCCGGCTCGAGTTCCGTATCGAGTAGTAGGTCGGGCTCCGCGTCGCCGCTCCGCGTGTGCAGTTCGCCTGGCTTTTCCGCGTGCGCGCGACCCGCGGCGCGTTCGTTCGCGGGGGACTCGTGTTGGCCTGCGGAGGCTCCTCCACAGGCCGCACCGATCAGTGCGAGGACGAGGCTCAGCCGTAGCCAGGCGGGATTGTGATGGTGGTGGGATTTTCTCATGCGTACCTTCTTCCCTCGTCGACATCGAAGCATTTGCCGTGCCGACGTTTGAATCCGCGTTGTGCGCCAAAGCAGTGCGCGCTCGTGCGGTTGGTGTGGGGCGAAGCGCCCCACTGAGGTGTCGCGGTTGTGACGCACGCGCTTCACGCGCACGGGCGACTGGAAAAGCTCTGCGAATAGTCGGTGGCACAGTGGCTGCAATGTCTGTCGAACGCGGACATGGCGTCCGCAGAAAACGAAAGGACGCAAGCAATGCTTTATTGGGCAGCCATGTTTCTCGTCATCGCACTGGTCGCCGCCGTCTTTGGTTTCGGCGGCATCGCGGCAAGCGCCGCGGGAATCTCGAAGGTTCTGTTCTTGGTCTTCCTTGTGCTCGCAATCGTTTCGTTTGTCTTCGGACGTCGAGCACCGACCGGTTGAGGCGACGATCGCTCAATCGTTGTGACACCAACTTCACCATTCAACCCATAGACAAGAGAGGTTTTTGCCATGTCCCCCATTCAACGACTCAAGAAGCAAGTCCCCGCCGTCGCCGAACTCACACGCGACGACATCCTGGCCCAGTTTGGCCTTGAGATGAGGCGCTCGGGTCTCAGTCGCGCGTTTCCGCTGGTTGGCGCGACACTCGCCGGCGTCGCCATCGGCGTTGGAATCGGTGTCCTCTTTGCGCCCGTGAGCGGCGAGGAGGCGCGGGCCGCGATTCGGGAGAAATCCCAGGACTACGTCGCCCGAGCGAAATCACAGTTTTCGTCGACGCCCGTGGGCAAGTCGTCGCGCGCAACCAAGGTCAACGGTGCGTCGGCGCACAGCTGAAGTGCGGCGGTGAAAGGAAAACCCCATGAACACGCTCAAATCCATCGCATTCGCATCCATCGTCCTCGGGCTCGGGTGCGCCGGTTCACCTTCACACTCGAAGGAAATCGCGGATGCGCGCTCCGCGATCCGGGGCGCCGAAGAAGTCGGAGCCAAGAATGAACCGAAGGCTGCGCTTCACCTCCAGCTTGCGGAGGAAGCTCTGACCGCTGCGGAAGACGACATTCGCGAGGGGGAAGACGAGAACGCGCGCATGCGCCTTGAGCGAGCGAAGGTGGACGCCGAGCTCGCCATCGCGCTGACGCACGAAGCACACATGCGTGAAAAGGCCGAACACGTTCGGGACCGCCTGGATTCCCTTGAAAACGAATCCCTTTAACTCTTCTTTCTGTCCACTCGGAGCAACACCATGCAAATGAATCCCAGTTCTCTTCTCGGAGTTTCCTTCCTGGCAGTGACGGCTGCGTGCGGAGGTAGTTCCGCGCCATCGGAGCAGTTGGTCGACGCACGCGCGGCGTACCAGAACCTCGAACACAGCGAAGCCGTTCGCGTGAACCCGAAGGAAGTGCACGTGGCGCACGAGGCGCTTGAACGCGCCGAAGCTGCGCACGATGACGACGCCGGGTCTGCGGAGGAACAGCACCTCGCGTACCTCGCGCACCGTCGCGCGCTGATCGCGGCTGCGCACGCGAACCAATCGCAGGCGATGGCAAGCGAGGAGCATGCCCAGAACCAGTACAGTGCCACGCTCGAGTCGAAGGCGAAGCACGCAGCCAAGGCGCGCGATGCGGCGCATGAGGAGCTGAGCGATGCGGAGTCGCGCCTCGCAACCCAGGGCCAGGAGCTCGAATCCGAGCGTCGCGCCCGGGAGGAGGCGGAGCGCAAGGCGGAACGGGCCATGGAGAGCCTTCGTGAACTTTCCATGGTGAAGGAGGAGAACCGGAACCTCGTGATCACGCTCTCCGGCAGCGTGCTCTTCAAGACCAACGCCAGCACGTTGCTTCCGGCGGCGGAGACGCGTCTCTCGCAGGTTGCGGAGGCGCTCGAGGGGTATGGCGACAAGTCTATCGTGGTCGAGGGGTACACGGACTCCCGCGGGAGCGACGCCTCGAATCAGCGGTTGTCGCAGGCCCGTGCGGATTCGGTGCGCGGGTTCCTCGTGTCGCACGGCGTGGATGGCACTCGCATCACCGCGGTCGGGAAGGGCGAGTCGGACCCGGTTGCCAGCAATGATTCGGCGGAGGGCCGTGCGAACAATCGGCGCGTCGAAATCGTTGTGGAGAACGGAGGCTCGAGCTCATCGAATGGGTCGAACCCTTCGGGCGCGACAACTCGCTAGCAAACCCCAGCGGCGTGCGCGGCGGGCGGCCATCCGGGTGATCGGATGTGCCGCCCGCAGCGCGTTGACCGCTCGACCGTGGCGTTTCTGCAGCGTGTGGCGAAATGGAACGCGCCATGGGGCCGTGCTGGCGGTTTTCCAGCGCAATTACGGCTGATTCGCGTGGCACATCGGTTGCAATCCGTACCTGTCGAGGCACTTGTCATGCACACCATCCCCGGAACCAAAGTAGGTGAACTTCAACTGACGACGCCGCTCGGTGCGGGTGGGATGGGTCAGGTGTGGCGCGCGACGAACTCCGCCGGTGAGGTGTTTGCGGTCAAAGTCCTCGGCGAGCTCTGTGTCGATGACCCCGCCTCGCGAGCACGGTTCGAGCGCGAAGGCGATGTGGTGCTCGCGGTCGACCACCCGCACATCGTGCGCGGCATCGATCGGGGGATGGATGAATCGGGGAATCCGTTCCTTGTCCTCGAACAAGTGCCCGGACTGCGCCTCGATCACTTCCTCGAGAAACATGGGCCGCTCTCCATCGACGAAGCGGAAAGCCTTGTTCTCCAGATTGCCGATGCCCTCGAACACATCCACGCCCGTGGCGTGACCCATCGTGACCTCAAGCCCGCGAACATTCTTGTCGAGCGGACGCGCGGGGAGCTCCATGCAACCCTGATCGATTTTGGAATCGCCTCTGCAAGTTGGGCGGATTCAATCACCGAGGCGCGTCAAACCCTCGGAACCCTCAAGTACATGAGCCCCGAGCAGACGTTCGGCGTGAACGCGCCGAGCCATTTCGCGGATTTGTGGGGGCTCACGGTGGTGGCGTACGAGTGCCTTGCCGGTCGCGTGCCCTTTGACGGTGAGAGCCTGGGCCAGATCTGCGTCGCGATCTACGACGGCGACTTCCTACCGGTGACGCTCTTCAACGGCGGTTTCACTCCAGTCGCAGATGCGTTCTTTTCGCGAGCGCTCGCGCGGGACCGTCAGCATCGATTTCAGTCCCTCGGTGAATGGCGGGCCGCGTTCCGCGAAGTGACCGCGGGGTCGGACCGGTGCCGCCGGGCGAGCGGGGCAAATCGAAGCGCGCTGGACGCGGCGCGTCCGACGACCGTGGCCGAGGCCTGCGGTCGTGACTCGGAGCCCGTCACGCGGGCACTTCGACCAACGCGTTCAAATCGAACCGGAGTGGCATACGCCTGGTTGGCGGCCATGGCCGGCATGCTAGTCCCTGCCAACGCATGCCTTCGCGCATTCACGCAGATCTTCTAATGCTTGGGAGCCACGAAAAAGATCGGACGAACCGTCGGTCGTCCGTCCATCGAGGGGGGCTCCGTTGAACGTGCGAACGAACGCGGAGCTCGAAGGGGCGCCCCTCGCTCGCACCCTGGTCCCACTCTTGCCGCGGACCACCGCGGTGGCATTCGGAATCGCGTTGGTGGTGATCGCGGTGGTCGGCTACGCGTCATTTCACACGCTCGAAGGGCGCGAGTATCGACGCACGCAGGTGCTGCGGTCGCTCCAGGCGCTTCAGACGATTGAATCGATCGGCGGGTCACTGGCGGATGCCGAAACGGGGCAGCGTGGCTTCCTCCTGACGGGCGATGCGGCGTACCTAGAACCGCTTGAGGCTGCCCGAGGGGAGATCAAGCGGGACCTTGCCGTCTTCCGTCGGCTAGCGGCAGCCGATCCGGATCAGCGAGTTCGTGCGGATGAACTCGATGGGCTGATCCATTCGAAGTTTCTTGAGCTCGATTCGACCATCGAGTTGCGCCGGGCGCGGGAAACCGCGGACGCGATTGCCATCGTTCGATCCGGCCTCGGCAAGCGCACCATGGACCGGCTTCGTGATTTGTTGCGCGAATTGGCCCAGTCCGAGCGAGAGAACCTCGACGAGCGAACAAACAACCTACGGGGTGAAATCACCCTTTCGACGGCCGTGACGGTGGGCGGATGTGTCGTCTTGTTTGTTCTGATCGGATTGGCCGCCATCGTCGTTCGTAGTGACTTCCGCGCCCGCGCGGAGGAGTCCAACGTCCGAGGCGCCGTCGCAAAGCTTTCCTCCTTGTTGCTAGACGAGTCGAGTGTGGATGAGGCGGCCAGCCGCATCGTTTCATTCGTCGCTTCGTATACGCATGCGAGCGTCGGAGCCCTCTATGGTGCGGAGCCCGATCGGACGTTGCTCCGTCGTGCGAGCTACGCACTCGCGGACGAGGGGCGCACGGAGCGTCGATTCTCCTTTGGCGAGGGCATCGTGGGGCAGGCCGCATCCGACGGCGAACTACTTGAGGTCAAGGGCGTGCCCGCGGAGCACTTGCATCTCCAATCGGACGTCGTCGAAGCCGCGCCGTCCCACTTGGTGCTGGTTCCGCTCAAGGCTGAGCGCAGCGTGCAGGGCGTGCTTGAACTCGGATTTTTCCGGCCGCTCACCGCGCGGGACCGGGTGTTTCTGCGGACCATCGCGGATCAGGCCGGCATGGCGCTTCGAACGGCCTACTACCGCATGCGCGTACTGGCGCTCCTCGAACAAACCCAGGAGCAGACGGAAGCACTTCAGACGCAGCAGGAGGAGTTGCGTGTCTCGAACGAGGAGTTGGAGGAGCAGAGCCGGGCGCTCCTCGAGTCACATGCGAAGCTCGAGAATCAGCAATCCGAATTGGAGCAAACCAACGCGCAACTGGAGGAGCAATCCGGTGCACTTGAAGCAAGTCGCGCGGAGCTCCTGCGCGCCCACCAGCACTTGGCGGAGAAGAACGCTGAGCTTGAGCGCGTGAACCAATACAAGTCGGATTTCTTGGCGAACATGTCCCACGAGCTCCGGACGCCGCTGAACAGCTCGCTGATCCTCGCGAAGCTCTTGCGCGAGAACCGCACAGGCAATCTCAGCGGAGAGCAGCTCAAGTACGTTGATACGATTTGCTCGGCCGGCGCGGACCTGCTCGATCTCATCAATGACGTGCTCGACCTCTCCAAGATCGAAGCCGGGCGGGTCGAAGTTCAGCCCGCGTCCGCGAAAATCGATGACGTGCTCTCCGCGATGCACGCCCAGTTTGAGGTGGTCGCAAAGCAGAAGGGTCTCGCGTTTGAAGTCGAGTCCAGCAAGGACGTGCCCGCGGAGATCGTGACCGACCGACAGCGTCTCGAGCAGGTTCTGAAGAACCTGATCGGCAACGCGATCAAGTTCACCGAGAAGGGCTCCGTGCGAGTCTCGGTCGCAATGCGTGATGGGGGACGCGTGTGCCTCGAGGTGCGCGATACGGGGATCGGCATCTCGGAGGAACAGCAGCCGCTCATTTTCCAAGCGTTCAGGCAGGTCGAAGGCGGCATGTCGCGGTCGTACGGTGGTACGGGGCTCGGTCTGTCCATTTCGAGGGACCTTGCTCGATTGTTGGGCGGCGACATCGAGGTGGAGAGCAAACTCGGTGCGGGGAGCACGTTCAGGCTTGAGCTGCCCGTCTCGTGGTCCGGGCCACGTGTTGAATCGAAACCGCCGGCGCCGGCAAATGGCGAGGTTTCAACGAGTTCAAGCGGGCTCTTCCGGGTGGTTCAGTCGAAACCCAAGCCGAAGACGAACTCCGACGCGCGGCGAATCTTGATCGTCGAGGACGATGAGAGCTTTGCTTCGCTGCTCTGCGACGTCGCACGCGAACTCGAGTTCGAGTGCGAGATCGCCGTGACGGCGGATGCGGCGGTGGAGCTTGCCTTTCGTGATCCGCCCGACGCCATCGTCCTGGATGTTCGGCTTCCGGATCACTCTGGATTGTCGGTCCTTGATCGGTTGAAGCGAAGCTCGGAGACGCGCCATATCCCCGTGCACGTGATTTCGGGCGAGGACCACGCGCGAGCTGCGCTCGATCTTGGGGCCGTCGGCTACATGCTGAAGCCCGTGGAGCGCCACGAGCTGCGTTCGGCCATCGAGCGTCTCAAGATTCGATCCGCACACCGCGCAGGCATCGTTCTCGTGGTGGAAGACGACGACGCGCAACGAGAGGCGATTTCGGGACTCCTGACCAGCGACGAAGTCTCGGTCGAGGGCGTACGGGATGGGCGCGAGGCGTTGGCGGCGCTCCGCGAAAAGCGATTCGACTGCGTCGTCCTCGACCTCCAGCTGCCAGATCGGTCGGGCTTTGAGCTGCTCCGATCCATGGCGGCGCAGGTTGGAAGCGCGTTCCCTCCGGTGATTGTGTACACCGGCACGACCCCCACGCCGGAACAGGAAGCGGAACTTGGCCAGTACGCTCGATCCGTCATCGTGAAAGGGGCGAAGTCCCCCGAGCGACTGTTCGACGAAGTCTCGCTTTTCTTGCACCAGGTGGAGGCGAATCTACCGCCCGAGCGACAGCGAATGCTTCGCGACGCGCGCAATCGAGAGAAGCTCTTCGAGGGTCGACGCGTACTCATCGTGGAGGATGACGTGCGTGCGATTTTCGCGCTGAGCCGTGTTCTCGAGTCGCGAGGTGCGGAGGTTGAGGTCGCGCGCAACGGCCGCGAAGCGCTTGAGCGTGTCATGCGGACGCCAGCGCTCGACATCGTCCTGATGGACATCATGATGCCGGAAATGGATGGGTACGAGGCGATGCGAAGCATTCGCGCCATGCCGCAGTTCCAGAAACTGCCGATCATCGCGCTCACAGCGAAGGCCATGGCCGATGACCAGGACCGGTGTCTCGAAGCGGGTGCGAACGACTACGTGGCGAAGCCGATCGATGTCGACAAGCTCCTGTCACTCATGAGGGTGTGGCTCCACAGGTAATATGCTGTCTGAAACCTCCGACATTGATATCGAAATCGCGCTCCTGCTCGACGCGATCTACAAGCGGTATCACTACGACTTTCGCGACTACTCGCAGGCATCGCTGCGGCGTCGCCTCGGGCAGGCCCTGAAGAAGCTCGGGCTCCGGACACTGTCGGAGATTCAGTCGGAGATTCTCCGAAACGCGCGTGCATTCTCAACGCTCCTCGATTTTCTCACGGTTCCGGTGAGCGATCTGTTTCGTGATCCGGCGCATTTTCGGGCGGTTCGCGAGCGGGTCGTGCCGGTGCTTCGCACGTATCCGTCGCTCAAACTTTGGGTTGCCGGCTGCAGCACCGGCGAGGAGGCGTATTCCCTCGCCATTGTCCTTCGCGAAGAGGGGTTGCTTGAACGCTCGCTCATCTACGCGACCGACATCAGCCCTCGGAGCGTGCGAACGGCCAAGGCTGGCGTCTACTCCGAGGACCGCCTACAGAAATTTGACGAAGCGTACCAACGGGCGGGGGGCAACGGGGCGCTCGCGGACCACTACACGGCCGGATACAACGCTGTGACGTTCGACCGTTCCCTTCGTTCGCGAATTGTGTTCTCGGACCACAGCCTCGCGACCGACAGCGTCTTCGCGGAAGTGCAGTACGTCTCCTGTAGAAACGTGCTCATCTATTTCAATCGTGAACTCCAGGACCGCGCCATCGCGTTGTTTCGGGATTCGCTTTGCCGACGAGGATTTCTCGCGCTTGGCGCGAAGGAAACGTTGCGCCACTCTTCCCATGCTGCGGCGTTTGCCGAATTCGCTCGAGAGGAACGCATCTATCAGCGGTATTGAGCATGGCGCATTCTCCACGATTGAAGAGCATTGCGGCCCGGGTTGACGCGTTCGTGGTGGGCGCGTCCGCGGGCGGCATTGAAGCGCTAAGCGACATCCTTCCCTACCTGGGTGAACAGGCGCCGCGACCGGTGATCGTCGTCGTGCACCTGCCTTCGGACGCCGCGAGCTTGCTGGTGCCGATCTTTCGCGCGAAATGCGCCCACGCCGTCGTCGAGGTGGAGGACAAATGCTCGATCGCGGCGTCCACCATCTATTTCGGGCCTCCCGACTACCATCTCCTCGTGGAACGGGACAGGACGCTTGCGCTTTCGGTGGACGCACCTGTCCACCATTCCCGGCCTTCCATTGATGTGCTCTTCGAGTCGGCCGCCTTTGCGTACGCGGATCGCGTTGCGGGGGTTGTGCTCTCCGGCGCGAACGAGGATGGTGCGGATGGGCTCGCGGCCATCGCTCGAATCGGAGGAATCACCATCGTTCAAGACCCAAACACGGCAATCGTACCGGAAATGCCCCGTGCGGCGCTCCGTGCGTCGAATGCGAATTTCGTGGCGAGTGCAGCGGAAATCTCCGTGCTCATGGGCGGTTTCCCGAGCGTGGGAGGGATGCGTTGATTCGCACGGCCTTGCAGCGAGACGTGAGCCTGCTCCTGGTCGATGACTTCCCGGAGAATCTCCTCGCGTTCGAAGCGCTCCTTGAGCAGGACGGTGTACAGATCCTGAAGGCGAACTCGGGAAGAGAGGCATTGGAGCTGCTACTCACGCACGACGTGGCCCTCGCGCTTGTGGACGTGCAGATGCCGGAGATGGACGGCTTCGAACTCGCCGAGCTCATGCGTGGGTTGAGCGAACGAAGTACGTGCCCATTGTGTTCGTGACCGCCGGCGCCCGTGATCGTGATCGCGTGTTTCGTGGCTACGAGGCCGGTGCAGTCGATTTCCTGTTCAAGCCGGTTGAACCCCACATCTTGCGGAACAAAGTTCAGACGTTCCTGGACCTTCATCGACACCGTCGCGCCCTGGCGGAGCAACTGGAACTTCGGCGCAAGAGCGAAGAGTTTCGCCAGCGCATGCTCGAGGGGAGCAGCGATTGCATTGAGGTGCTCGACCTCGCGGGCACCGTGCTGCGGGTTGAAGCCGCAGGGCGCGCGGCGGCCGGTTCAGAGCCGCCTACGGCCGCAGGGCAGAACTGGCTCGACCGATGGGGAGGCGAGCGCGCGGCCGCCGAGGATGCCTTGCGCGCGGCCAGGGCAGGCGGCATTGGTCGATTCCGTGGGCGGATCGACGTGCCGGGGGGCGACTCCACGTGGTGGGACGTGGTCGTGACGCCCATTCGAGGTGCCGACGGCGAACCCGAACAACTGCTTGTCATCGAACGCGACACAACGGAGCAGCGAAGCGCCGAGCGAGCGCGGGAGCAGTTGGTGCTTGAGCTGCAGGAAACGCTCCGCCTGAATGAGCTCTTTACGGCGGTGCTCGGCCACGACCTTCGAAACCCGCTGGGTGCCATCTTGCTCTCGAGCGAAGTTCTCTCGTCGCGGGCTGAGGACGAGCGCGCGAAGAACGTGGTTGAGCGGGTGCGTCGCGCTGGCAAGCGCATGAGTCGGATGATCGACGATATGCTTGATCTTGCTCGCGCACGCTTGGGCGGTGGGATCCCCATTCGCCCGAAGCCGATGAATCTCGGGGAAGCCGCGCATCGAGCGACGGAGGAGGCGCACATGGTGTGTCCCGAACGCGAGATCAATGTGGTCCTTGCAGGTGATCTCGATGGCCAGTGGGATGACGACCGTCTCGGACAGCTGTTTTCGAATCTGATCTCGAATGCGCTTCGTCACGGGGACACCACGTCGCCCATCCGAGTGGAGCTCGATGGGGGAGCGGTCGAGGCGGTCCGTCTCTCGGTCCATAACCGTGGTGTGATCCCGGCGTCGTTGCGTGAGTCGCTCTTCGATCCGTTCCGGAGCGGCAGTTCGGAGGCCTCGCGTGGGAATGCGAAAGACGGCTTGGGTCTTGGGCTCTACATCGTGGACCAGATTGCGACGGCCCACGGAGGGCATGTCGACGTGAAGTCCGACGAAGCGGCGGGTACGACGTTTACGGTCGTGCTTCCGCGGCGTATGTCCGTGTCGCTAAAAGGCGAACCCAAGCCCAAGTCGGAAGCGCGGGAGAACGCCGTGCGGGCCGATGCGCGCACCGTCCACGACCGCACTTAGGTCCTGGTAGCCGAGGCCGGCGCCCACCGAGCCCGCGAGGAAATCGAACAGAATCAGCGTGAACCCGATTTCACCGCCGGCATACACGCCCGCGGTCGAGGCGGAGTCGTTGCCGTTGTCCACGCTCACGTACGCCACGCCGACGAATGGTCCAATCCAGAGCCCGGCGGGGGCGCTCAGGAACGGGTAGAGACGAAGTCCGAGCTCGGGCGCGATGGCAAACGCGTCACCGGAATGCTCCTCCCAGACTCCGTCCCAGACGAGGAAATTGAGACCGGCGTGGAAGGAGAGGGCCGATGCGATGGCCGTATCGATCTCGAAGTTGACGTATCCGTTGACGAGGTCGATGGGGTTGACCGTGACGGTGCCGCTCGCGTCGTCCGCTCGCGCGGGGCGGGCAGCAAGCGTGCCGAGGGCGAGCAGCGATAGGAACGCGGCGGTCGTGCGGATGGAATGTGGACGTCTGTACATGGTGGTTCGGGTCCTTGAATCGGGTTACTCAAATTGAAGGTCGACATCGCTCGGGAGGACGAACGCATCCGCAACACGAGCGATCACGTCGAAGGCTGGGGTGGTGTCGACGGCGTCGATCTTCACGACCACGGGGCGCTCTTTCCTGTTCGCGTATTCAAGGTCGAATTTTAGATGGTCGTCGTCCGTTCGGAGGTCGCCGCGGAGTCGCAGCACCTCGCGTCGCGCGCCGCGAACGCGACCCGCCACGTTCTCGAGGTCAAAGTGCATGCCCGCGAGGCTTGGCTCGGTTTGCTTGCCGCTGACGCCGTCCATCCGGATGACGACTCCGGGCTTTTCTGGGTCATTTCGAATTCGCAAAAACCCAGCGAGCTCCTTGGCCACGACGCGTCCGCCATCAGCGAAGTTCACGTTCATCGTCACGTCGTCGAATCGGACATTCTCGATGTCGAGGTCGGCGGGTTTCCCTTCCGCGGGTCCTGGTTTCGAGAATGTGATCTCGAGTTCGGTGTAGCCGTCGGGACGCTCGTCGATGTTTACCTCGCCGCCGCGCACCTGAGCGTTGTCCGCGTGGAACTTGCCGAGAAGCATGGCTCCGACGGACACGTCGATGCTGACGTCGCGAAGATCCACCACGGGTCGGCCGCCGGGCGACGAGAACGTGAGTCGCTCGACGTGGAGTGTGTCCGGTCCCGTGAACGAGAGAGAATCGAGCGCGACGGTGCCTGGTATCTCGTGCTCAAGTCCCGAGGCGATCCATCCGGCGATGTGCCCACGACCCGAACGGGTCGCGACCAACCATGTGGGAATCGCGACGAGCGCGACAAGAACAAGGGCGGCGAGCGTGCGAAGGAGGACTGCTGCTCGCTTTTGTGAAGCGATGGACATGATTTGCGTTCCGAAGTGGCCGAAGGGTTAGTTGTGGCGGGGTGGGTTGCCACGTTTGCCGCGTCGTTCGGCCTCGCGAAGCTCGGGGCCTTCGTCGCCGTCAATGGCCTTGCGCGCGGCCTTGGCGGCGTTCTCGAGGTGGTTGTTCTTCACAGCGTTGCGAACGCGCCTGTTGTAGCGGCGTGCGGATCGCTTGTCGCCTTCGCCTTGGTTCGCGCCGTCGTGTGCGTCTGGACGCGCGTCACGGGTGTCGCGTCGCGGGGTTTCGGGGCGGCCCATGCCTTCGGACTCTGCGCGGTTGAGTGCGTTCTGCTCGCGACGAGACGGATCCGAGTTGCGAGTGGATTCTTTGTGGTTGGTGTTTGGGCACATGGCGTTGGTCTCCATTGGCTTTGCGTTGTGCGAACGTGAGTAGAGCGAATCCCGTGCCAACCGCATGCGCGTCAATCAGGGGAAAATGATTGCGACGCGGCGTGACGCGATGCCCCGCTGCGGCAAGTTGCTACGGGGAACCGAGCACGTCGCGAAGTCACATCGCCTGACACTGCGCGATTTCGCCATGGCACGACCGATGCACAGCGTCCTTGGCGAAGGGCGGTCGGTGGCATACGCACCGGCGAAGCCCCCCCAACGAAAGGACAAAACACCATGAATTGGACGCAAATCGAAGGGAAATGGGACCAGATGAAGGGCGCCATCCACTCGCAGTGGGGAAAGCTCACCGACGATGACCTCGCGGTCGTGCGCGGCAAGCGTCAGCAGCTCGTCGGAAAGATTGTGGAGCGCTACGGGACCGCGAAGGAAGAAGCGGAGCAGCAGATCGACGCGTGGCTGTCGAAGCTGGATCGGCAGCCGGCCTCGGACGCTTCGACAACGAGGAGCTGAGCATGCGTACCCTTCACATCGGTCTCACCGACAAGCAGCGGAAGGGTTCCGTTGAGGCGCTCAACACGGCGCTTGGGAACGCGATGCTGCTCGTCGTGAAGACAAAGAAGGCTCACTGGGACGTCGTCGGGCCCCAGTTCCGGGCGCTCCACACCATGCTCGATGAGCAATACGCGAAGGTGAATGAGTTTGTGGATGCCATCGCGGAGCGGATTCGAGCACTCGGCGGATTCCCGATTGCCACGATGAAGGGTTTCCTCGAGGTCTCCACGCTCAAGGAGGAGCCGGAGGGAGTCCCGAATCCGAAGGAAGCGGTGTCGATCCTGCTCGATGATCACGAAGCGGTGATCCGGCACCTTCGCACGGCGGCGGAAAGCGTAGAGTCCGAGTGCGGCGACCGCGGTACCGCGGATTTCCTCACCGGGATCTTCACCGCGCACGAGGAGATGGCGTGGATGCTCCGTGCGTTCCTTGAGGAAGTTCCCGCGTGGCGCGAACGCGGTGACAACGAGTCCGCGGCACACCGGCACTCGTCGGCGTCCTAGCAGACGGGCACGGCACCGGGGCAAAGTGCTACAGTGTGGCGCTTTGCCCCGTGTCGTTCCTGGTCACCCCCGGGATAATCATCTGAAAAGATTGAGTTAAAAGGCCATTCCTCGCCTTGAGAGATGTGGCGCTAATGTTGCTTGGTACCTGGGCACCGTTCTCCGCACTACGCGGGGCGCCTACTGGAGGATGCGGTGATGACCAAAGACCGAGTGCTTGTGATCGACGATGACGCCGACCAGTGCGCGCTGCTCGAAGCCGCGCTTGGTGGCCTCGGCTACGAAGTCGAAACCGCTGTGACCGCCGACGCGTCCATCGACCGGGCCGTAAAGGGCGAGTTCGACGCCATCGTCACCGACCTCGGGATGGGCGGCTACTCCGGTGTCGAGATGTGCGAGCGTCTCGTCGGTGCGCGCCCCGGGACGCCGGTCATCGTCGTTACCGGTCTCAGCAAGATGGAGACCGCCATTTCCGCGATGCGCGCGGGCGCCTACGACTACTTGGTCAAGCCCATCGACGGCAAGGTGCTCGGAATCAGCGTTGCGCGCGCGATCAAGCATCGCAAACTCGAGTCCGAGGTGACCCGTCTCCGCGAAGCGGTTGTCGAGTCGCGTACAAGCTCCGAGATTATCGGGTCGAGCCCTTCCATGCGGCGGGTGAACGACCTGATCGCCCGCGTGGCGCCGAGTGATGCAACCGTTCTCATCGCGGGCGAAACCGGCACTGGCAAAGAGCTCGTGGCGCGGGCGATTCACTCGGCGAGCGAACGGAGCGAAGGCCCGTTCGTCGCGATCAACTGTGCCGCGGTACCCGCATCGCTGCTCGAGAGCGAGCTGTTCGGTCACGCGAAGGGAGCGTTCACCGACGCGAAGGCGACACGCACCGGTCTGTTCGTTCGAGCGTCCGGGGGCACGTTGTTTCTCGATGAAATCGGCGAAATGCCGCTCGATATGCAGGCGAAGCTCCTTCGCGCGCTCCAGGAGCATGTCGTTCGTCCCGTGGGCAGCGACCAGGAAATCAGCTTCGATGCGCGCATCGTGGCCGCAACCCATCGTGATCTTGAAGCGGAGGTGGCCGCCGGTCGATTCCGCCAGGATTTGTTCTTTCGAATCCACGTGGTTCGTATCGACGTGCCTCCGCTCCGGGAACGCGGGAACGACGTGCTCAAGCTCGCCACGCACTTCCTGGGTGCGCTTTCGTCCGGCGCAAATCGCGAGGCCGTGTCGCTGACGACGCCCGTCGCGCAGCGGCTCCTTGCGTACGATTGGCCAGGGAACGTGCGTGAACTCGAGAACTGTCTCGAGCATGCGATAGCGCTCGCCCAGTTCAGCGAGATCACGGTGGAGGACCTCCCGGAGCGCGTGAGAGTGTTTCGCCCGGAGTCGCACCCGTTCCTGGGCGAGTCCGAGGAGGAGATCATTTCCCTCGCGGAACTTGAACGACGGTACATCGCCCGCGTATTGCGCCTCGTCGACGGGAACAAATCCCGCGCCGCACAGCTCCTTGGCCTCGACCGTCGCACGCTCTATCGACGACTGGATCGTGAGCGAGAAGAGAACGCGCGCGCGGAGGCCAAGGCGAGCGGAAACGGCGCGTCTTCCCACGCGACGGCGCCGAATCACATCCGCCATTCGGAGTCACGACCATGAGCGGGTCGGATGCGCGGGACCCGGAGGTCATTGCGAGCATTGCCCACGACCAACGGGGCGGCGTCTCCGTGGCGCTGGGAGCCGTCGATCAACTGGCGATGGCGCTTGGCGACGACGATGCGAAGGCGGTGCGCCTGGTCGGGATGGCGCGACGCGGTCTCCGGCGTGTCCTGCGGGCCACCGAACGCCTGTCACGTGACGGAGAGCTCAGCGCGCAGACCGCGCGGTTGGCGCCGACGGACGTGGACGTCCGTTCGGCGGTTGCTGAAGCGGTCGAGGCGGCGAAGGAGCTCGATGCCCGAGCGGATGTGGAAATCCAAGTACGCGGCACCGACTCGCGTGCCGTGGTGTTCGTGAATCCGGACTGGTTCATGTTCGCGATGCAAGAGATCGTTGGCCATGCAATCCGAACCGCGATCAAGACCGTTTCGGTGGCTGTGACGGCGACGGGCCAGGGCGTGCGAATCGAAATTTCGAACGATGCGCAGCCGGAAAGTCTTCGGGATCACGCGAGCGGAATGTTCGGTTTCCATTTGGGAACGCGCGCACTCCAGGCGATGAACCTGATGGTCCATTCGCGGAACCTGCCAGTCGTGCTACTTGTGCCGGATGCGCGCGAAGCGACTGCTGATTGTCGATGACGATGAGGATGCGCGGTTCCTTCTGGGCCTCTACTTCGAGGACCTGGGGTTCGAGGTAACCGCGACCGCGACGCTCGCGGGTGCGATTTCCGCGATTGCCGAAGCGTCCTTCGATGCCGTCGTGACGGATTTGAGGCTTCCCGACGGGCACGGTCATGCGCGGTTTGAGGGTGGTCGCCCCGTCGACATTCGATTTGCCGCCGCGCTGACGGGCCTCTCCGACCCGCGGGAGCGGGACGCGACGCTTCGTGCCGGCTTCGATGCGCACTACACGAAGCCCGTGGACATGGAAGCGCTCTCGGCCGCGATTCACGCGCGCACTAGCGCGTAGTCGTCCGCGCGCGTGGCGGCGATGAGCCGTGGGGCGATTCGCCTCATCGCATGGTCCCGCGCGCCCCAAGTGCAGCGGGAATTTCCCCTCGGTGTGGCTTGAGGCGGCCGGCACGCGGCCTGCAGTAGTGCATCGCGCACCGCGAGGACGCAGTTCGCGTCCCTCGTGCGGGCAAGGAGAACTCGAAATGGAACGGAATCGCGTAATCGCCTCACTGTTCGTTGCTGCTTCGCTCGCGTTCGGCGTGGCCGGCTGTGCCGACGAGATCGACGCCGCCATCGACTGCAACGATATCTGTTCGAAGTACGCCGAGTGCTTCGACTCGGACTACGACGAAGAGGCGTGCTTCGATCGTTGCGATGACAAGGCCAACGACAACGAAGACTTTGATCACAAGGTGGACGTGTGCTCGGCGTGCATCGACGGCCAGTCGTGTGTGGAATCCGGGTTCATGTGCGCCGCCGACTGCGCGGGCATCGTTCCCTAGGGACGGGTAGCTCGGTATGGCCCAGCCCCATCGACTCGTTGCGGACCCTCCGCAGTCCGTATCCCGCGCCGCCGCGCACGCCCCCAGAGGGGCCGTGTGTGGCGGTCCGGCGGACGTCCGAGCGTGGGTGTCCGCACTCGCGCGTTCGATTCGTGAGGCGAGGGGAGACGATGTCGCCACGGTGGCTGCAGGACTTGGCTTCTATGGACTGTTTGCGCTGTTCCCGTTCTGCGTGGCGGTCATGTCCATCTACGGACTTGTGGCCGATCCGCGCGATGTCGCGGTCGTTGGCCACGGCGTCGCGCGGGTCCTGCCGGCCCAAGCGGCGGCGTTCGTTTCTCGGGAACTCGCGTCGGTGGTTCGAGCCTCGCCGGACCACCTCAGCTTGAGCGCCGTCATCTCCGTGGGGGCGGCCTTCTGGAGCGCGACCCTCGGCATGGATGCGGTGGTCCGGGCCGTCGACCGCGCGCACGCCGGCACGATCCGAAAGTCGTTCTTGGCGCGAAAGCGCGTCGCGCTTCTCTTCACCGCGGTGGCCGCTGCCTGCGCGATGGTGCTCGTTCCGACCACCCTCGCGTTGCCCACGCTGGCCGCCGTGTTCGAGCTCAATGCGCCCATGGACCTCCTTCGCTGGCCCTTGTTCGCGGCGGGGACGTTGGTTTCCGTGTGTGCGCTCTACCGTTATGCGCCGGAACGCCGTCCCGTGCCGCGCTGGCGCGATGTCCTTCCGAGTGCGGCCACGGCCACGCTCCTCCTGGTACTCGGCACAGCGGCCTACGGGCTCTACGTCGAGTACGCCATTGGGCTTCGAACAATGTACGGCGCCATCGAGGGCATTGTTGTCCTGCTGATGTGGATCTACGTGTCCGCGTACCTGACGGTCTTCGGAGCGGAGCTGAACGCGGAATTCGAGCGTCGGCGAAGGGCCCCGGCCGTGGGCGCGCAGGTTCGGGGGCGCCCATGAGTTCCTCGCACTCCGCAAGGATTCGCGCTCGGGCAGCGGAACGCGAAGCGCCCGCGTCGACGACGACTGCGCTCCGCTGGGTGACCTTGCTGCTCGTGATCGGTGGCCTGATGGCGATAGGACCGCTTTGGGCTCCCCTTGTGTTGGCCTGCTGGGTTGCGGCGCTTGCGCGACCGCTCCTTCGGAAGCTTTCGCGCGGCGGACGGCACCGCGGTCGTGGTGCAGCCATCGTGACCACTGGAATCGTCCTCGTGGCGCTCGTGCCGCTGTCCCTCGCCGTGGTTTCGCTTGCTGCGCGTACTGCGGAGCTTGCTCAGACGGTCACGCACTCAAAGGATGCGCAGCACGCCATTCGATCCGTCATCTCCGGCGAATCGGGTCGTTCGCTTCTACGCGAAGGTAAACTCGATCCGCAGTCCGCCAGCGCATTTCTGCGGGAACACGGTGAGGCAGCGATGGCCGCACTTGGTTACGTGGCCGACGCCGCAACCAGGCTCGCCATCGGCGCGGTGGTGTTCGTGCTCGGTGTCTACGTATTCCTGCAGCACGGTCACGCGACCTATCGCTGGATCGCCGAGCGGGTCCCGCTGCGCACGGAGGATTTCGAACGCCTCTCGGGCGCGTTCATCGAGACGGGCCGCGGATTGATCGTCGGGACCGGTGGAACGGCGCTGCTTCAGGCAGCGGTCGCTGGCATCGGCTACGCGGTGGTGGGCGTTTCGAGCGTCTTTGTCCTCGCGTTCATGACGTTCGTCGCGGCATTCATTCCTTCCGTCGGTACCGCCATCGTCTGGGGCCCGGTTGCCGCGGGACTCTGGATGGAAGACCGCCCGGTTGCGGCCCTCGTGCTGCTCGGATTCGGGATCATTGTCTCCGTGGCTGACAACTTCGTTCGGCCGGTGCTCGCGAGGTTTGGAAAACTCGAATTGCCTTCGTTCGTAGTGTTTGTCGCAATGCTGGGCGGACTGCTTGCATTCGGTGGGTGGGGGATCTTGCTCGGGCCGCTCGCCGTACGGCTGGCGGTGGAGGCGCTGAACCTCCGCCGAGAGCGAGAGGCGGAGCGCGGGGCAGCGCAGCCACCGGACTGACCTGAATTGCCACGGGGCGATATGCCGCGGTGCGACGGTTCGACCCTCCGAGCACGACCGTATCGCTTGAGGTGGAGCGGGGTACGCCGTTGGCACATCCGATGCAGCAACTGTGGGCATGGGAAATCACAGCACGTCAAAGCGGCCGCGTCGCGATTCGCAGGCGCCACGACCGCATCGCGATGTCGTTGCGCAGCTCGGGACGAGTGTGCTCGAACTCGGTGATCAGATCGCTGCCTATCGCCGCTCGGTCACGAAGTACATCGCCGAACACCCCGCAACGGCGGTGGGCGCGGCGTTCGGGGCGGGCATCCTGCTGGGCGCCGTCGCGCGCAACGGCGTGCTCAGGGTCGCAACCGTCTGGGGGGCCGAGCGCGTTAGGCAGGGCTTCGTCGCAGCCCACGACGACGCAGGGTCGAACTAGGCGCGGGTGAACTGTCGCCGACCTTTGCCCAACCCGCCGCGTGCATGCGCGATATCACCTCGGCTTCGCGGTGCCTGTCGATGAGAACGGCCACTTCGTCGCCGCGGCGGAGGTGAATCCCGAGGGAGAAGGGGCGGGCCGTGGTCCCGCGCCGATGGACGAGAACGACGTGCGGGGCGTTCAGTTCCCCCCGATGCGCGATGGAATCGGCGTCGCGCGAGCTGGTGCATCGCCACCACGCGAGGATCGCCTCGCCTTCCTCGATGCGGCGATTCCAGAGCTCGATGTCGATCGCGCCGCCAAAGGCGACCCGGAGGCCTTCGTGCTCGACGATGCCGGGCGTGATGCCCTGGGTCCAATGGTCGATGGCGACGTAGCATGGCAGGTCGCGGGCGAGCCGGCGCACGGTTTGCCCAAAGATGACATTGCTTTCCTCGTTCGTGCTCACACCCACCACGCCGGCCCGCGTGTCGATTTCGGCTCGCTGGAGCGTGCGTTCCTCGAGCGCATTCGCGTGGAGCGCGCGGAGCCCGTCGGCCTCGGCTGCGCCGATGTGCACCGGGTCGCTATCGATGCACAGAACTGGCTCGTCGCACTCGCGCAGGACGCGGGCCGTCGTTCGCGCGAACGCGTGTGCCGCGAGCAGGAGCCAACCCGAGCTCGACTTCTTCCGCACGCCGAGCAGCTTGGCCATCCACGGCCCCGTGACGCCAGACCAGATCACCGTGCTCGCGATCACAAGGAAGACCAACGCTCGAAGGGACCGCGCACCGCCAATGCCCGCGCGCTCGAGCTTGACCGCGAAGAGCGATGCGACGGCCGCGGCGACGATGCCGCGGGGCGCGATCCACGCCACGAAGAGGCGCTGGCGAAACGTGAGGCTGCTGCCGAAGGTCGCCACGGCCACGTTCACGGGGCGAACCACGAACAGGAGGCATGCCACCGTCAGGACGCCGGGCCAGCCGAGCTCGCGGACGGATGCCAGGTGGACGTCCGCCGCGAGGAGGATGAAGAGCATCCCGAGAAAGAGGAGGGTGAGCTGCTCCTTGAACTCGGCGAGCTCCCGGTGAATGCGGGTGTGGCTGTTGCCAACGACGATGCCCGCGACGGTTACCGCCGCGATGCCGCTCTCGTCGAACACGGCGTTTGCGGTCTGGAAAATGATGAGCGCGAACGAGAGGATCAGTACGTTGGCAAAGCCGGGCGGGATCAGACGTCGAATGGAAACGATGCCCGCCGCCAGGAGGCCACCAATGGCTCCGACCAGGGCGCCGAACGCGAGGCGTGTGGCGACCTCGGTGAGTCCGGAAACGAGGGTTTGTGCCGGGCTCAACACGACGTCGAGTGCAACGGCCGCGATGATCGCGCCGATGGCGTCGATCAAGATGCCCTCGGCTTCAAGGACGGTGGCGGGCGCGCGCTGAAGTTTGATCCGACGTAGGAGCGGCGTGACCACCGTGGGGCCCGTGACGATCACGAGCGTCCCGAACAACATTGAGCGTTGCCACGGCCAGCCTAGGATCCACCGCGCAGCGAGCGCGCCGCCGGCCGCCGTCAGGAGCGCGCCAACCGAGACCAGGCGACGAATGACCTTCTGTTCGCGGCGGAGGCGGCGGAGGTCGAGGTTCAGCCCGCCTTCGAAGAGGATGATTGCCACCGCGAACCCGACAAGGAGCGACATGCTCGAACCGAGCGAGTCGGGACGGACAACGTTCGCCACCTCCGGCCCGAGCAATACGCCGCTGAGGAGGAGGACCACGATCCCGGGCACGCCGAGGTGCGCCGCCAGAATCTGCGCACAGAGGCCCGCCACGAGGGCAAGACTGATCGTCAGCGCCGGGTCGAACGCCGCGGTCTCAGGCATGCCACAGTCGTAGGCAAGCTTGGTGCCAGGTCGATTCTCGCGTGTTTGCGGAGAACGTGTGGTGCGTTGGTGACACGGGCGTGGCGAATTGGTAGCGCCGTGTCGGCACTTCGCGGAGGGTTACTTCGAACGTCCGCCGGATCGCGCGGCACGCGCCTGGGGGGAGTGGGTCTTCCGAACGGCGCGGCGCTGGAGGTTCGAGGAGCGCTTGACGTGTCCCTCGCTCTTGCGCGTTGACTTGCGGGATGGCTTGCCGGTTTGTGAATCCTCTAGCACCGCGCCTCCCTTGCGCGCCGCACTCTTCGAACGATTGCGATCGGCGGTGTGTTTCTTGCCCACCTTTCGATCCGTCGCGCTGACTCCCACGGCGGCGGTATCGACTTCCTTGTTGCGCTTCGGGCGCTTGGGCTTCGGTTTTCGAGCGGGCTTCGCGGCGCGCTCTGCGCGAGCCTTGAATTCGAACGTTTTCTTTCCCATGGGCGGCACCCTAACATGGCGCAACGACGTGCGTCGTCGGGCCTTGAACCTGCTACCCTCGCGCCAATGTCGAATGCGAAACGTCCGCATATTGCGACGGAGGCGGTCCACGCGGGGGAGCCCCGCCCCGCGGCCCACGATGCGCTCACGGTGCCTGTGGTGCAGACCGCCACATACTCCTTCGAGAACACGGCGGAGCTCGTCGCGTTCATGGAGGGGCGCAAGGAGCGCGAGGAATACGGACGCTACGGCAACCCCACCGTGCGAGCGGTGGAGGCAAAGCTGGCGGCGCTTGAGGGCACTGAAAGCGCTGCGTTTTTCGGAAGCGGCATGGCGGCCATCACGTCCTCCATCCTCGCCTTCACGAAGGCCGGCTCGCACGTCGTGTTGTTCAACGACTGTTATCGGCGCACTCGGCAGTTCTTGAACGGCTTTCTCGCGCGGTTTGGGGTCACGGTGACGTTGGTTCCCGCGGGGGACTTGGGCGCGCTCGAGGCGGCGCTCACGCCGGAGACGAAGCTTGTGGTGGCTGAGTTGCCGACCAATCCGTATCTCTCCGTGGTCGACCTCGACGCGCTCACGGCCCTTTGCCGACCGCGTCGCATCCGAACGCTGATCGATGCGACGTTCGCGACGCCGGTGAACCTGCGTCCGGTGGAGCACGGTGCGGACCTCGTCGTGCACAGTGCGACCAAGTACCTCGGGGGGCACAACGATGTACTTGCCGGCGCGGTTGCGGGCCCCGAATCGCTCGTATCCCTCGTGCGCGAAACGCGACACGTGCTTGGCGGGGTGCTCGACCCGCATGCGGCGTACCTTGTGCTTCGCGGCATGAAGACACTGGAACTGCGCGTCGCCCGGCAAAACAGTTCTGCGCTCGCCCTCGCGCAGATGCTTGAGGCGCACCCGCGTGTGAAGCAGGTGTGGTACCCGGGGCTTCCGTCGCATCCCAATCATGCGGTCGCAAAGCGCTTGCTGCGCGGATTCGGTGGGGTGGTGTCCTTCGAGATGGACGGCGACCTCTCGGTGGCGAGCCGCTTCGTGGACGCGTGTCGTATCGCGCGCGTGGCGCCGAGCCTCGGCGGCGTGGAGTCGTTGGTCGAGCAGCCGGCGCTCCTGAGTTACTTCGAGCTGTCGACCGAGGAACGCCTTGCGGTGGGCATTCGTGACGCACTCGTGCGGTTCGCCGTGGGCGTGGAAAACCCCGGTGATTTGCTCGACGACGTGCGTCGTGCGCTCGACGCATGATCGCCTTTTTCCGCACGTGGCCGCGGGAAAAGGCCTGTGTGGAAAGGAGCGCCATGCGGCTTTGGATCTTGGTTCCTGCGCTTCTGACCCTCGCGGCCTGCGGCGGGCGAGGTGCGTTACACGTACGCAGCAGAACGTGTACACGCAGACGAACCTCCACATTGATGAACGCGGGAATCTCTGGTCGATGAACTACATCGAAGGACGGTCCTTCCGCGCTGCACCGCGGTGCACATCGATGCCGTGTCGACGAAGAAGCTCGTGTTCACCGTGCAGTCATCGAGAGTGAGCTACGGTACGCCGTTCGATCGTCGTCACATGAAAGAAGAGATCCCGCAGCACTTGAATCGCTACTTCGGGCCGGCGTCTGACGCGGGAAAGCCGGCATCCATGGGTGAAGCGGATCAGGCCGGTATTCGAGATGGTCGTATCTACGCCGGCATGTCGAAGGAAGGCGTGCTGATGGCGGTCGGCTATCCCCCGCCGAGCAGGGAGGAATCCGACGCTCGAGCAACACCTGGGTCTACATGAAGAACCGGAAGAACACCCTCGAGATCATCTTCGTGGATGGGTTCGTTCAGTACCTCCGCGAGCAGTAGGCACCATGCTTCGCGCGCTTAAGCGCTGCTACCGCGCGACGGCGGCAACCGTCTTCCTTGTGGGCTTCTTTCTCGGGGGCCGGTCATCGCGCTCATCGCGTTACCGTTCGTCTTTGCGAAGCGCCGCAACGATGCGAGGTCGCTGCGCGCTCGTCGGGTCCTCGCGGCCGGCTATCGCTTGCCTGGGCTGGATGCGGCGTGCGTCGGTCATCGTGACGCACGTGCGAGCTCGAGTCGCGGCCCAGGGACCCGCGGTCTGCGTGGCGAACCACCCGAGCATCCTCGACATCGTGCCCATGTGTGCGTACGTCGCGCCGTTTTGCGCATCGTCGTGCGGCTCACGCCGATTCGTCGCGCCCGTGCTTTGCGGCGGTCACTGGCTGCGACTGCGTCGCTGGTTGCGAGATGGATCGTTGCGGAAACCGGGCGTGATGGAGGCCTGCGTGGCGCGGCTTGCGAAGGGGAGTCGGTCTTCATCTTTCCCGAGGGCACCCGTTCGCCCCGCGGAGGGGCTGCATGCGTTTTCCACCGCTGCGTTCGAGATCGCCGAGCGCGCCGGGTGCCGTGGTACCGGTGCATATTCAGGTCCTCAGCGCCTGCGTCTTCGCGAAGGATAGCTCGATGCTCGATTGGCCCGAGGGCTCGTCTCCTATGCGCTCGAGGTGCTCCCTTCGTTCTCCGCACCCGTCGAGCCGGGGCGACCGGGGGTCGATGCTGCGCGGATCGCGCTACGCGCGTGCTGCTTGCGGAGGGTAGGTCTGATGCAGTCTCCCGACCCCCGCGAAACGCAGGGTCGCTCCAGGCGGTACATGGCGCTTGAAGACGAACTGAAGGAGCTCATCGTAGAGGCACTCATGCTCGATGATGTCGCACCCGCGAACATCGAGACCGATGCGCCCCTGTTCGGTGACGGCCTTGGGCTCGACTCGGTGGATGCCCTCGAACTATCGATGGCCGTCGAGCAGAAGTGGGGCGTGCGGCTGCGGGCGGAGGACGCGAATGTCCGGAACGTCATGGGCTCGGTGAAGACGCTGGCGGCGCACATCGCTGAGCACCGCACCAAGTGACGCGAGCTCGGCGGGTGGCGGCCCTGGGCGCGTGGTTGCTCGCGTTGGCATACCCCGTCGTGGTGTACCTGGGACTGCGTGCCGGAAACGGGCGCGCGGTGTTGCTCGGGCTCCTCGTTCAGCCTGCTCTACGCGTGGTTGCGGTTCGATGCGGCGCGTCGCGAGGTGCTCGTGGGGCTCGTGCCGAGCGTTGGCGCCATCGCGGGTCTGTCCGTGTTGGGTCTCCTCCTTCGTCGCGCGTCGGTGGTGCTCGCGCTACCGGTTCTTATCAACGTGGGACTGCTTTTCGTGTTCGGGGCATCGCTGCGTGCGGGTGCGGTTCCGTTCGTCGAACGGTTTGCGCGCCTTGAGGAGCCGAACCTCACGGACGAACAGCGTGCGTATTGCCGAAGCGTCACCAAGGTGTGGTGCGCATTCTTCGTCTTGAATGGCGCCGCGGCGGGTCTCCTCGCTCTCAAGGCGCCGCTTGCGTGGTGGACGCTCTACGGGGCTCCTCGCGTACGTCGCCGTCAGGACACTTTTCGCGGTCAGTACCTATCGGGCGTATCGATTTCGGCGGTATCGGGGCCGGTTGCCGGACAGGATTCTGTCCGCCATCTTCCCGCCGCGATCGCAGGCGGCACCGACGGAGAAGCGCGGCACGGACGGGGCAGGAGTCAGGGTACGTCAGCTCTCCGCGCGACGGTTCTCGTTTCCGCGGATTCGCAGTTCTTTGCTGGGCACTTTGAGGTACCCCGTGTTTCCTGCGGTGGCGCAGCTAACGACTCGTGTTGCCGGGTCCGGGCCGCGTGGCCGAACTCGGCGCGCTCAGAGGTCTCCAGAGTTCGATTCGTCGCGCCCGCGTGCGGCCCGACGTGGAGCTCGGACTCGAGCTGGTGCGCGACGGCGACGGGGTTCCGGTTCGCCGTCAAGGTGCCGAGCCCATCTCCTCCGGAGACGCTTCGATTCGCTGGCGGGGAAGCTGACGTGCGCATCTGCGTCGTCGTCCCGACGTTTGAACACCATCGAGCGCTCAGGGGCAGTCGTTCGCGGGTGTTCGGCCCACGCCGAAGGCATGCATCGTTGTGGACGACGGAGCGGCGCGAGTGCGGCGCAGGCCATCCGAACGATTGTGGAGAACACGGACGCATGCCTGGTGCGGCGCACTCGGAATGGGGGGAAGGGTGCGGCCGTGTTCGATGGGCTGCGCGAAGCCCGACGTCTTGGGTTCACGCACGCGGTGCAGGTCGACGCGGATGGTCAGCACGACCTCGATGCATTGGTGGCGCTCCTCGATGCCGCACGTGCCAACCCGGCGGCACTCGTGCTCGGCGCTCCGCGCTTTGATGAGACCGCGCCAAGGGCGCGCCTGCGAGCGCGTGAAATTTGTAAGTTCTGGGTCGACGTGGAGACGGGGCGCGGAATCATCGAAGACCCCATGTGCGGGTTCCGCGTGTACCCGGTGGACGCGGCGCTCGCAGCGGGTGTGCGCGGGCGTCGCATGGAATTCGATCCAGAAATCGCAGTGCGGCTCGTTTGGGCGGGCGTCCCCGTGGCGAATGTGCCGGTGCAGGTGCGGTACGCGGCGAACGGCGAGTCCCACTTTCGTCCCGTGGAGGACAACCTGCGTATCAGCTGGATGCACACGCGCCTCATGACGAGGCTCGTGCTTGGTCGCCTCCTCCGTTGGGCCCGGTAATGGGTGTTCCGGTGAATGCGCGCGCGTGGCAACGCATCCCCGAGCTCGGCACGGAGGTCGGGCTTTGGTTCCTCGTGCGCTCGCTCCAGGCGTTGGGGCGACGTCCGGCCGAATGGATGCTGCGACCGATCGTCGCGTACTACGTCGCTCGCTACCCGGGCATTCGTCGTGCGTCCGCCAACTACCTCGCGCGCGTCGGCGTTGAGCCAACGCCGCGGGCTGTCTCCACGCACGTCTTCACCTTCGCGGCGTGCGCGATCCATCGGTTTCTTTTCGTGGCGGATAATGTTTCTGGATTTCGTATCGAGAATCACGCCACGGAGGTCCTCCTTGGGAACGGTCGGGCGGGGACCGGGGCCGTGCTCCTCGGGGCCCATCTGGGCAGTTTTGAAGCTTTGCGGGCCGCGAGCCGTCGCACGGGCGCCCGAGTGAATGCGGTGATGGACATGCGGAACGCCCAACTCATGCGCCGGTTTCTCGAGCGCCACGCACCGGATGCGAACGTCGGCATCCTCGAGGTGGGTGCCGATCCCACCGACCTGATGCTCCGCGCTCGCGACTGTGTGGAGCGCGGCGAGTTCGTTTCGATTCTCGCGGACCGCGTTGGGCCGGGGCAGCGGAGCACCCAAGTTCAGTTTCTCGGGGGCACGGCGGAGCTCCCCACGGGTCCCTTCCTCCTCGCAGCACACCTGCGGTGCCCCGTGTACCTGGTGTTTGGCCTCTACCTCGGTGATGGGGCCTACGAGCTGGTGGCCGAGGAATTCGCGGAGCGCGTGGAGCTGCCCCGCGCCGATCGGGATGGCGCCCTCGCTGCATACGCACAGCGTTTTGCGGAGCGCCTCGAAGTGCGCTGTCGCCAGGCGCCCTACAACTGGTTTAACTTCTTCGACTATTGGAGCGACTGAGCGTGCGGCGAATCAAGCGAACCGGTCGTGGTGCATGTCACCTTGCGTTGGTGCTTTGGGCGACCTTCGTCCTTGGTGGCGCCGCGCATGCGGAGGCGCCGGATGCGCTCGATCGCTTGCTCGCGTCGTTCGCGCAGGTGGAAGGCTTCGAGGCGCAGTTTCGAGAGGAGAAGCACATCGCGCTCCTCGTGGCGCCGCTGGTGAACGAAGGCGGGGTTCACTACGCACGGCCCGGCATGTTCGCTCGCCACACCCGTACACCGGAGCGGAAATCACTCGTCGTGCGCGCAGGCAAGGTCGAGTTCGGGACCGCGGCGAAGGGCGAGCGGGTCGATACCGCGAAGAACCCCTTGGCACGGCAGGTCGTGGACGCCTACCTCGGCCTTGTCGGTGGTGACCGAAAGCGACTTGAAGCGGCCTTCACACTGAGCTTCGAGGGCAATTCCGACGCCGAATGGACCCTTCGCATGGTGCCCCGCGACGCGCGCCTGCGGACGGTCTTCTCGGGTCTCGAGTTTCAGGGCGTGGGCGTGCGGCTCGTTCGACTTGTCGTCCGCGAAGGTGGCGGCGACTGGTCCGAGACCACGTTCCACGGTGTGATCGTCCCGCGTACGTACGGGGCACCGGAGCGCGAGCGGATCTTTCGTTTGCCATGACGCCTAGGTTGGATGCGCGCGTGCGTTGGGTTGCACTGGCGCTGTTCTTGCTGACCGTCGTGCTCGGGGGGTGGGGCGCGACGCATCTTCGGGTGACCGCCGACATGGCTGCCCTCATGCCCATGGACGCACGCGTGGGGCAGGTGCTCGCGGCCATGGGGCGCTCGGAGCTCTCCCGTCGATGGTTCGTACAGGTCGATGCTCGGGACGAGGCGAGCGGATCGGAACTCAAGGGCTCGCTTGAGGCGACCCTTGCGGCGGACCCGGGCGTGCATCAGGTCGCGCAGGACCCGGACGACGACACGCTCGAGCGGTTTTTTCGTGCGTACTTCCCACGAAGGTTTGCCGTCTGGCCACTCACGCCGGAAGCGATTCGTGCCCAGCTGACGCCCGAGGGGCTCACCGAACGGGCCCGCACCCTTCGGAGTGCGTTGGCATCGCCGCTCGGCGCCACGGTCGCGCGCCTTGCGCCCGCCGACCCACTTCAGGCGTACGACGCGTGGCTGTCGAAGATGCGTGCGGAGTTCGCTGCACCAACCAACGAAGGATCGCATCGCGCGGTGGTTTCGTTCACGACACGTGCCTCGGCGTTCGATGCGACGGAGGCGGCGCGCCTTGAATCGCTGATCGAGCGCTGGGCCGCGCGCGCAAAGGCGTCGGGGCACCTTGTGCGGATATCGCAGAGTGCCATCCATCGATTCACGGTCCGGGCCGAGCGTTCCATTCGTCGCGATCTGACCGTCGTGTCGATCGGGTCCACGGTGTTGCTCGTCGCCGTGTTCCTTGGCGTGTTCCGTTCGCTCGGCGTCCTTGTGCGCGTGGCGGTGCCGACGCTGATGGGGCTCGCCGCGGGCCTTGGCGTGACGACGCTCGCCTTCGGCGAAGTGCATGGGGCGACGCTGGCGTTCGGCGGAGCCCTGACGGGCGCATGTGTGGACTACGTCGCGCACATGCTTGTTCACTTCGACGACGTCGAGGGTCGGCCCGCGGCCGTGCGCGGCGTCTGGATCGGCGCGGGCACAACGGTGCTCGGGCTCGCGGCCTTCGGCGGCGGTGCGTTGCCCGGGTTCCTCGAGATGGCGGTTTTCGCGTGCACGGGCGTCGCGGTGGCGGCGCTCGCGAGCGTCGTGGTGGTGCGCGGGTTTGGCGTGGGTTCGGCGGCGCGGAGCGCCGTGCCACGCCTCGCGGAGCGTGCGGAGTCGGTCTTGGTCGCCCGGAGGCCGGTTCTGCGGTGGGCGGGCGTGACGTTGGCCGGCGTCGCGCTCGCGGCTTCCACAGGACTCGTGCGCCTCGATTGGGCGACGTCACTCCGGGATCTCATTGCGTCGGATGCGTCGCTTGTGCGAGAGGACGCGGAGGTACGCCGTGGCGTGGGGCGCCTCGATGCGTCGCGGTTCATCGTCGTCCATGCGTCGACGGTGGATGGCGCGCTTCAGGCGAATGACGCCGCGTACGCCGCCCTGGCACCGCTCGTGGGTCACGCAGTTGAATCCATTCGAAGCGTCGCGCCACTTCTCCCGTCCGTACGGACGCAGCGGGCGCGTCTCACAGCCCTCGGTCGTGGCGCGGACCTTCGGGAACGGGTGGAGCGAGCGTTTGCCAGCGAAGGGTTCGAGCCCGGGGCCTTCGAGCCATTCGCCGCGGATCTCGCCACGCCAGCATCCCCCATCACATGGTCCGATCTCGAACGCGGTGGTCTCGTGCGGTGGGTCGAACCGTTCCGCTTCCCCTTCGGTGATGAGGTGGCCTTCGTGACGTACCTCGGCGGTGTGCACGACCTTGATGCTGTGCAAAGGGCCGTGGCGCGCGCAGGGAAGGGTGTCGAGTTCATCGACCAGAACAGGTTCTTCGAGGCTGCGTATGCGCGCATGCGCTCCCGGGTGCTCACCTTGGTTGCCCTCGGGTTCGCCGCGGTATTGCTGCTCGTGGCGGTTCGCTACCGAACGTGGAAGGCGCTCGCCTATGGTGTGTTGCCGCCGCTCCTCGCCTCGGTGGCGGTGCTCGGTGGGCTCGGGTACGTCGGTGCTTCCGCGAATGTGCTGCATCTCTTCGGTGCACTGTTGGTGCTCTGCATGGGGGTCGACTACGGCGTATTCCTCGCGGAGCTCGCGCGTGGCGGCGCACGAACCATGGGCCGAACCGTGGTGGGCATCGCCATCGCCAGCGGCACCACCACGGCCACCTTCGGGCTCCTGGCCATGTCAGCGAACCCTGTCCTTGCGTCCGTGGGTATCGTGGTCGCGGTGGGGCTTCCGCTCACGGCGGCCCTCTCCGTCTTCGGATTCGCGGCCATCGGTGGCTCCGAGGAGGGCAGGTGACGTCGATGCGGTCACATCGATTCGCACGTATGCTGGCGACCCTCGCGGTGGTCCTCGCGGCGGCGGCTTGCGGAGCAGCGCAGGTTCGTCTGGACGAGCCCGTCGCGCTTGTGCCCGTGCCCCGCGACGGCGTCGCGTTCCTTTCAAGGCAGCGGGTGACGGTCACGCGTGGCGAGCGCACGGAGGCGTTCGACGTGGCCCTTCAGCGACGGGGCGAGGAGCTCGTTCTAGTTGGGTTCTCTTCGCTTGGTGCCCGGGCGTTCACGGTGATTCAACGCGGCGGAGCGATGGAATCGGTGGAAACCGCGCCCGGGCTGCGGCTCCCGATTCATCCGACGCGGATCCTCGCGGACGTGCATGCCTCCGGGGTGCTCCGCTGGGACGACGCGAAGGGGCTCCCGCCGACGTGGCGGTTCCAGCATGCCCGTGGCGGCTACACGGTGCGCGTGGACACGCTTAGCTGGAGCCGTTTGGAGCATCCAAGCTCCACGGATTCCGGCCCGTGAGCAGCGCGGTCTGAAACGAGTTGTCCGAACGCCAAACATCGCCCGCCAGGATGGAGACGAGCCCCGCGCGGAGGAGTGGCTCCGGGTCGGGATGGAGGAACAGGTGGTCGATGATGCGCGTGTGGTAGAAGCGGTGGATGAGCGCGCCAAAGCTCTCGTAGGCAAGGCGCATGCGCGCACGAACGGTGGCGAGGAGGTGTGGGTCCGCTTCGTCGTCGGAGCGCAGGGCGGCGGCAACGTGTTCGGCGACGAGCTCGGCGCCGAGCATGCCGAGGGACACGCCGGAGGAGAACACGGGATCGAGAAACGTCCCCGCGTCGCCCACGCACGCATAGCGGGCGCCGTACGCCGCGCGGTTGACGAAGGAAAAGTTCCCCACGGTCGTGGGGTCGCTCGAGGTCGCGCCGCGGACGAGCGGTGAGATGACCCGTGAGTGCTGCACGGTGTGACGGTATCGCGCCGCGTCGAATCCCTTCTCCCGTGTTACGAAGCCGATGGACAGCCTGCGACCGGCAAGGGAATCACCCAGCCCCACCCAAAAGGCTCGATAACGATCGTGACCTCGCCGCCCGCGGTCAGGCGTGCGTGGGTTCCTCGTCGACGTGCTCCCAGTGGGCATACACCGAAGCGATGCCGAAGCCCCGTATGGGCTCGATGGAACGGAACTGCCGCCCGAGCACCGCCGATGGGCCGGTCGCGTCGATGACATAACGGGCCTGCACCGTGCCGGCGTCGGTTTCGATCTGTACGGTTTGCTGCGTGAAATTGACGGCCTGGGCGCCGACCGTGCTCCACCGTGGCGCCGCATCGTGCGGCATGCTCAAGCAGTGCGCGGTCGAAGGCACCGCGTTCCACGTTCCACGCGCCGGCAGGTGTCCCGGGCAGCGCGTCGGCAAATCCAGATTGCGTACGTCGACCGTCCTGGTCGTCGACGAAGACGGCGCCGCGTTTGCGGACGTGCTCATCGGTCGTTGGCGCGAATCCCAGTCGTTCGAATACGGGCTCGTTGCACGAGAGCAACGACTCTCCGATGCGGAACCTCGGGAACGAGGCGCGTTCGAGCACGAGCGCGTCGATGCCTCGCTTCGCGAGGAACGCCGCCGCGGTGGCCCCCGCGGGCCCGCCGCCGAGAATGGCGACTTCCGTGCGTCTCATGGGGCCATCCCCGCCGCGGCGAATCGTCCCACGGTGAAGCTTGCCTCTGCGCGGGGTTGGCCCGCCGCCCAAACCGTCGCCTCGAAACGCCCGAGCATTGAGTCGCCCTCGCAAAGGCGCCGAGGTCTCAAGGAGCTCGCCCACGGTGATTCGTTCGGCGTGGAGCCGGAGCGACTGGACGCACGAGCATGGGGATGCCCGCTCGTTCGCTCGGTGTCGCGCGTTCCGCCAGGGCCACACGTACGCCGCAGCCGTCTGCGTCATCACCTCGAGACGTGGCGGAATCGATGACGCCCTCCACAGCGAACGGCCAGTCCGCGCGTACCCTGGACTCGGTTCGGACCTCCTCGCCCGAAAACGACGCCACCCGATCCACGAGCCGCATGGGCGGTCGCTGCGGCAGAAGGGCATCGATGGGTGGGAGCGAACTCATTCGACGGTGACCGTCCAGTCGTTCGGGCCGACCCCAAGTGGGAATGGCGCCCGACGCACGGGCGACGATGCGCTCGGCGAGCACGAGAGCCGGCGCGATGGGATTGCCGCGTAGCGAATCTGGAAGCGTTGTTGGGGCCGACGCCCCGGTCGACGGTCCGAGGGAGGAGAGGCGGGCGAGGGCACCCGACACGCCCGCGTCGCGCCGGAGCGCGAACGCAACCCCGAGGCCCTCGAAGGGCGGGTTCTTCCCAGCGAAATTCATGGGTAGCGGTTCGTCCGCGACGCAGACGACGACCTGTTCGTGTCCATCGTGGAGCAGCGCAAAGCCCTCGAGGAGCGCCATGGCCGTGGTGTTGGAGCCCGCGGCGAGTGCGGTGGTGAAGCCGCGATTCTGGGCGGCGATGGAGAACACTCCTGCGCCCGTGTTGTGCACGCTGTTCTTGAAGCGATGGGGTGACATGAGCCCGTCGCCCGTTCGCATCATTTCGAACTGTGCCAATGCGATGTGCGTTTCGCCGTAGGCGGAGCCAAAGACCGTGGCGACGGCATCGACGGGCATCTGCGCGATCGTGGCCGCCTGCGCGGCGGCCTCGACAAAGAGGCGCGTCAGCATGCTCGTGCCCCGCAGGAGCCGTGGCGAAGCAATGCTCACCGGAGGAACTTCCGGTGTCTCTACGCGGTCGCGGCGGACCCAGTTTTCGAACGTGGGATAGCCCGGAGTCCATAGACCGATGCCGAGGACATGCGCGTGCATCACGGTGCCCCCAGGATGAGGCTCACGTTGTTCCCGCCGAACGCGAACGCATTCGAGAGCACGTTGCGAACGGGGCGGTGGACGGCGGTCGTGGGGACACTTAGGTGAACGTCGGGGTCGAGCTCCTCCGCGCCGACGCTCGGCGGGATGAGCCCGTGCTCCAGGGTAAGCATGGCGAAAATCGCCTCGAGCGCGCCGCAGGCCGCGAGCGTGTGGCCCGTGTAGCCCTTCGTTGAAACGGTGGGAACTGCGCGTCCGAACACCGCTTCGATGGCGGCCGCTTCGATGACGTCGTTTCGTTCGGTTCCCGTGCCGTGCGCGTTGATGTGGTCGATGTCACTGGGCACGAGTCCCGCGTCCCGCAGGGCCGCCTCCATGCTCGCGCGTGCGCCACGGCCCTCGGGATCGGGGGCGGACATGTGGAACGCGTCCGACGTCTCGCCCACCCCCCGGAGCCACGCGCGCGGAGCGCCTTCCCGCTCGAGCAGGCACAGGGCGGCCGCTTCGCCGAGGTTCATGCCCGGGCGACCTACGCCGAAGGGGCGAGATGGGGTCTCCGCGAGCACGCCAAGGCTATGGAACCCGCGCACGGTGGTGAGGCAGAGCGCGTCGATGCCGCCGAGGAGGACCGCGTCGGCCACGTTTGCATCGAGGAGACGGCGTGCGGTACCGAAGGCCTTCGCGCTCGAAGAGCAGGCGGTGGAGAGCACGTAGCGGGGGCCGCGCACATCCGCTTTGTCACCGACGACCTGGGCCACCACATCGAATGCATGCTGCTCCGAGAAGTCGTAGTTGGGCGGTGGGCATCCATGGGCCAGGTAGTACGCATACGCGTCCTCCGTCTCACCGATGCCGCCCGTGCTGGTGCTGAGCACAACGGCGACGCGGTTCGGGCCCCAGCGCTCGCGGGCCCGCGACACGGTGTCCGCCATGTCTCGGTACGCAAGAAGCGCGAGGCGGACAAGGCGCGATTCCTGTTGGGCCCGATCGGAAGGCATGGGCGGCAGCTCGGCCGTGACCACGCCGCACACCGTCCGAAACGGGACGTCGAGCGGGCACGGGACAAGCCCGCGTTCGCCGCGCGAGAGCTTGGTCCAGGCGTCGGCGGCGGTGTTGCCGAGCCCGCTCGCCGCGGCGTAGGCCGTGATCGGGTAGGGGCGCGTGGGCTGCCGTGGCGGCATGGCGCGGCTTTATAGGCCCGGCCCAGGAGGGGGTCCAGGGTGCCTCCAAGGGGGGCGCCTGGCAGCCTCCCGGCGGGTCGGTAGACTGGCCGCCACCCATGCCCCACCACCGCGCCGTCGACGCGCCCGAAGACTCCGTAGACGTCGCCATCCTCGGTGGCGGGCTCGCGGGCAATCTCCTGGCGCGGCAGCTCCGGCTTGAGGTGCCGTCGGCCACAGTCGCCGTCTATGAGCGCGCCGAATCGAGGGGCTGGAAGGTGGGCGAGGCGACGGTGGAGATCGCCGCGAACTACTTCGTGCGCCGCCTGCACCTCGCGAACTACCTCTACGAGCGGCAGCTGCCGAAGAACGGCCTCCGGTTTTTCTTTGATGATGAATCGCGTTCGCTTCCGCTCACGGAGATGAGCGAGCTTGGCCCGGATGCGCTGCCGCTCTGGCCGAGCTTTCAGCTCGACCGCGCGCGACTTGAAACGGACTTGATCGAAATGAATCGCTCGATGGGCGTCGACGTGGAGCTCGGCGCCGCGGTGCGTGATCTGGTGCTCGATGAAGCGGACGGACTCCATCATTTCGTCGTGGAGCAGGCAGGGTCACGGCGCGGCGTGCGTGCTCGCTGGGTGGTGGACGCGTCGGGGCGTGCCAGCATCATCGCGCGGCAAAGATCACTTCACGTGCCGACGGGGCACGACACGACGGCGGCGTGGGCGCGTTTTCGCGGCGTCGCCGACATGGACGCCATCGACGCGCCCGCGTGGCGCGCGCGCGTGCGTCACACCGCGCGGTTCCTGTCGACGGTTCATTTCTGTTACGCGGGCTATTGGATATGGTTCATCCCGCTTGCCGAGGGCGTGACGTCCGTCGGCGTGGTGGCCGAGCGCTCGCGGGTCTCCGATTCGGTTCGAACGGAGGCCGGATTCCGTGCGTTCCTTGCCGAGCATCGCGCGGTGCGCGACCTCCTCGAGGGGGCGGAACTCCTCGACTTCGGTTCGTACAAGCAACTCGCCTACGGAACGAAGCGCTTCTTCTCACCCGCACGGTGGGCGACGGTGGGTGACGCGGCCGCGTTCACCGACCCGTTCTATTCGCCCGGGAGCGACTTCATCGCAGTCGAGAACGACTTTGTCGCGGATCTGATCCGTCGCGACCTCGGCGGTGAGGCGCCCGCGTCCTGGCGTGAGCGCCTCGATACCTACGAGGCCTTCATGCAGCACCGGTTCGAAGCGACGTTGCTCCTCTACGAGAACCAGTACGACTACCTCGGGAGCTACGACCTCATGCGCGCGAAGCTCGTCTTCGACCTCGCGGGCTACTACAACCATTGGCTTCGGCCGTATGTCCTCGACGACTACCGGGACCTGTCGGTGCTCGATCGCATCCTCGCCGACCGAACCCAGACCCTCGAGGTCATGCGCACGTTCCGCGGCTGGCTCGAAAAGGCCCATGCGGCCCTCACGGGCAGGGGTGCCTATGCTGCGCACAACCGCGGTGAGTTCACGGTGGAGTTCGCGGAATTCGTGCCGTTCGCGCGGGACCTCGGCGCGCGCATCTCGCCCGAGCGTGCCGCCGAGCACACCACGTGGCTCTTCGGCACGTCGTTCGCGATGGCGAAGGACCTCGTGCGCTCCACGCGACGACCCGAGTCCGTGGAGCGCGCGACGCGCTAGTCTTTGTCGCCGCGGAGGAGCTTCCCCGCGAGCTGGCCGCCGGGGCCGCCCTCGTCTCGTGCGCGAAGGAGCAGGCCGCGCTCGGGCATGTCGAGGAGCAGGAGCCCCGCGAGCTTCCGTTCGTCGTCGTTGGCGCCGGTGAGGGCCTCCCAGAGCTTCTGGCGCGCGGCGCGCTTGGCACGCTGTTCGTCCCGTCCCAGCCCATGCGCAGGGCCTCGATGGCCTTCACCCACGCGTAGGGGTACGTGGCCTTGCCGTCGGTCGTGGCGAGCTGCCGGGCCGCGCGGGCGCGACGCCAGAACTGCCCCGAATCGAACATGCCGGTGGTGAGCACATGGAATGTGTCCGAGTCCTCCGTCATGACGCTGCGCACGCGGTCTTCGAGGTCGCGATTTGCGCGGAGCGCTTCGATGACCTTCTTGACGGCGTCCTCCGAGCCAAAGAGCGCGAGGGCGATGGCGGCATCGCGCGCCGACACTTCCTTCGTGAGCAGGTCGAGGAGTTGCGGCTCCACCGTCGCATCGCCCGTGTAGCCCACGGCGATGGCGGCCGCCAAACGCACGGGGGAGCTGGTCGAGTTCGCAATGAGCGCGATGGCGTCGCCCGTGAGCGCCGGCCTCGGGCGCTGCCAGAGCGCCTCCATGTAGAAGGCGCGGCTGTCGTCGTCGACCGATGCGCCCTTCACGCGGCCCATGGCCGCCGACATCTGCGCATCCGTCGCCGAAGCGCCGAATGCCGCCGCCGCGAGCGAGCGAAGGCGCGGGTCGTCCATCGGGTCTTCGATGACCTTGGCGAGGCCATCGGCGGCTTCCGAGCGACCGAAGCGACCGAGGCCTTGGATGGCGGCCTTGCGGTTCTGCATGACGGTCTCGTTCGCCACCTCGGGCGTGCGCATGTCGAGGTTCTTGGCCGCGGGAGCATGGCCATGAGCTTCTTGAAGCCGGTGGCGCTACCGAGGTCGGCGAGTGCCATGGCCGCTGCACCGACGTCGTCGCCGTTGAGCTGGCCTTCAAGCATGCCGTTGGCAGCCGGGTCCTTCGTGGCGCCAAGGGCACGCAGCACGGACGCGTTGCGGTACGGGTACTCCTTCACGATGGCCATGAGCTTGCCCGTGATGCCGTTCTTCGTGACATCGCGGAGCGCGAAGAGTGCTTGGTCCGCCTTCGGGTTGTCGGGGCCACCCGCGAACGCGAGCAGGGTGTCGACGGCGCGCACGTCGCCAAGGTCCGCGAGGCCGAGGGCCGCCTTGAGTTGAACCGCGGGGTCCGCGTTCGTCAGCATGCCGGCCAGGGCGTCCGCGCCACGCGGGTCGCGCGTGTTCGCAAGGAGGTTCACAAGGTCGAGGCGCGTCTTGTCGTCCTTTGCGTGACCGAGGAGCGTCACGAGACTCGGCGCGGCCGTCGACTGGGAGAGTGCGTCGATGACACTGCCGCGCATGGCGGGCTGTGCTTCGAGGAGGGCAAAGAGCGGCTCGGCGGCGCGCGGATCACCGCTCCGGCCGAGGCCCTCGGTGGCAGCGCGGATCACTTCCGTCGAACGGCTCTGCGGATTGCGCGCGATTTCCGCGCTGAGGAGCTTCGCGAGCGGATCCACCACCTCGGGGGATGCCGCCTCGGCGAGCGCATGGGCCGTCATGGCGCGCACGCCCGCGTCCTCGTGGTTCAGGATCTCCGGGCTCGAGAGCTTCTCGATTCCGATGGCGCGGGCAATGACCCCCGGCTCGAAACCAGGCTTGTCCTGCAGCGTGCCGTTGATGAACTCCTTCAGGATGGCGTCCGACGCAGCGTGCTCGCCGAGCACCGCGAGCGCCCACACCACACAGGAGCGATCGATTTCGTCCGTATCGGTGAGCACCGACAACAACTTTCCGCGCGCCGAATCCGCCTTCGGTGAACCGATCATGGCGAGGGCCACCGAAGCGTCGCGTCGCACGATGCCCGGTTCGTCGAGCGCTGCCGTGAGGAGCGGAACCGACTCGCGTCGTGGAAGTGCCCAAGATTCAACATGATCCGAGCCTTGAGCTCGGGGTCCGTGACGCTCGGGAGCATCGCGCGAAGTCGGGCCGGCACTTCGGAAGCGTTCGCGAGCTGGTTGATCTGTTCGAGCTCGGCGACCTGGGCTTCGTGCGCCCGCTCGCTCTGCACGTACATGAACGCGAACGCGCCCGCACCGCCCAAGATGAGCACCGTGGCGACGCGACCCATGGTGGTCGTGCGGCGCTTGATGTCATGAATGGCGCGATCGTCGGACGTCACCTCGTACCGGTTCGCGGGATTGTCGGTGTCGAACTGGCTGAGATCAGCTCCGGGCGAAACTCCGCCCCCCGTATCCTCGTGCTCGAACGGTTCGGTCATCGCGTATTTCCCTTCCACTGGATGATGTGGGCGCGTGGACGATACATTTCTCCGTCATCGGTGGGAACCGGTTCGTGGCGCCAGGGCCCGACCCCGCGACCGGGGAGCGACCCCGGACCCCCATTGACTCGCCCAGGGCCCCGAATACACTCGTGGTTTCAATGGCAAGGCGGTGGGTTGGACCGGCCGAGCCCAGAAATCCACAGGTAGCAACTGCCCGGGAGAAGAATTCGATGACCAAGTCCGAATTGATCGACTCCGTTGCCGAGCGCACGAAGATCACGAAGAGCCGTGCGGAACAAGTCGTCAACTGTGTGTTCGATTCGATGACGCGTGCACTCGAGCGCGGCGAGGGAATCGAAATCCGCGGGTTCGGAAGCTTCACGGTTCGCAGTTACAAGCCGTACAGCGGCCGCAACCCGCGCACGGGCAAGCCGGTGCCGGTGCCGCCGAAGCGCCTGCCGTTCTTCAAGGTCGGGAAAGAACTCAAGGAACTCGTGAACAACGGCACGGGTCCCATCGACGAGTCGGACTCGGATAGCGACGACTGAAGAACGGGCGGCAAGCGAACGCGGGCGTGCACGGGGGCGGGCGCGCAGCCATCGCTTGCGCTAAGCGGAGCGGCAGTATGGCCATGGGTCCCGAAGAGCAGCTCGCCGAGCTCAAGCGTGGTGTCGTGGATTTGCACTCCGAAGCGGAGCTGCTCACGCGCCTCAAGTCTGGAAAACCACTTCGCGTCAAAGCAGGGTTCGACCCGACGCGTCCCGACCTCCACCTTGGTCACACCGTCCTCATGAACAAAATGAGGCAGTTCCAGGACTTCGGGCACGAGGTCGTCTTCCTGGTGGGTGATTTCACTGCGCAGATTGGCGACCCGTCCGGGCGCAGCCAGACGCGACCCGTTCCGACGCGGGAAGAGATCGAAGAGGGGGCCCGCACCTACACGGAGCAGGCGTTCAAGATCCTCGATCTGAGCGCACGCGCGTGATGTTCAATGGCGAGTGGCTCGGGAAGATGCGCTTCGACGATGTGATTCGTCTCGCGGGAAAGTACACGCTCGCGCGCATGATGGAGCGCGACGACTTCAAGCGTCGCTGGAATGAGCAACGCAGCATTTCGGTGCACGAGCTGCTGTACCCGCTCGCGCAGGCCTACGACTCCGTGGAGCTCAAGTGCGACGTGGAGCTCGGCGGAACGGATCAGCTCTTCAACCTCATGGTGGGTCGCGAGATCATGCGGGAGTCGAAGCTCAAGCCGCAGGTGGTCATGACGACGCCAATTCTCGAGGGGCTCAGCGCGAAGGAAGAGGGCGGACGCGTCGTCGGCGACAAGATGAGCAAGTCGCTCGACAACTACGTCGGCGTGAACGAGTCGCCGAAGGAGCAGTTCGGCAAGCTCATGAGCATCGCGGATGCGGTGATGTGGCGGTACTACGAGCTGCTGTCGAAGCGGGCCGTGTCGGACATCGCGCGGCTCAAGCAGGACTGCCAGTCGGGTGCGGTCAATCCGAAGGAAGCGAAGGTTGCCCTCGCCAAGGAGATCGTGGAGCGATTCCACTCCGCCGCCGATGCGGACCGGGCGCACCAGGAATGGGAGGCCCAGTTTTCTCGGCACGAGGTGCCCGTCGACCTCGCCGAAAAGGAAGTGGATGCCGAAGGCGATTCGCTCTGGATCGCCAAGGCCATGGTGGGTGCGGGGCTCGTGCCGTCCACGAGCGAGGCGCGTCGCCGCATTGAGCAGGGCGGAGTCCAGGTCGACGGCGAACGGGTGAGCGACGTCCAGGCCAAGCTCCCCGCCGGGGGCCGCTACGTCATCAAGGCCGGCAAGCGCGCCTGGGCCGCGGTGACGGTTCGCGGGAAGTAGGCGCGCGTCAGTCCTTGAGTTCTTTCACGGTCGCTGCGAGATCCGAACGGATGCAGGCGTAGCAATCGCGGAGCCCGAGAAAACCGCAGCCCCGGCGCTCGCTCTCGTGGAGGCGCTCGACGAAGGGAAGGGCGCGTTCGTCGTCGACATCGCGGATCGCTTCGAGCGCTTCCTTCCGTTTCGCGCATGTGCGTGTTGTCTCGAGCTTGGCGACGGCGCGGGCATAGTCGGGAACGTCGTTTTCCGGTTTGTGTGCGAGGAGCCACTTGGCGGCGGCACGACGTTCGGATGCACGGTCGCTGTCGAGGGCGGTGACCCGTTGCTTGACCTCGGGGGGCGGTTCGCGGCCCGCGGTGAGGCGTTCGATGGTGTTCTTGAGCGCGGTCACGGGGCCCTGGGGCTTTGCGGGCGCGGTCGCATCGGCCGGCGCGTCGCCCGTGACCTCCGCACCCGTGGGCGCCTCGGCGGCGGGCGTGTCGCCGGAGGAGTCGGCCGGTGCGCCCCCGACGGCGACCGCAAGGAGTTCGGCGACGGCCGCGAGCACGAGTACCGGCGCCAGGATGGCGGCCCAGCGCTTCCAGGACGTGGACGTTCGATCGTTGACCGTGGTCCACCACCCCGAGACGGCCGGTGTCGCCGCATCGACGGCACGGGACCATGTGCTCGTCAGCAGGCTCGTTGTGCCGGCGTGCCCGAGGGCGGCCCGCACTTCGACGGCGGATGACGGTCGGTTTTCCGCCTTCGGCGCGAGCATGCGGTCAAGGAGGTCACGGCCCAGTTTCGGCACGGACACCGTGAGCGGGAGCGCCGGCGTTCCCATGAGCTGTTGCGTCACGATGCCCGCGGGCGTCGCACCGTCGAAGGGAAGTTCGCCGGCGAGCATTTCCCAGAGGATGACGCCGAGGGCGTAGAGGTCCGCGCGCTCGTCGACGGCTTCGCCCATGGCCTGTTCCGGGGGCATGTAGCCCGGCGTACCGATGATGACGCCGACGCGCGTAAGGCCCGTCATCTGCATGGCGATGGCGGCGGGCCCCTCGTCGCCGGACTCGACGATGCGCGCGATACCAAAGTCGGTGATGCGCACGAAGGGGCCGTCGTCCCGCAGCTCGACGAGCACGTTCTCGGGTTTGAGGTCCCGATGAACGACGCCCTTCGCGTGCGCGGCCGCCACCGCGTCGGCCATTTGACGGGCCACGGCGCTCGCCGTTTCCCACGTGAAGGGATGGTTCGCATCGAGCAGCTGCCGCAGCGTTTGGCCGCGAACGAGTTGCATGACCAGGTAGGCGCCGCCCTCGGGCAACTCGCCGAAGTCAAAGGCGCCAACGATGTGCGGGTGCTCGAGGTTCGCCGTGGTCACCGCCTCGCGCGCGAAGCGGAGGGCGACCTCCTGGTGGCCGGCGTAGTGCGGTTGGATGACCTTGAGCGCGACCTCTTTCTTGAGCGTGAGGTGCTCCGCGATGAATACCGTTCCCATGCCGCCTTCCCCGAGGGGCGCGGTGATGCGGTAGCGCTCGTCGATCACGCGACCGATCCACTGGGGTTCCGCTTCGGCGGGCACGGCGGGATCTTACCCGATTGCCGCGGGGGCAAACGTGGGCATTTCGCGGTGAAGGGGCACTTCGCGCAGGCTCCTACACGTGCGCGTGAAGTAGGACGCCCTCGCGTAGGTCGCCGCCGCCCGAGAGCTTCTCGAGGAGTGCGTCGCTGGGGGACTGGCCGCGCTCGATGAGCTCCTTGAGCTTCGCGAGGTGGATGCGTTCGTCCTGGCCGTGCGAGTTCAGGTCGCCGATGCGCTCGAGGCCGCCCTCGGCGATCTCAAGGATCTCCGCCGCCCACTCGGTGAGGGGGCGTCCGCCGTACTCGGCGCGGAGCCCACGATCGGCGATGGCTGGGCGCACGGCCTCGGCGGACTCGAAGGTGAGCGCGCGGGTCGTGTGCTCGAGGGCATCGAGCGCGCGGTCGTCGTAGAGCAAACCTTTCCACAGGGCTGGCAGCGCGCAGGTGAGGGCGGTGCTCTGACCGTCGGCGCCGCGCACCTCCAGCGTTCGCTTGAGCCGCACCTCGGGGAAGAGCGTCGCGAGGTGACTCTCCCAGTCGCCGAAGGTCGCGCGTTCGCCCTCGAAGCCGTCCTTCCAAAAGGCACGGAAGGTCTGCCCCGTGTTCTTGAGCACCTTCGGTCCGCGCTTGACGAGGAACATGGGCACATCGAGCGCCCACTCCACGTAGTCGCGGTAGCCGGACTTCTCGCTCCACGCAAAGGGGAGCATCCCCGAGCGGTCCGGATCCATGTGGAGCCAGACGAGGGCGCGGTGCGACGCCTCGCCCGAACGCGCGCCCTCCACGAGCGGGCTGTTCGCGAACATGGCCGTGACGATGGGCGACGCGCGGAGTCCCACGCGCAGCTTGCGCATCGCATCGGCCTCGGAGGCGTAGTCGAGGTTCGCCTGCACGGTGCAGGTGCGCCGCATCATGTCGAGGGCCATGGAACCGCGCGTCGGGAGGTACTCGCGCATGATCCCGTAGCGGAGCTTTGGTACCCACGGCAGATCGGCCTGGCGCGCGAACGGGTGAAAGCCGAGGCCGATCCAGGCGATGCGGAGGGCTTCGGAGATGCCCTTGAGCTCCCGCATGTGCGTGTGGAACTCGCGGCAGGTCTCGTGGATGGTGTCCGCCGGGGCCCCGGAGAGCTCAAGCTGGGCGCCGGGTTCGAGGGTGATGGAGGCCTGCTCCCGCACGAGGGCGATGGACGGGCCGCCGTCGTATTCGGCGAGCGGCTCCCAGCCGTACTCGCGTACGAGGGCATCGAACACGCCCTCGACGCCTTCCTTGCCCTCGTAGCGAAGCGGGGACGCTTCCGGCAGGACCACGCCGAATTTCTCCGCCTCCGTACCCACACGCCACGCGCTTCGCGGTTTCTCCGCCTCGTGGAAAATCCGGTAGAGGTCGTCGTCCGACTTAAGGAGCCCGGGTGCGGGAATCGAGATGGCCATGGGTCGCTGCTCGTTGACGGTGGTACGCGGCCCTGCCTACCTTTACGCCCTCCGCGTTCGCGGGAGGCAACGATGTGTATCGTCAGGTCGGAAGGTTCTCGTTTGGGGCTCCCCCCTTCTGCGGCAATCCGCGGCGGGCGGCAAGGGGGCACCGACCGCCACGGGGCGCGCGGGGGAACGGCCCAGCCGCCCGTGGAGGCGATCCCATGAGTCATCCCACGGCCGACCCCCTCCTTGCCCTGCTCCGGGAACGGAGTTTTGCGCGGCGTCCGGTGACCCTGAGTTCCGGCGCCACGAGCGATTGGTTCATCGACTGCAAGCAGGCGGTGCTCTCCGCCGCCGGGCACGCCCACGTCGGCGAGCGCATGTTCGAAGCGGCCATGGGTTTTGCGGAGCGGCCCATCGCCGTGGCCGGGGTGGAGCTAGGCGGGTGTCCCCTGGCGTCGGCGGTGGCACTCCGCTCGTTTGAGGCCGGGCAGCCCATCGACGCGGTCTACGTGCGCAAGGCCGCGAAGGAACACGGTTCGGCGCGCCGCATCGAGGGCGACGACCATCTTCCGAAGGACGCACCCGTCGTCGTCGTGGAAGATGTGATCACGACCGGGGGCTCCACGCTCCGCGCCATTGAGACGTTGCGGGCGAGGCCGTTCCGGGTCGTCGGCGTGGTCGCCCTGGTGGACCGTGGCGAATCGAATGGGCGCGCGAATCTGGAATCCGCGGGTGTTCCCGTGGTTGCGCTCTACGGGCGCGCCGACTTCATGGGGGCGATGTGATGGAGACGAGATCGATGCGGCGCGCGCTTGCACGGCTCGGGGCGTGCGTTGTGCTGGCGTTGGTCGCGGGGTGCGGTTCCGCGGCCATCAGCATGCGCCCCGCCGATCGCGCGTTCACGCCTCCTGACTACGAGTCGGTCTACCGCGCTTGGACGCGCGAGGGCGACCAGTTCGCGTTCGGCAAGTTGGCCGACGTGCTCAACGTTACGGCGACGTTCCAGTCGTGGGAATTTCGCCGCGCTTACGTGGTGCGCTATGCGGAGGATTTCAGCCTCGTCAACGACGAGCGCGACACGATGCTTGCGTCGTCGCTGGAAGACGCCCGTCACCAACACCGCTTCTTCGTGACCCTCGCCGGTCATAACTTCCGCGAGAGTGATCTCACGAGCGAGCGCAGTGCGTGGCGGGTGTTGCTTGTGACGGCGGATGGTCGCCACGTGGCGCCCTCGGCCATCGAGCGCGTGAAGCGTCCCACCCCGGCGGAGAAACGCTATTTCCCCTCGATCTCCCCGTTCCGGCAGACCTTCCGGATCTCGTTCGACGTCCAGGACGCGACGGGGAAGGCCACCGTCGGCGCAGAGGATGCGGCGTACGGTTTTGCGTTTCACCGAAAAGCGCACCGAAGACCTTCGTTGAGTTTCGAGCTGGCCGGCGGCGCCCCGCCGGCGTTGACAGCTCCGTCGCCGATCGCTATCAAGGGCCGCCCACGCTTCCGTGGGGAATTTTCTTCGAGGATTGCTTCCATGGCGAAACGTATCGCGCGCGCGCTCATTCTTGCCTCCTTGCCGGTGGGATCTTGGCCGGTTGTCAGTGTGTTAGCGAAGACGACCCTGCGGGGTCTCGCGGGTGAGCTCGAAGACCTGGTTCGTCGCGAACAGCCGCCATCGCGAACATCCAGCGCCTCTACTCGCAGGCGCTCGCTTCGAAGGGCGACCGCAATGCGCCCGAGGTCACGGCGGTGGTGGACGCGACGGTCGAGAAGCTTTCGGCGGCCTACCTGCGCACCGCGAGGATACGCAGAACGGCACGTACATCATGGGCGGCTCCTCGCCGACATGCGTGACCCGTGTTCCTTGCCGGCGCTCATCGGGTGCTTGAATGGCGCTCGAAGTCAACGAAGAACACGCGGTGGCCGCGGCGGAGACGCTTCAGCACATCGCCATCCCGGCGGACAAACTCGGCGCCGTCATCACCGCGCCTCGGATGCGCTCGTCGCGTTTACTGGCGCGCGGCAAGGACGCGCAGATGCGGAACGCGTTCATCAACACGCTTGGGCAAATCGGCGATGCACGGGCAATCCCCGCGCTCACGAAGGTGATGCTCTCCGAGGACTACGCGCAGAACTTGTTCAATGTCTGCGGGCGAGAAGCTTGCGGCCATCGCCGACGAATCGACGGTGCCGGAGCTCATCACTGCGCTCTACCCTTCGCCGGGGAAAACCTGGAATGCGCATGAATGACGTGGCCGCCGACGCGCCGCGGACGCGCATTGGGCGACCCGCCGTCGTTGCTCGTTGCCGTGCTCAAGGCCAGAACGTGGAAGAGATCAACAAGCCTGTCAAACGCTACATCGAAGCCGTGGCCTGCAAGGACAAGGATGCGGCTGCCAAGATGTCGCGCGAGATGCTCGTCAATGCCGAGGCGACGTACACCCTTGGCCTGCTTGGTTACTCTTTGATGCGTTCGACCCGATTCTCGGCAACCGGCGTCGAGCGACTATGTCGGATGAACGCGGTCATCGCACCTCGTGCGCCTCCAGATGAACGCGGCGCAGCTCGACAAGCAGCGCGTGCGACGCTCGTTGGAAATCTACAACGCGCCCCCGGTCCGCTCGAGCGCGCGCAGCTCCTTGCGGTGATGCGCCATCGCTACGATCCGACATTCCTGGCCACGTTCCTGTCCGTCATGAAGGACGTGGATGCCCAGCCGCCCGAGGTTCGACTGGCCGCGGCGGAGGCCTACGCGCTTCTTGCCAACCGCAAAGAGGCCGCCGAGCTTCCTCGTACCTGCGCACGGTCTCGAGGACAAGGACCCGTATCGCGACGAATCGAAAAAGCGCCTGCCGTACCTCGATGCGGCGAGCGAGTGCGACGCGGACGCTGCGTGCTGGCCAAAGAAGGCCGGCCTACAGGCCGACAAGGACGTGCTTCGAAGGCCGCGTACATGCTCGGGCGGACTGGCGGTGGTAACGCGGGCTGCGCTGGCCGCGCTCGTGGGCCTCTTCGGGCACACGGCCATTGAGGTCCGCCCTCGCTGCTGCCGCCGCCGTGGACCACCTGGCGACGGGCGGCAGGCCCGGTACGGTCGCTGCCAAGATCGACGCCCTGGCGAAGGAAGAAGCGGGGCGGAAAATCTGGAAGGACTTCGCCCGTGAGGCCCTTCCGACGCAGTCGCGTCTCCGACACCGCGCGGAGAAATGAGTCGCGACGGGCGGGCAGGGCAGCTCTCGATTTGGGTTGGGGGCGCCCTCGCCGTTGCGGCTATCGCGGTCATCACCTACGCGTTGTGGCTGCTTCGAGGCCGTGATTGGATGGGCAGCGTGTTGGCGGGCGGAACGGGCTTGCTCTTGATGCGCGGCGCGGTGGAGCTGTTCCGCCCGTCGTGGGGAGAGTGAGCTTGAGCCGGGTCATGCGAGCGGCGGTCGTCGTGTCGGCGTTGACCGCAATCGCGGCGTGCAACGGCGGTGAACGCCGCACGGGCGATGGCTCCCCACTCGCCGACGGGCGCGCGAACATCGGGGGAAACGTCGTCGCGACGGTGGACGGTCGTCCGATCACCGTGGCGCGCGTTGCGGCCGTGGTGCGCGCCACGGGGCTTGCGCCGAGCGATGCGCTCCGGCGCCTTGAGGACGAAGAGCTCCTCGCGTCCGAAGCGGCGAAGCGCGGCATGGGCGAACGCGCGGTGGTCCAGCGCATTCTGAAGCAAGCCGCCGTGCAGAAGCTCCTCCACGAGGCGGTTGAAGTGCCCATGCAGGCGGCCAACGTGCCGGCGAAGGAGGTCGACAAGGTCTTCGAGCAGCGGCGCGATTCGCTCTCGCACCCCGAGCAGCGTGCGTCGGTTCATATCTTGGTGCGCGTCAAACCCGGGGCCGCACCCGACGTGGACGCCAAGGCAAAACTCGTCGCGCAACGGGCCATCACCGACCTCCGCCGTGCGGTGGACTACGACGTGCTTGTCGACTCCCTGAACGGCACGTTCCGAGACGGCGTGCAGCTCTACGCCGAGCGGGTCCCGGCCCTCGCCAGGGATTCCCGCGCCGACAAGGCGTACCTGGATGCGATGTTCGCGCTGCCCGCGCCCGGCGTAGTGGACCACCCCGTGCGGTCCATGTTCGGGTGGCACGCCATTGCGGTTGCCAAGATCATCCCGCCGTCGACGGCGGACCGACACGCGGCGGATGCGCGGCTTCGGGAATCGCTCGTTGTGCCCATGCGCAAGCGGCAGCTCGGCTCGCTGCTCGACGCCGTACGCAAGCGCGTCACGGTGGAGCGCGACGAGGGCGCCATTTCGAACATGGTGGTTCGCGAGTTCGAGATACCGGAGTAGCGGCGATGGTCGATGCGCGCGCAACGCTCCGGCCGGCCGCTCCACGCGACCAGGACCCCTCGCCACTCACGGAGATCCTCCGCGAAGTCGCGGAGGTCGATTCGGCCGTCCTCGCGTCGGTGTTCGTGGATGCGGAGGGGGAGTGCATCGACTACTGGTCCGCGCTCGAGCCGTTCGACGCCAAACTGCGTGCAGCGCAGATGGTCGTCATGCTCGATTCCATGTCGCAGCGCCTAGGGAAGGTCGGCCGGGGCCATCGCGAGGCCGAAATCCTCACGGAAACGTGCCTTCATGTCTCGCCGCGTGACCGAGAGTACATACGCTGGTCGTGTACGAGCCAGTGGATCGCGAGCGGCACGACTTTGAAGCCGTGGAGCGGGCCGTCGCGAGGCTTCGTGACGACGCGTCGCTCGAGATCCCGCTGGGAGCTGCCGCGGTCGCAAGTGGCCGAGATGTCACCTGGGGCTGTCTGGCGAATGCTCTTCGGCATTCACCGAGCGCGGCACGCGTGTGGAGGTTCTCGACGTCATCGGGCGTTGGGAGGCGGATGGCGTCGAGGTTTCCGGAGTGCGTACCGACGACGGGGCGCGAGATTACCCTCGCGTACGAGCCCGAAGGGGAGCGCTGGAGTCGGCTTGAGGCCGGTCACGAGTAGCGCGTTCGCCCGTCAGTGGGCCAGGTGGAACGCGGTGATGGCGGTTAAGCAACGAGCATCCGCGCCCGCGGCGAGCATGACAACGACGGTGTAGCCGAGGATGCGTGCGCGAACGCCGGTGATGGCGAGGATGAGCGCCAGAAGGGCTGCATCATGCCGGTGAGCTCGTCACCGTAGGAAACGCCGAGAACGACGAGTTCGGGTGGCACGCCGAGCGCCATGGCCGACTCGAGCGATGGCCCCTTGGACGCCCACTGCCCACCGCCACTCGGAATAAACATGTTGATAACACCGCGGAACAACGGTGGCGGCCGGAAGAGCGTCGCGCCGACGTGCTTGGCCGCTGCTCGCGAGCGTCTTCGCGCGCCCGTGGCGCGCATGACAACGGCGATTCCGCCATAAAACGGGAACTGGAGGACGATGCCCGGCGGTTCCCGGATGCGGCGGTCCCCGCCAGGCCACGCATCGGTCCACGGAGCCGTGGAGGAGCAGCCGAGGGTTAGAAACAGCAGGTTGATGGCGTTCGGATCGAGTCGTGCAAGGCCACGTTCGCGCCAGACCATCCACGTCGCAGCCGCGAGGGGCACCACGACGAGTGCGGCAAATGCACGGCTCGATTCCACGCGGGAAGCGAAGCTACGTTGGGCGGCTGCCCCCGGCGCGGCGACCTCTGGCGTTGCGGGCAAGCCCCCCATGGGGAAGGTGTCCACGCGCTCGCCGTCACGCGGCGAGAGGAGTGCGCAGACGGTGGGGATCAGCACCACGAGCCCGCCCGTGACGACGGCGTTGGTCCACGAGAAGACCGTTCGGTGAAGCGAAATCGACCCCAGTTGCGCACCCAGTGTCGGGCCAAGAACCTCCACGAGGTCCTTGGTTTGCGTGACCTTGAGCGGCGCGGAACCGCTCAAACCGCCGTGCCAGCAGACGAGGCCCGTGTATCCCGCCGCGACAAGGAGCGGATAGTCCAAGCGGATACCCCGCGCGTGCGCGGAGCGGCCGACCTCCCGCGCGAAGAGCGCACCCACGATGAGCCCAAGCCCCCAGTTGAGCAGCGCCGCGAGCATGGCGACGAGGGCGACGAGCGCCGCGGCGGTGCGCGGCGACGTGGGTAGGTTCGCGGCGCGCGCCAGGGCTCGGCGGACGACGGGCGCCTCGGCAAGCGCATGGCCCGTCACGAGCATGATCGCCATTTGCATGGCGAAGGCGAGCAAGCTCCAGAGCCCCGCATCGTCCTGCCACGCACGAAGGATTTCGGTGGGCGTGGCGTGCTCGACGGTGATCGCGAGTGCGAAGACCACCGCCGTCAGGCCGATGGCGAGCACGAACGGGTCAGGGGTGACCGCTCGGAACAGGGTGGCGAAGCGTTGGCCGAGGCGCCGAATCATGCGGAAATCGCAGTAAATCCCGTCGTTGCCGGGTGCGGGTGAGTTGGATAGCATGGCGCCGCTGTGAGCCGAAAGTGCCCCACCTGCGCGGCCGAATACGCGGACGATATTTTCTTCTGCGGACAAGACGCGACCATCACCCTTCAGATCCAAGACCCCAGCGACGTCGACCCTCGCGTGGGTGAGCAAC
>JAWKRM010000023.1:0-74450 GCA_041389625.1 Polyangiales bacterium
CACCGGTGAGCGCGGCGGCCATCCACTTCAAGAAACGGCGGCGGCGGCGCGGATGCATCCCCTCAAGTTCATGGATCTTCATCGTTGCCCTCCGCTCATTGTCCACGCTCCGGCGAGAGGGCACGGACGGTCGTGTAGGCCACTTCCGCATCGGTGAACGTCTCGACCATCAAGTGTTGGAGCGTCGGGTCGTCCGCCTGGGCGTGGACTCGCGTGGCGATTTGGACGAGGAGCTCCCGCTCCACCTTCGCGCCACGGTCGAGACCAAGGGCGAACTCGATGAGCCCCTTGACCGCGCACTCACGAAACGCGTCGCTTTCACCAAGCACGCGTGCCGCTTCAGCGAGGTTCTGAACCGACTGGTCAAACACCTGCGATCGCTCAGCAGCCATCTCGGTCGGATCATCAAGATGCGACGTCATCAAGCCATTCACGGACTCGCCGAGCTGCGCTCCGACCTCCGTGCTCTGGGCCCCGTTCGCGTCCGCGACCCACAACCCATCGCGATCAAATTTCACGAACAGCTGGGCGTGCAAACTGAACTGCCCGTGACAGCTGTAGCAAGCGAGCCCGTTGCCAAACCCGGCACGTACCGCGTCCACCGTCTGCTCCTCCGCGCTCTCGGCACGGAACATCTCGAGGAGCCTGTCCTTCGCGATTCGCGGCTCGAGTTCGTCGCGGATTGGATACTTTTCGCATGCGAACACGCTCATCATGGTGCCCGCCCGTGTGAGGTTGAAGCGACCCGCACGGCTCGCCATGTACGCGCGCGTCGTCAACACGCCCGCCGTGTACGGCGCGCCGGTGTCGCACGGCGCCTCGCCGCCCGCGTCGTCGTAACACGTGGTCGCCGTGAGGATGCGCGACCGGGGCTCCGCGCCACCGACCACCTTCGCCACGGTACGCCCAGGGACATCGTAGTCGATGGTCGCCGAGCGCCCGTTCGACGCGAGTCGAACCTCCATCATCGTGCGCGCCGCCTGCACGAACCCGGGCTCGCCCGTCCATTCTTCCAAAATCGGACGAATGACCGCTCCCCCCTGCTCGCGAATGCGCTCGCGCTCTGCAGAACTCAGGACGCGGCCTGCCAACATGGGGGCGAGTTTCCGGAGGTAGAGCTCGGTTTGCTCGCCATCCAGGGCAAGGATCCCTTCCGCGGGAATCGCATCATCGCCCTCCCCCGTCCCGGATGCGCCCGACGGGCCCGCGGAGTCGATGGACGCCGACGTCTCGCAACCAAGCAGCGCCACAAACACGCCGACGAAAACCATCGCGCCCGGCCGCATCACTGGAGCACCATCTCCGCCGACGACAACACGGACAGACACGTCAGTTCGTGCTCCTGCTCTGCCGTAAGCGCGGTCGTCCCGGTCGGTCCACCGAGTCCGAGCTCCACGTCCTCTCGATCCTGCGACGTCGCATCGCGGCCGTACGCGGCGGCGATGAGCGTATCGAGCCCGGCCGGCAAGTTGGGGTACTTCAGCTTGAACGCGTCGGACTGGCAGATGGGACGAAGAACCCGCACCCACTCCGCCATGCGCGATGCCGACCACTGCGAGTCGGGCAGCACGCCCACCGCGTGGTCGTAGTCGCCGAGGGCAAGCCTGCGCTCGCGCATGGCATCGAAGACGGGATCGCTCGTGGGCACACCCACGACGGCCGCCACCTTCGCCAATCGCACGTCAAACGGCAGCAGCTTCGCCGCTTCGTCGCTGAGCGCGAACGGTGCGGACGATGCTGCACCGTTCCGATCCGCATCACCGGCGGCGCCCTGCGGCCCCGCGGACCCCTCCACCGCGCCGTGGCACCCGCACAGGGCCAGGCCCACCGCGCAGAGGACGGCGCGGAGTGCGAGGAAGGGTTCGGTCGGGAGTCGCACCACCAGACGATTCCGTTGCAAATTCAGGACCAGATTGCGGCTGTGACGGAACGCCCGGCACCGCCGCCCGCACCCTGGAAATCACTCCATTCTCCGTCGCTCCCCGGGCGCGTGATCACGGGGCGGCGCCTTGGTCGCGCCACGATCTCCATGGGAGGAACCACGCACGTTCCGCCCATGAGGTCGCGCCCCCCCAGGGCCGTGCGTGCCCTCACGGCCTTCGAACTTTCACCGCGGGCGCCGCTGCCCTAGAAGCGGGCCCATGGAAACGCGACTCCTTGGAAGAAGCGGCCTGCGCGTACCCGTGCTGTGCCTCGGTACCATGACGTTCGGCGAGGCCGACGAGAAGTCCTTCATGCACGGCGTCGGCGCCGACGAGCGCACGTCCTTCGACATCATGGACCGCGCCCTCGATGCGGGCGTCTACTTCTGGGACACCGCCGACGTGTACGGACAAGACGGTCTAAGCGAGCGCGTCATCGGCAAATGGTTTAGCGAGCGGCGCCGACGCGACGAAGTCGTCCTCGCGACCAAGTGTCGCTTCCGAATGGCGGACGGCCCCCTTGGCACAGGCGCGAGTCGTCGGCGCATCGTGCGCGCGGTCGATGAAAGCCTTCGTCGCCTTCAAACGGACCGCATCGACCTCTACCAGATCCACATGCAGGACATCGAGACTCCGGAGGAGGAGACCCTGCGCGCACTCGATGACCTCGTGCGGCAGGGCAAAGTGCTCTACCTCGGCGCGAGCAACTACGCAGCGTATCGCCTCGTCGACAGTCTTTGGACGAGCCGCTCCCAGCACCTCGAACGATTCGTGTCGCTCCAAGCGCAGTACAGCCTTGTCGAGCGCTCCCTTGAGCGAGAACACATGGCCGTGGCGCGGGATTTTGGCCTCGGCGTCATGCCGTGGTCTCCCCTCGCCGGGGGCTTTCTCTCGGGCAAGTACCGCAAGGATCAAGCGCCGCCGGCCGGCTCGCGACTCGAGAAGTGGAAGGAGCGCTACGCCAAACACAATACCGAGCGCAACTGGGCCATCCTCGCCGCCGTGGACGCCGTCGCGAAGGCGCACGACGTGACCGCGGCGCAGGTTTCCCTCGCCTGGCTCTTCCGGAAGCCGCAGGTCACGTCCGTGATCTTCGGTGCACGCACCGTCAAACAGCTCGACGACAACGTGCGCGCCGCAAGCATCCAGCTTTCGGACGAGGAAATGCGTCAGCTCGACGAGGCGAGTGCCTTCGAGCCCGGCTACCCCTACGACATGATCCGTCGCATCCAGACCATCTGGTGACCGCGCGACTCCGGCGACCTACGCCCGAATCTTCGCAATCCCGCCGGTGCAGGTATTGGGATTCCCGAACGTCGTCACGGGCGTGAGGCTTGAGGGCGAGACCGCATTGATGAGCTCGACCCAGAGGTTCTGGTGCGGAGTGCCGGACAAGTCGAGCATCTGGTTCGTCTTGAGCACGCCGCCCGCATCGCCGAGGACGACTGCAGTCAAGTTGACGCTGCGGTTCATGTCCCCGATGTGCTCGAAACCCGGGAAACCACACTCCGAAACCCAGACGATGCACGTGTTCTCAATGAGCGGCACGCCGGCCGCGTCCTCATAGACGGTGAGCTGATCGACGAACTTCGCGAGCTCCTCCGCGTACCAGGCGTTGATGGCCGCGATCATCGCGAGGCCGTCGGCGTCCTGCCGGTGCGAGAGTTCGTGGTGGGAGTTCGAGATGCCCGCCCAGGTAGGCGTCCCGCCCCGCCACGTGCGAGTACTGGAGCGCTCCCACCTCGCGTCAGATCGCAAGCAAACGCCATGGAAAGCAGCGAGCGGTGCGCATCGCCAATCTGCGGGAACGAGAGGCCTGGAACCCGGATTCGAGGGAACTCCACACATGGCGCCACTCTTCCCGGTGAGGCCGAGCCGGTCTTCCACGTCTCGAATCGAGGTCAGGTGCTGATCGAGGCGCGCCTTGTCCGTCGCGCCAAGCTGGCATGACGTACGCGCGATGGAGTCCTTCACGTAGTCGAGGACCGACTTGCGCTTCGCGATGCGCGCCTGCTCCGCCGGGTCCACGTTGAGGCCGGCAAACAGCTTGGTGAAAGCACGGTCAGGCCGAATCTCCGCCTTCGCGGCGACGCCGCCGCTGAGCCACGACACGGGCGACTGCCCCTCGTCGTGCGGGATGCCGTGGAGCGAATAGGGAATCGGCGTTGCGCCACCGATGCGATCGGCGACCACCACGTCGAACGACACCGCACCCGACACGTTCTGGCTGATGACGTTGTTGCCGGTGAGCAGGTGCCCCCAGCCAAGGTAGTGCGAGCGGTCGAGGGGTGTCGGGTCCACCTTTGCGCTCTTCATGTCGAGTCCGCGCAGGACCAGCATGCGCATTCCTGATGTCGCGCGAGGGGCGCGAGGCGAACCGCTGGAGGTCGCCATGCTGAAGGAAACGAGTTGAAGCCGTTCGGGCTGTACATCACGACGAGTCGCTTCGCCGATTCTCCTGCCGCGCGCGCGCGAACCAGGTCGCCCCATGATCTCGAGGAACGGCAAGCCGACCGCGATACCGCCCGCACCGAAGGACGTGCCTCCGCGAAAAGTCGTTTCACCTTCATTGGCAGCCTCCACGCGTATTCTGAACTTCCGCGCGGAAGCGGAACTGTTCCTGCGTGGCGATGGCGAGGAGCACGTCCTTGATGCTGCCCGTCTCCGCCACGTCCTCGAGTCGGTCGAGGAGCAATCGTCGTATTCGTCGGCCGTGCGACCCATGCTGTAGCTGAACCACTGTTCGCTCATGCAGCGGGCCACCTGAGGGGAATCGCCGAACGCCTTCGAGAGCCCCACGGCGTCGTCGAAGGACTGCGTCGAACCATCGATCGCGTCCACCCACTCGCCCGAGCTATCGACCCAGTTGCCGAGCTCGTCCGCTTCGCGGTAGCGCCCGACGGCATCGAAGTGTTCGGAAGGTGAACCCGAGGGGATCCATGAGTTTGTGGCAGCCGGCACACTCGGGGTTCTTGCGGTGCTCCTCCATGCGCTCGCGCACCGGCAGCGTCGGGTCAATGACGTCGAGCGCCGGCACTTTGTCCGGGGCAGGCGGCAGCGCCTCGCAGAGGATTTGGTGCCGCACGAAAAACGGCACGGTGCACCGGCGAGGTGCGGTCAATCTTGGAGAGCGCAGCCATGAGGCTTCCCTGACCGAGGAGGCCGAGGCGCTGCGTGGTGTCGACATCGGCCCGAACGAACGCATCGCCTGCAACGCCCTTCACGCCGTAGAAATCCGCGAGCCGCGCATTCATCATGGAGAACGGCGCCGTGAAGATGTCCTTCACGCTGCCTTCATCATTCCAGACCACCTCATCGAGAAACGCCGTCGTTTCCTGAACGAGGTCGCCACGCACCTCGTCGGTGAACTCTCGGCGTACTTGGTGAGGTCCTTCGTGACAGCGAACACCGTCGGAAGGCCGAGCCACTGGGAGTGCATGTTGGCGGTCGTGACGCGCGCCAACTCCGAATCCAGCATGCGGCGCGCCTGAGCTTCATCGGTTCTGGCGTGTGAACTTCGCCGCGATCCGCCGCCCCCGCGAGTTCCTCGTCGGGCATGGTGTTCCAGAGGAAGTACGACAGCTTCGGACGTGAGCTCGTAGTCATCGAGGGCGTCGTCACGCCGCTGCCAACGCTGCTGCCAACTTCAATGTGATAGAGGAAACGCGGCGAGTTAAGGATCGTTTCCGATGAGCACCCGATTATGCCGCTGAACGACCCCACGGTGCGCACGGAGGAGTAGAGCGCGAGGAGTGCTGTCGCCTCGTCGTCGGGGACGGGCCGCCGGAAGGCACGTCGCCCGAACGTTGCGATGAACCTTTGGCGCAGGCCGTGCCATCGCCCTCCGGGCTGCACGGAGAGATTGCCGGGGTTCTGCATGGCCTTCGCGGCCACCTGTTCCGCGGCCTCCAGGTAGTGCGTCGCCATGGGCGAAGAAATGGAAAGGGCGTTCGCGTTGTTGTCGAAGGTTCCCGTGTCGGCGGAGGGCGAGTCGACGAGGGGTCGGCTGTTGTCACCGAGCAGGTCTCGAATGGTGTTGTTGTACTCGTCCCGCGTAAGGAGGCGGATGGGCGTGAGGTCGACCTGCGTTTCGTCGCAGGACCGAACGCGCCCCCGCCCGGACGGCGGTTCGGCAGGCCCCGCACCCGACGGAGTTTCGATCAGACCGGTGCAGCCGCTCACCAGCAGCGCCGCGGCGATCACGGACCGCGGACCTCCGCGTTTCACGGCTGACGGGGGGGGAACCATCGGCCCGGATGCTTACGTGTGCCGGAACCCTTGTCTAGTTGTGCGCCAACAATTACAGGGGGTTACAGTGCGTACAACCTGCGCACCTACGGCGCGAGCTTCGACAATTTCGCCGCGATCACGACGAAAAGGATTCGCTAGGCGACGTGCGAGAGCGCACCCATCGAGGGCTGGGCTTCCACGGTAACGCCGGTTCCGGTCATGAGCTCGCCGATGGCCTCCGCGATCGCGCTGAGCGACACGCGGTCACGTCGCGGCCCATCGAGGAAAACCTGCCCGCCGCCGGCACGCGCCGATGCCGTCGCAAGCGAGCGCACGACAAGTGGACGGAAGCCCCGGGCGACGTCCTTCGACTGAAGACTGCCGACGAGCACCGCGTTCCGAATCGCATGACCACCCAATACGAGCGCCGCGGTCGTGCGACGAACGCGCTCCGCGAACGCCGCACCGAGTTCATCCGCGCCTTGTACGAGGAGCTCCACGGAGCCTGGCGTGAGCATGCGGAAGCGACCCACCCACGGGGTCCAAAGACTCCCATGTTCGGCCACGACGACGGAAACGGCTTTCCCCGAGTTCACCACGCCGTCGATAGAGCAACATTCGATCCACCGGACAACCGCCCAAGAACGTAACGATCTCCGCTCCCACACTGGCGAAAATGGGCGGTCCGGCCGTCGCCGCCGGCAAGCCGAGTGGCCGGTTTGGGGGCGCCCGAAGTCCCGCTAGCATCGCCGCCGTGGAGGAGAGCGACGAGGCATTGATGACGGCATACGTCGGTGGAGACATGGCCGCCTTCCGCAAACTCTTCGACCGCCACGCGCCATCGATCCGCGCACTCATGCGCCGCGGCTTCAAGTACCAGGACGAGGTGGAAGACCTCGTGCAGCAGACCTTCCTGCAACTGCATCGCGCACGAAACGACTACCGCGAGGGCGCGCGCGTTCGCGGCTGGCTCGTCACCATCGCGCTCAACCTCAAGCGCAGTCGTCTCCGGCGACCCGTGCGGCGAAGCTGGGGCGGTGACGTCGACGAGCTCGCGTCACCGGTGGACGACGCGGCGCCGGATCGCGCGCTCCTGACCGAGCATGTGCGCGAGGCGATCCGCGCCCTCCCCGAGGGACAGCGCCGCGTGATCGAGCTCCACTGGATCGAGGGGAAGTCGTTCCCCGAGGTCGCGAAAGTGATGGGCGCAAGCGTCTCTGCGGTGAAGGTCCGGGCCCATCGAGCCTATGGAACGCTTCGGGAAATCCTCGGGGACGTGGAGGATGTGACCAAGGGCCCCGGGTCCGCGTACTCCGGAACTGGAGAAGACGAGTCGTGAACTGTGAAGCCATGGAGCGGGCCCTCTTGGGGCCACCGGAAACGTGGCCGGATGACGTGGAACGCCACGCGGCCGAATGCGAAGGCTGCGCGGCCAAGCTCGCGGACGCGCTCGCGGCCTCCGCCGGGGAGCTGGATCACGCGGAGGGGGGCACGGGGCAGGAGCCGGGCAGCACGGACCCGCTCCGTGACCGTGTCGAAGGGGCGATCAAGTCGGAGCATGGCCTCCGCGCGGGGCTCCGTGCCCTCCCGACGCCCACGCGCATTTCGCTCCTCGTGGGTGCCGGGCTCGTCCTGGGGTTTGGGGCCGGCGCGGTGCACATGCGCCCGGACATCGGGGCTTACCCGGGGACTCGCTTCGCCCTCGAACTCCTTTCACTGGCGGGCCTCGTGGTCGCAGCGACCGCCATGCACCTCCGCCCGCTCCACCGCCCCGCCCCGTCGCGAGTGTCCGTTGCACTCCTCGTGGGAGCGGCGGCGCTGCTGCTTGCGGGCGTTGTGATCATGGCGCCCGTCACGGCCACGCACCCCGCGTCATTCCTCGCGCCGGGCGAGAGCTTCTTTCGCCGTGCGCTGAGCTGCTTCGGCTTTGGTTCCGTCGTCGCGCTCGTGCCGATGGCGCTACTCTTCTTCGTGGCGCGGCAGCGCCCCGATGTTCGCCACGGACTCACGGCCGCCGTCTTCGGCGCCGCCATCGCGAACTTCGCACTCGAGTGGCACTGCCCCGTCGTGGCGACCGGTCACCTCCTGGCCGGCCACGCGAGCATCCTCTTGGCACTTGCGGCCGTCCTCACCTTCGCGACCGCCGCGCGGGGTCGCCACCATGCACCCACAACACGTACGTAACCGTTCCCCGTGGCCCCGCGTACCACATCGCGGAGGCCAGCATGAGCATCAAACAGAAGTATCTTTTCGCATCTCTTCTCCCGGTTCTCGCCCTCGTCGGGTGCGCATCCGACGCCAGCGATGGCGGCGGCGGCATGGCGCACGACCCGGCGACGGCCACCGAGACCACCGTCGACCGCTTCAGCGAAGCCGCCGCGCACCTCATGGTTCGCACGGCAGAAAACGGCTTGCCCGCCGCCGGCGCGCCCGTGAATTTCGATCAGGGCCCGTTCATTACGCGGGGCCTCGGCCCGTCGGGTGAATCCGTTCGGTACTACAACTTCGACGTGCAGCCCACGGCGCCGGCGCCCATCTACGTGTTCTTCCGCGAAGGCGAAGAGACTCCGGTCGAAGGCCAACTCAACCTCGTCAACGTGGTCCCCGGCGACGCGGGCTACAGCGATTTCTGGCGCGTAAATCGCGTGGATGTCCCCGCCAACTACGTCGCGAACTCCATCGCGAGTTTCGAAGACCTCACCGCCGCGGGCTACGACGTGACACCCGTCGATGCCATCGTGAACTGCCCCATCGTGCCCGACGGCTCCACCGCAACGCTTCGCGCCGGCACCGAGAGCAAGGACCTTCACAGGGGCTGGTACAAGGGTGAAGTCGTCTACTACTTCTCGTTCGAAGAAGCGCCCCTCACGGTTGCCGGAAGCGCCGTGCCCGTGTCGCCCATCTACGTCACCTTCAACGACCTCACCATGGGTCCCCCGTCGGGCTTCGTGACCGAGGACGCGAGCGACCAAACCCACAACGTCGTCGCCACCCTCCCCGGTGACTCCGGCTACTCGCCCCTCTGGAGCGTGAACGTCTACGACCCGACGAGCTTCGACGACGTATCCAACCTCGCGAGCGTCACAGCCCTCACCCTCGCCGACACCAACGTCGCCACCGTCAACTGCCCCATCGTGAGCATCGAACCGTAGCCCGCGGGCCCCACAAAGCGCGCGCCGTTCGGGGCCGCCCGACCGGCGCGCGCGGTTTGGAGCCCCCAGATCTCCCGCCCCCGCTCGGCCGCCCCGCGGCGCTTGACCCCGCAAGCCACGGTTGCTACCAAGCGCGTCCCTGTCTCCGGACAGGGGCCCACGGGTCGTTAGCTCAGCAGGTAGAGCAGCGGGCTTTTAACCCGTTGGTCGACGGTTCGATCCCGTCACGACCCACTGACAACCAAAGTCCCTATCGTCTAGAGGCCTAGGACACTGGCCTTTCACGCCAGCGACACGGGTTCAAATCCCGTTGGGGACGCAACGAACGGCAAGCATTTTCAAGTGCTTGCCGTTTTTCTTTCCGTCGAGAGTGAGTGCCAGGCACTTCCGCTGTGTCGCTGGCGATTCGCCGTCCAGGGAGGACGCCGCTCTTTCGAGCGCGTGCAGCGAGCCACGGAGCTACGGGCGACGCCGTCTGATACGTTGAGACGATGTTCTCTCGTCTGCGGCAGTACCTTCGACGAAAGAAGTACCGGCGCGGTGCGCGACTGAGTCGGTTCTTGGCTCCCGATATTCGTCGCGACGTCGAAATCATCGATGATTCAGAAGTGGGCGATGGGTTCGTCCGCGCGAGGATTCGTACCTGGAACGTCCTCTACGCAGTCAAACTCGGTAAGACGCCCGATGAGCCCAGCGAGGAGCTGCGCATCGCGATCGACCAGCTTTGGGAACCGTAGCGCCGGTTCGAAACGGAAAACCCCCGGTACCAACGGCACGCCGGGGTTTTCAATGCGCGGCGGTCCTGCGCGGTACCGGTTCCGGCGAAGCCGGGGTCCGGGCGTCAGAAGTGGTATGCGTGCATGTTTCCAGGGGGTTCCGCGACCGTCGGGGCGAATCGCATTTTTCGGAGGGTCGTCTCGATGCACGAGCTCGCCGGGCCCACCGCAACTAGCATCGACGTTCCCTTCGGATTGAAGCCATACCGCTCGATTCGAACCGAAGTCAGTTCCCCGAGTTCGCGCTGCACAACGACGGTGACTCGAATCGTTCCATGTGATCTCGGCTCGAGTTCCCGCACGCAGGCGATCACGTCGGTCCGCGCAACCTCAAGCGTTGCTTCCGGCCGGGGTACCGCCTCTTGCGCACCGCCGCTCGGTTCACTCTCCTCAGCCGCGGGCCGAGCGCCTTGGTTCACTTCGACACTGCCGCGGAACGCATCCACGCTCGGCGCGCCCGCACGTCCGTTCCCTCTATCGGGTCCCGGCGTCCCTCCGCAACCCAGCAGCAGAAAGCAGATACCGCCTGCGATGGTTGGAATGTGCATGGGATTACCGCAGCGCCTCAAGCGCCTCTGCGTCGGCGGCGTCCTTCGTGCGGCCGGTGGCGCGCTTGTTCCTAATCTGCGCTTCGCGCCCGATGAACCGGACAGGCTCACCACCGATGTCACCCTCCACGTGGTCGGCCACCGCTTCGGCGAACGTCACACCTTCGATGGAGGTGAGGATGTCGATTCGAATCGGCGGAAGCCCGATCTGGTACACGTTGCCCGGCGTCTCGAAGTCCTTCGCGGTGATGCCGTGCGCGTCGATCGGTGCGCCAAAGGCCGTCAGCGCACGCAACACGCTGGCTGCGTTCGCGGGGGTTGGGCTCACCAAAATGTCGAGATCCTGTGTCGCCCGCGGGTAGCCGTTCGCCGCGAGTGCGTAGGCACCCACCACAATAAACTCGCACGTCGCTTCCCGAAGGCAGCGCACGATGTCGATGAAATCATCTGGAGCGTTGCTCACCGCGCACCATCCTGCCCGGGATCTCATGCCGCTCATACGCGGGAGAAGCGTTCTTCGTCAGCTCCCACGCCAACGCTGAGAGGCGCCACGCTTCTTCCACACGCTCGCGAAGGGAGCGTTGGTCACGCGTGTCCACCACGGGCTCCTCACCGAGACGGAATCGCCGAATGGGCCACTGGGCGCGCGCTTGACGCTTGGCTACGCTTGAAGTCATCGGAGCAGGGAAATTAGCATCGATCGTCTTGGTCCGCGATGGCCGGTCTAAGGCTCCTGATCCTTCCGAACCACGCCGAAAGATGGTTCCAACTCGGCATCGTCGGGGACGCAAGAGGAGAGAAAAGGAAGACCCCGGGTGCCAACGGCACGCCGGGGGTCCTCCTTTAGCCCTCTCGCGTCCAATTCGCGGAGAACGAATCGCATGTCTCCGGTCCCTGACGAAGTTGCCGTCGGCGGCGAGCCGCCGGCGGGCGCCAGCGAGGTGCACCGAAATCGCGTGTGCCTTCAAGCGCGGCTTGATGGCACCTAAATTGATCTGCCGAGCGAGTGCCCGGCGGACTCGCGAGACCCACCGATTCGTTCCGTCGCGACTCGCGGACCGGAGCGCTCAGGTGCCTCGTCGCCGACTCCCTCGAGACGTTCTTGGCGCGGTCGACCACGGAGAACCCCGGAGCGCGCCGTTCCCGCATTCGTCGAACGTGAGTTTCGGAACTACCTGCGCTGCGGCGTCCTCGCGCACGGGTTCGTCCGCCTCCGGTTCCTGCTCGCCGCCAACCACAACCTCACGCTCGCGGTGCTGCGCGTCGTGATGCGGGCCGTGCTCTCCTTCTACCGTCGCCGCGCGAAGCGCAGAGGCCTCGATGGGCGGAGCGGCTCGGTCACCGTCATCCAACGCTTTGGCGGCGCGCTGAACCTCAACGTGCATTTTCACTCGCTCGTGATGGACGGAGTCTTCGTCGAGTCGCCCGAAGGGCTCATGTCCAAGGCGCTGCCGCCACCAAGTCAGCGTGAGATCGAAACGCTCCTCGAGTCCATCGTGACGCGCGTCGAACGCCTGCTTGTGCGTCGCGGCCTCGGGTCGGAGCACGTCGACGACATTGCGCCGGGCGAACCATCCCCTTGCACGCCGCTGTCGCGGTCAAGGCCACAAGACGATGGGCCCTCGAGCGGCTCTGTCGCTATCTGCTCCGACCTGCGCTTGCGCAAGACCGCCTCGAACAGCGACCGGATGGGCACGTCGTGCTCAAGCTCAAGTCCGCGTGGAGCGACGGCACCACTCACCTCTTGCTCGAACCACTCGATGTGCTCGCCCGCCTCGCCGTGCTCGTCCCGCGCCCACGCACGAACCTCATCGTCTACCACGGCCTGCTTTCACCGAACGCCAGTGCGCGCGCTCAGGTCGTCGCACACGGACGAGTCGCGCCGCGCTCCGCCGGCGAGCGAGCCACCGACCGAGCACGCGGCCGCTCGTGGGCGAATCTGATGACCCACGCATTCGGGCTCGACGTCACTCGCTGCCCCAAGTGCCACGACGGCCTCCTCATCTATCTCGCCACAGTGCTCGAGCCGCGCGCCATCCGCCGGATCCTCGAGCACCTCAAGCTCCCCTCCGACCCCATCCACACCGCCCCAGCACGTGCACCACCCGAGCCAGACTTTGAGACGATGGACTTCGATTTCAGCGCCTAGACGACTCGGCGCCAGCGCGCAGGTCCGTCCAGCGCCCCAAATTCCGCGTCGGGAGGCCCCGAACGACCCCGATCGCCCCTTCGTCCGCGTTGTAATTAAGCTCCCACCCGGCGCAATCCAGTTTCGCAGAACGGACGATTCGTCGACTCGGGTGCCGAACAGGCCGTTTGTGGCGACTGTCCTCGGTCGTTCTGACCGGGTGCAATGTGAGCGTAGCGATATGGTACGTAGCGTGGATGGATCTTGGTGCGATCATCCTCGACCCCTTCGATATCCGGCATCTGACCGTTCTGCAGGAAGCGGTCAGTGAGTCCTGTCGCGAGTACAAGGTGCCGCCGGAGCGGACCAGAGTCGCGTATTCAGCGCATGGAGAACTTGGCCAGCGAATCGTGGTGCACATCCATCCTGGCGGCGACGACGATGCGCACGACCCCTTCCTGTTCCTGACAGAACACGACGGGTTCGGGGCTTCTTTGTCTGGCCTCTTGGGCGACATGGTCGGTGACCCGGTACCGACTTCGACAGCCTGGTCTGTTTCACGAGAGCGAAGGACCGACTTCTGCTCTGTCGCGAGGGGCTTCTATTACACCGCCGAGGATGTGGACTCCGCGGAAGACAGCGGGCCGCTTCAGCGACTCGCATCCAAGCTCGGCGTCCCAACAGATGTCCTGCTGCGGCTGGTTGAAATGCCAGTCACGGAATGGATGCCGGTGACGTCAGCTCCGACAGCTGGAGCCATAGCTGCGCTTCAGTCTCGTGTTCCCGGATTCCTGGGGCCAACTACCTAGGTCGCGATCGCCACTGACAGCACCCGGACAGCACCGAACCACACCGACAGCGAGTTCCAACTCACACTCGTTTGGGACGCCAAGTTGGTAGGGAGGGGGGAGTGAGTCCCCCCTCCTCTGGCTCGCTGCGGTCTGCCTTGCCGACGCGGCGCTTGCGGCCGAATGCTTGGGCTCCGGCATCCGACCCTTGCGGGCTGGTGTGAGGGCTATTGCAGGAAGGCCTGGAAGCGGAGGTCAAGGCTTGACTCGACCGTCGGGCTGGTCGGGATGTTGCCGACGAGCGTCCCGCCCACGTACGGATTCGTGGTGTCGACGCCGACGTTCACTTCGTTCGACCCTTCGCAGGTCACGATGGCGGCGTAAACGTTTCCACCGGTGAGCGTGGCAGGTGTCGCAAAGGAGAAGGAATGCATTGCCGCGACGGCTTGCACCGTCACGACGTCGGAAGTTGCGAGCGGCGCGCCGGTGGGGAGGCCACCCGATACGGCGAAAATCTCAACGGTGGTATCGCTCGGAAGCTGCACGCCGGCAAAACGCGCTTCCGCCCACACATCAATCTTCGCGAGCTGCGCCGTGCTGGGTACAAGAAACGTCTGTCCGACCTTGTACGTGGGAAGACTGCCCGTCACGCCGTCACCGACGAGTTGATCGATCGTATACGGCGACTTGCAGGAGACGACGACGTCCGTGACGTCTTCCCCCGCAATCGTGCCGGAGGCGGCGGCCAGCTCACAGGTTTCGGGGGCCGCCGGTTGCGACTTGATTGAAACGGCATACTCCGCACCCGCTGAAAGCTTCATGGAGAACGCGAACTCTCCGGCCGTGCCGATGGGTAGGTCGTCGGCGCCGTTGTTCTGAAGGACCAGGCCGCTACCGACGAGCCCGGTGACCGTGCCACCAATGCTGAAAGTTTTCTCGCCGGCGTCTCCGCCGTCGGTGCCCGCGTCACCACCATCCGTGCCCGAGTCACCGCCATCCGAAGCTGCCAGGGGACCTTTGGCGGCGTCGTCACAGCCTCCGAAAGCAAGAGCGGAAACGAGAAGAAAGGCAATGCGCGTGTTTTGCATCCGGCGACGCTAGCACGGCGGCGCCAGCAGCGTGGCCACGCATTGATCGATGGCGATGCGATCACCGGCCGGCGTCACGTGCTCCAGCACGCGCTGCGCTTGTACGCCGTCAGTGGCGTCGTCGACGTCACGGAGCGGGAAGGCACGGATCGCCCGGGGCGCGCATCGACGAAACGCGAGGCCCATGCGTGACGGCGAGACTAACGACCGGCTACGTGACTCCGACAAGCGGACCGTCGCAGGTCGATGCCTGGCCGAACTTGTCGATGGCGATGCCCATGGCGTTGCAGACGGACGTCAGTACGTCGGCGTGCGACACGCCGTTGCGCGGCCCTTTGTTGCGATAGTCGATGTAGCGACCGGTCTGAAAGTGGTTGGCTCCCCCGATGATGGTGACGGGCAACGGATTGAGTCCGTGGGTGCGACCGTCGGCCATGTCGGTCGTCCAGAGAATCACAGTATTGTCGAGCAAGCCCTTGTCCTTGAGGTCGGTTGCGATCCACGCAACCTGCTTCGCGTACCACTCATCGATATCAACGACCTTGGCGCGACTCGTACTTGAGTTCATGGCCTCCGCCACGGTGGCGGTGTGATGAGAGAGTTCGTGGTGCGCGAACGTTGCGCCAACCCAGGAATGCACCACAGGACTTGCGGATTGAGAGAACTGGAGGGTCGCAACACGTGTTCGATCACACGCGAAGGCCGCAGAAATGAGCTCCATTTGCATCCGCGTGAGCGTCGGGAAGTTCGACTCTTTTGTGGTATCGAGCCCCGCTGGCCAAGCATCCACCGCGTTCAATGAGCAAACATCGACGGCCACGGGGTCCGCAGGCGGCTGAAGAAGGGCCTCCACGGCGTCCGCGTGCGAGTCGAGTCGCTGCCGGTCCCTATCCCCGAGGGTGGCGCGCCGTGAACCGAGGCGATCACGCGAATACTCGAGCACGCGTTTTCGAATGGCACGCTGGCGGAGTTCCTCCGGGGATGGTCCCGTGGTTCCCGGGGTGAAGTCGCGAAAAATCGCGTCTCGCGCGGTGTAAGGACTGTTGTACGGGCTGAGGGGATCTCCGTTTTGATTGAAGCACATCCGCGTCCAGTCGGTTGCATATGTTGGTGAGACCACCGAAAGCCGCAGGGCCTGCCGACCACCACTGATGTGTTGGTGCACGTACTCGTCCATGGAAATGCCTGACGACCGTGCACTGCCTGTATTGGGACGCCCCGTGAGACTCTGCGTCATTCCCTGTTGGTGGGGATCGCCAACGCCCTGCATGGCCTCTGCGATGACATTTCGAACGCCATCCAAAATGAGCAGATCATCACGGAGGCCTTCGAGCGGCTTCAAAATGCGCGGCAACGTAAAATCGCTGCCGGAACCCGTCGGTCTCCACTGGTCGTGTACCGTTCCGTCGGGCGTAAGGATGACGAGCAGACGCTTCGGCGCCGTTGCTGCCCGAGCTGTACGCGCGCCGGGAATCGCCGCCGCGACACCCGTTGCCGCGGCGAGCGACAAAATGTCGCGACGCCGGAGCGAATGGCGAACGTTCTTCATGGCAGCACCCCTCCCACTCGGCGATGTCGAAACGAGTCGGACCGGACAATCCCGATCAACATGTCCACGAAGCTTCCGCCAGATCCCAGAAAACTCTCAAGGGCGGCGGCGTTCGAGCACGCATCCTGCCGCACCTCTCGGCGATCGAGGGCAAATCGAAACCACTGTACTGCCATACAGTCCGCGACCGTTTCACTGCCCTGGACTCCTTCCGCAAGCTCAACAGCGTTGTCGAAGGCGCCCGAAAGGTCGCCGGCGTTGGCAACCTCCGTGCTCGCGTCGATGACGTTATTGAACTCGTCCTTCTGAAGGAATCGGCCCGTGGCGTCGTAGTTTTCAAACGCGAACCCGACCGGATCGAAGAATCCGTGACACGTCGCGCATTCGGGCCGATCGGTGTGCGCCGCAAACTGCTCTCGATTGCTTGCGCCAGCGTTCGGCGGCGTGATGTCGAACTGGATGGGATTTCCACCGGCATCGGTCCCCGGCGGATCCGGGATTTGCATGCAGAGCACCTGCTCGCGAACGAAGAGCCCCCGGTGAATCGGGTCAGGAAGATTTGATTTTGAAAGCAGCGCCATCAGGCCGGGATGTGTGAGGAGCCCCCTCCGCTCGTTCGCCGGCAACCCTACCCATGCGCCCTCCGAGTCACCGCCCGGTGGCGCCACGCCAAAGTAGTCGGCAGTGCGGTCCGTGACGTACGCGCCCGAGGCACCGAAGAGCTCGCCGATGCCCTTGTCCGAATCCCAAAATACGTTCGAGAGAAAACGGTCAATCGACGCGCGCAGATCACTGCGCACATCGGAATCGAACGCCACATCTTGCTTTTCGATGGTCGCGAGCCGATCCAGTCGCGCCCACTGCGCGAAAAAGCTTCCCACGGTGTCCTTCGCCCGGTCGTCGGCGAGCATACGGCGCGCTTGCGCCTCCACGCCTTCCGGAGTGTCGAGCTCACCGGCTTCGGCGGCGGTGAACAACGCCTCGTCGGGCATCGAATCCCAGAGAAAGTAGGAAAGGCGGGAGGCCATGGCCCAGCCATCGACCGGAACGATGTCGCCAGCGTTCGAGCCCTCCGGCTCGTCCTCGAAGAGATAGAGAAAATCCGCGGAGTTCAACATAGCGCCGATCACCGCGGTCATCGCAGCGGAGTATTCGAACTCGGCGCGCACATCGTCGTAAACTCCGAGTAGCTCTGCCTGTTGCTCGGCGGTGAGTGGTCGGCGGTACGCCCGACGTCCGAATTCTGTGATGAACGTCGCTGCGCACTGCCGCTGCGCGGTGGCGTCCGAAGGGCTACACCCCGCGAGCTCGGCGAGGTTCGCGGTGGCCGCAATTTGCTCGGAGGCGCCGAGGAGTTCCCATGTGAGCGCCTCATCGATCGTCCCGCCAACTCGAAAGCCGCCACGCGGACCGCCCACGATATCGTCGGCGAACGAATCTCCATACGTCGCCGCCGAATCGGCCAATCCCAAATCCGCGAGTGTCCGCCGATACTCGCGGCCACTAAGGCGCCGAATATGCGCAGCGCCCACGTCGAGCACCGTCGCGTCTTCACACTGGCCTCGGCTGTCCGGACGAGCCTGAACGCCGCCGTCGGGACTATCCGCTGATGCACGCGGCCCGGCGACAGCCTCGATGTCGCCCGTGCACGCGCCCGTCAGCGCAGCAACGGCACCCGCCACGACAGCGACCGTGAAGGGTGACACCTGCCGAGGTCTTCGCATCGCGACGGTCAACTTCTGCAAAGAGCATGCCGGAGTCAATCTCCGATGAATTCGGGCATTCCCAAGGAATTCGCCGTCGGTTCGGCCGATTTGGGAGGCGCGGCCGGTGCGCCGCGGCGCAACGCCGGCGCCTTGCAGCAGCGGATCCGAACGACGCGCGTCCGTTGTCCCGGGGCCTGCAGCTCCGGTTTCTGCCCAATGCGATCGTCAGAACGTGTAGGCGAACGCGATAAGCGGTCCGACGACGGCGAACTGGAGTGCGGTGAACGCGGATTCGATACGAACGAAGTCGCGCACGCTGGTCATGCGGTTCTTCGCCGCAACGGGCAAGACCGCAAATGACCACGCCAACGTGCCGAAGAGCGCTCCAAACTCGACGCCATCGACGAGCCAGTGCTCAGACTGGGGAGCAAACAGCTTCGGATAAACCCACGCGAAGAAGATTCCCTGGACCAACATGGAAAGCAGGCCAAGCGGAATGAGGGGTTCAGGCCGATAGATCTCGAGGCGTTCGTAGACAGGCGAGAACGCTTTGAGATGCCAGATGTATCCAAGCGGGAACACGGGCACTAGGTACGCAAAGAACGCGAGCGTGAATGTCGTCATTGGGTTTGCCGCATTCTAGTCGCTGTTCACGCCTCGGCGAGCTGGGTCTCGAGCTTGGCGAGGCGGCGCAGCACGCGCGAATGGAGCGATGGATCCCGCTCCGCGAAGAGCGTGAGCCAGGCGATGACTTGAACATTGCGCGCGAGGCCGAGGCTCTGGACGAGGTCGGGGTGGAACGGGCCGTCGTACGCTGCCATGGCGGCGGGGAGCTCCGCGGCTTCCTCGCCGAAGAGTGTCTGGCGGGATGCGAGGGTGGCGAGGTCCCATTCGACCGGACCGATGAACGCGTCCTCCCAGTCGGTCCAGAGTTCGCCGCGAGTCGTGTGCATCACGTTGCCGAAGTGCGCGTCGCCATGCACTGCCTGAACGGACGCGCTCCGTTCCACCGCTTCTTCGACGACGCGCGAGGCCCGGTCGTACGCACGCCGCAGGAGCGCCCGCTCCTGTTCAGCAAGTAGCTTCCGCTCGACGACGGCGTCCATCGCGTCCGCCGTCTCGGACCACGCGCCCAACCTGGGAACCGTGCCCTCGGGCAGCGTCACCAGCGCACGATGTGCTGCCGCAAGGAGACGGCCCGCGGTCGCCGGTTCGAACGGGCGCGGGTCCGGGCGCTCCTCGTCCCAGAAGCTCACGACGAAGCCGTCCTGCCGATGCGGCCCCGGGGGAACGCTCCGCGCCGGGCGCGTGGTGGGTACACCTTCCCGGTCGAGGTGCTCCGCGACGCGAACCTCGCGCTCGACCCACGCCATTCCGATGCGCGACCGCGACGTCGCCAGCGCGACACGTGCCACCACGCCGAGGGGTTCCATGGCGAGCACGAGCTGGCTTCGATCCGCGATGACGCGAGGGCTCGCCTCCTTGCCGAAGGACCGCAGAAGGGCGCAGGCGGCGTTCGTTGCGGCGAGGGCTTCGTCGTCGGAAGGCTCTCGGGACAACTCGGTAAACTCTCCAGGTTCACGAGGCATATCAGGTTTCCCCGGCCATCACGAAACCCCGCCTCGCCCACGGCGCGGGAAGTGTAAGGAGCGGGCCGCGAACGACGTGGGAAGTTTGCCCGCTGCGAGGCGCCACAGGAGAAAATCCATGTCGAAAATCATGCTGCAGATTCTGGTCGTCGTGTGCCTCGGTTCGGGCCTGCTCGTCGGTTGCTCCGACGATGGCGATCCGGAACCCAAAGTTGGCTGCGACACCTGCGAACTCAAGTGTCCGACGGGTTCCACCGAGGTCACCAAGGCCCAATGCGATGCCGACCCCTCCTGCGAAGACATGACCGTCCACGACCTGGGCGAACTCTACTGCGTCCCCAACGCCGACGCAGGTGAGGACGCCGGAGAAGACGGCGGCGACAGCGACGCGGGCTAAGCCCGCCGCGAACTACCGCTTCGGCACGTAGCGGAGCGCAACCTTGCCCGATCGCATTTCCTGGCGGTCGACGAGCGTCAATACTGCGCGCTGCGTCAGGCCAGCGAGCAACGTCGGCCCGTGCCCCGCGATCACGGGGTGCACGATGAATTCGTACTCGTCGATGAGACCGAGGTTGGCCAGAGCCAGCGGGAGTGTCACGCCGCCGAGGGAGATACCCTTTCCCGGCTGGCTCTTGAGCTCCCGGACGGCGCTTTCGAGGTCACCTCGCACGAGTTCCGAATTCCAATCCACGCGTTCGAGCGTGTTCGACACGACGTACTTCTTCGCGGCGTCGATCGTCCGGGCGAACGGGAGCATCCACTCCTCCATCCACGCGGGCCGATTTCCCGTTCGCGCCGGCTCCCGCCACGCCGACTCCATCATTTCGTACGTCACGCGACCCAGGAGCATCGCGTCCGCCTGCGCAATGTTCTTGGCAGCGTGGTGATGCAGGTCTTCGTCCGGGAGCCCGGCCGTATGGTCGACGCACCCGTCCAGTGTGACGTTGATGGAATAGCGTAGCGGTCGCACGGGCGCCCTTACTTGAGTTGATAGAGCTGCACTTCGCCGCGGTTTGAGCTGCTCGCCGGTCCCGCAAGGGTGCTCGCCACCGCGATGGTGTGCCCGTCCGGTGAAATGGCGACGCTCGTGCCGGTCTCGCGGCCGACGGGGAACTCCGGGTTGGTCTGCTCGTCCCACGAATCGCCGGAGAGGACGTAGAGCCGTGCGGTGGAGTTTGCGCTGGCGGAACCACCGGCGATGAGCCGCGTGCCGTCCGCCGACAGGGACACGGACGTGCCGAGCTGCACGCCCACGGGTCCATCCATGTCGTCGCCGATCTGCACAAACGGGGAATCCGCAAGCGAGTACACACGAACCGTGCCGCTGTTGTTGCCGCCACCATCGGCCGTGGTCGCGCCGATGGCGAGCGTTTCGCCGTCGGCTGAGAACGCAAGGGAGGCGCCGAAGCCCTCGCTATTCTCCACGCCAACGAGGGCGGAGCCCACCGTCACCCAGTCGCCGTTGTCTTCGTCGTACACGGTTACGCGGCCCGGATACGCATCGCTCGACTGCGGAAACGGCGCGCTCACGGCGATTCGGCCACCGTCATCCGAAATGGCGACGGCAAACCCAGTCTCATGGTCGGACGTGATGAAATCGCCAACCTGAGTCCACGAACCACCGACAAGATCAAGCACGTAGGCTCGCCCCGTCACCTCGTTCGCGAGGGGAGCACCAACGATGATGCGGTCGCCATCCGCGGAGAGCGCAAGGGACGCGCCGAACTGGTCCCCCACCCGGCCGCCATCGATATCCTCGCCGACTTGGGTCCACGTATCGCCGTCGAGGTCGAACACGCGCACCTGACCGCTTTGGTTGCCGTTCCCGTCGTTGAGCGGCGCCCCGATCGCAACACGCAAACCATCATTCGAAATGGCCACCGCACTTCCCGAGCGATCGCCGTCAGCTTCGCCATCGAGATCCTGGCCAAGCTGAACCCAGCCGTCTCCGTCGCGCTCGAACACGCGCGCATGTCCACGCTCGGCGCCGGCGTCGCCGCCACCATCGTTTAGCTTGGCGCCGATCACCACACGCGAACCGTCTGCAGAGATCGCAACCGCAGTCCCGAAACGATCGTCGGCCGCTTCGCCGACCAGCGGTCCGCCGATGGGGCCCGTTGCATTCGGGTCACCGGAGTCGGCCGGAACCTCCGAGTCCGTCGAGCCGTCCGACCCGCCATCGCGCATCGAAACGGTGGAGTTGTCTGCGCCGCCGCATCCGAACACGAGCAAGACGAGCGGGAGACCGAACGCAGTCTGCGAATACCAAGAGCTGAAGAATTTCATGCGCGCGGTCTAGCACCGCGCCCCTGGCGAGCATCCGCAATTCGTTCACCGCCAGACGACTGTGGCAATTCGCGCCAGACGGCGCGTACGCCGCGAACCACCCTCCGCGTTCGGAGGGTGGTTCGCAGTTGGCATCCTTACGGGTTCACGATCTGCCCCGATTTCGGACCGTCGTACCAAGTGTTGTTGGACCAAACGAGCCCACCGCGCGACGGGACCCAGTCGGTGTGTGTGCCGTAGATGCCGCAGGTCGAGTGGTAGTGCGTCGAGAATCGGTTGTTGATGAACGTCACGTTGGAGCCGCCGCCATAGAAGCAAAAGCTCCCGTCGGTCATCAGCAGATTTCCGTCGATGAGGAAGTCGTCGTTGATCCCGTAGTCACGCTCGAGGGCGAGCGCGGCGGTCGCGAAGTACTCCGCGTCGAGCGTGTTCCCTCGAATGATCACGTGTGCCACATCGCCGAAGGCGACGATGGCGGTCGTGTGCGCGTCCCCGGGATTGTAGTTGTTGCCAATGTAGCTGTACTCGACGGTGGAATTGCTACCGAGATACACGCCTCGAATGGTGTCGTGGATGTAGACCCGCCTTAGCACTGCGGTGTCCCAAATCGCAATCGCGCGATCCACCAGCGCCGAGGTCGAAGTGGAGGTCACTTCCGTATCCTCCACGAGCAGCCCGGTGGCCGATGCGGTCGTTTGCCGAATCCCGTAGTTGCCGCTGCATCGCACGAGGGAACGCTTGATGGTCACGTTCGGCGCAGCGATGGAGAGGCACTTGGTGATCTCCTTCGAGTCGATGACCGTGCCGGCGGTCGTGATGGTGGTCGGGCCGGTGTACGGCGTGAGTGTCACGCCGGTCGGTTTCCATCCCGCGCTCTCGGGCGTTGGGAATCCAGTCGTCGTTGGTGGCGGCGGTGGCGGCGGCGGTGGAGGCGGCGGCGGCGGGCACGCGCCGCAATCGACTTCACACGAGCTGCAGGTTTCCACCCCGTTGCACGCGTTGTCACCACAGCGTGCCGCGGGGGGCGGAGCACCCGCATCCGGCTCGACGGGCGGCGGTGAGCCCGCATCCAGCTCCGGCGGCGGCGGCGCCCCCGCATCTGGGTCGATCGGCGGCGGCGGCGGCGTGCCAGCGCTGTCGAGGCGAATGGTCAAGGCGTATGCGCTCGCGCCGACGCGCGACACGACTTCGGCCGTGTAGTACTCGCCGGCCTTCACCTGGCGGCTCAATTCCCGGGCGGTGGCGTCAACGACAGCACCTTCTCCGACAACCTTTCGCCCCTGCTTGAGCCGAAGGTCCAGATTGGCGGACGGGTTGTCCCAGTCCAACGTGAGTGTGAGGACGCCGTTGGAACGCACGCGAATGCCGCGCCGTCGCGTACTCGTGCCGGTTGCATCCACCATACCGCTGTACGTGCGTTCGCCGCCGGTTCAGCTCTAGCTCCGCCCGCCCGCGCCTCCGCCGCCGGCGAAGTTTCCACCGAGCCAGTGCACCCGGCGGCGACGAGCAGCATCAAGCCCAAAGGGGCCTATTCGCGAACTCCAAACGCGTCCCCTCGAAGCTTCCATGTGTTCCCTCCCCGGGCTTCGCCCACTACTCACTGTGCGAAGAGGTGCGCAGACGTAGCACCCACGATTCGCGCGTCTGAAGGAACGCGAATTCAAGAATTGCAGTTCCCATCGCCACAGCGGACAGCAACATCGCTTTCTGCGCGCACAACGCAGCGCGGGCGCGCCGCTCAGTTCATCGAGTGACACGCCCGCGCAGCTTGTTTCGTGGTGCGACTACGGCCCGGAGACGAGCTTCCCGTTCACCATGACGTTCGACGAAGTCACCGGAGTCCATCGATCCACACGGGCCGCCCGCGCAGTCGATGTGTTCTCCATTCGGAGGACGCGGCCGTCATCCACGGTGTCGCCGGGCAACTCTCCATATTTCGACGCCGAATGGAGTCGAATGCAGTAGTTGTGGTTCACGCGAATCTTCAGGTTCTGGAGCGTGAAATGCTCCTGACTGCCATCCGCGTGGAAGATGCCACCGTTCGTGTTCGAAGTTCCGATGCTGCTGATCTCCGAGCAACGAATCTTTCACATCGACCTGCCCGGACATGTACGCCTGGTAGCCGTCGTTTGTGATCCTCGGAGGTCTGCAACGTCGTGATGCACGAGCTGTTTTCGATGTCGAAGGGGCCGTTTCGGAAACAGTCGGCATAGCCCTGCACGCTTACGCGTCGCAGGACGACACCGCCTGAGCCGTACGAGGAGACACCGAGGTCACCGTACGTCGCAGGGCCGCCGATCGTGATCCTCGAGGATGAGCGGCTGATTCGATTTGTTCTGAACCGCTTCCCACGTCTGAGCTTCGATCCGCGGTCTTGATCGTCCCGTAGCCACGGACGCTCCCCGTGATTCACTTCCCGAAATGGTTTCACCCGCCAAGACCACGTTGCCGACGGTCACGAGCGAGCTCAGCGGCGACTTGTACCCGGGCGTCGCCTGCAGGCCGATGGGTCCCGACGTGTCGCATCCAGCCGAAGTGGGCGGCGGCGGAGCAGGCCCGCAGTCCGCGGCACGAGCTGCATGTCTCATACCGTTACAGACCTTGTCGCCACAGCTCGCGGGCGGCAGCGGGCGTTACGGTCCGCGGCACGCACGAGCTGCGTCTCCGTACCGTTACAGACCTTGTCGCCGCAGCTCGCGGGCGGCGGCGAGCGGGCCCCGCAGTCCGCGGCACACGTGCCCGCACGTCTCCGTACCGTTACAGACCTTGTCGCCGCAGCTCGTGTTGGGCGGCGGCGGCGGACACGCTCCGCAGTCCGCGGCACGTGCTGCACGTCTCCGTACCGTTACAGACCTTGTCGCCGCAGCTCGTGGTGGGCGGTGGCGTGCCCACCTTGTCGAGCTGGACGGTGAGCGCATAGCTGCTGGCGCCGCTGCGCGCGGTGACCTCGGCGGTGTAGTACTCGCCCGACTTCACGTTGCGCTGGATGACTTGGACCGCCTCCTCGGTTGCGGTCCCATCCGCCACGACACTCGGCCTGCTTGAGTCGGAGCCACCAGGTCGGCGGACGGGTTGTCCCACTCGAGCGTGAGCGTGAGCACCCCGTTCGAACGGATGCGGATGCCGCGCCGCCGCGTGCTCGTCCCGTTCGCGTCCAACGTGCCGGTGTACGTGTTTTCCCCACCGTTCCGAAGCTCGAGCTCCGAACCATCCGCGTCTACCGACCGGCGAAGGTTTCAACGCTTCCGGTGCACCCGGCGACCAACATCGCGAGCCCGAGCGCGCCTAGTCGCATTCCCCAGATGTGTTCCCCTGCAACGTTCATGTATTCCCTCCCTGGGCTGAGCCCCACGTTCACTGTGGGAAGGGGTGCGCCGACGTGCTTCTTACGCTTCATTCGCGCAGCGCTACGGGGACGGAAAAATGCACCCCCGCAGTTCGGAAGCCGAAATGCGGGGGTGATCAACGGGTCGGCAGACGCTACTTCGTGGGCGCAGCGATGGGCTGGCCCTTGTCGTCGACGGGGGTGCCGTCGCCGAGCACGATGCGCACGTTACCGCGCATGAGGCGGAACTCGACGCGACGGTTCTGCGCGTAGTCGGCTTGGCTCGTGCCCTCGGCCAGCGGTTCTTCCGCGCCGCGCGAGACGACATGGAGGCGCGCATCCGGCACGCCGAGGCTCACGAGGTAGCTCGTCACGGCCTGACCGCGGCGCTCGCCGAGCGCGAGGTTGTATTCGCCGGTGCCACGCTTGTCGGTGTGGCCTTCGACGTAGAGTTCGACGCCTTCGGCGCGCTGAATGCGCGAACCTGCCTCCGCCAGCGCGTTGCGCGCTTCGGGGGAAAGGGCGTCGGAGTCGAGGGAGAAGTACCTTCTGAAGTTCGAGGAGCGCGTCGCGAAGATCACCGGTCGCGACTTCCTCGGATGCGGTCTCGGGCACCGAAGCCGGGCTCTCCACCGCCTTCTTCGAACCACCGCAGGCCACGACGAGGCCCGACACCATCAACACAAGCACGAACGCGCTTGCCGCATGATCACTCCGATTGCTGGGACGCCCCAGACTGGGGGCTTTCGTTCATCCGCAACCGCAGCCGGCGGAACGCTGGCCAACGGCTGGAGCTCAACGAATTCAGCGCAATGCACGGGTACGGGAACCCAGATCGCCCCACCCGAAACAAAAATAGAACTTTGCCGCCCCGGACACGTCCTGACCCCCGTGACGAATGGAACCAAGGGCAGGCGACGGCTCGGGACGTGGGCAAAGGGTCTTCTGCTCGCCGGCTTGGGACTCGGCGCGGCGGGAATCGTCGCGATGAGCGTGTCCTACGTCGAACTCGGGCGCGAACATCCCTTCTTCCTCGAGAAGCAGCCGCTCGCGCATCCGGACCGGTGGTGGGTGGCGCTCGTCGTGCATGTGCCGAGCGCCCTGTTCTCGTTGCCCGCTTGCTTGCTCCTGCTCGTCAACGCCGTGCGCCTCCGATTCCCACGCTTTCACCGTTGGCTTGGGCGCGTGACCGGTGTGGTGATCCTTGGCGCCGTGGTCCCGTCGGGGATGTACCTCGCATGGTTCGCCACCGGAGGCATGGCCGGCACACTTGGGTTCTGGCTCACGGGCGTGATCACGTTCACGAGCATGGTGCAGAGCGTGCGACACGCCCGACGACGGGACTACCGCGCGCATCGCCGGCACGGCCTCCACGTCGCCGGCCAACTTTCGGTCGCCGTGGTCTCGCGCGTGTTGCTCGTGGGCGCCGAGGAAGTGGGCCTTTACGACGAGTGGGTTTACGTGGCCGCCCTTTGGCTTCCCGTCCTTGGCTCCGTGGTGGCCGTGGAAGCCATTTGCGGGCGATTGCACCGGTTCGTTTCAAGAAAGGGAACTCATCATGAACAAATGGCTACTCTCGCTCGCCTTGACCCTGTGCGCTGACGTCGCCTTCGCGGAGCCCTCGACAGTTCCTGTCGATGCCATCACGAAGCTCGTCGACCAAGCGGTGCTTGCATCCCCGCGAAAAGCAGCAGCGAACCGGAAGCGCTTCTCCCGAGCCAGGGTCGCGGCGTTCTCAACACGCACCCGCGTCCTCGACACAGCGTTCCACGTTGACGCGCGCGGCAGACAGTTCGTGCGGTTCACGCTCGACAAGCGCGCCGACTTCGACTCCGCGGATGAATGGACCGAAAACTGGCTCACGGGTTGCGCGTACCCGAACGAGCGGGAAGTGTTCCTGCGGCGCGACGAAGGCTACGTACGCGTCAAGGGCGACCCATGGGCGAAGGCGAAGCCAACGCCGGGCGCGTGCGCCGCAAACGGTCACCTCCACTCCAAAGCCTCTGTATCCGCGCCCCCCAGTCTCGCGCGGCTGATGTAACGGTCACGGGACGGCCCGTCGACCAGACTCAAATCCATGGGAGTGGGCCGGAGTCTTCTTGTTGGGTACGGATGGATGCGAACGTGCGCGTTCGCCATTGCACTCGCGGTTTCCGTCTCCGCGTGCACCGGTGCGGTGGGCAGCGGACATGGAACTACCGGCATCGGGCCGGACGATACCGACACCGACGGCACGCATGGCCCGTTCCGAACTCCCGCACCCGACTCGGGGGTTGACCTCGGGACGCCGACGGCGGATGGCTCGATCGACTTGTCCAGCGGCGAAGGTGACGGCGGCGACGCGGCCACCACCGACCCCGCAGCGGACGGGGGCACCGGGCCCACCACCACCGATTGGCCGGACGCGACGAACACCGGAGTCGGTTCCGTCGGCGCGCTTGAGCCCTCGGGAAGCATCGTGGTCAGCGCGAACGACACGGTGATCGAGAATCGCGACATCGGTGGCAGCGTCACGGTCCGAGCGAATCGCGTGACGCTCCGCAACTGCCGCATTCGCTCCGCTGGCCTCGCGGTGCTCCTCGACACGGGCTTTGGCGACCTCCTCATGGAGGATGTCACCATCGAGGGCACGAACGTTCCAACTCGCGAAGTCGTCGCGGTGACCCTCCGCGGCATGAGCACCATTCGCCGCCTCAACATATCCAAGTACGGAACCGGAATCCGATATGACTTCGGAAGCACGGGGCTCATCGAGGACTCGTACTTCCACGACATGCACTCCATCGACGGTCAAGCGAAGGACGGCGGCATCCACGGCTTTGGGACCACGAACCTCGTCATCCGCCACAACCGAATGGAGCTCGACGGCGAGTACGGAAAGATGGTCCTCAAGTTTCCTTGCGACACGCCCGCGAGTTGGACGAGCGGCAAGAACATCACCATCGAAGACAACATCATCGCGGGCGGCGCGTACGCCATCGCGGCGGGGTACTGCACGAGCACGCCGAGCAAGATCTGGGAAAACGTCGTCATCAAGAACAACCGCTTCAGCACGAAATTCCACCCGAAGTGTGGGGAGTACGGTGTCTTCCTCCCGGACTCCGTCAACGCCGCCTTGGTTACCGGCAACGTCTGGCACGAAACGGGGCTGCCCTACTGAAGGTGACAACGGAGGGTCACCGGTCTCCGCACGGGGCGAGCGCGCCTGCCGTCCGCATCGTGCGCACGTAATGAAAAACACCCGTGTTTGCGAAGGTCACTCGGACGGCGGGTTGGCACAAGCCATGCACTTTGGCGCGGCATGGTTTCCGCCGAACGTGCGTGCTTGATCACGATTTCGGCCGTCTCGCTGGTCGCACTCGTCGGCCTCGGCGACGCGTTTCATGGTGCGATCGCAACGAACGCCGATGGGGCGGCGTCGGTCGCGCGGGTGGCAACCAACCGTCGCTCGCCCGTGTCCCTCGGTTCGCAGGCCGCGATCGCCGGTTGGGCGGGCGACGCAGCGCGGCTCGCTCGCGAATCAGCGGCGTTCGAGTCCGCCGTCGGCGGCACGTCGAAGCGCGTACGAGCACTCGAGATCATGCAGCGAAGCTCCCTCGAAGTAAGCCGCACCGTGTCCTTCGGCCGAAACCTACCCGAGTTCCAGGGCGGCTGGACCGCCGCAGCCGTTAGCGACCTCGCCACCGACAACTTCACACGCACCGCCGCGTGGGTCGTGGAACGGGCGCACGAACTTCCGCTCAACCTCGACACCGCGACGCAGATCAACGAGCGCCTCACCCGAGGCCTCATCCCGGACGGAGTTGCGGGCACTGTGACCTACAACCGAAACCCGTCGGCGCTCTACGACTGGCTCGCATCGGCGGAGGCCAAGGATCTTGAGCGCACCGATCCGGTGGCGCTCGCCTCGCGCGTGCACGACCTCATTGGCGCGTACGATGCGTTCCCGGACGGAAACGGCCGGACCTCGCGGCTCATGGCGGACCTCGTGCTCCTCAAGAACGACCGAGCTCCAGCGTTCTACACCGGCATCGACGACTACTTTCGCCGTGGCAACGCACGCGCTTCGGTGTCCAAGGGCGAACGGCTCGCCTACTTCCGGGAGGCCGTCGAGCGCGGCGAGGCCGCCATGCGCGAGCATCACCTGCCCCTCGATGCGTTCGTCGAGCACGCCGGCGATGCGCGCGCAGCGAACCAATACGCACTTGACCTCGAGCGCACGCGCCTCCGTGCGGCCGTCGCCTATGCGCGCACACAAATCTCGTGGGGCATCGGCGTGTTCCGCGCGAACCTGTCGCGCCTGACTGTTCGCTAGGCGAACTTCGGGGCTGCTACGGCACCGAGCTCGGCCAGCACGCGCCGACGCATTCGCTTTGGCGCACGCACCAGTTCATGAACGTGGCGCCGGCGGGCACATCGACGCCGCTCGACGTACGCCCTCCGAGGTCGGCGCGGAACCAACCCCGCGTCTCAAACCCCGAGGGGCAGGTCGTCTCAAGGCGCAGGTCGTCGTCGGTGCCGCAGAGGATGATCCAGTGGGCACCTTCGGTCACCCCCTTGTTCCGATCCATCGAGCCATTCACCGCGATCGAACCGAGGTACTTGTATCCCTCCGAGCATTTCCAGTCGGTGCTCTTGAGGAAGTGCCAATCAGCGTCAAAAAGATTGTGCTCGAGATAGACCCACTCGTTCACCCCAACCGCCTCGCCCGTGACGTCGGAACCCGGGCCCGGGTAACGGAAGCCGCCACGCACTTGCGGAGCATTCGACGTCCACGGGTCGCGGCGCTTGGGCTTCGGGTCGTTCTTCGGTTTCTGCGCGAAGGCATCCGTGAAAAATGCCTTCGTGTTCGCATACGGCGCCTGGTCGTACTCGGGCAAATGGGTGAACCGGTTCGGTGAGGTCACGCCCGATCGCACCATGTGACCGTTGCAAATCGCATCCGGGTAACGGCCCGCGTTGTCGAGGCACACCGCCGGCTCGCTCGCCCAGAGCTCGAAACGAATCAGGCCGAAGCGCTGGGGCCCATAGGCTGCGTAGAAGTACGTTTCTTGGAACCGGACAATCTCCGGGTGCCCAACATCGCGACGGCCCGACTCGATAGCGAGCACGTTCATTGCCTTGGGCAGCATGCCTCCATCCTCGTTACTGAAGTTCACCATCCGCGGGTAGTATCGCGAGACCAGGTAGCCTTCGGATCCGGGCGTGCCGGGGCCCCAGACCGTCGTCTTCGTCCACCGATTGTCGTTGAACTCGAGCACGTCGTTGTCGGGCGCGAGGATCGTCGGGCCGACCCAGACGCCCGGGAGCCCGCTCGCCTTGTTGACCGTGAATGCGTTCCGGTACCAGACGCCGCCGCGGTACGGATACGTCACCGACGCGTGCGGCGGTTGCTGGTAGCTCATGAATTTGTTCGGGAGGCCGAGTGTTGACGAAAAGGCGTAGACCCACGCGCTGTCGAACCAAAACACTTCGAGGGTCGACGGAGGAAAGCCGCCCTTCGAGAGGTAACGGAAGTTCGGTCGCTCGGGACGTGTGTAGAAGCCATACTTCCAGCCCGCACCTTCCACATTGGCGCGGCCCTTGAGCAGGCACCCCCACTGATTCGGCTGGAGGTTCGGACACGCCGCAAGGGTTTGTGCGCGACACGTGGACGCATCCGGCGCGGACCAGTCGCAGTAAAGGTAGTTCTCTGTGTAGACGGGCGAGAGGCTATTCTCGTTCGTGTACCGCTCGCCGTTGACGGTGATGTCGAACTTCGACTGCATGAAGTCCGCGAGCGAAAGCGAAAAGGTTCCGGGCTCGCAGTCGCCGCACACGCCGCCGCAATCAAAGCTCGTTTCGTCTTGGTTCTGAATGCCATCGAAACACGACGGCCCGGCGGGCACCCCGCCGTCGCCGTTCAAGATGCCCGAGTCTCCCGCGTGGGGGGAATCGCCCTTCCCGTCGGAGTCGTCCGGCACGCTTGAATCGGAGTGCCCGCGCTCAAACCCAACCCCCAACTCCGATGCTCCGTCACAGCCAGATGCGACGCCAAGCACAACAACGAGGAACGTCCCGCAAAGGACAAGGGGCTTCCGCGAATACGTGGTAATCGATGGATTCACGTTGCGTCTTCCTTTTCCTTCACTCCGAGGACAACAGGGGGCGAAATCGGCGTCACGCCGTCCGCTTCGAAGAACGGCGACGGGCGCGCCATACGAAGGAGCATGCCCTTCGCCATGAACGGCAAGACCGCCAGCACCCCGCGTACACCGATCCCATCATCCACCGCGAACGGCGGGTTGCCCTTCGCGTGGCGACCCATGATGCGGCTTCGCACGGGCCCGAGACGCTCGAGGTAGTTCGGGTCTTCCACCGTGTAGGTGTTGTGAAACACGCCCACCCACGTGAGACCCGGCCGCGTGTTTGCGATGGGCGTGTTGCAGCACGTCGTCGTCCAACGGAAGAGCCCGCGCGGGGTGAGGCGATTGCATCGGAGCAATTCCCTTCCCTTCAAAAAAAACGTTTCGCGCGGATAGACGGGCACCACCTCCGTGCCGCCGTACGGGTCGAGCACGTCGTCGCGTCCGATGGCACGGGCAAAGGCCTGGCAATCGTCGCAGTAGCAAACGAGACGGCCGGGCGAGTTGCGAGGAAACCCTCGCAGCTCCGCCTCGAACCGCCCGCAGTCGCATCGAATCTTCATCTACGTTCCGTTCGAAGCGACCCCGGACACGCCCAGCTTCGCCACATCACCGAATGTTGTATTGGGATTCGGGCACTGGGTAGCCGGCAGTGCCAAATTCGTCACGAACCGCAGCATTTGTGTCGACAGGCTAGCGTGATCGAACTACCGGGATGACTGGGTATCCGCCCCATGCCACGCACCGTTCTCTTCGCATGCGTTCACAACGCTGGCCGCTCACAGATGGCGGCGGCGTGGTTTAACGCGCTCGCCGACGAGACGAAGGCGTGCGCGGTGTCGGCGGGCACGCAACCTGGGAAGCACGTGCACCCGGAGGTCATCGCGGCCATGCACGAGGTTGGCGTGGACGTTTCACAGGAGATCCCACGGCTTCTCACCGACGAGCTCGCGGTGACCACGACGATGATTGTCACGATGGGGTGTGGAGCGGCGTGTCCGGCGATTCCCGGCATCCGTCGCGAAGACTGGCCCCTCGAGGATCCGAAGGGAAAAACCGCGGAACGCGTGCGCGCGATCCGCGACGAGGTTCGCGCACGCGTGGAGGCATTGCTCGAAGCGGAGGGCTGGGCGCGCTAGAATGCGCCGCATGCCCGCATCGAACGGCCCGCTGCGAACCATTCTTGCTCACGCGTTTGTCAGCGTCGCGCTCCTGGGCTGCGACGGCGGGGGCTCAAGCAACGGCACCGATGGTGGTGGTGGAGGCAGCAAACACGACGCCCGGAGCACCCACGACGGCAGCGTGCTTGAGATCGACGGCGCCATCAGCGCGCCGCCGAACGATTGCACGACGACGATCCCCACGGAGGCCGAACTCGTGGACACGTCCGCACCAAACACCGTCGTCGGCGACGGAAGCGCGACGAGCTGCACGATTGACGCACTTGCCTCCGCCGTTGCGAAGGGCGGGACGATCACGTTCGATTGCGGTGACAAGCCGGTCACCATCGCGGTGACTTCCACACTGAGCTTCCCCACGGACAAGGACTCGGTCCTTGATGGCGGCAACAAAGTCATCCTCGACGGCGGCGACGAGGTGCGCATCCTCGAATGGGACAGCCCCGGTTGGATGACGAACGAGCACTCGCTCACGGTTCAGCGCATCGCCTTTACCCGCGGAAGGTCGAAGGGCGAAACGATGTTCAAGTCGTGTCCGAGCCCGTGCTCCGGTGGATACGAAGACGGCCAAGGTGGCGCGATCTACATGCGCGATGGCGCGCTCCGAGTCATCGATTCGCTCTTCGCGAACAATCACGCGGCGGAGATCGGCCCGGACACGGGCGGTGGCGCCATCTACATCATGGGCGCCAAGAACCCCGCGTTCCTCTCGGGCAGCACCTTCCGCGACAACACCGCCAGCAACGCCGGCGCCATTGGTGCCCTCTTCGCCGACTGGAACATTTCGAACTGCCTGTTCGACAACAATGAGGCTGTCGGCAACGGCGCCAACAACATCGATAAGGGCATGTGTTCGTGCCTCGAAAGCGGTCAGGTGGGCTCCGGCGGCAACGGTGGCGCGATCTACAGCGACGGCGTAGCGAAGGGCATCACGCTCTGCGGCGTGACCATCACGAACAACAAGGCCGTTGAGTTCGGCGCTGCCGTCTTCTTCACCAGCAACGACCAGAGCAAGCGCGGCACCCTCGCCATCCGCGACTCGACGCTCACGAACAACGTGGGCAACGGCGTCTGGCAGGCCGCCCCGGGCATCTCGACGAACGGCGACTTCCCGGACCCAATCGCAAGCACAATCGAGTAGCGGGTCGCCGTCGTGCGGCGACGTCAGCGCGCCGTCACGCGACGAAGAAGCTCGACGGCGGAACCGGGCGGGCCATCGCCATCGAACTCCGCGTGGCGGTCCGCGACTGAACCGTCGCGTTCGACGAGCCAATACCAGACCGTCGTATTCGCTCGTCGTGCGACGACCGCCACTCGCCCTTCCGCCGCGCCAAGGTCGAACTTGGCGCGCGCGATGTCGGCCCAGACGGGGAAGGAGTCGACATCGCTTTCGAGCAAACGAACGCGGCGCCAAACACCGTCGACGGAGCCCGTCTGCTCGAGAAGCCAGAGTTGAACCGTCTGCTCGTTCCGGCCGCCGAGTCCGCTACCGGTGGTCCTGTCGATCCACACCTTCTCCACGGCAAGGGAACCCGCGCGATCGGCCGCACAGACACGTCGGCGAACGCGGGCGTCGTGAACGTTCGGAAGATCCGACTCGGGAAACGGCGGCGAAAAGGCGAAGTGCTTGCATGCCTGCGCTCGCGTGGCCTGGGTGGCCCCTTCGACGAGGCGATCAAAGAGCAGGAATGCCGCGAGACCGCTGAGCGTAAGCCACACGACGAGGCCAATGAGCGCCAGGCGCAGCCACCGACGGGCCGCACGCCGCGGCGCACCGATTTCGCTGGGACGCACGGGTGAACTCACGCGTCGCACCTACCGCGCCCGTGCGTCGGCGTCGACTCGGCACCCACGCATGCGCTAAAGTTCAGCGTTTCCATGGCCCGCCCCTACGCGACCATCGGCCGCGCGAGCGACAACGATGTCGTCATCGACGACCCCACCGTCTCGAATCACCATGCGCGACTTTCGTGGGTGCGCGGAACACTCGTGATCGAGGACCTCTCGTCGGCGAACGGCACCTTCGTCGACGGTGAGCGGATCTCCCAAGCGAAGACCCGCGTGGGCGCCGATGTTCGCCTCGGCGCCGTGCCGTTGCCGTGGTCGACGGAGGGACTTGCCCCATTCCTCAAACTGAGCGGGCGAGCGCGCACGGTGGCCATGTCCGAGTACAAAGGCGCGCAGGGCGGAGTGCGTTCGAAGCGCGGAAGTCTGCTGGGCGCCATCCTGACCGGACTGTTGCTCGCGGCGGTCTTCGGCACGGGGATTCTTGTGCTCGTGTGGAAGCAGCCGTGGCTCGAACCACCGGCCGTCGTTCGCGACGCCCGCGACGCCCTCGACGCGTTGCCCTCACCGGACGTGGCCAAACACATCGGCACCGCGACGGCGGGCAAGCTTGCCAAGGCACTCACGCCCATGGATGCCCTGACACGCAACACGGCAGTGAAGTTCGCGGCGCGCACGCAGGGACCCTTTCACGTGGAGCAGGTCGCGGAGATTTGGGGCGAAGTCCGGAAGAAGTGGCGTTACGTGAACGACCCGGAGGGGCGCGAGTACTTCGCGACCGCCACCGAAACCATCGAGAACGGCTACGTGGGCGACTGCGACGACTTCGCCACGCCCTCGCGTCCATGGTCATCGCCATCGGAGGCAAAGCGCGTGTCGTGCTCATGGACGGCCCCGGCGGCGGTCACGCCTACGCGGAGGCCTGCGTGCACGGGGAGCCAAAGCCGGTCGCCACGGCCCTGACCAAGCACTACAAGAACGCGTGGCGGAAGTACCTCACGGGCAAGGTGCCCTCCACCATCGCGTTCCGAACGGATGCGGAGTGCCCGATTTGGCTCAACCTCGACTGGAACTCCTCCGTTCCCGGCGGCGCATACGAACCGGAGACCTGGGCCGTGGCGGTGTACGAGGGCGGCAAGAGCGAGGCGCTCACGCCGGCGGGTGACGTGGCGAAGCCGGCACCCACCAGCCCATAGCGCGCCGTGGGGACCCTGGGCCGCGCGCGACCGAACTGGACTCAGAGGTCGAGGTCGACAAGCACGGGGCAGTGGTCCGACACCTGCGAGGCGTAGGTCGCAACTGCGCTCGTATTCTTCCCGGGCGTTCCGTCGCACGGGCCGTAGAGCCGCGCGCCCGCCACGCAGACCTGCTCGCTCCGGAAGAGGTGATCGAAGCGGAAGAACTGCTGCGAACTGATGTACGTGTTGTTGAACGGATGGTCGTAGAGACGCACGCCGGACGGCGCAAACATGGCGTCGAACACGTCCCACTCGTCGGCATCGCCACCCGTGATCGCTGCGCGGTGGGTGTTGAAGTCGCCGAGCACGACCACGGGAAGCGTGTCCTTGGCGGCCTCGAGGGCGCCAAACCAGTTGAGGATTTCACCGGCCTGCTCAAGGCGCTTGTCCGCGGAATTGGTGTCCGCCTTGAGGTGCACACCCATGACATGGGCCAGGGCCCGGCTCGTCTCCGTGTCGTAAACGACGCCGTAGACACCCGGCCGAAGCCAGCCTGCGCCGAGCGGCTCGTACACGTGATTCGTGTCCGACGCCTCGACGCGAAGCTCGTAGCGATCACGGAGACACATCACCACGCGTTGCGTGCCCGCGGTGGAGTCGCCGTAACTCGTGCAACCCCAACCCTCGGGCATGACGTCGTCGGTCAGCAAATCGAGGTCAGAAACTTCTTCGAACACGATGAGGTCGCGATCCGCGAACTCTTTGCTTGTAGATCGAGCATCCGTGACGTGCGCGTTTCGGAGCCGAGGGATTGCTCGAGTAGCCGTTTCGCCCAAACCACCGCATGTTGAACGTCGCGACGCGAAACGGCTCGCGCACGGCGCCATGGGCGGAGGCGTACGTCCAAAGCGCGTTGATGGAGGCGGGGCCGATCCCTTGAATCGCGCCGAGGTCGTCAAGCGATTCGATTCGCCGATCATCGGAGGTCCCGAGCGTTCCATCGGGACCGGCGCGGAATGCGGCGATGGCGTCCGCCGCCGACGCGCGAAGGGCGACCCCGCCTTCGGACGCCGGGGCGTCGAGCGTCGCCGGCGTAAGTTCGTTGGCCATGCGAACCACGGCGCACGCCTCGGGGCTCAGCGCTTCCACGGCGCTCGAGAGCATGTCGAACTTTCCGCCTTCGACCGAGTCGAACTCGTTCGAATCGACGGCCCCCGCCTCGGCCATGCAGCCGGCGCTCGCGACGGTGAGAAGGATCCCGAACATCGATCCGTGGCGTCCGAACATCGGCGGGCACGCTAACACCAGCAATTCGCCCCGACCTAGCGCGCACCACCGCGCGTCGCGCAAATCGAGGTTACATGTTCACCATGATCCTACGCGTGCCTACACATGGCTACGTTGGATCCAAACCGCGAATGGATCACGCGCGCTACGCCGCAAAGAACCTTGCTTTCCAGTGTGTTGCGCCCGTTGGGAGCCATTTCCTCGTCGGTGCGCGGTGCGTGCACGCACGCGTCCGCACGTCGTTCGTAACACGCGTGTAACAATCGCCGAGTCCGCGGCGAGCGAATTCATGTTGCGTTGTTCGCGGGCAAACACACCGCCAAACACGCATGCGCACCTTGGGATCGACGGGCCGCAGCGACTACGCTCGTCACCGTGCCATCGCGCATCGCCCACGTCGCCATCGCCTTCGCGGGCGCGCTTCATCTGTGTGCAGCGGGCTGTGATCGACCGAGCGAGCCTTCGACGCACGCGCCTACCGTTGCGACGCACGCACCGGAACAGCGCACCGACACCGCGGCAACGCAAGTCGATACGGCCCGAGCGCAACAAACTCCGGCCGCCGAGGTCATCCCATCGGCGAATGCGCCCGCGGCGCAGGCCATCCCCGAGGAGAACGCGCGCGACCGAATCGAACCTGCGGCGCGACCCGATGGAGCGGGTGCGCAGGAGGACGGTCGGCGCCTCTTCGAAGCCATCGTTCGCGACGACCCGTCCCTCGCGGCAACGTTCTTCTTTCCACGCGATGCCTTCGCCCACGTGAAGGCCATCCCCGACCCGGATCGCTACTGGCAGCGACTCTTTGCGCGCTACGAGAAGGACATTCACACGCTCCACGCCGCGCTCCCCGAGGGCACAACACCCGCCTTCGAGCGACTCGAGGTGGTTCGACGCGGCGGATGGGTGAACGTCGGCGATGAGGGCAACGCCCTGCCCTACTGGGCCGCGCGGCACAACGTTCTCCACTACACCGTCAACGGGAAGCCGCAGACCCTGGAGGTGCGCGTCCTCATCACGTGGGGTAACCGCTGGTACGTCACCCACCTGAGCGAGTTCCACTAGAACGCGCCGCGCCGGAACGAACGCGTCCTAGCCGAACTGCGCCGCCGAGACCTGAAGCCCGGCGAGTCGTCCTTCGAAGCTCACGCGCCCCACGTCGTCGCCCGCGGCGCCCGCGGCCACCATGAGCGGCAGGAGGTGTTCCTCCCGCGGGTGCACTTCGCGTGCCTCCGGCGCTTCTGCCCACTCGACGAGGCGCGCGTCGCGCTCCACGGGCGTTGCGCGAACGGTTTCCTGGAGCCAAGCATCGAATGCCTCGGAGGCGGGCGCGGCGGCGGGGCCGAAGGCACGCAGGTTGTGGTAGCTGAGTCCACTCCCCACGATGAACACGCCGCGATCACGGAGCGGCGCAAGCGCACGGCCCACGGCGAGGTGCGTCGCGGGGTCGAGCCCGCGCTTCAAGGAAAGCTGAAACGTGGGCACCGCCGCATCGGGATACATGAGCTTGAGCGGAACGAAGGTGCCGTGATCAAATCCACGAGCGTCGTCCTCTGCCGACTCGAAACCCGCCGCCGCGAGAAGCGCTCGCACCTCCGCCGCGACGTCCGGTGCGCCGGGTGCCGGCCACTCGATGCGATACGACTCGGGCGGGAACCCGTAATAGTCATAGAGCATCGGAGGGGCCGCCGCGGTCATGACCGTCGGCACCGTCTCTTCCCAGTGCGCGGAAACCACGAGCACCGCCCTTGGCTGGACCGCGGGTGCATCGGCCACGCCACGCAGAAACTCAGCCAGCGTTTCCAGTTCCGACGGAGAACCGAACCTCGGCCCGAGATCGACGAACGGCCACGGCCCGCCGCCGTGCGGGATGTAAACGACGGGCATTCGCCCCGTCTGCCGCTGCTCCGCCATGCCGAGCATCGTAGGGCCCTGCATGCGTCGGGCAAGGGATGGGCACGGCGTGGTCACGACGCGGGGGTAATCGGTCACCACACGGTCAGTGCACAAGCCTGTACGCAGCTTGCATCGGCCCCGAAATCTCCTCGCTTTTGCCGCTCCGCGTGAACTCGCGGTGACAGCACCCGGACACGCGTGCGACGTGACGTTGGCCCGTGGGTTGCACAGAAGGCCGGCCATGCGAACCCGCGGAGGCAGCACCACGGTCGAGGCGACGGTTGTCGTCTGCGCCGTCGCATGTGCGGGCATCGCCGGCTTCGCATTGTGTGGAGGTGCGTTCGCGCGCGACATCGGGGGCTCCACGCAAACGGCGCGAGCACCCGCGGCGAATGTCTCCGCGCAGGCGGGCGTCGCGGAGGTCGTCCACGCAATTCACACGGCCGATGTTGCGATGCGCGAAGCACGCCCGGAACTCGTCGCGGCGAAGTACGCGAAGATGTCGACGGACCCGTTCCTTTTTTATCGCGGTGCCATGGCGGGTTTCGCACACGACTGGGTCGAGGCGGCCGCGGGTGCGTCGGACTTCGCGCACGATGCGCTCGTGCTTTCCTCGGGCGACGCGCACCCGAGCAACTTCGGATTTCTGCGCGGCACGGACGGCGTCTTTCGACTCGAGCCAAACGACTTCGACACGGTCGGGCTCTACCCCTACCACTGGGATCTCCGCCGCCTCACGGTGGGCGCGGAGCTCTCACTCCGCGAACGGGTTTCGCCCAGCACGGCGGAGAGCACCCTCAAACGCATGCTCTCCGCGTATGTCTCAGCCTTCGATGGGGGCGACGCTGCAATCTCCACCGCGCGTTCGCGCGGCACCCGCCCACTCGAAGCGGGAAATCGCGTCCCCACGAAATACCTGACCAAGGAAGGGAAGCTCCTTCGCGGCACCGTTCGCACGCATGTGACGGAATCGCTGTCGCCCGAAGCGCGCGCCGAAGTCGAATCGTTCTTTGCCGCGTACCGCGGGCGGTTCCCCGATGCCTCTCAGCCCGGCGCCGTCGTCGACGCGGTGTCCCTCGATGGGAAGGGCGTGTCGAGCCTGCCCGTTCGACGTGCGCTCATCCTCACCGAGCGAGGTGCCAAAGGCGCGCCCCGGATCTTCGAGATCAAGGAAGCGACCGTGCGACCAACGATGAACATGTTCGGCGCCGTCGGTGATCATGGCGAGTTCGCGACGAATCTCGAGGCGCGGATTCAAGATGCATTCTTGCACCCAGCATCCGGCGACGACTGGCGCACGGTCACGGACGCGAATGGTCAGGGGCAATTGATCCGCGAGCTCCATTCGGGGCAAACGTCCATCGACCTCGAGCGCGCCAAACCAGGCTCACGCGCTGCACTCGAACGCGCTGCGACGCTTCTCGGCTCGACCCTCGGACAGATGCATCGGCGCTCCAAGGAGCTTGCCGCGCACCTTGCCGAAATCGCCAAGGCGCCCGACGCGTTCGTGAACGAAGAGCTCCGCTTTGCGCGTGAATACGCCGCAGAGACGCTCGATGCGTTCGCACACTTTCGGGAGAAACTCCCGACGCCTTGATTCGGCGGATGGATGGCGCGAGGCTATGCCTCGAAGGAGCAACGCATGGATCCGAAACTCGACAAAGACGCCGTCATTCAGGTGCTCAACCGCATCATGGAACTCGAGCTCGCGGGCGTCGTCCGATACACCCACTACGGGTTGATGGTTTACGGGTTCAGTCGCATCCCCATCGTCGAGTGGATGAACAAGCAGGCCGAGGAAGGCCTGCTCCACGCGAGGCAGGCGGGCGAACTCGTGACGTGGCTCGGCGGCCACCCTTCCCTCGGGATCGGGCGGCTCCTCGAGAGCGAACAGCACGACATCGCGGACATCCTCCGCGAGTCACTCGGACATGAAGGTGAAACGCTCGGGGCGTACTACGACCTGCTCAAGCTCAGCGAAGGTCGCGATGTGCGCCTCGAGGAGTACGCGCGCGACATGATCGCCGCGGAAGTGGCGCACCGGGACGAGGTCGACAAAATGCTGCGTCGGCCCGGCCAGACGGGCCGATTCGAGGCGTAGCGCGGCCGCTGGCGCCCGGAGCCGGCTTTGATAGCGTGCGGGCGCCGTGAAGACCGTTGAACTCCGCCCGCGTGCGCCGAACCTCACCTTGGCCCGCGTGGTTCGTGAAGGGATCGAGGGCACTTCGTGGAATCGAGCGCGCGATCTCGTGCGCTCGGGCCGCGTGTTCGTGGATGGATCGCGCGCGACCGAGCCCGAGGCGCGCGTGCCGGAGTCTGCATTGGTCACCGTACAGCCGACGGCACCTCGTCAACGCAAGGGCGTGCTGGTGCCCGAGGCCATCGTGCACATGGACGCGGATGTCGTCGTGGTGAACAAGCCCGCGGGCATGCTGAGCGTGCCCTACGAGCCCACCGACCGCGACACGCTCGTGGACGTGACACGCGCGGCACTCCGGCGCCGTGGGCCCAAGGGGTACGCCCCCGAACTCGGGGTCGTGCACCGAATCGACATCGACACGACAGGGCTCCTCGTGTTCACACGTACACTCGACGCGAAGCGCCACCTGGCTCAGCAATTTCGCGAGCACTCCGTGCATCGCCGATACCTCGCCATCGTGCACGGCGCGTTTCGTGACGCGACGTTCGACACCGTCCTGCTTCAAAACCGGGGCGATGGGCTTCGCGGCTCGGTGGGCCATTTTCGACCGGCGCGGGGAGCGCCGCCCGCCGACGCGCGGCGCGCGGTTACGCACGCGCGCCGCATCGCCCTCCTCCGGGACGCGAGCCTCGTGGAATGCATGCTCGAAACGGGGCGACAGCACCAAATTCGCATTCACCTCAGCGAAGCGGGCCACCCCCTCGTGGGCGAACGCGTGTACATCCGCGACTATGCGGCGCCCCTCCTCGAGGCGCCGCGTCCCATGCTCCACGCCACGGAACTTGGTTTCGAGCACCCGCGAACCGGCGAATCGATGCAGTTCGCGGTGCCCGCCCCGCCCGACTTCGCGGCTACGCTTGCGGGGCTCCGACGTGGCGCGAAGGACGCGTAGCGACGGCGGCTATCGACTCTTGTTCGGCGACGACTGACCGTCCGTGCGGCACTGCACGTTCGCGCTGAACTCCCGCGAAGGGGAGCCTCGACGCACGACCACGTCCGACTTCGAGTGGGCGGCAACGGTCGTCTGTCGTGGCGTGGGGTCGACGCTTGTCGAAACATCGCAGGTCGCCTGCGCATCGCAATCGTTCTGAATGTGAACGATGTGATCGTAGGCGTACCCCGAGAACCGCGCCTCCGACGAGGTCGTGATGCAGCTTGGCTGCTTCGGCGAAGCGCCGTCGGCCCGCACGACGTGACCGGGGACGACACCGAGAATGCCGACGACGGCGCCCACGACGAACGCACCGGCGGCACAAGCGAGGATCGAACGCATGGGGGAAGCATAGGGCCTGCGCGTGTGGGCGGCCAAACCTACGATTTCCTTCGCTTCGCCCCGATGGAAAAGACGTTCCGCCGGCCAGGGTTCCGCTGGTCGTAGAGAAGCGCGTCAAGTCGCTGTTGGGCCTCCTCGTGTGTCGGATTGATGCGGAGGAGCACCTTGAACGACTCCCGGGCGGCCTTCGATCGGCCAAGCCGCTCGTTCATCAGCCCCAGATACAGATACGCGTCCTCGAGATCGGGTGTCAGTGCGAGTGCCTGTTTGAGGAGTGCGACATAGTCCGGGTACGCATCGGCGCTCGGCGACAAATTGAAGCGACACCAAGCCTCCATGGCGAGTAGGCGGCCATCCCGGTGGTTGAAACCACGCGCTTCACGGATGCGGTCAAGCGCGTCCATCCAACGCGATTGAATCATGTGGTACTTGGCCTCCGCGAGCAGATCCGCGCTCTGCACGGCCGCCGCTTCGCGCTTGCGCGCCGCCGGCGAGCCAAGGCCCTTGCGAACTTCCACCATGTAGTCCGCGCGCGAGTTCGGGTCACTCAACACCGAGCGCGCCTCGACCAACCGGGTCACCACGCGATGTGCCCACGGGCGAAGCACCGTCAGCGCCGGCGGAAGTGCGTCGGGGTGAAACGCCGATGCCTTCGTGAGGTAGGCATCGACGATCGTCGGCTCCGAGGCATCGGATGGAACCCCGAGGAACTGGAAGTGATCCTGCTCGTCCATCTGGAGCGCCGTTTGGACGAGCCTGTCCCAGCGCGCCTGGAGCTCCGACGAGAGCACGCCGGGCATGGGCGGAACACTGTTCGACTTCTTCACGCTCACGCCACTCGTCCGGCGCGTGCGCGGCTGCGTATTCCGCGGCCCTTCGTGAAGATTGGAAGAAAGGTAGACACCGGGCCCGAACATTTCGTCCGTGAGAATTCCCGTTTGGAGCTTCGGAGGCAGGATCGACTGAATCACATGCCCAGCTCGGGGGAGCTCCACTTCGATGGCGTTGACCATCGACAGGAGGAGGAGCACGCGCTCGGCGACGATGGGCGCTTCCACGAACCGCAGGACGGCACGGAGCTCGCCCGGCGCAGCACGAAGGAGTTTGATGAACTCCGCTTCTTCCGGTCGAAATGAAAACGCGTCGAGGTCCGCGTCCGGCCGGACACGAATCACCCCGCGGTGGAGCGATTGAAGCGCCTTCGCGATGGCATCCTTCCTCGGGTTCCGACGCACGGACTCTGCGAGGAGCGCATACACGTCGACCGTCCCGCGGGTGACGCGCGCTCCGGTACCCACGAGGTCGGCTTGGTAGAACGCAAACACCGACCGCGTTCGCGCCATGACACGCAGTAGCCCATCGCGAAGGTTCGCCGCCCCTTCGACGAACAACGCGGCCGTTGGCACGCCCTCCTCGATCGTGATTCGGTCCTGCGCGACGAGGCCCGGTCGCGGTTGCTCCAGCCACACGGCAAGCGTGCCCGTGAGCCGCCAGCGGTAGATCTCGAGTAGCACTTCCGGAAACGGTCGCTCCTTGAGCTGTCCGTGGAATGCAGGCTTCGCCATGGGGAGTGCTTCACTGTTCGGATTTTCGGCGCGCGAGTCAAAGGGCTCCTCGCAAATCGGTGCCCCATGTCGCCACACACGCGCAGAGCACAGGACATGGAACTGCGGCGTGGAAATTAAGTGGGGAAACGTGACCGTGCGGATCTCTGGTATGACCGGCACATGATTTCGCGGGATTTTACGCTCTTCGGTACGGCTGGCTTCTGTGCCTGGCGGCGGTCGGCTGCGAGGGCCACACGGACATCAATGACTCCGGAAGGGACTCCGATGGCGGCGCCCGCGATGCGGATCCGAGCAAGGACGCCACACCCGTGGACGGTTCAACCGAGGACGATGCCGCCTCGCCCGTCGGCGCCGCACACGGCCTGACCGTGGCGCATCGCACGAGCTGCTACCTCACCGAGGGCGACGTGTACTGCTGGGGTAGCGATGAGTTTGGACAGTTCGGCAATGGGGAGCGCGACAACGACGCGCACCCAACGCCCTCCAAAATGCCATACACGAACGCGCGCAGCATGCGACTCAGCCGCTGGGCGAACTACGTCGTGACGAACAACAGAGAGCTTTGGGTGTCGGGTCTCAATAACCACGAACAGCTTCCGTTCGAGACGAGGACGGCGAAGCAAGTGACGGGCATCCCCGCGGTCTCGAGTGCGGTGGGTACGTACCGAGTAGGCTGCTATGTCGCCGCGGCGAACGGTGCCGTGCGGTGCATGGGCGAGAACAGCAACGGCGAAGTGGGCGACGGGACGAACGGGAACGCGGCCACGTGGTCCGACACGGGCCTCGCGAGCGTGACGGCCATCGCAGGCGGCAGTGATTTCGTCTGCGCCGTGGCCAACGGCGAGGTTTGGTGTTGGGGCGGAAACACGAAGGGCCAGCTCGGAAACGGAGACGGCGGCGACGGAAAGGCCGCCAATTCGCCACAGAAGCTGTCCCTTCCCGAGGCCGCGACCGACGTCGCTGCGGGCTCGCAGCACGCCTGCGCGCGGACTGAAACGGGAAACGTTTATTGCTGGGGCGTCAACTGGGGGCAACAGGCAGGCGCGTCGTCCGACGGTGCGGCCTGCGGCGCGCATGCCTGCATCCGCTCGCCCAAGAAGGTGAACGTGGGCAACGTCCTCGAGGTCGCGGCGAGCGACGGCGCCACATGCGCGCGGCACGACGACGGAACGGTGACGTGCTGGGGCGACTCCGGCATTGGCGCGCATGCGAACGAGCTGTCGAGCGTCGTCGAGATCGCATCGGGCCACGAATCGAATCACTTCTGCGCACGATCGCAGGACTCGAAAGTGCACGTGAAGTGCTGGGGCACGCAGGACGGATCGGGACAACTCGGCCGCGGATCCGTCGAGACCAACGCGACGGAACAGAAGAAGCCGATCGACATCGACTTGCCCCTCGACTGACTCTCGAACTCGCTACGACGTCGTCACGCGCACTATCGCGCCCCGGGATCCTTGGCGAGCTTCCGCTGGAGCGAACGTCGGTGGATGCCGAGAACCTTGGCGGCCTTCGAAACGTTGCCGCCACAGTCGTGAAGGACGCGATGGATATGCTCCCACTCCACGCGCGCGAGGCTTGGAACCGCGCCCACGGGCATCTCGGCCTCCGGCGCGTCGGCTTCGACCTCCACGTGGAGCGCCGCGAGGATTTGCTCAACGTTGGCCGGCTTGGACAGGTAGTTCACGGCGCCACCACGCATGGCCTCCACGGCGGACACGATGTTGGCGAAACCGGTAAGCATGAGGATTCGCGTGGAGGCGTCGATGCCGTGGAGCTTTCGCACGAGTTCGAGGCCGTCCATCTCGGGCATGCTCAGATCGACGATGGCGAACTCGGGGCTTTCCGCCAGCGCAAGGGACACCGCGTCGACTCCGTCGGCGGCGAGGCGAACATCGTAGCCACGCTCCCGGAGTGCGCGCCCGAGGCGCTCACGAAACACGGCGTCGTCATCGACAACGAGCACCGATCGCGCCGGACTCATCAAGGTGCACCTCGAACTTCGGGCCGCCCGGCGTGGGCGCGGAGCGGACGCATGACGCGCGGCACCGTCATGGTGAAGCTCGAGCCCTTGCCCGGGGTGCTCTCAATGGTCACGGTTCCACCGACCCGAGACGCGAAACTCTTCGCGAGGTAGACCCCAAGTCCGAGGCCGCGACCCGGGGCCTTCCGCGAGAAAAACGGCTCACCGATGTGGGCAAGGTCATCCGCGCCGATGCCGGTCCCCTCGTCCACCACGACGATGCGCAGCTGGTCCTGTTCGGAACGCAGCGTGATCCGCACGGGGGTGTCGCGCCCCGCGTCCTCCGTCGCCTCCACCGCGTTGCGCACGAGGAACGCCAGCGCCTGAACAACCCCTCGGCGCTCGATGCACATTGGACCATCGTTCGTGGAAACAAAGTGTGCCTCCACGCGCGCCCACAGGGCGCCACCCAACTCGGACTCGAGGTCCGCGCACACGTCTTCGGCCTTGCACGGCGTGGGCGCCTCCGCGGGTGGCGCCGCGGATAGGCTCGAAACGCGCCCGAGGATTCGCTGACACCGCTCGGCCTCCGCCCGAAGTAGCTGCGCGTCCTCGAGGAGAGCCGCACGATCGAGCTCTCCTGCGAGGTGTCGCTCGAGCTCCGACGCCGCGATGGCGATGGAACCGAGGGGCGATCCAAGCTCGTGTGCCGCACCCGCCGCGACTTCGCCGACGAGCGCGAGTTGCTCTGCCCGGGCGGCATGCTCGCGGAGCGCAGTCACCTCACGCTCGCGCACCTCGAGGGCCTGCATGACACGCGCAATAAAATAGCCGACGACGATGGCCGCAAGCGTGTAGGCGACCCACATCCCGCGCAGGTGCGACGTCATGGCGTCGGCGTGACCCGCGTGGGCGCCGTGCCCCATACCAGCGCTCGATCCATCGAAGAACAGCGTCGCGAACGCGAGGCAGGTGTACGCCGCGACCCCCGTCGCGCGACGCACGTCGAGGAGCACCGCCGCGAGTGCCACCTGCACCAAGTAGAACACCGTGAACGGATTCGCCGCACCGCCGGACACGTGCAGCATCGCGGTGAGCAGCGTCGCATCGAGGACAAGCGCGGCGATGGTCGCCATCGCTTCGACGCTCGCGCGCGATCGAAGCACCACAGCGAGAAACACGTTCGACGCCGAGCCGATCAGAAGACAGATCGCGATGGGCACCCACCGAACCGGTGCCTGGAGCGCGACGTTGGCCACAACCGCCACAACGAACTGCGCCGAGAGCGCAACCCATCGAATGCGAATGAGCCACGCGAACCCCACGGACCGGGCCGTGGGCACTGCGTGTGCATCGGTTCGGTCCACGGAAGGCACTCGGGTCGCCCCGGCGACGTCGCCATTCGCTTCCACGCTAGAGGTCATAGGCCAGTCCCAGGCTTCCGATCCAGCCCTCACGGTGCGCGCCGTGAAGTGCATTGAGAACCGGCGCCCGCACGCCGAGGACAAACAGCAGGTCCGTCACGGGGGAGAGCACGAAATCCGCGCCCACAAAGGCGATGAAACCACCGCTATCGGGATCCGCCTGCCCCGAGTCCTCCGCCCGCGCATCGAGTCGCGTGTCGACCACCGGTCGCACCGCAAGCACGTCGAGGGCCTGCCACTGAACGGCAACGGTCGTTCGAAGCGAGGGCCCCGGGTGAAAATCGAAGCGCCCTGCGAACGTGTACACACCAAGGGCGCTCGCATAGAACGACCATGCGCCGTCGAAGTAGGCGTAGGTCGGCCCCACGGAGACGGCGAATGCGCCGGTGCCTCCCTGGAGCTCGGCGGGCAGAATCACGCCGTCTGGACCACGATCGACGGGTGCGAAGGGAAACCGCACGCCCGTCGTCCAGGCGAGGAGATGGCGCGGCCCGAAACTGCGATCCCTCCAGAGGAACACCTTCGCCAGGAGCTCCGGGTCGCCAAACCGATACCGCGTGTCGCGGCCGCCGTTCACAAACGTCACGTCACGCCGCAGGTACGGCACCGACGCAAAGATCATCAATTCCTCAAGCGGCGACCACGCCACCTTGAGTTCAAGCCGCTGCTCCTCGAGCTCGACCCGGTCGAGCTTCGGGTCGCCGACATCGTCCGACCGCAGACGCGCCTCAAGGGCGAGCCGAAAGCGCCCGGCGTAGGGCTGTTCGGTCCCGACGACCGTGAGCGTAGGGTCACCGCAGGCACAGACCGCGCATGCACTTGCCGGAAGCGGAGCGCCCCAAACCGCCAGCCAGGCGGCGAGAAGCGCGCCCGCTGCGCGCACCGCCGCGCGGGTCATCGTTCCGTCCGCGCGATGCTCACCGATCGACCGATGGACGCGAGGACGCTCCGACCGAGTACGCCAGGGCTCTCCCCGATCATGTCCGCGTCAAGCCATGCGGTGGGCGCGATGCGAACCTCGAGCTCCGTCGGCGCAGCCTCCGCAAGCATCCCGCGATCGAGCGGCAACTCGATTTCCGCACTCTCCGTCGCCACCGCCACGAACGCACGCTCATCACCATCGACGTCCGCGTGCCCCTCGAACACCGCGGAGCGCCAGGTAAGCGAGCCGTCGTCGGGAAGCCCGGGTGTGTCCGGGTCCGCCGGCTCGATACTCAACCGAAGCGCACAATAATCGTCGAGCGGCGGCGCCATGGTGGCCCAACGGCGCGGAGCCCCGTCCGTTGCGAGCAGATCGAGGAGAAACGGTTCACCGATGCGCGTCGGCGTGGTCGGTGAATGGGCCATCGCGATGGGGAAGAGTTCACGCACCAAGCGCTCACGCCACGCAGCCGCGGGACATCGAACGAGTTCCACCGCACCCACGGTGACCATTGCCCGCGAGAATGAGGCGCCCGCCATCCCGCTCGCCCTCACCGACCCCGAAAGCGCGACCGTCACTTCGAGCCCCGGTTCGGACGTGCCGAAACAACCCGCGGAAGCGGCGGAGAGCAACAGCACAAACACGACGACGGCGGACCTCGGGACGAGCATGGACGCCTACCTAGATAGGGTCGATACCACCCGAAGTCCGGCCGTCGAATGCGGCATTTTGTCGCGCCGAAAGGCGCGGTTACACGACGTTCAAGCTGCGCCCCGAGCGCCTAGAGCAGGACGAGTTCGCACTGCACGGAGATACCAAGCTCCGCATCGTCCCTCGACTTGAGTCCTTCGCAGGTGGCCCCCTTGAGGTCGATGCGATTGCCGTTGAGTTCCCAGCCGCTGCCATCGTTGGTCTGCGACGTGTGCGGCAAGGGTGCACCGTCGAGTGTGATCTCGACGTACCGGTAGTCCGCGGGCGTCGAATCGAGGGTGTAGCTGCACGAAATGGCATTTCCCGCGAGCTGCGAGAGCGTGCCCTCGAGGCTCGCGCCGTCGTTCACCGGGAAGTACGCGTCGAGCCCCGTGCCGCCCGCCGACGCCATCGCATCGAGCACCGGCCCCCAGTCGCCCGTATCGAAGCCGATGACGTATGTGGGAATGTTCACTTCCGCCAGCGCCGCCACGGATGCTACCGAGCGAGCGTCATCGAGACAGGACGTCGCACCGCCGCGCGTGCCGCTCGTGGACGATGTACAGGTGTCCGGGTTCAGGTCGGGAGTGCAGTTCGGCGCTCCGTCCGTCACCAGGAGCACGTACGACGCGCCTTGAATGCCGCCGAGCGTCGCGCGGGCGAGGTCCAGCGCGCCCGCCGTCGGTGTACGCCCGCCGGGGCCACCGGAGGTGTCGAGCTCGTTCGCGATCTGCCCCGCCGAACCCGTTGCCGGCGACACATCCATGTTGCCCGCGCCGCACTGGGAATCGCTCTGCGTGCCGCCGCCCGAGGGGTAGGTCAGCAACCCGAACGCGACACCGTTCTCAAGGTTCGACGTCACGTTCTTGATCGCCGCAACGGCATCCCGCCACTTGTTGTCATCGCCCATGCTGCCCGATCGGTCGAGCACGACGAGGATGTTCGGGATCCCGCGCTCGCCGTTAAGCACGTGCTCTTCGCACGCGTTGACCTTTCCCCCACCGCTTCCGTCGGTGCCGGTGCCGTCGCCGCCCCCGCCGTTGGCCCCGTCCCCCTCCGACGAAGCATTGCTACACGCCCCTATGAGCAGGCACAGAGCTACACAAATGCTGGTTCGATGCGCCAATGTCCCCTCCGAACCACAATGTGTTCCGACTTTGCACAGTGGGCACGTCGACGACCGCGGAATTCCGGGAAAGGCATGGAAGTTTGCAATGCTTCTGGATCGGGACCGCCGACGGGCAACGGAAATCTCAGCTCAAGAAACCTTGAATCTCCGCGAGCGACCGTGAGAACACACGACGTGAACGTGCGGGTCAGTCAGCACCGACGGGTCCCGTGGGCGCAGCGCCTCGAGTTCTCCCCGTCGGCGGCGGTGATCGCCGCCTCCGTGAGCGTGCTCGTCATCGGCGCGGTCGACTATGTCACCGGCGTCGAGCTGCGCGTCTACCCGCTCTACTACGTGCCCGTCAGCATCATCGCGTGGAACCTCGCGCGTCGATGGACGGTCGCGTTCGCAATCCTCGCGGCACTCACGTGGTACGTCGCGAACCAGATCGCGGGTCTCCACTACTCGCACGACGCCATCTGGGTCGCGAACATCGCCATGCAAACCGGCTCGTTCGTCGTCGTGGGGCTCCTCATCGCCGAGGTCAGGAAGGCCCACCGCACCGAGCGTGCGCTCGGCCGCACGGACACGTTGACGGATCTTCCAAATCGCCGTGCGTTTTTCGAGGAGGCGCCTCGATTGCTTGCCCTCGCGCGTCGGCAACGGAATCCGGTGACCGTCGCCTTCGTGGACCTCGACAACTTCAAACACCTAAACGACACGCAGGGGCACGATGCCGGTGACGAGGCCCTTCGACGCGTCGCCGCGGTGCTCCGCTCCAACGTTCGCGCCGGCGATCTCGCGGCGCGCCTTGGGGGCGATGAGTTTGTCGTGCTCCTGCCCGATGCGGGCGAAGAAGCCGCACGCGTGCTGCTTGAGCGAATCCGAACGCGCCTTGCGGAAGCGCTCACGGACCTCGGTGGCTCGACCACTGCGAGCGTGGGCGGCGCGACGTACGCCGAACCTCCCACGAACCTGGATGGCGTCATCCAAAAGGCCGACGAGCTCATGTACGGCGCCAAGTCCGCGGGCAAGAACGCCGTCGCGCTCCACACCGTGACCGGCCCGTCGGAGGGTGCGTAGGAACGCCCGAACGCGCCTCCGAAACGCGCGTTTTCTCACGGTTTCTCCCTGAACGAACTGGCCAAAATTCGGCGCACAGCGCGCGCCCCGGGCCTGCGATCCGCGGCGTTCCGATCGTCGGCGCCGCAAATCCCGTGGATTTCCCCGCCTCGCAGGCAAACGCAGGATGGCCCGCAACTTGCTCAACGTCAGGGGTGATGCGTGGGTGCAAACCGTTCCTTCTCTCCGGCACGACCCTCGGGCTCTGCCTTCTCGCCGGCTGCCTCGGGGCCGTCGACGGCGCCGCGGGCCCCCTCGATGGCGACCCGAACGATCGCAACGGCGATGGGATCCCGGACCAGGCGGTGTCGTCGCTCGCGGCCTGCAAGGACCTCACGACGGTCGATGTTGCGCCGGCGACCATGCGACGCCTGAACCGCGTCGAGTACGACAACACCCTCCACGACCTCGGCCTCGTGGCCGCGAACGAATCGCCCGGCTCGGAGCTCGCCGGCGACCTCAGCGTCGGTGCGAGCAAGGATCGCGGCTTCGCCGTCGGCGGCCCCGTGGACGACACGCTTGCCCTCGACCTCGTCAACTCCGCGATCGAGATCGCGAACCGCGCCGTGCAAGACCTCCACGAGCTGACCGGTTGCACGACGAGCAACAGCGAGAACGAGTTCACATGCGCGCAGGGGTTCATCAAGACGGCGGGGCAGCACCTCTTCCGCCGACCGCTGTCGAACGTCGAGCAGGCGACGTTTGAGAAGCTCTATACCGACACGCGCGCGAAGCTCGACCACCGCGCCGGCATGGAGGTCACCCTCGCCTCGATGCTCGCTTCCCCCGAATTCATCTATCTGTTTGAAGCAGAACCCGACGGGGCCGAGGAAGGCGCCGTGGTTCCCCTCGACGCTTGGGCGATGGCGTCGCGCCTCTCGTACTTCCTTTGGGACTCGGCCCCGGACGAGGAGCTCTACGCCGCGGCCGCAGCGAACGAACTCGAGACGCCCGAGCAGCTTGCAGCGCAGGCCGAGCGCATGCTCGCGGACCCGCGGGCACGGCGGGCGGTTCTCAGTTTCTTCCGCCAGTGGAGCCTTTCGCGGCAGCTCGAAGGCCTGACGAAGGACGACGAGGCGTTTGACGACGGCATGGCCACCGCCCTCGGCGCGTCCATCGACCGAACGTTCGAAGACGCGTTCTTCGACGAGAACGCGACGCTTGCGGACCTGTTCCGTGGCACGGAAATGTATGCGAACGATACCGTCGCGCCGCTCCTCGGCGTCGAAGCCGGCATGGGCGACGAGATGGTTCCCGTCTCGGTGAACGCGGACCAGCGCCGCGGATTGCTCACCCACCCGGCGCTGCTGACCGTGCTCGCGAAGGCCGACCGCGGCGACCCCATTCACCGCGGTCTGTTCATCCGCGAGAAGCTCCTGTGCATGACGCTTCCCGATCCGCCCGCCGAGGACGCGGATGGCAACCCGATCAACCTGATCGTGCCGCCGCCCGAACCAGGGCAGAGCAACAGGGATCGATTCGCCGCGCACACGGAGAACGAGCAGTGCAGTGGCTGTCACCAGCTGCTCGATCCGCTCGGGTTCGGCTTTGAGAACTACGATGCGATGGGTCGGTTCCGCACCGAGAACGAGTTCGGCGAAAGCATCGACGCATCCGGCGAAGTGGTCAGCGGCGGCGACCTGACCGGCACATTCCACAACGCGACGGAACTCGCGGAGCGCATCGCCACCAGTGAAACCGTGGCGGATTGCATGGCGAAACAGTGGTTCCGCTTCGCCATGGACCGCAAGGAAGTGTCGAAATACGACGCATGCTCAACGGCCACGGCCGTCACGTCGTTCCTGAATGGGAATGGGACACTCAAGGAGCTGGTGCTGGGCATCGTCCAGTCCGCAGGGTTTCGAAATCGTCGAGTGGGAGGGGTGACGCAATGAGTTCGAAGAAGCAGGGTTCGAAGCGCACGGGGAAGACCGCGATGAACCGGCGCATGTTCCTCGGCGTGACCGGCGGTGTTGCCGCGGCGGCGGCCCTCGGCCCTTCGCTCGCACGGGCCCAGGGTGGAACCGCACCGAAACGCCTGGTGGTCATCTTCACGCCCGATGGAACGCTCCACAACGAGTGGCGTCCGACCGGTTCGAAGACCGACTTCACCCTTCCGAGCATCCTCGCACCGTTCGAGTCGCTTCGCGACGACATGATCGTGCTCGACGGCATCGACAACCGCATCTACGGCAAAGGCGACGGCGACGCCCACCAGCAGGGCATGACGCAGATGCTGACGGGGCGCCCGAACACCACGAAGAGCGCCACGTCCACGGGCATGTCGGTGGACGAGTACATCCATCAGCACATCAGCGACGGTCGTCCGGCGCTCCGCGTCGCGGTGGGAACCAACCCGAACTACATCTCGAACTGGACGCGGATGACGTTCGACCAGAACGGCTCCGCGATTCACCCGCGCACAAGCCCATACCAGGCGCGTGACGCGATGTTCCCGTCGACGTTTGATCCGACGGGCGGTGGCGGTGGCTCGTCCGCGGGCGCCGATCGGGCGCGGGCCGTCCGCGAGGGCGTCCTCGGCACCGCAACCGCGCGCCTCCACGCCATGGCCTCCCAGCTGCGCGGCGTCGACCGGCAGCGAATCGAATCACACGCCGGCTCCCTCGAGAACCTCGCAAAGCTCGAGACCATGGGCACCGTCGCGCCCTCGACGGACCTCGTCCCGCTCTACGACCGCATCAAGAACTGGACGCCCAACCTCGTGGCGAGCCCGAGCAAACAGGCCGACTTCCCGAAGATTGCGCGCATGCAGATGGAACTCATCTCGGCGGCCTTCGCCTTCGACCGTTCGCGCGTCGCTGTCCTCCAGTTTTCGGAATCGAACAGCGGCATCAAGCACACCTGGGCAGGCGCACCTTCGGACAAGACGCACCACGGCCTTTCGCACGACGGGAACAACACGCAGCTCCTCAAGATCTACCGCTGGTATTCGCAGCAGATTGCGTGGTTCATCAACGACCTCAAGACGAACGGTCTTCTCGACAACACCGTGGTCCTCTGGATGACGGACATGCAGACCGGTGAGAACCACAAGGAGACGACGGTTCCCATGACGATCTTCGGCGGGGCGAACCACCTCCAGACGGGTCGGTACATGAACTACCGGAGCTCGGGCGGCGTGGCGCACAACAGCGTCCTCACCTCCCTCTGCAACGCGATGGGGCTCTCGGATACGAAGTTCGGGGCACGCGACGACGGTCCGCTCAGCGGCGTGACTTGACCCGAGCTCGGCGGGGCCCCGGGGGGCTTTCTAGCGGGTGATCGCCGTTGTAACCGACGGCCACCGCCCGCGTACTCCCCTGCATGAACCGCCCCACCCGCATCCGCTCAAGCCGTTCGCTGCGTCTCTTCCTCGCCGCGCTCGCCGCCGCCCTCGTCCTTGGCTGCGGTGAAGTCGATGTGGGCGCGGGGCGCACGAACGGAGCGCGCGGCGGCGTTGCGAGCGCGCAGCCGAAAAAAAAGGACACGAAGTCGGCCGCCCCGCGGAGCGCGGCGACGCCCTACACGAAGCCGAGCGACAAGGAGCTCCGCGCGCAGCTGTCGTCCACGGCGTATGACGTGACCCAGTGCAGCGCGACGGAGCCGGCATTTCAGAACGCGTACTGGGACAACCACGCCGCCGGCATCTACGTGGACGTCACCACCGGCGAGCCGCTCTTCGCTTCCACGGACAAGTTTGACTCGGGGACCGGTTGGCCGAGCTTCACCAAACCCATTCGCCAGGGTCACGTGGTCGAGAAGCCGGACACCACCCTCGGCATGACGCGGACGGAGGTGCGTTCCGCCGCGGGCGACGCGCACCTCGGCCATGTCTTTAACGACGGCCCCACGCCCGCCGGGCTCCGCTACTGCATCAACTCGGCGTCCCTCGACTTCGTCGCCGTGAAGGACTTGGAGGCACGCGGCTACGGCGAGTTCCTGCCGCTCTTTGGCCTCAAACCCAAGGCGAAGCCCACGGAAAACGAGACCATCATCCTCGCCGGCGGCTGTTTCTGGGGGATGCAGGAAATCCTTCGGGAGATCCCCGGCGTCGTGAAAACCGATGTTGGCTATGCCTCGCCCAAGGGGAAGGCCTCGGACCGTGCGGAATCGGTGCGGATCGTCTTCGATCCCCGGAAGCTCGCGCTCAAGGACCTCCTCACGAAGTGGTACTTCCGCATGCACGACCCCACGACGGCGAATCGCCAGGGGAACGATGTCGGGCGCCAGTACCGCTCGGCCATCTTCGTCTCCTCCGCGACGCAGCGTGATGCGGCCAACGGCGCAAAGGCACTCGCGTCGGGTTCGGGTCGCTGGAAGAAGCCCATCGTCACCGAAATCGTCGAGCTCGGCTCCTTCGAACGCGCACCGGAGTCCCATCAGGATTACCTCCAGAAGCATCCGGGCGGATACACCTGCCACTACCTTCGCGACTGAATCGAGCGCCGATCGCGGCGCCGCAATCGACCGGGAATTAGGGGAAGTTTCCACTTCATCGTTCCGTTTGAGCGTTCGTGCGCTATATACGGGCCCCACTCGCTTCCATCGCAGTGGCCGCTCCGGTGATACCGCAGGCGACCACGCCCACGCGATCTCGGGCGCGTACCGCGCCGGAAGCTTCGGAGAGCATGCCCATGGAACGACTCCAGGCGCCGGAGGTCTACCCTTCGCCACAGAAAACACGACAAAGTCCGCAGGACAGGCGCCTCGGACTCGCCACGGACCTTCGATGGAACGCTGCTCGGCGGTTCGCCCGACGAGCGGAAGGCCCTCGCCGATGCGCTCCGACGGCGCAGCGGAGAAACCAAGCTCATCTTCGTCACGGGGCGAGGCATGGAATCGATTCTCCCACTCCTCGGCGACCCACTCGTACCGCAACCTGAGTACGTGATCGCGGACGTCGGCGCCACGATCGTGCGCACGAGCGACATGGCGCCCATCCAACCGCTCCAGTCGAACGTCGCTGCCCGTTGGCCCGGCGAACGCCCGGTGCACGCGCGCATGCGCAAGATCGACGGGGCTCGTGCGGCAACAGGTTCCACAGGAACGCCGCTGCTCGTACTTCGTTGAAGACCTCGCCCCCGTTCGCGAGGCGGTGGAGCTCGCGGCCGCGGAACTCGACTGCGATGTTCTCTACTCCGCGAATCGCTACCTGGACATCCTGCCGAAGGGTGTTTCGAAGGGCAGCACGCTCCTTTCACTCCTCGAAGCGCTCAACCTCGACGCCGATGACGCGGTCGTCGCCGGCGACACGCTCAATGACCTGTCGTTGTTCGATACGGGCCTCAAGGGGATCATGGTGCGAAACGCCGAGCCGGAACTCCTCGCCCGCGCCGGGGACCGTGCACATGTGTACGTCGCAGGCGCGGACGGAGCGGGGGGCATCCACGAGGGCCTCGTGCACCACGGCTTCCTTCGCGCGGAAACCGAGAATGGAACGCCGTCGACGCGCCCCGGCGCCCGCGTTGAGCGCGATCTCGTCATGGTCTACCACCGCCTTCCGTTCGAGGAGTACCAGCGGAACGGCAAGACCCACCGTCGCTCGCCGAAGAGCCCCAACGGGATCATCCCGTCGCTCCTCGGCTTCTTTGCGGGAGGACGCAAGGGCGCATGGGTGGGCTGGTCCATGCAGGAAACGCGGGAACCCACGAGATTCGAAAAGACGGTGGACGTCGACCGCGAGCGCTTCCCCACCTCACCGCCGCGCGTGGCCCTCACCAAACACGACGTGGACGTCTTCTATAAGCGCTTCTCGAAGGAGGCGTTTTGGCCCATCGTCTTTTCGTTCCCCAGCAAGGCGCGCTTTCGCGCGGAGCAGTGGGACCACTTCGTGGAGGTCAATCGAATCTTCGCGGAGCGGACCGCCGCGGACGCGGGCGAGAACGCCCTCGTCTGGGTGCACGACTACAACCTTTGGATGGTGCCCGGCTTCCTCCGGCAATTGCGCCCGGACCTCCGCATTGCCTTCTTTCACCACACGGCGTTTCCGCACTCTGACATCTTCAACATGCTCCCGTGGCGCCGTGAACTCGTGGGCAGCCTGACGAGCTGCGACTACGTGGGTTTTCACATCCCGAGGTACGCGGAGAACTTTGTGGATGTGGTCCGCTCGAACATGCCGACCACCGTGCTCGCCAGTGAGTCGTGCGCACCACGATTCCTCACGTACGGATGCGCACTCGGCATTGACACCATGACGACCTCCATCGAGGTGGCGGGTCGGAGGATCGGCGTCGGCGCCCATCCCGTGGGCATTCAGGTCGACCGCATTCGCGAAATCCTCGAGACACCGGAAACGCAGGCAAAGGTGGCGGACATTCGCGCCGAGCTGGCGGGACGCAGGTGCATCCTTTCGGTCGAGCGGCTCGACTACGTCAAAGGCCCCATCGAGAAAGTGGAGGCGTTTGAGCGGCTGCTCGAGCGGCACCCCGAGCTCCACGGAAAAATCGTGCTCGTGAACGTGGTGACGCCACCCGCTCCGGGCATGGAGGCGTACCGCTCCGTTGGCGAGAAGGTCGATCAGACCGTGGGCCGGATCAACGGCCGGTTCGGCACCATCAACTGGACCCCCGTGCGGTACTTCTACCGTGCACTGCCCTTCGAGGATGTGGTCGCCTACTACGCCGCATCCGACGTGGCGTGGATCACGCCGCTCCGCGATGGGCTGAACCTCGTCGCCAAGGAATTTGTCGCGGCACAGCACGTCTCGGGCTCCGACGGGGTGCTCATTCTGTCGGAGTTCGCGGGCGCCGCGGTGGAGCTCCACGGCGCGCTCCTCACGAACCCGTCGGATGCGCGCAGCATGACCGAGACCCTCGAGCGGGGTCTCACGATGGACGAACACGAGCGGCGCGAGCGAATGCGCACGCTGAGCGAAGTCGTGTTCCACCACGATGTGGATCGTTGGGGCGCGGACTTCATCGCCGCGGCAGAACGGGACTAGCGCATGGAAGGCACCATCGGGCTCTCGGCCATCGACTGGTGCATCGTGGGGGCGTACCTCGTGGGTTCCCTCGCGGTCGGTGTGCTCGTCACCGGGAAGGCGACCGCGAATCGGGAAAGCTACTTTCTCGCGGGGCGAAACCTCCCGTGGTGGTGGGCGGGTGCCTCCATCGCGGCCACGACCTTTGCCGCGGACACCCCCCTCGCCGTGACGGGCATCGTCGCTTCGCGCGGCCTCTCTGGAAACTGGATGTGGCTTTCGTGGCTTGGGGTGCACGCCATCGTCGTCGTCTACTTCGCACGACGATGGAACCGCGCCGCCACCTACACGGATGCGGAGCTCGTCGCCCTTCGTTACTCCGGGCGCCTGGTAGAACCCTTGCGCCTTGCACGCGCGGGCCTCTACGGCGTCGTCTACAACTGCATCATTCTCGGCTGGGTTCTTCGCGCGATGGTGAAGATCGTCTCTCCGTTTTTCCGGTGGGAGGCGTGGTTCCCCTCGGCCATGGGCACGTTCGCCTCGCACTGGCCGAGCGGATCCACGCTGGGGACAGCATCGGACGCCGTGACGATCATGGCCCTGCTCGCCGTCGTCGCCATCTATTCGAGCATGGGTGGGATCCGCGGCGTGATTCTCACCGACCTCGTGCAGCTGGCCCTCGCGCTCGCCGGGAGCGTGTGGTTCGCGTGGCTCGCATGGGCGAAGGTCGGCGGTCGACGGGGACTCGTCGACGGCCTCCAAAACCAATTCGGCACGAACCACGCGAAGCTCGACCTGTTCCCTTGGCGCGACGCCGGCTGGCTCGATGCACTCGGGATGGGCGCCTTCGCCTTCGGCGTCTACCTACTCGTTCAGAGCTACACGAACGTGCCCGCCGACGGCGGCGGCTACCTCATGCAACGGCTCAACACGACGAAATCGCCGCGCGACGCCCAGCGCGCTTCGCTGTTGTTCCTTGTGCTTCAGTACGTGATCCGTGTTTGGCCGTGGTTCGTCGTCGCGCTGGCGGCGCTGGTGCTCATTCCCGTGGGCGAAGAAGCGTCGGTGTTCGGTGGTGCCGCCGCATCGGTGGGCGCCGATCGCGAACTCGCCTACCCGGTGCTCATGGGCGTGCTTCTCCCGCCCGTGGGGCTCGGTCTGGTGCTCGCGAGCTTGCTCGCCGCGTTCATGAGCACCGTCGATACGCACATCAACTGGGGCGCGTCGTACGTTGTTAACGACGTGTTCCTTCGCATGCGGCCGGACGCGAGCAACGCCTCGCAAATCCGCGTCGCACGATTGACCGTGCTCTGCTTCGCCGTCCTTGCGGTGGCCGTAAGCTTCACCATCGACACCATCGAACAGGCGTGGCAGTGGGTCGCGGCGCTCGGTGCATCCCTTGGCGTGCCCACCGCGCTCCGTTGGTTTTGGTGGCGTGTGAACGCCGCCGCGGAGTTCGGGGCAATGGGGTTCGGGCTTCTCGCCGGCATCGTGGCGTACGTGTTCTTGGATCTTCCCTACGAGTACGCGCTCATCACCATCTCGAGCGCAAGCCTCATCGGCGTGCTCGCGGGGGTCGCGTTCGGCGAACCGACCTCGGCGGAGACGCTCCGCACGTTCGTCGAGCACGTCCGCCCGAAGGGGTTCTGGCCCGGCGTCTCCCTCGGTTCGTCCGGGTCCATGCTCGGCGGTGTGGCCCTGCGTTGGCTTTCCCTTGTCGGCGGCACCGTGATGCTCCTCGTCGCGGGCCACGCGGCGTTGCTGCTCGGCGAGTCGCTCACGGCGCTTGCCTACGCAACCGTGGGTGCGGCGCTCGTCTGGGCGTCGACGCACGACCGAGATTTCGAAGGAGAGACCGCATGACCGCCGCGTTCGACATCGTCGTCACCGGATTCGTGTACTTCGAGGTTTACGTCCCTCCCGATACGCCATTCATCCCCGGCGAAGAGCACTTCGCGCCCGCGATCCCCATCGGCCTCGGAGGCGCGCTCAACACGGCATCCGTGGCACGCGCACTCGGGAATCGAACCGCACTCGTTTATCCGCGAGGCACGGGGCTGACCGACCGCGCCATCGATGCGGTCATCGCAGACCTTGGGCTTCCCACCGTGAGCATCACGGCACCGGCCGATCCCGCGGTCACCCTCGTCATGTCCCGGGACGGGGAGCGAAGTTTCGTGAGCTCCGCGCGCTTTGACGCGTTCGAAGCCTTTCCCCCTCTCCCCGCGACGAGGTGGATCCATGTGCCCGGGCTCGCCGAAGCGCACGCGCTCCGTGAACCACTGGCGAGGTCCCGAGCCACCGGCGCCAAGGTGAGCGTATCGGCGAGCTGGGTTCCGGATGCCCTCGATGCCCTCGCCAGCCTCGAGGACACCCCCTGGGACATGCTCGTGCTCAACGCGAAGGAGGCCGCTCGCGCAGCCGGCGACGCGGAGCGAGCGCTCACGGCCCTCCGTGGCGCCGCGGTGGACATCGTGGTGACCGACGGGCCCAAAGGTGCCTTCGGCATCGTCGATGGAACCCTCATCGAGTCGCGGGGAGAACCGCTCGAGGTCTCGGACGCCACGGGCGCGGGCGATGCGTTCGCCGCAGGCCTGCTCACCGCGCGTGTACGCGGCGCGGCGCCACGGGATTCCATCGCGTTCGCGCGCCGCGTGGCGGAGCGGAAACTCGCACACCGGGGGGGCGTCGCCTTCGACCCGGACGTGTACGCCAACCTGGAGGTGAAAACGTGAGCCAATCGTTCGCCATCGTCGGAGGCGGGAGCGCCTATGCACCGGGACTCCTGTCGGCATTGCTCCACCACCAGCCGGAGCTCCAACTCCGCGAGGTGCGTCTCTTCGACATCGATCAAGCGCACCTTGAAATCGTCGCAGCGCTCGGCGCGAGCATGGCCCGTGTCACGGAAGGTGGCTTTGAAGTTCGCGCCGTGAGTTCCCTTCGGGCAGCGGTCGAGGGCATCGACGTGGTCCTCAACAGTGCGCGGCCGGGCGGCTTCGAATCCCGCCGCATCGACGAAACGCTCCCCCTCGAGTTCGGCATTCCGGGCCAGGAGACCGTGGGCCCGGGCGGGTTCTTCTTCGCGCTCCGCTCCGTGCCTGAAGCGCTCGCGGTGGAGCGCGCCATGGCCGCACATGCGCCCAATGCTGTCCTCCTCAACTACACGAACCCCACGAACATCGTCACGCAGGCGCTCCTCGACCATGGAACGGGACAGGTGCGCGTGATCGGGCTCTGTGACCAATCGGACGAGGACATGGAAGCCATCGCCTCCTCCGCGGGGATTGCCCACGCAAACGTGGCGTTCGATTGCGTCGGGTTGAACCACGGCACGTGGTACTCGAACGTTCGCGCGGATGGCGTCGAGCTTCTCCCCCGCGCGAAGCCCGAGGCGCCGCCGACGGAGATGGACCTCGAACACCGTGAGCGCTTCCGCCTTTCGGGTGTGCTCGCCAGCGAAGCGCCCGGGCATTGGCCAAACAGCTACGTGCCCTACTACACGCACCCCGACGTGTTCGTGCGCCTTTCGAAGGAGCACGGCGTCCGCACCGACGCCAGCGTGCCGAAGCTCCCGGCGTACTTCGAGCACTTCCGCGAGGAAGCGGCGAAGGACGTGCCAAACCTCCAACGTCACCGGGGATCCACGGGTTTCGGTGACCTCGCCGTGCGTACACTCCGCGCCCTCGGTGCGGACAAGCCGCGCCGCCTCGTGCTGAACGCCCCGAACGGCACCGCGACCGACGCCTTCAGGCCGGACACCGTGATCGAAACGTCGTTCGACGTGTCGGGCAGCGGACAGCACCCGCTTCCCGCGCCAGCGCTGCCCCCCATCGCAGCCAACCTCCTCGCCGGCCTCGAGGCGTACCAGCGCGCCACGGCCGAGGCGGCGGCGCGCGCGGACGGTTCACTCCACGTGGACGCCCTCGCCGCGAACCCCCTCGTTCGAACCCGCGAGCGGGCGGAGGCCATGCTGGAAGCCGCGAAACGGCAATACGGCGATAGGATTCCAGGACTCGGATGAAATCCACTCCACTCCTCGAGGCCTACGACTGGGAACAGTACGAACGCGTCATCGTGCTTTCGCCCCACTTGGACGACGCGTCGCTCAGCTGCGCGGGTCTACTCACGGCCCTCGAAGGAAAGGTCGAGCGGCTCGTGGTCACCATCTCCGGCGCGAACCCGCCCCCGCGCGATGACGAAGACGCACAGGCCCGATCGCGCGTTCGCCGCGGTTTCGCCGCACCCGCCCTCCGGCGCCAGGAAGACATCGCTTCGATGCGCGAACTGCGTTGCGACTTCGTCCACCTCGGGTTTGCGGACTGCATCGATCGCCGCAGCCCGACCAGCGGCGAGCTCATCTATCGCTCCCAGCGCGTGCGATGGCTCCAACCGTCACTCGAGGACGCCGCGCACATCGAAGAACTCTATCTCGTACTCCGACGCCTCTGCGGCTACGCGGGCAAGGCGCTCGTGGTGAGCCCCCTCGGCGTGGGCTTCCACGTGGACCACCGAATCTGTGCCGAGTCCGCCCTTCGCATCGCGCGGCGCAACGTGCACCTCCTCTTCTACGAGGACTTCCCGTACGTGATCTACCCGTCGAAGCGGGATGGCATGGCCGACACGCCGGAAGCCGCGCTCGAACGACTGAGCCTCACGGCATCAAAGCGCTACCACGTGACGTACGACCCCGATGCGAAGGAGCGCGCAATCGCGCCGTACGCAACGCAGATCCCCTTGTTGTTCGAGAACGTCGAGAGCCTGCGCGAAGGCCTCAGGCAACGCACCCACGACGGCGTTCCCGCCGAAACCTACTGGAAACCGAAGCTCGCTACGGGCAACGAGGAAGGACGCGCGCGATGACAGGTAGTTCGCACATGGAACTCGAGATCGCAGAACAGCCCGCCATGTTGCGGGAAAGGGCCGACGCATGGATGACCCAGGCGAAGGCGATCCACGCGCAGTGCGCCGACCGAAGCGAACAGGTCGTCGTCGGGCGAGGGAGTTCTGGGCACGCATGCATGTTCTTTTCCTACGTGGCCGGCGCGCGTACCGGCCGCCCGGCGCTCGAGCTACGCCCGTGGGTCACGACGCAACCCACGGGCCCCGCCCGGTGGGATGCGGCCACGCTTTACGCGTTCTCCGCGTCTGGACAGAGCACGGACGTCGCACACGCCGCCACGTGGATGCGCGAACGGGGCGGCTATGTCGTCGGCGTTTCGAACAACGCCGACCCGGAGGCGAACCTCGCACGTGCGGCCAACACGATGTTCGACCTCTCCATCGGACCGGAAGTCGCTGTCCCCGCCACCAAGTCCTTCACCGCGCAGCTCTTCGCCGCCGCGGCGTTGGCCGGCGAAGACGTGAGACCCGCCGCCACCGAATGCGCGGCCGCCCTCGAGCAAATCGCCGAAAGCAACCTCGATGAAACCCTCGCGGGGTTTGTCGAGGGTGCGCGAAGCCTCATCTTCGTCGCCCGCGGTCCGGCACTCGCGGCCGCCGCGGACGCCGCACTCAAGTTCCGCGAAACCTGCGCGGTTCCCTCCGTGTACTTCTCGTCGGCGGAGTTCCTGCACGGTCCGGTTGGCGCGGTGGGACCGGCGGATCGCGTCGTCCTGCTTGAGGACACGACGGACGCAAAGAGCATGGAGGCGGTGCTCGCGCAATTGCTCGCACGGGAAGCCCCGCACACGATCATCGTGCCCCGCATCCCGGGTGCGCCCGCCCACGCCCTTCGTATCGCCGTTCCGGAGGTGCGATGGGCGCGCACGATCGCGCTCGGCTACGCGACGCAACGTGCGGCGCTCATGCTCGCGAAGAAGCTCGGCTTCAACCCCGACGAACCGCGCGGACTTCGCAAAGTGACCCTGACGTAGCGCTCAGCGCCTCCCCGCCTAGCGGTTTCGGCCCCGCTTCCGCGGCGCCGGCTCGCGAACGCTCACTTCGACGATTTCAAATCGCGTGGAGCCCCTTGGGGTTGCCACGGTTACCTCGTCGCCCTCCTCTCGCTTGAGAAGCGCCTTGGCGACCGGCGATTCGACGCTGATCCACCCGCGGTCCGCGTCGAACTCGTCGGGGCCAACGATTCGGTACACGACTTCGACGCCCTTTCGATCCGCGAGTCGAACCCACGTCCCGAAGTAGACGCGGCCGTCCTCCGGGGGAGCCTCGGACACAACTTTCAAAACATCGAGTCGCTTTCCAAGGAAACGCAGGCGTCGGTCGATCTCCGCGAGCTTGCGCTTCGAGTACTGGTACTCCGCGTTCTCCGATCGGTCGCCCTCCGCGGCGGCGATCTCCACGGCCTTGGCCATCCGCGGTCGATCGACGGTCCAGAGCCGATGCGCCTCTTCCTCGAGACGGCGATAGCCCTCGGCCGTGACGTAGCTCGGGCGCCCAGATTCGTCGGGACGTGTGCGATCGCGAGTGCCCACACCCGAAGGATCGCTGACCGAAGCGGCGAAGGAAGGCGTAACTGCGCCGACCGCCCTCGTCCTTAGGAGCTTGCTCACGCACCGATCCGAGTCGTTGTCACAATCGATCGGCCCGGGAATCACCGTGCGTTCTCCGACTCGCCGCGCCCACGTGACGAGCTCGTCACGCCTCGCCCATCGAAGTGCCACGGGGCTGTCACCGAACGCACCTAGAGAGGGGCCAACGCGAATGTTCGACGAGTCACAGGGCAACGGCACCGATCGCGCGCAGAAGGGGCGTCTCGCCGCTTCGCTTGCGAGTTCGCTCGTCGTGTACGGGCTCATCGGCACGGGCGTGGTCGCCGCCACGGCCGCGGTGAAGAAGGTGGCCGAGGAGAAGCTCGTGCAGGTCGAGTTCGCACCGCCTCCCGAGATCGACCTCCCCGCCGAACCTCCACCGCCACCAAAGCCGAAGCCCAAGAAGAAGCTCGCCCCCTCGGGACCGCGCCCAAAGGTGGAACGCGCGGAACTCGCGCCACCCGACGAAATCCCCGAGACGGCGCTCGACGAATCGGACGACGAACTCGTCGATTCCGGCGAGACGGGCCCCCTCGATGGGTACATCGACGGCACGGAGGGCGGCACCGGCGGCGATGCGCCTGCACCCTCGACGGACGGCGACGGAGACGAGGATTCGAAGGCCGCGCGCGCAGCCATCGTCGACCGCCCCGACCCGCCCGAGTATCCGGCCGATGCACGCGATCAACGCGTCGAAGGCGTCGTCCTCGTTCGCTGCGTCGTCACCGTGGACGGGCACAACGAAGCCTGTCGCGCCATCCGCGGCCACGCGCTCCTGCGCGACACGGCCGTGGCGTACGTCGCCACCTTCCGCATGGCGCCCGCGCGGCGCCCCGACGGTACGCCGACGCGCGAAGCGCAGGTTTTCCCCGTTCGATTCGAGAGTCGAAACCTCTGACCGAAGGAGCACACGTCATGCAACTGAACCTCATCGAAATCTGGCACGGCATGGGATGGCCCGTCCGTGCCGTCGTCATCGTGCTCACGGCGCAGGCGCTGGCATGCATCACCGTCGCCACCGATCGGCTCGGGCTCCTCGTGGTCGCAAACCGGCGCGCGAAGAAATTCTCGAAGCGCGTCGCGCCGTTGGTTCACGCCCACGACTACGCGGGCGTGCTCGCCGTCGCACGGGAAACGGCGGGACTTCACTTGGCCCGATTTGTCGAAGCGGCGCTCGGATTCTTCGAATCGCGCCGCAGGGCGGGCGACGGAGACGCGCGGGCCATCGAGCTCACACGACGTTCCGTGGACCGACGCGCCGAAACGCTCACGGACGAACTCAACCGCGGCATGAACATCCTCGCCTCCACGGGCTCCACGGCCCCTTTCGTCGGGCTACTCGGCACGGTGCTCGGCATCATCAATGCGTTCAAGCTGATCTCGGCGAACGGTTCGGGCGGCATCGGCACCATCGGTGCCGCCATCGGCGAGTCGCTCATCGTCACGGGCTACGGTCTCGTGGTCGCGATTCCCACGGTGCTCCTCTATAACGCACTGACGCACCGCATCGACGGGTACGAGGCGAACCTGCTCCGCACACTCGGCGAGCTCCTCGACCGCCTTGAGATGGGCGAGTGGGACGCGAAGGCGCCATCCTCGAGCGTGCGTGCCCCCAAGGCCGATTCGGAACGAGCGAAGGACACCCGGACCGCCTCCGCCCGCACCCACGCGGCCTAGTCACAGCGAGCCTCCGCCATGGCCAAACGACGACGATCGGCCCCCAACATGAACGTGACGCCCCTCGTGGACGTCGTGCTCGTGCTGCTCATCATCTTCATGGTCGTGATCCCGGCGATGACGCAGGAGTCGGAAATCCAGCTCCCCGCCATCTCGAACGCCGACGAAGATCCGAAGAGCAAAACAGACCCGTTCACGCTCTCCCTCGACGCGCAGGGCACGATGTTCTTCGAGAAGTCCGCCCTCGCACCCGACACGTTCCGCGACGTGCTCGTTCAAGCGAACCGCGCGCAGCCCAATCGCCGACTCATGCTTCGTGCCGACAAGGGCGCGCAGTACGCCGACGTGCGACGCGTGTTTCAGATGGTGCAGCAAATCGGATTTCCGGGGATTTCTCTGCGCGTGAACCAACGGGGCGGGAGCTGAGCATGGCGATGGATCTCGGCAGCGCGGGTGCGAAGCGAAAGGGGCGGCGACGACGACGCTCCGCGCCAGCGATGAACGTCACGCCGCTCGTCGACGTGGTGCTCGTGCTGCTCATCATTTTCATGGTGATCACGCCGCTCCTTGCGAAGCAGTTTTGGATCCACATGCCCGACAAGGATGACCCGACCGCCGAACCGCCTCCGCCCGACGACCCCGGTCCCATCGTCGTCTCCGTGACGCGCGGGGGAAGGATTCGCATCAACCGCGACGAGGTGGCCGACGCCGAGTTCCCGAACCGGCTGCGGCGCGTGCTCGCTGCCCGCCGCACACGAACCATCTTCTTCGATTCATCCGACGCCGCCGAGTTCGGGCGAGCCATGGCCGTCATGGATCTCGCGCGCGCGGGCGGGGCGTCGACGATCGCCGTCTCGACGGAAGCGCTCCCCGCCACGCAACGCGACTAATCGCATGGACAAAACTTCGACATTCCTGCGCAGCTTCCTCGCTGCGGTCGCCATCGGCCTGCACGCCGCGGGCGCCCACGCCCAACCGGACGCCGGCGCCGTGGACGCCGGGCCGCCGCCCGACGGGGAGATCCCCGCGTCGGAATCCCCGCCTCCGACCGCGGCCCCAGCCGAACCACCGGCGCCGCGCGCGGGGTCGGGTGTTCGCGGCAAGGTCTCCGATGCGGAAACAAAGGATCCGCTTTCGAGGTCCGTGTCATCGCCGTGGGCACGGGACAGGCGGTGCGCACCGATCTGGATGGCGCCTACGAGCTCTCGCTTTCGCCGGGCCGCTACCGACTCCGCTTTGAAGAAGACGTCTACGAAATCCTTGTGCGCGACGACGTGATGGTTGCCCCCGCCGAATTCGCCGTTGTCGATGCGGCCCTCACACTCAACACGGGCAAGCTCCAGGACGAGGCGGTCATCGTCACTCGCTTCAACGTGCGTTCTGCGGCGGCACAGCTCCAGGCGAGGCGCGACGCCACCGTCGTCAAGGACGCGATCAGCGCCGAGGAAATGCAGCGTACGCCGGACTCGAACGCCGGCGACTCGGCACGACGCGTGCCGGGCGTTTCCGTGGTCGGTGGTCGCTACTTGGTCGTGCGCGGCTTGAGCGGTCGCTACACAAACGCGCTCCTCAACGGTGTGCGCCTGCCGAACAGCGACCCCGACGAGCCCGGTGTGCAGCTCGACCTGTTCCCCCGGCAGATGTTGAACAGCCTCTCCGTGACGAAGACGTTTTCGCCCGACATTCCGGGCAATTTCGCGGGCGGCTCCCTCCAGCTCGAAACCCGCGACTTTCCCGACGCTTTCACCCTCGAAGTGCAGCTCACCACGAACGCAAACACGGAAAGCATCGGCCAGCAGGTTCTCACCTACGACGGCGGCTCGCTCGACTTCCTGGGTCTCGACGACGGAACACGCGGACTCCCCAGTGATGTGCCGACGGAGCGTGTCATCGCCTCGGCCCGTGGCCTCTCCCGCGCGGACGTGGACGAGGTTGCCCGCTCCTTCCCGAATCGTTGGACGCGGAGCAGCACCACCGGCATCCCCGACATCGGCGTGAGCGTCACCGCAGGCGACACACTCAAGCTTGGCGGACACAAGCTCGGGATCCTTTCGAACGTCAACTACGGCCACAACTGGAGGCAGGCCTCCGGCACGGTGGGCAAGACCCGCGTCGGCGCCGGTGACCGCGTGGAGCTCGCCGAAGACCTCAAGACCGAAACCGGCACGCGGCAGGTCACCTGGGGCGCCCTCTCGACCGTGACCTACGAGGCATCACGCTCCGATGAACTCTCATTCGTGGGAATGTGGAACCACGCGTCCGAGGACACGACGCGGGTCGCACGCGGCCACTCGGACAACGAGGGCGCCGACATCGTTGCGCAGCGATTCCGCCTCGTGGAGCGGAACCTCGGCGTCGTTCAACTCCTGGGCGACCACACGGATTTCGGTCTCCTCGCCGGATCGCGCCTGAAATGGCAGCTGAATGGCTCCTTCACCGGCCGCGATGAGCCCGACACGCGCGACGTGATGCTCCAGGAGGAGAACGACGCGTTTTTCTGGCGCGATGTCCCAGGGAGCGGCGAGCGCCTGTATTCCGGGCTCACGCAATGGGACGGCGGCGGCGGCTTTGATTTCGCGTTCCCCGTTGGGTTCGTCCAAGCGAAAACGGGCGCCCTCGCGCAGTACACGGACCGCGGATTCACCGCGCGCCGCTTCGGCCTCGCATTTGTTGGAAACTCCGCGGACGACCGCTTCCTTCCGCTCCCCGAGCTGTTCGCCGCCGACAACGTTGGAACGCTCACTCGCCTCCAGGAACTCACCCGGTCCGACGACAGCTACCAGGCGAACCAACTATTGCTCGCCGGCTACGCCATGGCAGACGCAAAGCTGCTCGAATGGCTGCGCGTCGTCGGAGGTGCCCGCATCGAGTCCTTTGGGCAGCACGTCGAATCGTATTCGCCATTCCCCGAGGAGCGCAAAGACGCCATCGCTACGGATCGCACGGACACCGATGCGCTTCCGAGCGCGTCGCTCATCTTCGGCCTCTCGGAGAAGATGTTCGTCCGTGCAGCGTACGGCGGCACCGTGGCTCGCCCGGAGGTGCGCGAACTCGCGCCGTTCCTCTACCAGGACTTCGTTCGTCGCCGCACCGTGCAGGGCAACCCGGACCTACTGCGCACGTACATCCACAACTTCGATCTCCGTTGGGAGTGGTTCTTCGGCGACACGGAAGTCGTCGCCTTTTCCGCGTTTTACAAGGATTTTCGCCACCCCATCGAGCAAGTGGTTCAGGACCGCCAGGGCAATGTGACCTACGACAACGTGGACGGCGCCACGAACTTCGGCGGTGAAGCCGAGGTGCGCGTCGGCCTCGGCCACCTTCACCCAGGCCTCGGGCCGTTCTCCATCGGCGGCAACGTTTCGCTCATCCGGTCGTCGGTGGAACTGAGTGATGCGCAGCGCGGCACCGCCACTTCGGCAGAACGCCCGCTCGCCGGCCAGTCTCCGTACGTCGCCAACCTGTCACTCGGCTGTGCCCTACCTGACATCGGGCTCACGTCGTTCGTGTACTACAACGTCTTCGGCAAACGCATCGAGGAAGTCGGCAAGCTCGGATTGCCTGACGTCTACCAGGAACCCTTCCACTCACTCGACGTTTCCGCCGCCTGGGAGTTTGCGACGCACTGGAAGCTGACGGTAACCGCAAGCAACATCCTGTTCTCCAAGGTGGAGCTCAAGCAAGGCCCTTTCACAGTTCAGCGCCGGGACCCGGGCGCAACGTTCGGAGCAAAACTGGGTTGGACGTACTAACAAGGAAATGCATATGAACCGACAACACATTCTCACCCTCGCCGCGCTCGTCGCCCTTGCCGGGTGTTCGAGCTCCACCGACGGAACCCACCACTCGAGCGGAGAGCTCGTGTTCGAAGGCGACGTCACGGGCAGCTGCCCCGAGTTCACGGACCGCGAAGTCGTCGAAGTTTCGGGTGACATCGACGCGGACACGACCTGGGGCTGCGACACGATTCCGCTCCTCACGGGTCACGTGTACCTGGTCGAAAAGGCCAAATTGACCGTGGAAGACGGCACTTGGGTGTTTGGCGAGAAGGGCTCCGCCCTCATCGTCAGCAAGGGCGCCCGCCTCATCACGAAGGGCGAGGAAATGAGCCCGGTCGTGTTCACGAGCTCCCTCGCCACGGAAGAGCGCGCCCCCGGCGACTGGGGTGGCGTGGTGCTCCTCGGCGATGCGCCGATCAACGTTCCCGGCGGCAAGAACCAGATCGAAGGTCTCGCGGTCACGGATCCCCGCGGTGCCTACGGCGGGAGCGACGAAGCGAGCAACTGCGGCAGCCTCGAGTACACGCGCATCGAGTACGCGGGCGACCATCCAGCATCGACAACGAACTCAACGGCCTCACGGTTGGCGCATGCGGCACCGGCACCAAACTCAGCCACATCCAGATTCACATGGGACTCGATGACGGCATTGAGTTCTTCGGCGGCACGGCCAATGTTGACCACCTCCTTGTCACGGGCCCGAACGACGACGGCCTCGACTGGGACGAGGGCTGGAAGGGCACCGCGTCGTTCGTCGTCGTGCAGCTCCACGCGGGCAGCGGCGACAACGGCATCGAAGCGGACAACCTCGAGGACGACAACGACGCCTCGCCCCGGTCGCAGCCGACGATCCGCAACATCACGCTCATTGGCTCGAACGAAGCGTCGAGCGCGCAGCGCGGCATCCTGTTCCGCCGCGGCACGTGGGGCATCGTGGAGAACGCGATCCTCATGGGCTTCGGTGCGGAGGCCGTGGACGTGCGTGATGAAGCCACGGTCATGGGCACCCAGGGCGCGGACCCGAAGCTCGCCGTAAAGCACTCGTATTTCTTCGAAATCGGCGGAGCGGACGGCGAGAACTGGTTTGCCACCGAACCCACCGATGGTTCGGATGACGACGACGACGATGGGTTCGTGGAATCGGACTTCTTCAGCGACGCGTCCCTCGGCAACACGTTCGGGACCGACCCGAAGCTGACGGCGCCGTACAACATGAAGGCGCCGGACTTCTCGCCGAAGTCGACGCTGACTCCGGGTGGTGCTGAGACCGCCGGCGATTTCAATGGCGCAACGTACGTCGGTGCCATCGACCCGGACGGTGACGACTGGACGACCGGCTGGACAAAGTTCTAGTCGCAGACGTTCGTGGACGGCTCCCCCGGTGCGGTGACGCGCCGGGGTTTTCGTTTTTCTAGCTTTCCGTACGCCCACGCGGCCGGCGGCGTGGGCCGCCCGATCGCCGACTGCTCCCGCGCTCACCTGGGCCCCGACTCGCCCTGCGCGCATGAATCGAAAGCGACCCCTTTCCACGCGCCGGCGGCACGAGGCAGCGCGCATCGGAGCCGATGAGGTCGTGTCGACCGGCCTCCTTGAGGGCTTCCCGCGCAAGGTCGTGGTGTTCGGGGTCCCAATAGAGAAGCAGCGCCTTCTGCATGCGCTTCTCTCGCAGCGATTTCGCCGTGTAGACGGGCTCGCGCGTGAACGGGTCGAGGCCCGTCACGTACATGCTCGTCGCCATGGACATGGGTGTGGGGATGAAGTCCTGGACCTGACGCGGACGAATACCCTTTGTTTTCAGGTACCGCGCGAGCTCGATCATGCTTTTGAGCGTCGACCCTGGGTGCCCCGAAATGTAGTAGGGCACGAGGTGCTGGTCCTTGCCGGCCGCTTCGGAAGAGCAGGCAAACATGTCGGCGAAGCGCTCGTAGACCTCGGCGCCGGGTTTCTTCATCTTGTCGAGCACGTCTTCGTCGACGTGCTCTGGCGCCACGGAGAGCTGGCCTCCGGTGTGATGCTTCGCGAGTTCGTCCACGAACTCGGGCGAGCGCTCCGCAAGGTCGTAGCGCACGCCCGAAGCAATGAAGACCTTCTTGACGCCCTCCTCCTTCCGAACGCGACGGAGGAGCGACACGAGCGGCGCATGATCGGTCACGAGGTTCTCGCACACGCCGGGGTGCACGCACGACAGGCGCCTGCACGCCTTCTCGATGTGCTCGCTCTTGCAACGCATGTTGTACATGTTCGCGGTGGGTCCGCCGACGTCGGTGATGACGCCATCCCAGCCGTCCATTCGACGAAGGGCACGCACCTCCCGAAGCACACTTTCCGCGGAGCGGGACTGGATCACACGCCCCTCGTGTTCGGTGATCGAACAGAACGTGCATCCGCCAAAACAGCCGCGCATGGTCACGATCGAATGCCGCACCGTCTCGAACGCGGGGATGGGGCGCTCGTAGGACCAGTGCGGCTCGCGCGCGAACGGCAGGTCATAGAGTTCGTCCATATCCCCGGTCTCAAGGGGAAGCGCCGGCGGAGTTGAAATAGACGGCCTGCGCGCCGTGGGGCTGAACGAGCGGACGACCGTTTCCGGGTTGGTTTCGTACTGAAACGCCCGGGACATTCCGCTGAAGGCCCGCGTGTCCGCCGCCACGTCTTCGAAGCTCGGAAGCCGTACGACCTTGCCGTCGCGCACGAACGCGCTGCTTTCGAGGTCTTCCCACTCGCCCTTGTTGCGCACGTGGGCGGTACCGCGCATCCCGGAGATCCCGCACGGTTTCGCCGCGCGCAAGTCTGTCGGCGATCTGAGAATAGGTCGTTCTTATGCCGAACTTCAAGCAAATCGGCTTTCGCATCGAGGAGCACGCTCCGGCGCACCGAATCGCTCCAGTAGTCGTAGTGTGCAATGCGGCGGAGCGACGCTTCGATGCCGCCGACCACGACAGGTACACCCGGCATGCCGCGCCGGAGCAGGTTCGAGTACACGATGGACGCACGGTTCGGGCGCATGTCGTTGCGGCCATCGGGTGAATCATTGATCTTCACCGCGCACCTTTTTCTGCGCCGTCAGCTTTGTTGAGCATGCTGTCGAGTTGCCCGCCGAAACGCCCACGAACAGACGTGGCCGGCCCATACGAAGGAGATCCGCCGGTGAGTCCCACCGCGGTTGCGCGATGAACCCGACCCGATACCCGCGCCCCTCGAGGAAACGCGTGATGAGCACGGGCCCGAAGGCCGGGTGATCGACGTACGCATCACCACTCACAATGAGGATGTCGAGCTCATCCCAACCGCGGGCGGCCATCTCCTCGCGCGTCGTCGGTAGAAAACGCCCAAGCTCGCGCGGTCGCGATGCACGGGAACGCTTGAGCGCAACGAGTCCGGACACGGTCCCTCAAGGTAGCAGCCACGCGGGCACCGTGCCGGTTTGTCACGATTTCCGACCGAGCGGGCCGGATTCCACCGGAACGCTACACCTCGAGTTCGCTCAGGCGCGAGGTGCCGTACGCGGCCCCGGTGTCGTCGTGCCCGAACGTGCTTTGCGGAATCCCAAAAGCGTCGAGGACACTGAGGAACAGGTTCGCCATGGGCTTGTCCGCCTTGCGTTGGGTTTCCTTGTCGCCCGTCGACTTCTTGCTCGCGTAGACGATGTGCTGTCCTGCCTTCCAGCGACCGCCGGCCTTCCCTACGACCAACATCGGCAGGTCGAAGTGGTAGTGGTCATCCGGGTCCCCGAACTCGCTTGCGAACAGCATGACCGTGTTATCGAGCATGGATTGGCCGCCCTCGGTCGCACGGAGCAGCTTTCCTGCGAGGTACGCCACACGCTGCGTGAAGAACGTATTGACCTGCTGAATCTTGTCGAGGTTCGAACTGCTCCCACCATGGTGTGAGATTTTGTCGTGGTACTCGTTCGACGAGATGTTGCCACCCAGAATCGCGCCGTAGTTCGTGTTCGAAAACACGTCATCGAGCATGTACGTGACCACCCGCGTCCGATCACAGGCAAGCGCAAGCACGATCATGTCGGACATGAGATCGAGCTTCGCAGGGTACGCACTCGGATCGGTGGGTTGGTTTCCCGGGCTACACTCGAACGCGAACTCGTCTCCGCCCGCTCCCCCGCCAGTCATCGTGCTGCCTTCGAGGAGCGCGAGTCGCTGCTCGATCTCTCTCACCGACGTGAAATACTCGTCGAGTTTATCGCGATCGGTCTTGCCCAACTTCGCCTGGAGCACCTTCGCGCGATTGGACACCAGGTCCAGAATGCTTCGCTCGAAGTGCGGCGTCCGGTCCGTGGGCGTGCTCGGCGGCGAAGGCGTCATTCCACCGGGCACGGGCAATGCCGGCGTTCCCGAGCCGAACAGCTTGTTCCACACCTGCCGCGGGCTCGTCACCTTGGGCAGGTACGTCGTCTCGCCCGTCCACGCGAGATGGTGGAGGTAGCGGCAACTCAAACCGTCTTCGCAGTTGCCGCCCTCGTTGCCCTCCACGTGTGCCACTTCAAGCGACGGCAGATACGGGCGGTCTGGCAGCGCCTTCAGGTGGTTGGCGATGACCTGATCGATGGAGATTCCGTTCTTGATGGCGCTGTCCTGCGACGTGGTCGCGAGGTTCGACTGCGTAAGGAAGGCGCCCGCGCCACGCGTGTGCGCACCGGCGAAGATATCGCCGCTCACGATGCTTGCGGGATAGTTCGCGAGTCCCGAGATCACCGAAAGGTACTGGTTCCAGTTCGAACCGAGTCCGTTCGCCTCGCCGAACGGCGTGAGGATCGGCGGGAG
>JAWKRM010000024.1:0-70372 GCA_041389625.1 Polyangiales bacterium
ATGCCGTTGGCGCTGATGGAAATGACCACGATCCCTTTGTTCGCGAGCGCCTCGGCAAGGTAGTCGTAGCCGAGGTGGCTCGGTGTCGGTTGTTCGCTGCCGGCGCAGGGCCATCGGAGCGTTTCGCCGAAGGGTCCCTCGCACGTGGAGTGGCGCCCGTGGAGCAGCACGACGATCGGATGCACGCCGTCCATCGTCGCGGGTCTCGTAAGACGACCCTGGAACTCGACCGGATTCTCGGCACCAAGCGCGGAGAGAGAAAGCGCGCTGTCCCCATAGTCGTAGTCGATGGGGATGGGCGCTTCGGCGAAGGCGCCGCTGGCGAACACGAGCGCGACGAAGAACGACAGCGAAAGACTTCGAACGAGCTGGGGTCGGCTTCGCATCACCGCGTCTCCGGCAAGTGGGGCGCGGGTACGCCGGAGCTATCCGCCTTGGCGTCGGGTTGATTGAAGAACGAAGACCGAAGGCGGGTGCGGGCGGCGGGACGAAGCGCCGCGTACTCGGCGCGAGTCAGGTGAAAGCGCAGGCGGTCGAGCGCGCCATCGGGGTGCACGCTCCGCGCGAAACGGTGTTCCCCGATTTCAAGTTCCGGACGAAGCGAGTCCGTCACGGGGAGCTTCGAACGAAGGGCGAGCTCGACCCACACTCCATCGTCGTCCACGGCGACCGAGGCCACGTCGTGCCCCCACATCTCGACGATGGCCGTGTCGGCCTTGCCGGCCGACTGGGCGACGCCGCCTTGGGGGGAGTCGCCAGGTGATTGCGAGTTGGCGGCGCAGGCGAATAGAAACGCCGGTGCGAGGGCCATGAGGGGCCAGCGAAGGCAGCGCATGATGGTTCCCACGCTGGCGCGCATGCGAGCACCTCCCAATGCGTTCCCGCACTGGGTGAATGGTGGAATGGATGCCGCGGCTGGAGCCGCAGGTGCGGGCCCCCGCGTGCGTGGAGCGCCAACGGCGCCGGAGGGGCGAATTCACGCCATGTTGGGTTCGATATCGTTGTCGATTTCGAGCCCCCGTCGGAGGCACGCGGGTTGCAAGTGCTCGTCGGTGGTGTGTGGTGAGATGCGGTGCCGGTGGATCGGCGTGCGTTGGGTTTTGTTCGCGCTCGTGCTCGGGAGCTCGGCTCCGGCGTGCAACGGAACGTTCGGTGCAGCGCCCACGGACAACACGGCCGCAGATGGGGCGCAGATCGATGGAACGGCGGGCGACGCGTCCGTGGCGGATGGTAGTGAGTCGCCGGCCGAATGTGGCGATGCGGTCTGCAGCGGTGCGGAGACCCACGCTTCGTGTCCGAGTGACTGTGGGTTCGTGCACCCCGGTGTCGGGGTTGGGCTGGTTCAGTTGAACTTCGTGAAAGAGAAGATCGCTCGGAACCAGGAGCCCTGGAAGGGCGCCTACACAAAAATGCTCGGCTCATACCTGATGAAAATGTCGCGGGTGCCCGGCGCGGTGCCCGAGGTGCGATGCGCGGCGTCGACGGGAAAGAACTACATCGCCGCGCATCCGGAGCTCGGGCTTTCGGAGGTGGGTTGCGCCGAACAGCTCGACGACAGCGCCGCGGCCTATGGTCACGCCCTGGCTTGGTACTACGGGGGAGATCGCGCGCACGCGCAGAAGGCCGTCGAAATCTTGAACGCGTGGTCCGGAACGCTCACGAAGATTTTCTTCGATCAGCCCCGCACGGACATGAACGTCCAGATCTTTGCGAACGGCCTACATCAGTCCGGTTGGTCGGGACAGAATTTCTCCCGTGCCGCGGAGATCATTCGGCACACGTTCAACGCGGAGGCGGGCGAGACAGCCTTCGATGCGGCGGGCTTCGAGAAGATGCTCCGCGATGTCTACCTTCCGCTCACCATGGCGGGCGGAGCGGGGCGAGGCTCGTGGAATGGTTTCGGCGTGAATGTGAACTTCTCCATGATCGACGCCACCATCGGTATCGGTGTCTTCCTGAGCGACACGGCAGTCTACGAGTCCGGACTCACCACCTTTCGCGAGCATCTGCCTTCGGCGATCTACATGGAGGGAGATGACACGAGCGCGTACGCGAACCTGGCGGGAATGCCCATTCCGCCGAAGGGGACGATCTACGACAAGACAAATGTCTCGGCGTCGAGCATCGCCGGCATTTGGAACAACCCGAGCACCTTCATCGATGGCGTCGAAGGGGAGACCTGTCGCGACATGAGCCACATGGCGATGGGGTTTGGGGGGATGGCCAACGCGGCCGAGACCGCGCGCCTCCAGGGTGCTGATCTCTACGGGGAGTTCCAATCGCGTCTTCTGGCGTCGCTCGAGCTAAACGCAGCATTCATCAACGCGGCGGATGCCGCCGAGGCGCTCCCTGAAAATTGGCCGTGTCCAGGCGCGATCAACATGGGCGGCACCGGCTACCGCGTTGGATGGGAGATCGAATTCAATCACTTCGCTCAACGCGAAGGAATCGAAATGCCTCACGTATCGGCCCTCGTCGCGCGTTATCGTCCGAGCGGCACGGGGCTACACATGAACTGGGAAACGCTTACGCACGCTGGAGTTCCATGACACATCCACCGAACGAATCTTGCTGGGCCAAGAACCCGCTCTTCCTCTGCGCACTCCTCGGTGCGATCCCGGCCCTTGGATGCAATTCGGGTTCGGTTGCCGGCTCCGCCGACGGTTCCACCGATGGAAGCGCGAACCTCGACGGCGGCGAATTGGATGGCTCGGAGATCCCGGACGACGGGGCCGTCGTGGGCAACCTTCCACCAACGGCGACCTTCACCGCCTCCGTGAGTGACCTGGATGTCACGGTGGACGCCAGCGCGTCGAGCGACGCGGACGGGTCCATCGTTTCCTACGCGTGGGACTTCGGCGACGGGTCCACGGACTCGGGGGTCATGCCCGCGGCCCACACCTACGCCTCGTCGGGCACCAAGACCATCATGTTGACCGTGACGGATGATCTCGGTGCTTCGGTGACGAGCACACAGATGGTCGTGGTGATGGAAGGCGTCTCAAACCAGTCGCCCGTCGCCATGTTCACGGCATCGGCGAGTGACCTGACGGTGACGGTCAACGGCTCAGGCTCGTCGGATGCGGACGGGTCCATCGTTTCCTACGCGTGGAACTTCGGCGACGGCGCGTCGGCCACGGGCGCCACGCCGGCAGCACACACCTACGCCTCCGCGGGCACCAAGACGATCACCCTGACCGTCACGGACAACATTGGCGCCACCGGCGCCGTGACCAAGTCGGTGGCCGTTTCCGAGCCGCCGTCGCCCTCGGTCGGGCCGGGTGCGCACTTGCCGATTCAGTACGAAATCGGCTCGCTCACCGGGACCATTTGGTACGTCGCAACGAACGGCAATGACTCGAACGCCGGCACCCTGGCCTCGCCGTACAAGACCCTCGCGAAGGCCATCGGCAAGGTGGGCTCGGGCCAAAGCGCGACCGTCGTCGTGCGCGGCGGCGAGTACACCGACGGTTCCGTGAGCATCCCGTCCGGGCGCAAGGTTCACCTTGTGGCGTACCCGGGGGAGACGCCGATCTTCCGCGGCTCGGCAAAGTTCAACTCGGGTTGGACCACGGAAGGTGGCCTCGCGTGGCATGCGTACACGGCCAAGCCCGTCACCGACGGCTCCGGCATTTCCTTCACCACCGGGCAGAACCAGACCGGAAGCCAGATGGGCAAGCACCCCGACCAGGTTTGGAAAGGCAACAGTCAGCTTCAGCAGGTGGGTTCGAAGGGCGAGGTGAGCGCCGGCAAGTTCTGGGTCGATGCGGGCAACTCGCGGCTCTACCTCGCGTCGAGCGATGCGTCTTCGAACAGCATCGAAGCCTCCGACAAGGTGGAGTTCCTCTCCGTGTCCGGTTCGAACTCCGTGATCGAGGGCCTTCGGATCACGCGCTATTCGAACTCGGCGAACAACTACGGCGTGGTTCGAACGAACGTTGGGGCGGACCACGTGGTGTTCCGTGACGTCGAGGTGATCGACCCGGCATTCATCTCGATCATGGCGGCGGGGAGCGCCGGCGACATTACGGACGGAGTCGTGTTCGAACACGTGACCATCGATGGTCCGAATTGGATGGGGCTCAACGCAACCTGGGTCGACAACCTCGTTGTCGATTCCGTGCGATTCGTTGGGGCGAACCGGTTCGGTGAGTTCACCACCTCACCGCAGTCCGGCGCCATCAAGACGAGTCGCTGCCGCTACATCAAGGTGTTCGACTCGGAGTTCACCGGGAATCGCAGCCACGGCATCTGGTTTGACCAGAGCAACGTTGACGTGGACGTCGCGGGCAACGTCATCGATGACAACGATGGTTCGGCGCTCTTCTTCGAGATCTCCGATGACCTTCTCCTCATCAACAACTTCATCCGGTCATCGGGTGGAAATCGTGCGGTCAAGCTCGCCGGATCTTCCGGGCTCAAGCTGGTGAACAACACGATCATCGGCGGCGCGGACCCCATTGGCATCTACACCGACAATCGTTCGAAACCCGGGTGTGCGGATCCCAATCAAGCGCTCTGCTCCGGATCCTATTCGAGCGACCGCCGGACGGCGGCGACACGCCCGGCCACCCTGGACTGGATGCCCCGCCTCGACCTGATGCTGAACAACATCATCGTTTACCCCACTGCAACCGGATACTGCGGCGCGTCGACCCCGTTCTGCGTCACGTCGACCAACTCGACGGCGTCGGCGCCCATTCAGACGATCATCCACGGCGCGGAACCCGGGCGCGGCATCCCTCAGACGCGGATGGACGGGAACGTCTATGCGAACGGCGCAGGCTCCATCGTACGGGTCGCGTCGGGGAACTACTCGAGCGTCTCCGCGTGGACGACCGCCGCGGCGGGTTCGCCCATCTCCATCGGTGGGCTCGATGCGAACAGCAAGGCGGGGAACAACCTGGTGAGCGCCGACGGTTCAGCAACCAACGCGCTCAACCATGCGGACGCCATCGCACTTCCGACGGACGCGGACATCAACCAGTACCTGCCCGCGGGTACCAAACACTTCGGCATCCTGCCGTAGTCCGTGCGCGCGTGCGGCTACCGCACGTCGAAGCGCATGGCGAGATCGAGGGCGAGGGCCGCGGTCCAGGTGAAGCGTTCACCGCCGAGGCCTTCGCCCGTTTCCGGGTGGAAGTACTCGAACATGCCGTGCCGTTCGACGAGCTCCACGGTGGATTCGGCGAGCCGTGTACCGAGGGCATCGGCGAGGAGCCATGCGGTGTTGATCCACGTCGGTCCGCGCCAGTACCGACGGGGATCGAAGTTCGGATCGAGGGGCGACGTGGACGGCACGGGGTAGCGGCAATCGAATCGCGTGCGGAGGCCTTCCACGAGCCGTGCCCGACGCTCCGGGCGCACGTTGCACCAGAGCGGGATGTAGGAGCCAACGACGTCCGGGGCGATGCGCTCGTCCGCGTGGGCGTCCCAATAGACGTAGCGGCCGAGGGCCTCGTCCCACAGGTGTGCTTCGAGGCCCGCCTCGAGCCGTTCGGCGCGTTCCGTGGCGTCCGTATCCTCGCCGCATTCCTTTGCGCACCAGGCGAGGTCGCGTTCTGCGCGCGCGAGAAGCGCGGTCATGAGCGGGTCGTACACCGCGAAGGGGCCCGGTCCGAAACCGTCTTCGGCGATCGCTTTGACGAGACAGGCATAGCGTACGTACTGGTCGTGCGTGGGGCGCATGGAGGCGTCCTTTACGACCTCCGTGTCCTTCCGTTTGAACGCCGGCGGATTCGCCACGTCCACGCGTGACATTGGAGCATCCCACGTGGGCGAATTGTCGATGCCGCTCTCCCACGGGTGCACCACGGCGACGAGCCCGACGTGTTTGGGGTCCCGCGCGGCGTGAAAGAATCGGTGCGACGCATCCATGGGCGCGAGCAGTGCCCTTGCCCGTGCCCGATCGCCCGTCACCTCGAGCAGACGTGCCAACGCCGAAGCCCAAACGGGTGGCTGCGTGATGCTGGACGACCTTGGCACCTGCCAGAAGTCGGGCCCCGGGAAATAGTCTTCACTCAGTTTGTGAAAGTAAATGTGCGGAACGCGTCCGTCCGGCCACTGGCCGCGCATGAGTGTCTCGAGTTCGACCCACGCGCGCTCCGGGTCGATGTGGACCCAGCCGATGGCTGCGAACGCGGAGTCCCACGCCCACTGGTGCGGATAGAGTCGCGGACTCGGCACGGTGTACCCGCCGCGGTCGTTGCCGCGGAGGATGTCGGCGCATGCATTGCGAAGGGCGAGCATACGAGGCGGCGGCGCCCCGATTGTTACCCGAACGAGCGGAGCAAGTCGCCTAGGAAGTACGCGAACAGAAACATAGTCAGGAAGTACGCCACGAGGACCGCGTAGACCGTGAGCCACGGTCGCTCGGCAGCACGGATCTCCTCCCAGGTTCTTCCCACGGCCGCGCGCTCCCCACCGGCGGCGGTCTGTGCGGGAAATGCCCGGCTCACCAGCGTGGTGACCACCGCCCCGACCACGAGCCCCGTGACGTTCCACCACATCCAGAACAGCGCGTCCTTGGCGCCGATCGCGAGTCCGAGGTTTACGGCGATGCCCGCCGCAACCCCCGCGAGGACACCCGGGCCGGTCGAGCGCCGGTCGAGGATCCCCGAGGCGAATGCCGCAAGGAGTGGACCGTAAAAGACGGACCCGAGCGTATTGATCCCCTCCACCACGGTCGTCGAGAGGTCGCCCACGACGAACGCGGAACCGGTGATGAACGCCCCCCAGCTCGCGGTGGTCCACCGGCTCACGCGCAGGTGGCGTTCCTTCGGTACGTAGGGCTCCACGAAGTCGCGCATCGTGGCTGCGGAAAGGGAGTTGAGGGCCGAGTCGAGGCTCGACATGGCCGCGGCGATCACCGCCGCGAACAGAACTCCGCGGGCGCCGGCGGGAAGCTTCGTGAGGATGAACGCGGGGACGAGTGAATCGAGCTTGTCGTGGGGCACGGCCGCGCGCAGATCCTCGGATTGCAGGTAGACCGCGCCGATGGCGAGGCCCATCACCACGTAGAGAAGCGTGAGCGGAAACCTCGCGAGCCCGCTCACAAGGAGCGAGCGCTTGGCCGCGTCGACCGTTGGCGCTGCGAGCGCCCGCTGTGCTTGGCTCTGATCGACGCCGTAGTAGCTCACGTACAGAACAAACCCGCCGATCAGGAAGCCCCAAAACGGCGTGGTGGAGCCGTCCCCGATGCCCGTTCGCGGGTCGATGGCCACCATGCGCGCCGCGTCGTGGGCCGTGAATGCGCCGCCGATTCCGCCCACTTCGCCGAGCGCGATGACAATGCAAAGCACGATGCCGATAACCAGTACGACGAGCTGAATCACGTCCGTCCATACGACGGCCGACATGCCTCCGAGGGTGTCGTACACGACGGTGACCCCGCCCATGAGCAGAATGCAGGCCCAGAGCGGGAGCCCGAGGCATACCTCGAGCACGAGGGAGACGGCGTACACGCCGATCCCCGTGGCCGCGCCACGCGAGAGAAGGAACACGCCGCTCATCACAAGGCGCGTACGCCGGTCAAAGCGCAGCTCAAGGTACTCGTAGAGGCTTACGAGCTCGAGTCGCCGGAAGACGGGAACGAGCAGCGCCATCACCGCAATCATGGCAAGTGGCACCGCGAGTTCGTACTCGAGCCAAGTGAGTCCACCGCCCGGGCGAAGCGCCACGAAGGCGGGGATACCGATGAACGAGTTGGCCGAGGTCTGAGTCGCCAGGATGGAGAGCGCCAGGGCCCACCACGGAAGCTTGCGGCCACCGACGTAGTAATCCGTGTTCGACGTGTGCGTGCGCCCAAGCCACGCGCTGAGCCCGATCACCGCACCGAGGTAGACGGCGAGGATGGTCCAATCGATGGCGGTCATGGTCGGCGACTAGCGAATCGTTTCCACGTTCGCTTCCCAATTTTCTCCGTCGAACGGCATGACGCGGAACGAGCGCACGAGGTTTCCGTCGAGGCAACGCACGTTCACATCGATTCCGTCCGGGTGTGAGCGGGGGGTGTAGAACGCCTGCACGCCACAGTGCTTACAGAACGTGTGCTTCGCGACGCCTGTGTTGAACGTGTAGGTCGTCAGATCCGACTCGCCCGAGATGAGCGTGAACGCGGATCGGGGCACGATGGCGTGGAGAAACCCCTTCTTCTGGCACACCGAGCAATTGCACTCGAGGGCCGAGTCATCCTCGAGCGTGACGCGAAAACGAACACGTCCGCAGTGGCAACCGCCTTCGACCGTGAGCGGAAAATTCACGGGTGTAGCGTGCGGGAACTCGGTTTCGATGTCGAGCGTGGGCGCCGAGGTTCCGATGCTCCCGCGACGGAGGTATACGACTCGCTTCCAGCAAAAGGGAGATCTCCATGATCAAATACAACGCAGCAGCGATGACCCTCGTACTTGCGGCCTGTGGGTCGTCGGCAGAATCGACCGAGATGCCCGCGACCGACACGGCATCGGGCACCGAGACCACGACCGCAGTGGCGGCCGAGGGAGCCGCAGCGACGGCGGACACACCCGCGAAGCAGGAAGCCGCCGCACCCGCAGGCCCGACGCTCGCCTTTGAGCTTGACGGGTTTTCGACACCCGAGAGCGTGCTCTACGACGCGGAGCGCGACGTGTACCTCGTCAGCAACATCGAAGGTTCGCCCCTCGACAAGGACAAGAAGGGCTTCATTTCCGAAGTGTCGCCCGACGGCACGGTGACCAACCTCCGTTGGATCGAAGGCGGCAAGAATGGCGTGGCGCTGAGCGCGCCGAAGGGCATGGGAATCTCCGGTCCAAACCTCTTCGTGACGGACATCGACACCGTGCGCGTGTTCGAACGCGCAACCGGCAAGGCCGTTGCGAGCGTGAAGGTACCCGGTGCGACGTTCTTGAACGATACGGCCGTGGCGCCCGATGGGACCGTCTACGTTTCCGACACGGGCATGAAGGCGGGCAAGGAAGGGTTTGAACCCGCCGGTGTGGATGCCGTCTACAAGCTCGCGTCGAAGGGCAAGACGTGGAAAGCCGAGCGTCTCACGCCGAAGGGCGCGGATCTCGGGCATCCGAACGGGCTCCTCGCCAATGCCGAGGGCGTCTGGGCCGTCACCTTCGGTGCTGCCGAGATGTATCGCATCGCGGAGGACGGCACGAAGACCGACGTGGTCATGTTCCCGAACGGATCCCTCGACGGTGTTGTCACCGATGCCGCGGGCAACGTGTATGTCTCGAGCTGGGCGGAGAAGGGCGTTTATCGAAAGACGCCGGCGAGCGAGTTCAAACTGGTGATCTCGAACGTGGAATCGCCCGCGGACATCGGGTTCGATTCGAAGCGCAATCGAATCCTGATTCCCGTGTTCATGGGAAACAAGATCCAAGCCTACGCACTCTAGGTGTTCATCCGGGGGCCGGGCGCCACGAAGTCTCTCGTGTGTGCCCGGCCTACGCCGGACTCCGTGCAAGGCGCTGCGTCGGTTCAGAGAACGCCGTGTCCTCCACGGCGTACTCGAACTTGCGTCCCGACCGATGCGCGACGCACACGCCTTCTTCGGCGAGACCCTTGAGCGCATCCTGCGCTGCCCGTACGGAGATGCCGAGGGTGCGGGCCGCCTCGTTGGCGGTGGCGCGACCGCCGCGGGCGATGAGCCGTAGCAGTCGATCCCGTGTCGCATCGCCACAACGCGGGTCGGGGATGAGCAGCGCAACCGGTGCCCGGAGCGCGATCCGGCCGTCGCCGTGTTCGATCTCCGCGAGACCATCGACATGCGCGCGGGTGCGGTGGATGAGAACGGAAAACACGTCCTCGTGCACGGCCGGTTGATACTCGAACTCGTACGTTTTGCGGAAGCAGGTCGCGGTGTCCAGGCCGGCATCGCCGGCGCAGCCGAGCACCGCGAGCAACGTCTCGACGCGACCCTGCTTTCGGCGCGAACGACGAACGTGTCGCGGCGCTACGCTTTCGAGGAGCGGTGTGCCGAGCGCAAGAACGCGCCTCGCCCCCACGCCGGGTCGAACGAGGACGTTTGCGCGAATGGAGTCCGCTTCGGCGTCCTCGTCTTCCGTCGGCGGTGACCACGCGAGGAGGCCGTGGAGCGAAGACGGGGCGAGGTTCTGCTCGCCACGGCACCAGGCGGAGAGCACCTCGCCATGGGCGGAAGCTGCGGTGGTTCCGTCAAGGGCGATGACCACGTCCTGCGCTTCCGCGTGCACGAGCCCAGACGCCTCGGCGGCGGCCACGAGTTCGCCCGCCGCGGCGTCAAAGGCCGCGCGGTTGCCCTCGCCGGACGCGCGCAACGTGCGTGCGAGGGCGACGCCCGCGGCTCCGAGCGGCGGTGCCCCCGTGACCGTTTCGTGGTTTTCGAGTGCCGTCGCGTCCCCTGCGAGGAGCCGCTCCCAGGTGAGCCACGGGCGCCATGCCGCGCATGCCATGGGCTCGAGCGACCGAAAGATGTGGGTCGCCAGGTGTGGGTGTCCGGAGCGTCGGCGGGCGCGCCCCAGCATCAAGTGTGCTGAAAATTCCTGTGCCGGGAGCGCCTCCGTTCGCGCCATGCGCGACACGCGTCGTGCGATGGCGAGCATGTCGTCGGTGCGCCCGTCGAGGGATGCGGCGAACGCTCTCACGACGTTGAAGTCGACGACGAGGGCAGATGCGCCGAGTTGCCGCGCCTCGCCTTGGTACGCGTCGAGGGCGGCTTCGAGCCCGTCAAGGTTGCCGAGCATCAGCGATTGCCACGCCCGCGAGAGCTCGACCCGCAGCTGCGACTCACGGTTTGACATCCCGTCGAGGAGGCGTGCCTCGAGCGCTACCAACTCCGCGAGCACGCGTCGCTCCCCCGAGAGGACGGCGGTGAGCGCCAGGTGTGAGCACGCGGCCAGCGCGCCCATGCGATCGTCCTCGGACTGGTTCACCCAGCGAGCAAGCGCCGCGAGATCTGGTGCACGCGTCGTCTCCGGTCGGAACAGCGCGAGCGCAGCACGCGCAGCGTCGTGCCAGCCGCTCTCCGGATGACTGGACGCTTGAAGTTCATCCGTCGCCGTCCGCGCATCACCATGCACGATGGCCTCGTGGATTTTGCGTGCCGAATCGGCAGGGGGGAGAGGGGGGGCCACGGCGAGATCGTACAGCACCTCGTAGCTTGCGGAGTAGCGCGCGGAACCTGCTAAACTTCAGGCTCGACGTGGCAAGCGGCCCTGAACACGACTTTGCGGTAACGACGTCAGCTTCGTACCGTCACGTGCAGTCGCTGGCGAAGGGCGGGATGGGCTCGGTCAACCTCGTGGTTCGCCGCGAGGGGTCGTTTACGAGGCTCTACGCGCTCAAGCGACCGCACGCGCACCTTCGCGACGACCCCGAGGTGGTCGCGATGTTCATGGACGAAGCGCGAGTCGCCGGGCTCCTCCGACATCCAAACGTCGTGAGCGTCGTCGACATTGGGGAGGACGCCGAGGGGCCGTTCCTGGTGATGGACTACGTGGACGGCGTTTCCGCGGGACGGATCGCCAGCAACGCGGCAACGAAGAACGAGAAGGTCCCGCTCGAGGTGTGCCTTCGCATCGGAATCCAGGTTGCGGAGGGTCTCTACGCAGCCCACCGACTCACGTCGCCTTCGGGTTTGTTGCTTGGGCTCGTGCACCGTGACGTGTCGCCGCACAACATTCTCGTGGGTTACGACGGCATCGCGCGGGTGAGCGACTTCGGCGTGGCAAAGGCCATCGGCGCGCAGAACAAGACATCCACCGGGATTCTCAAGGGCAAGCTCGGCTACATGGCCCCCGAGCAACTTCAGTTCCTGGGTGCGAGCCCGCATTCGGATTTGTTTGCGTTCGGCGTCGTTCTCTTCGAACTGCTGACGAGTGAGCGGCTCTACACCGGGGGCGAGGGCGACCAGACGGCGAGGCGCATCTTGCAGGAGCCGCCGCCGGATCTGGCCGATTACCGCGACGATGCCCCTCCGGAACTCGTGGAGCTCCTTTTTCAGCTGCTCGCGAAGTTGCCGGAACACCGGCCGGCCGACGCGCGCATCGTGGCGCGGGAACTTGAGAACATCCTCGCCGATTTCGTCACGGGTATGGACCCTCCGGCCGTCGAGACGTCGGCCTACTTGGAAGCGGAGTTTGGCGAGCACCGCGCGCACCGATCCGAGGAAGTGGCGGCGGCGGTGGAGGCGACGCTCGTGGCGCCGATGGTTGAGTTCGACGTGGACATGGCCGTTGCGGCCGATGCGCGGAGCGAACCGCGCGCCGCCGACGGTGGATGTGGGTCGGGGCGGTCGCCGTTTCGATCGTGGTGCTCGGGGTGTGGCTCAGTTGGGACACGCTGTCGGGGGAGCGAAGTGGCGAATCGATGCCCGATCCGACAACGCCCGCCGTGGCGGACAGCGCAGCTCGAGCGGGGGAACGTGCGCCCGGCGCCGCAGCGCTCGAGGATGTGGCCCGGTCGAACCGAGCGGCCGATGCGGGGCCAGACCGTGCGGCGGCCGTGATCGCTCCCGATGCCGGCGTCGCTCCGGTACCGCGCCCGAAAACGAGGCGCCGCCCATCGACTCGTCAGCGAAACGGTGATGGGATGGGGGCATGGGACTGGCAATGATCGGCCGGGTGCGCGGCGCGGTGTGTCTGGCGGTGGCGCTCGGTGCACTCGCCGCGGTCACGGCGGCGCAAGCGCAGGCTGGCGATCGCGCTTCCTCCGCAACGCCTTCCGCCAAGGACGCGCGGGAAGCACGGCGTCTGTTTAACGAAGCCATGGAGCGCTTGCGTGTGGGCGATTTCACGGCGGCACGCGACCAGTTGCTTGAGTCCGTGGCGCTCGCGCCAAACCCGGGCTCGGGGTTCAACCTCGGCTTGGCGTACCGTGGGACGGGGCAAATGCTTCGCGCCGCCGAGACATTCGCGGACGTCATCGCGGGAAAGTACGGAGCGATACGCTCCGAGCAGCGGCGCGAAGTCCAGGCCATGCTGAACGGCGTGCGGGCGGACATCGCGCGCGTGAAGGTCGAGGTGCAGGGCGCCCCGTTCGTCACGCTTCGCATCGATGGGGTGGTGGTCGAGGAATCGCTCGCCGAGGGCGGAGTCCACGAACAGTCGGTGGATCCCGGCGCGCATGTGCTCACCGCATCGGCGGCCGACTACGAAGATGCGGAAGAACGGGTGGAGGTGGCGCGCGGCGCCGCCCGAAGCGTCACCCTGTCCCTTCGCCCGACCAAGGAGGCGCGCACGGGGGTTCTCGTCGTCGAGGGCGCCTCGGACGACGACCAGTTGCGGATTGAAGGCGTGGCCAGCGGACGCGGTCGCCTCGAGCGGACGGTCCCGCCGGGCAAGTACCATGTGGAGCTCGAGTCGCCGGCCGGTTCGCGGGACGCGTGGGTCGTGGTCAAGCCGCGGTCAACGGTGCGGTATCGCTTCGACGTCGTCGACAACACCACGGTGTGGGAGAGCCCTTTCTTCTGGGGTGCGGTGGGCGTAGGGACCGCGGCCATTGTGGTCGGAGCTGTGCTTCTCTTCGGCACGTCCCAGGGCGATCCGCTTCGTGATGACGTTTACGGCGTCACGGAGGCGCTCCGATGAAAGGCGCCATGTTCGCCATGGGTGCAACCATGGCGGTGACGCTCGCGGCTTGCACCACCATTCCAGCCACGGAGATCCTCGTGGAGTTCTATGCCTCGAGCACGGTGCGCACGCGGGCGGAGCAAATCCAGATTCGCGTCGAGACGCAGAACGGGGATGCGGTCCTCGATCGAACGGATCCGGTGCCCGCCGGCGGGGAGCGGTTGGCGCGGGTGCCCGTCATCCCGAAGGGCGATGACGCTTCCCGCGTCGTGACCGTGGTCGGCGTTCTCCTCGATGCCGACGGGACGGCGTTCGCGACCAAGCGCGTGGTGTCCCGGTTCACGGAGGATGCCCGGCGGGTCGTGCGGGTCACGTTCGACGAAGACTGTGTCGACGTCGACGACTGCGGCCAGGGACGCACTTGTCACAACGGCGCGTGCGTCGGCGCGTGTTTCGTGCCCGTCAGTGTGGATTCGAAGAGCTCGACGGATCCCACATGCGGCGACTGCGACGTGTGCACGGCGGGCGCGTGCGAGCCCGCCACGGACGGCACGCGCTGCGGCTGCGAGGGGGACGTGTGCCAGGCCGGTTCCTGCGCCGTCGAGGTCCCCATTCGCAGCGTCGCGCTGGGGTCCAAGCATTCGTGCGCGCTCTCCCGCGGCGGTCAGGTGTACTGCTGGGGGTCGAATTTTTCCTCCGAGCTTGGGCAGGGCGTCCCCGCGGAGGAGCTCGAGCAGTCTTGGATGCCGCTCCCGCTCGACCTCCCGACCGACGACGCGCGCATGCTCACTTCGCGCGGAAACACGAGCTGTCTCCTCCATTTTGGCCGTGAGTACAGCTGCTGGGGCACGAACCAGGCAGGGCAGTTCGGCGATGGAGAGGACAGTACGACCTACTCGCTCCCGGAGCCGCAGTACGTCGCGACACCGCAGTTCGTCCAGCAGACCTTCGACCTGCAGACCCTCTCCCTCGGGAGTGGTCACGGGTGCACGCTGGCTGCAGACGCGCGCGTCTGGTGCTGGGGCCTGAACAGCGTCGGGCAGCTCGGGCGCGGAACGGCGCCGCCCATGGAGACGGACTCACGCGAACCCGTCCCTGAGCCGATGGTGATCGACGGCCCTTGGCGCGTCGTCGACGCGGGGGGGGAAGTGCATAGCTGCGCCATCGACGCGGAAGGGGTGCTCTGGTGCTTCGGTGGGAACGTGGCGGGCCAGTTGGGGCGGGGCAACGGGTCTCCGTCGCCTGCGGTCGAGCCCGTGCCGTGCGACGATCCTGCGTGCCCGTCGGCGTGGGACAAGCTCGCCGTGGGTTACTTCCACAACTGCGCCATCGGCACGGACGAGAGCCTCTGGTGCTGGGGCGGCAACACGAACGGGCAGGTGGGCGACGGCACGATGGGCGGTGAACGCACCGACATCGTGAACGTGCTGCCCGGCATGCGCTGGGCGTTTGTCGCCACCGGTCGCAGCCAGTCCTGCGCCATCGAGGCCGAACATAGCGATTTGTACTGCTGGGGCGGCGGCGGCAAAGGTCAGCTCGGCACGGGCACGAGACTGGGCAGTAGCTCGCCGGTCAAGGTGCCGAGCGGCGCTGCGCCATGGACGAGCATGAGCCTTGGCGATGAGCACTCCTGCGCGGTTCGCGCGGACGGCTCGCTCTGGTGCTGGGGCAACAACGAGCATGGCGAGGTGGGCGTCGACCCCGTCGAACGCGATGCGGTCGTCCGTCCGCACCGCGTGTGCTTCCCGGAGGAGTAGCTACCGCAGGTCGTCGTGTCGCCGCGCACGACGCAGCATCGCCAGCGCCACGCACGGAACCGCAAGCCACCACGGATTGTGTGGCAAGGGATTGCGCGGCGGAAGCTGGGCGCGGGCGGCGATGGCGCAGCCGCCGCCCCCCGCGAGGATGCGGGCGCTGGAACCGTCGCGTGTGCTCGCATCGTTCGCTCCATCCCCGCCGTCGAACTTGCTTCCGCTGTCCGCTCGGTCTGTTTGGTGTCCCGCGTCATCCCCGCCGTCGCGGAATGCGCCCCCATCGGCCGGGCCCGCATCTCCGCCGTCGGCACCCCCGTCCACCGTGCAGATGGGCTCGGTGACGCAGGTGTTCGCGACGCAGTCGTACGCCAGGCACGGGTCATCACCGGGACAGTCGTTCGCGAAATTGCACGCGACGCAGCGGTTCGTGAGCGGCGAGCAGTACGGCGCATCCTCGCGATCAAGGCAGTCAAAGCTCGTCATGCACTCGAAGGGTGGACAGGCGCCGTTGCCGGGATTTGCGGTGGTATCGGCGAAGGGCGCCGCGGGGAAGAACACGTCGTCGAGGTACCCGCGTGCGGTGTCAGTCGCCCCCTCAAACCAAAATTCGAATCGGTAAACGCCTTGGTATGCGAGTGGAACCGACTCCGACTGCACCGAGGTGTTCGTGTGCGAGTACGTCGCGAGCACCGTGGCGGCGCCGGCACGATCGATGCGCACGAGCCTAAGCGTGGGCGTGCCTGCCGCGTTGTCCACGCGGTGTTCAAACGAGAGGGCGCCGAATCCGTCGAGGCTCACCCACGGTCCGCCCACGGATCGCACGAGACCCGACGCAAGCGGCTGCGTGCGTACACCGTGGTTCCCTTCGATCGCACCGATGGACGACACGCCCGCGCCCCGGAAGCGCCAGCACGCCCCCTGTGCCGCGGTGGTGGTGGTGGCCGCTTCGAAGTCTTCCCCGAAATGGGCGAGGGCTGCCGCGGGTGTGCCGAGGCAGAGGCATGCGCCCGCAATCGCCGCCGCGGCGTGGATCGTCGGCGACCGACGCGTCCTTCGCGCTCGACCCATGGCTCGAGCATGCCACGGATGCGCGCCGAGGCCGGCGCCCGCGTGGGGCGTGCGACCTCGGCCTTGGAGCCACCCATCGGACTTGAACCGACGACCTGCGGTTTACGAAACCGCTGCTCTACCACTGAGCTAGGGTGGCGTGCGCTCCGCGGAGCGGGCGGGTAGGTAACTCACGGGTTCCCCGGGGTCAAGGTCGGAGGCTCGCGGCGGCCCGTGCGTGGTTTTACACTCGCGCGACCATGATCGACCTCCGCTCCGACACCGTGACGCGCCCGACCACCGCCATGCGCCAGGCCATGGCAAACGCCGACGTGGGCGACGATGTTTACGGCGAGGACCCCTCCGTTCGGGCGCTCGAGGAGCGGTCCGCGGAGCTACTCGGCAAGGAGGCGGCCATCTTCGTGCCGTCGGGCACCATGGCGAACCAGATCGCGCTCATGCTCCACTGTCGCCCCGGCGACGAGGTTATCGTCGGTCGTGGCGCGCACCTCTACTACTACGAGGGTGGCGCGGGCGGCGCGTTCGCCGGCGTGCAGTTCGTCGAGGTGGGCACGACGGGGCTCTTCACGGCCGCCGATGCCACCCTGGCCATCAAGCCCGAGGCCTATTGGCTTCCACGCACCCGGGCGATCTCCGTCGAGAACACACACAATCGCGCCGGCGGACGCGTGTTCCCGTCGGCGGACATCGATGCGCTCGCCGATCTCGCGGTCTCCCACGGCTTTGCGGTTCACATGGATGGCGCCCGCATCTGGAATGCGAGCGCGAAGCTCGGTCTTCCCGCCGCGGAGGTGGCGCGTCGCGCGGACACGGTGTCGGCGTGTTTCTCGAAGGGCCTCGGTGCACCGGTGGGGTCTGCCCTCGCGGGGAGCCGCGCGCACATCGCCCACGCGCGGCGCCTCCGCCGCATGCTGGGTGGCGCCATGCGACAGGCCGGCATCCTTGCGGCGGGCGCGCTCTACGCCCTTGATCACCACCGCGAGCGCCTCGTCGACGATCACCGGAACGCCCGTCGCTTGGCCGAAGTTCTGGCGAACTCGCCTGGAATTCAACTCGATTTGGCGTCCGTGGAAACGAACCTGGTGATCTTCGATCTCGTCGACGCGGTTGGCGACGACTATGTGGCCCGCGCACGCGAACAGGGCGTTCTCGTGAGCGCCATCGGTCCCCGTCGAATCCGCGCCGTTACGCACCTCGGCGTGGAGCCCGCCGAAATCGAGGAGGCGGCGCGGGTGCTGGCTTCGAACGGACGTTCGACGAAGCGGTGAATCCGACGATCAGAGTTCGTCGTCTTCGTCGAGGCTCGTGAATTCCTCGTCTTCGCCCGACTCCTCGTCATCTTCCTCTTCTTCCTCTTCCTCTTCGTCTTCTTCTTCGTCGACGTTCTGAGAGGTGTACTTGAGGTCGATGCCCGCTTCGGAGAGCTGGCCTTCGAGCAATTCGAAAAGTTCGTCCACGTCGTCGCCGGACCACTCGTCGAGGATTTCGCCGAGGAAATCGTAGAAGTCGGCGTTGTCGATGCGTCGCTCGATCTCCTCGACCTGCTCGTCGGTGAACGCCTCGGCGATGTCATCACGGAGGGTGTCGACCTCGCCCTCTTCGATGGCTTCCGTGGCCGAGAGGCGAATCTGCTTTAGCGCGCGCTTGTCGAGAAAGATTTCCATAGGTTGATCAACTTGTTGGTCAATCTCGGCGCGTACTACAAGAGGGAAATCAGGGTGTCAACGCCGCACACGTCGCTTTTTTCGTGCCCCCGGTGCCCCGCGAACGCGAGCCCCTGCGCGCGCCCGTTCGTCGCGTTGCCGCACCTCGCAAAATCTGGTCAAGTCGCGGGGTGACGCGGTCGGAAAAAGTCCGTCGGGCCCGCCCCGTGTCGCCGAGGCTCGCCCTCGCGTCGATCGTCGTTCTCGTGCTGCTTGGCATCGGTCTTCCGGGGCACGCACAGGTCTCCGAGACGCCCTCGCTCGAACTGCCCCCGGCCCTCGGGGAGCGGGACCCGATCTGGGCATTCCTCGTCAACGTCGGGTGGTTTGTGCCCTTCGAGCGCGACTCGATCTGCCCCGCGAACGCGGACTGCATCTACAACGGCGGCCTCAATGTTCGCCTTGGCGTGGAGCGGCGCTGGGCGTCCGGGCTCTCCTTTGGCGTCGGTTACGATGCCTCCGTTGTCGATAGCCAGACCGTGTACGAGCTCGGTGTGCTCCAGGCGCTCACCGTCGTGGGCAAGTACGTCTTCTTCGACGAGACCAACGTGCACCCGTTCCTCTCTCTCGGCGCGGGACCTGCGCTCTTTGGGGATACCTTCACCGCCGACACGTACGGAGGCGTCGTGGATGTCACCGGGGGGGTCGAGCTCGAGCTGACCCACGCGTTTCGGCTCGTGGTCGCCATCCCATGGCGCATCCTCGTCCTCCGGGAGTTCACCACGGCGCAGGACGATGTGCGCCGCTCCACCTCCGGTGGAAACACCGCTTTCGCCGTCGAGGTCGGGGCGGTGATCCTCGAAGGGCCCTGATCGCGAGCGGTGTTCGACCTGAACGGACGATCGACCTGAACAAACGTGCGCGAAGGGCCTTTCGGGCTCGCCGCAAAGCTTGACGGGGTCGGTCGCGACGGGTTCCACTATGAAAACATGCGCTGCACAGGCTGCGGACACGAGAATCCGCCGGGGGGGGTGTATTGCCAGCAATGTGGCGTACGTCTGGCCGCCTCGGATTCGAGCGCTTCGAAGCGTGAGCAGACGAAGGCATGCCCACGCTGCACGTCCATGAGCCCCGCCGAGATGCGTTTCTGTACGACTTGTGGCTATGCCTTCGAGGGGGCACCGGCCCCAGCCGTCGTTTCGTCGGTTCGGCCGGCGCCCGTCGCTTCGGCACGCCCGCCGGCCCAGACCGCCCGCCCGGCGCGCCTCGTGGCGGTCATGAAGGATGGCACAGACGGGCGAACGTTCTCGCTGGAGGAGACCGCCACGGACATCGGGCGCGAGGAGGGCAGCCTCATCTTGAGCGATGACCCGTACCTCTCGCGCCGGCACGCGCGCATCGAGCGCCGCGGGGATCAATTCATCGTTCGCGACCTGGAATCGTACAATGGCGTCTATGCACGCATTCGTGAGCCGGTCGAGCTATCGGATGGCGACATGATCCTCATCGGGCAACAGGTCCTGCGGTTCGAGCTGCTTTCCGAGATCGAAACCCCCCTCGGGCCCGCGTCCATCGGTGGCGTGATGGTTTTCGGTACGCCCGAAGTGCCGCGTACAGCGCGCCTCGCCCAGTACACGACCGAAGGCGTGTGCCGCGACCTGCACTATCTCTATCGCGAAGAAACGACGCTCGGCCGGGAAAATGGGGACATCGTGTTTACCGACGATCCGTTCCTTTCGCGGAAGCATGCGTCGGTCACCGTGGACCGTGCGCAGAAGCGCTACGTGCTGCGTGATCTCGGTTCCTCCAATGGGACCGCTGTCCGTTTCCGCGGAGAGCGCGTCCTTCGTCATGGCGACCAGGTTCGAGTGGGGCGCCACCTATTTCGTTTTGACCAACCGGGGGCGTCATGAGCGGCGACGAACCAAAACCTCCGCCCAAGTCAGGCGAGGGCACTTCGCCCACGGCGGAAGGCGACACGAAGTCAGCCGAGGCCAAGGCGCCAAGCGACAAGCCGCGCGCCGCGAACCAGCATCAGGCGCAGAAGCAGACGCTGATGATCAACGCCTCGCCCGAGGAACTTCGCATGCGTATCGAGGAGGCGAAGTCCGTGTCCAGGGCGCCCGGCGCCAAACCGGCGGATGCCAAGCCGACTGACGCCACCCCGAACGACGGGGTGACCGGCAAGGCGCAGACCAGTGACACGAAGCCAACGGAAGCGAAGACTCCCGAGGCCGCGCCAAAGACGAAGCCGACTCCGTCGCCGGTACCGCCAGTGACGGCGTCCGAAGGCGCCATTTCCGTGCGGTATTTTGGAGCGACGGACGTCGGGCTCGTGCGCGAGCACAACGAGGACAACTTCATCGTTGCGGACCTCGCGGCGCGCGTGCGCGGGATTGAGGCCGATACGCCCCGCGAAGTTAGCGTGGAAGGTCTTGGCGTCCTGCTCGCCGTTTGTGACGGCATGGGCGGCGCGGCGGCCGGCGAAGTCGCGAGCCAGATGGCCGTCGATACGGTCTACGACGTACTCACGTCGTGGGAGCCGACAAAGGATCGCGACGTCTTCGCGCGGCGTCTTGTGCGCGCCGTCGAGGAGGCCGGGACGCGAATCTACAGCGCCGCCAAGATGGACCGAACCCGCCGCGGCATGGGCACGACCTCGACGGTCGCGGGCCTCATGGACAAGGTGCTCTTCGTTGGTCAGGTGGGCGATAGCCGTGCGTACCTTCGGCGTGGTGATTCGGTGGTGCTCATCACCAAGGATCAGTCCCTCGTCAACCAGCTCATCGAGGCGGGGCAGCTCACGGAAGAAGAGGCGGAGGCGTTCGAGCACTCGAACATCATTCTCCAGGCGCTTGGCACCACCGAGGACGTGCAGGTTGACCTCACGTTCATCGAGTTGCGTCAGGGCGACCGGCTCATGCTTTGTTCCGACGGGCTCTCGGGCCTTGTGCACCCGGAGCTCATCGCAGACGTGCTCAAGGGGACGCCCGATCTCGTCCAATGCGCCAAGAAGCTCATCGACATGGCCAATGCGGGCGGCGGCCACGACAACATCACCGTGATCTGCGCCGACTTCACCGGGGACGGGCTCTCGGCTGCGGACGCCGACACGCCGGCGATGTATCAGCAGTACCCGCTTCCAGCCGCGATCGACGACGAGACCATGCCGCCGCGTGGTGCCAAGTCCAATGTGACTGCGTCGAAGCTGGCCGAGGAAACGCCGGCGGTGGGCGTGCCGGCCATGAGTGCGGTCGAGGCGCGCGTACGCCTCGGCACATCGAGTCTCGTGCGATGGTGGGTTCTCCTGCTCGTGGCGCTCTCAGCCGTCGTGCTGCTCTTCGGTTCGTTCTTGCTGTTCGCGAAGCAGACGCAGGAGGACAACTTCATTTACCGGAAGCTTCGCGGGCTCCTTCAGCCAAACCTGCCCACGGTCGAAGTCGCCGTGGAGAGCGACGTGGAAGGCGATCTCTACGTCGACGGTCGCCGCGAAGGTCACCTCGGTGGCGAGCGCATCACGGTCCAGCTCCCGGTGGGTGAGTACGTGTTTGAGGCGCGCAGCGGCGGGATGGTCGTCGCGAGCACGACCCAGTCCGTGTCGAGTAACGCCGAGAACGTGGTTTCACTCGCACCGCCGGGCATGCAGGCCAGCCTGGACGGCGCGGTCTCGATCGATGCGGGCCAGGCGCCGTCGCCACCGGATCCGGGCGCGGCAGCACCTTCGCCGCCCACCGAGCCCACGCGGGCGTCGCCCTCGCCCCCGGTAAGACCAGCGGCCGGCTCCGCCGGACCGACGGGCTCCACCGGACCGAATGGCGCCGCGACGGGTGGCACGGGCGGCTCGGCGGGGGGCGCGACAACGCCCGCTTCGGGCACGACGGCACCGAAGGCGCCCGCCACGACGGCGCCGAAGCCCCAAACCCCCGCGAATCCTGCGTCGTCCGAGGGCAGCGGATCCGCTCCGAGCGGATCACCAGTGCGAGCACCCTCACCCACCACGCCTGGACCCACCTAGAAACGCTGGGTAAACCACCCGCTGCATGTTGAAGAAGGCGCGGTGTGCCTTCGTCGGGTGCGAGCGCCGGAGCCACCCCATGGGTGGGGGCCGGGGCAAAGGAAGGTCCCATGCGTCGTTTGCTGGTTCGGTTTGGTGCTTCGTTGCTTCTGGGTGCACTCCTCGCGGGAGGGGGCACGGCCTCCGCGCGCGTCGACGCGGACCCGGCGGTGGTCGAGCGACTGGTGCAGTACGGTCACATGAACCAGGCGAGCGCGCGCCGCATCATTGAACTGGTCAACCGCGGCCTCATCGAGAACGCCGCGCGGGGTGGCTTCAAGTACGACCGCGTTCGAGAGCGCGTGGGTCGCACGATGTTCAACGGACCCGGCACGACGCGCGAAGAGTACCAGCAGCGTCTTCGCTACGTGGTTGGGCGCATGCGGAGCGGGCTCGACGTGGCGCTCCTTGAGACACTCTTCCCCTCGGCGCGTGGCAGCGCCGTGGAATGCGTCACGGATTTTCCCGTGACCTTGCCCGCGTGCGATGCGCTGCTTGCGGCGGCGACAAAGCGCTCGGCCGCGCTTCCCTACACGCCGCCCGATGATGGCAACGCGCTCGAGCAGGAACTCTCCCGTGCCGGCGCCTCGAAGAAGGTGGCGGGCGATGTGACGGTGGCCCTTTCGTCCGTGATGCTCGAGGTGGGGCGCACGCTCGACCACGATCCGCGCCGCCAGGAGCTGCTTGGTTTGCTCGCGGCTTGCCCGGGCGCCGTGAAGAACCGCGAGGCGCAGGTTCGCGCGTGGAACCTCGGCCCGACCGTGAACATGTCGCGCTGCATCGCCACGGAACTCGCGCGCCGCGGCGGCTCGGCCACCATCGCCACGCAGATTCTGTTCGGGATGGAGAAGGACGCGGCGCAGTCTTTCCTCCTCTGGGGCTCCCCCGCCATGGCGTCGCAGATTGCGGCTGCGTCAGGCGGACCCGGCGTATCGGTCGACAACGTCCTCAAGGTGGCTCGCTCGCACTACCAGGCGGGTCGCTTCCTCCAGGCGGCGCAGGCGTACGAGCAGGCGGCGCGCATGGATCCCTCGAGCTCCCGTGCGCTCGCGGGCGTCGGCTCGGCGAGCCTGCGTGGCGGCGACGCGTCGAAGGCCGTGGAGGCGCTCAAGGCTGCGGTCCAGCTGAGCCCGCGGAATGCGAACCTCTACGCCATGCTCGCCGAGGGCTATGTGGCGGCGGGGGCGTTCCCGCAGGCTGCGAATGCCTACAAGCAGGCGCTCGCCATCGACAAGAACCACGCGCAGGCAAAGTCCGGATTCGCGCGCCTGACCACCGATCGAAACCTCGCCGAGGCGAAGTCGCTTCGCAGCAAGGCGCGGCAGCACTTCATGGCGCGGCAGTTCAAGATCTCGCTCACGCTCTACGAGAAGGCCGTGAAGCTCGAGCCCACGAACCCCGCGGGCTATGCCGGTCTCGGCGCATCCAAGCTTGCGCTCAAGGACTCCGCCGGTTCGGTCGCTGCGTACAAGAAGGCGACGGACCTCAACCCGAAGAACTCCGCCCACTGGACCTAGCTGGCCGCCGCCTATCAGGCGTCGGGGCAGGGCGATGCGGCGAAGGGCGCCCTCGACAAGGCCCTCGCCATTGACCCGAAGAACGAGCGCGCGAAGGCGGGCCTCCGGGAACTCTCCGCGCCCAAGCAGGCGGTTGCGTCGGCGGACAACGCGCAGGAGGCCGACAGCCTCGTCGATTCGCTCCTTGCCGACCCGCTGCTCGAGGCGGGGGAAGGTGGCGGGCAGGCCGCCGTGGCCGAGGATGCCGCCCTCGCGAGCATCGAGTCCATCGAGGGTGACGCAGCGCCCGCGGAAGCGAAGGCCTCGGCGATCGTGCCGGCGGCAACGCCCGCAGCGGCGACTCCGGCGGCGGCGAAGGCCGAGCCCGAGGCGGCCCCCACGGGGAGCGACCCCATCGCCGATATCGCGGCGGGCGGTGCGGTGACCGCGGAGACCGACGGCGCCGGCGGGAAGGCCATGCCCGAGACGCCGCCGCGCGACGAGATCCTCTCGGCGCTCAAGCCGCTCAACTCCAAGGTCGCTGCGTGCGCTCCTGGCATTCACGGGCTCGTCATGACGAACATCGTCTTCGACGGGAAGACCGGCGCCGTGGTGGACGCCGAAGTGAAAAAGAGCCCCGCGAAGTTCGAGGGGCAGCATCAACAGTGCATCAAGGCGCTCCTCAAGGAGCGGGTCACCGTCTCGCCCTTCCAGAAGGCGCAGATGAGCGTGACCTTCCCGTTTACGATCTGATTTCGCACGGATATCCGGGGTGACCCCGGGAAAACAGGGGCGGTTTCCACACGGATTCCGCCCCGTTTTTTTGACCGTACCGGGCCCCGTCCGGAATAAGGGTCGATGGAGGAACTCGCATGTCCGACGTCGGCGCCCGGATCACGGACGCGGTGAACTACTACCAGCAGAAAGGTGAGCTCCGCGGTGCGGTGCGCGCCATCCGCAACCGCGAGCCCGAGCGACTCCGCTGGCGAAGCGCCGTGGGCGCGCTGACGCAGTCCGCGGGTCGGATGCGCGGCATCGATCGCATGCGCGTCGAGGAACCCATTCGCGAGGTCGTGCTGGACATGCACGACGATCGGCTCCGAACCGAGATCGTGCTCGATGCGCGCCGGAATGGCGTGGACTTTGACCGCGGGGAAGTACTGCCCGTGCGTACCATGGGCGATCTGCGTCGCTACGCGTTTCTCACGCGGGTCGACCTTCGCATGGTGCACCGCTACGTGAAGCTGCCGCTCGATTTCCACCGCCGCGTGGACGTGGCGGGCGTGGTCATCGTGGGTCGCGCCATGGCGCACCATCACCGTCAGCGGGCCCATCGCCTCTGGCTCGAGCTGCCGGACCCGGATGGCCCAGAGATTTGGATGCCCGACCACCGCGCCATGAACCAGCGCGCCGAGTGGGAGATGAAGCAGGCGGAGCGCTGGACAGCATTCGCCAAGGCCGTCGAAAAGACCGGCCGCTAGTTTGTTCCGTTGACCTCAAACAGCGCCCGGGGCTTCGAAACCCGTCACGGTCGCTACGGGATCGACCCCGTTTCCGCGATGCGGATTGCGTCCAGAATCTCCGCTGTGCCGAGACGGAGCGTGGGGGCGATCGTTCGCGAAAGCCATGCCGCTGCTTCGCCACGAGTGCCGAACGTTCGATTGGCGAAGGGAGGTTTTACGAGCCGATCGAGCTGAATCACGAGCGTCCGAAGTAAACCCGCCAGCCAATCCTCGCCCTCGTACACGATCGCCTGGGCTGCGATGCGATGCCGCCACGGTCGGTATGCGCGCGCAATGGAAGACCGCACCACCGAGTTAGGTAGTTCCGGACGCGCCGAAGCGGAGATGAGGATAAACACCGCGATCGATTGCGAGGCATCGAGACCTTGTGCGATCTCAAAGGCCTCGACGACGCGCGCAGCCGCAACGGGGTCATCCGGTGAGCCGCTCCAAATGGATATGACCATGTTTCGGTAGACTGCGAGGCGATATCGCCCCCACTCCCCGAGCAGACGAACCTGATCTCGTGGCACAAGGCTGTCGACCATTTTATCGTCTCGAGCTCCCCTACCGACGATACACCTACCTCGAGGCCCAGTGCTATTCGTGCGCGATTTGGGAGCGGAAGGCGACGGCGAGGTCGGTGAGGAACTTTTCGCCGCGGGCGAGGGCTTCGGTGACGGGTTCGCCTTCGGCGATGGCGATGTGCACGTCGTGGTAGAGCTTGAGCTTCGGCTCGGTGCCGCTTGGGCGCAGCATGACGCGGTGACCGCCCTCGAGGGCGTAGACGAGCACGTCGCTCGTGGGACCGTCGAGGCGCTCCACCTTGTTGCCCGTGCGCCGTTCGCGCTTTTCGAGGTCGGTGATCTCTGTCACGGCGAGCGTCCCCACCTTGGCCGGTGGATTCGCGCGTGCGCGGTCCATCATGGCGGCGATCTCACGGAGGCCCTCCATGCCCGGGCGAACCAAGGAGACCTGCTTGCTTAGGAACAGGCCGTACTTGCGCCACATGACTTCGCGCTCGTCGAGCAGCGTTCGGCCCTGGCTTTGGCACCACGCCGCCATGTCGGCCATGACCGTGGCGGCGGAGACGCCGTCCTTGTCGCGGACGAGGGTTCCGACCGAGTAGCCGAGCGCCTCTTCGTAGCCGAACACGAAGGACCGACCGGCGCGTTCGAGGTCCATGGCGCGGTTGGCGATCCACTTGAAGCCCGTGAGCGTCTGCTCCCACGTGGCGCCGTGGGCCTTGGCGATGGCGCCGAGCATCGGGGAGCTCACGACCGTGGAGACGACGACGCGTCCGTCGTTTTGGCCGGCGGACGCCGGCGGGACCGCGGACAGGAGATAGTGCGCTAGCAGACAGCCGATTTCGTTGCCCGTGAGCATCGTGTAGCGCCCGTTCGGGGCTTTGACGGCCACCGCGAGACGGTCGGCGTCCGGGTCGTTGGCGAGCACGAGGTCCGCGTCCTTGTCGGTCGCCAGCGCGAGGACGAGGTCCATGGCGCCTTCTTCTTCCGGATTGGGGAACGAGACCGTTGGAAACGCTCCGTCAGGTTTTGCCTGGGCGGCGACGCTGTGCACATCGCCGAAGCCCGCCTCCGCGAGTGCGCGTTGGGTAAAGCGCTCGCCGACCCCGTGGAGCGCGGTGTAGGCGATGCGCACGTTACGTTTCGCGTCCCGGCTCCGTACGAGCTTCTGTACGCCCGCGTGGTAGCGATCGATGACGTCTTCGCCGAGGGCGGCGTAGCGCGGGTGCTTCGTTACGTCGCCGTCCGCGAGCGGAAGCTTCGCGAGCTCCACGGCGTCGATGGCTTCGGCGATGCCCACGTCGTTCGGCGGGATGATCTGCGCGCCGTTCTCCCAATAGACCTTGTAGCCGTTGTACTCGGGCGGGTTGTGGCTCGCGGTGATCATGATGCCCGCCGCCGCCTTTCGATCGAGGACCGTGAAGGCGAGCACAGGCGTGGCGACGACGGTGCTGTAGGCGTGCACGCGGAAGCCCGCGCCGAGCAGCACGCGCGCGGCGTCATCGGCGAACTCGCGGCTCATGCGGCGGCCGTCGAACCCAATGGCGACGCCGCGTTCCTGGGCGCCGGGCACCTGGGCTTTCACCCATGCCGCGAGGCCGGCGGTGGCGCGGAGCACCACGGCGCGGTTCATGCGGTTTGGACCCGCGCCAAGCAGACCCCGAAGACCCGCGGTGCCGAAGACAAGCTTCGCGCCGAAGCGATCCTCGATGGCCGGCTGGTCGCGTTTCTCGAGGAGCCCCTCGAGCTCGCGGCGGGTGGCGGGGTCCGGGTCGTCCTTGAGCCAGGCGCGGGCGCGGGTTTCGAGGTCGGCTTCGTGGTTCGGCATGACGGCGCGTTCTTTAGCAAATGGGCGCACGGACGTCGCGCCCGAGTGGCGCCCGGCCGCCGCCGGACAGGTGGACGGGCGTGCGAGTGAGTTCGCACACGGATCCCCCCCGCGCCGCCGCACCAGAGTGCCGCGCATGGTCGAGCTTCAAAGCCATCTCGCAGGCAAGTGGTCACCGGGTTCCGGCAAAACGACGACGCTTCGGAATCCCGCCACGGGCGCCGATGTCGCGACGCTCCACGCCGAAGGGCATGACCTCGCCGCGGCGTATCGATTCGCGCGCGAAGTGGGCGGCCCGAAGCTTCGCGCCATGACCTTCCGTGAGCGTGGCGCGGTGCTCAAGGCCATGAGCGGCGCACTCCACGGCGAGCGTGACCGACTCATCGAAGCATCCATGGAGAACGCGGGGACGACGCGCTCCGACGCGAAGTTCGACATCGACGGCGCCATTGGCACCCTTGCGTATTATGCGGGCGTCGCCGAATCGCTCGGTGACCGCACGTTCCTTGTGGACGGAGAAGGCATCCAGCTTACGCGGTCGCCGCGATTCTTCGGCTTCCACATCGCCGTGCCGCTCGAAGGCGTGGCGGTCCACATCAACGCGTTCAATTTCCCCGCCTGGGGGCTCGCGGAGAAGGCGTCGGTGGCGCTCCTCGCCGGCATGCCCGTCATCTCGAAGCCCGCCACGGCGACGGCGCTCCTTACCTTTCGTTGCATGGAGCTTTTTGTGCAAAAGGGCGTGCTGCCCGAGGGCGCGCTCCAGCTCCTCTGCGGTTCCGCGACGCCGCTCCTTGAGCTCCTTCGCCGCGACGATGTGCTCGCCTTCACGGGTTCGGGCGCTACGGGCACGCTTCTTCGTGGGCTCCGAACGGTGGTGGATCACGCCGTGCGCATCAACGTGGAAGCCGACTCGCTCAACGCCGCCGTGCTTGGCCCGGAGGTTGGCGAGGGCAGCGACGTGTTCCGCGCCTTCGCCCGCGACGTGGCCAAGGAGATGACGCAGAAGACGGGGCAGAAGTGCACGGCGGTGCGGCGTCTTTTTGTTCCGTCGGGCGTGGCCGACGCGATGGTCGCGGCCCTCGGCGAGGAGCTTGCGCAGATCAAGGTGGGCGATCCCACGAACGACACGGTTCGCATGGGTCCCTTGGCCACCGAGGACCAGCTGCGCGACGTACGCGCGGGGATTCAGCGATTGGTCGCCGACGGCGCGAAGATCGTCTGGGGTTCGCCCGAACACGTGGACCTTGTGGCGGGCGACGCGGCGAAGGGCGCCTTCATCGGTCCGGTGCTGCTCCGGCACGATGCCCCGGCGAAGGCCGAGGCCGTCCATGCGCACGAGGTCTTTGGACCCGTGGCAACGCTCCTTCCCTACGAGAAGCTTGAGGACGTACCGGGCCTCGTGGCGCGTGGCGACGGAAGCCTGCTCGCCGTGGTTCACGCGGAGGATGCGAAGACCGTCGCGGCCCTCGTGCGCGGCCTCGCGCCGCACCACGGCCGCGTGTGGGTGGCGACCGAGAAGGTCCTCGACCAGGCCACGGCGCCCGGGATGGTGCTCCCCTCCTGCGTGCACGGTGGCCCCGGTCGAGCGGGCGGCGGCGAGGAGCTGGGTGGCACCCGCGGCCTCGCGTTCTACATGCAGCGCACCGCGATTCAGGGCGATCGCGCCATGCTCGAGCGCGTGCTCGACGTGCGCGGCGAGTAGCCGGGAATTTTACACGCGCTCGTTGTCGAGGAGGCCGTCACCGAGCCGGTGGCCGGCCCTTGTGACCGACCTCAGTCCCCCGTTTGCCCTCGGCATTCGCCTGTCTAGGCTCCGCCGAGCATGAGCCAAACGAAGTACCGAACCGCGCCCGATCCCAACGCGACCGGATGGCCCGCCGGCGTCCCCTACATCATCGGCAACGAAGGCTGCGAGCGGTTCAGCTTCTACGGAATGCGCGCCATCCTGTACGTGTACCTCGCGTACTTGATGGATGACCTGGGAGGCCTTGAGACGAAGGCCGCCGAGGACGAGGCGACGCACCTCTACCATCTCTTCGTCGCCGGCGTGTATGCGCTGCCGCTCATCGGCGCCATCGCCGCCGATCGCCTTTGGGGCAAGTACAACACCATTCTCTGGCTCAGCCTCGTCTACTGCGCGGGGCACGCGTGCCTTGCGATCTTCGAGAACAGCATTAGCGGCTTCATGCTTGGGCTCGTGCTCATCGCCGTGGGCTCGGGCGGCATCAAGCCGTGCGTCTCGGCGAACGTGGGCGACCAGTTCGGCAAGGGCAATTGGCACCTCGTCGAGCGCGTTTACCAGGCGTTCTACTTCATCATCAATTTTGGCTCCTTCTTCTCCACGCTCCTCGTGCCGTGGCTCAAGGAGCACTACGGAGCGAGCGTTGCCTTTGCGGTGCCCGGAATTCTCATGGGCGTGGCGACGCTGTTCTTCTGGCTTGGTCGAGAGAAGTTTGTGCACGTGCCGGCGAAACCCGGCGGCGTGCTCGGCGCCCTCGACACCCTGAGCGGCACCCTCATGTTCTTCACCATCGGCGCGCCCATGTTCTTTGGCGCGTTCTTTCCCGCGTTCGCCGCGCTCGCGTGGTTCGTGAAGCTCGCCATTTCGGTCGCCTTCCTCGCCGCGGGCTTCGCGGTCTTCGCCCTTCGGCAGCGCATGCAGCCGGACGACGGCTTCCTTGCGGTGCTTTTCTACGCGCTCAAGGTTCGATTCACCGGTCGCGAGGAAGCGCCCCTCGCCGTGGCGTTCGTCGACGGGAGCGCAGGCGCGCCGGGCGTGGGAGCGGCCGTGGCGGCGGACACGGAGGGGCTCGCGTCCCATTGGTTTTACGGACCCGCGGTGCGTCGCTTCGGCGTGGAAGCGGCGGAGGGGCCGTGGGCGGTACTCCGCATCGCCCTCGTGTTCGCCATGGTCACCGTGTTCTGGTCGCTCTTTGACCAGCACGGGAGCAGCTGGATTCGCCAGGCCGAGCTCATGGACCGGCACTTCGACATCTTCGGATGGAAGTTCGAGATGCTCGCCTCCCAAGTGGCGGCCATGAACCCCGTGCTGGTGATGATGCTCGTGCCCCTCTTCGGGTTCGGGCTCTATCCCGGGGTCGAGAAGCTCACGGGTTGGAAAATGACGCCCCTGCGCCGCATGTCCATCGGCATGTTCGTCGCATCGACGGCGTTCGTGTGCGTTGCGCTCATCCAGATCGCGCTCGAGGGTGACCCGACCCACCCGGTGCACGTGGCGTGGCAGTTCGTGCCCTTCCTGCTCATCACCGTGGCCGAGGTCATGGTGTCGGTGACCGGCCTCGAGTTTGCGTACACCCAGGCGCCGCGGCGCATGAAGTCGACGGTGATGGGCTTCTGGCTCCTGACGGTGTCCTTCGGCAACGAGCTGGTCGCCGTCCTCGCCCGATTCGAGGGGCTTCCGCTCGTCACGTTCTTCTGGCTCTTCGCGGGGCTCATGGCGGCGGCGGCGGCCATCTTCAGCGTGATCTCCGCCTTCTACAGGTACCGCGACTACACGCAGTGAGGCGCGGGGAGGGGCCCGGTCGCCCTCCGGCGATGCGGTACCTGCGTTCGCCCTAGGTGAGCTCGGGGATGGCGCCCGTGCAGAAGTTCGGGTCCCCGAAGGTGTTCGTATCGATGCCGTACGCCTGGCACACGGACACCCAGAGATTGTTGTGGGGGACGCCCTTCCAGTCGTACTTGTTGTTGTACGGCTGCTTGTTCAGCGTCACGTAGCGACCCGTGCGGAAGGCGCCGCCCGCGTTGCCCGCGATGAGGAACGGCATGTTGCTGTGGTTGTGGGGACCGCCCTCGGCCAGTTCATTCACCCAAATCACCGCCGAGTTCGAGAGCATGGTGCCGTCGCCCTCCACGACGCGATCCATGGCCGTGAGAAGCTCAGCGAGTTTCGTCGCGTACCACTGGTTGATCACGATGAGCTGTTCGCGCGCGGCGGTTTGATCGTCGAGGTGCGAAATGGAGTGATGACCGTCCGCGATGGGCGTGCCGTTCGCGTTGAGGAAGCTCAGAAGATTGTCCCCCACCGAATTGCTCCACTGGAAGCTCACGACTCGCGTCAAATCGCAGGCCATGGCCATGGTGGCCACTTCGATTTGGCGGTCCGCAACCTCCCGGATGTTGTCCTGGGAGCGCGGGTTCTGGAGTGGCGCCCCGAGGACCGGCTTCTCGCAGCCCGCGCCCACAAGCCCGAGGCGTTTTTCGATGCTGAGCACGCCCTCGTAGTGTGACTCGAGGCGCTTCTTGTCGTCGGAGCTCAGTCGCGACTCGAACGAACCGAAGTCCTGTTTGACGGAGTCGATGACGCTCTTGCGCATGGCCTCCTGCTTTGCGCGCTCGGCGGGATCGACGTCGACGTCCCCGAAGACGCGCGCGAAGGCTTGGTTCGGGTCCACTTCGGGCGGAAGCGCCTGGTTCGAGCCGCGGTAGCTCATGCGCGTCCAGGCGTTCTCCGAGTTTCTGTCCGCGCGAATGCCGAGCTCGAGGGAGCGGAACGGCGTTTCGTTGCCGATTTGGTTCGCCACGCGCTGATCGACCGAAATGCCGCCCGCGAGGCCCGCGGCCGGGCACGTGTCGCAACCGCCCTTGACGTCGCCATCGAGCAGGGCAGTGCCCGTGAGCATGTGACCCATGCCCACCTGATGACCGTCGCCCGGGCCGGACTGCGTCGATTTCATGTCGAGGCCGCCCATGACGAGGAGCTTGTCGCGGAACCCCGCGTCCTCGAGGGGCTTCAAGATGCGGCCGAGCACGAAGTCGGTCTCTCCGCCCGACTTTGGAAACCATTCCTCGGGAACGGAACCGTTTGGCGTGAACCAGATCACGAGGCGCTTCGGGAAACCCGTGGCGGCCTTCGAGGTGGACTCGAGCGATCGAAGGAGCGGCACGGCGCCCACGCCCGCGGCGCCGAGGCCGCCTAGAAAGAGCCGTCGTCCCAGGGTACTCGGTCGCCTCATGGTTGGTCCTCCCGCGGGCCGACCTTCCGGTGAAGGAAGGCGTCGGTCGTCACGACCCCGGCGAGCATGCCGGTGATGGAGCCATCGGCGGCGTCCCTCGCCGAGCGGAGCTCCTTCATGGTCGCTTCGTCTGCGTCCCCCTCGCCCCGGGCGAACGCGTAGCGGAAGTACTGCGTCGTCATGCAGTCGCGCACCTTTGCGCTGTCCTTGAGGAGGTTTGCGAGCCCTTCGACGCCATCGAACGCGCCCGTCGCGTCGTCCGGGGTCAGGTCCGCGTCCACGACTTCGCCGCTCGCGTCCACGTCCGCGTCGTTGTCCACGGTGCGGAAGTTCCCGAGGCCGTCGTAGTTCTCGAAACCGAAGCCCACCGGGTCGATGAGGCGGTGACAGCCATTGCAGCTCGGATCCGAACGGTGCTGAGCGAACCGCTCGCGCGTGCTGACGCCGGGTGTCTTCTCGGGAAACTCAATCTTGAGGTTCGGTGGAGGCGGCGTGAGGACATCGCAGAGCACGCGCTCGCGCACGAACTTGCCGCGGTGAATGGGGTCCGAGCCCGCCGACTTGCTCGTGAGGGCGAGGATGGCGGGCTGGGTGAGCAGACCGATGCGGTTCGGCACCGACTCCATGCGCATCATGGCGCCGTCGTCGACGGACACCTCGTAGACCGTGGCAAGGCTCGACGGGACGTAGGCGAGCTTCGAACTCAGGAGTTCGTGCATGCCGCCGTTTTGTTCCCACACGATCTCGTCGATGAACGCGGCGAACGAGGAAGCCATGTCCGCGGCCATGGCCCCGGCGAACTCGGGCGCGTCTTGTTTTTCGAGGGACGCGAGGTTCTGCAGCTGGAGCCATTGGTCGTAGAACGCGCGGAACCCCCTCCGGCTGCGATCGTCTTCCAGCATTCGATTGGCCTGAATGAGGATCCCATCGTCGGAGGCGAGTTCGTCGTTCGCGGCCGCATCGAGGAGCTCGTTGTCCGGGCCCGAGTCCCAGAGCAGGAACGCGAGGCGCGTCGCCACCTCGTAGGACGAAAGCCGGAGCACGTCGCCCGCCCGCGCGTTGGTCGGGTCGAGTTCGGCGATGTAGAGGAAGTGCGGCGAAGTGAGCGCGCCGACGATGAGCATCTCCACGCCCTCGCGTGCGCCGTAGCTGCCAAGGCCCGCGTCGTAGAGGCCCAGCAGGCGGCTTCGCTCGTCGCCGCTGAGCGGCCGACGGAAGGCGCGGCGACCGAAGTCATCGGCGAATGCCCCGACGCAGTCGCGGTCGGGGGTCGCGCCACAGCCAAGGAGCGCGTCGAGGTCCTCGGTCACTTCGGCCGCGACGGCTTCGGCGGCGACGAAGTAGGCCTCGACGTGGGCCTGGGAAATGTTCTTGCCGAGGTCAAAGCCCAGCGTCGTGTCGTCGCCGGGCAATCGGGCACGGAGTTCGAACGAACGATCGAACAGATCGCCCACCGCGTGTTCGTACTGGGCGCGCGTCAGCCGGCGGAGAAACCCTTCGCCGACGGCGATGCCTTGGACGACGCGGCCGTTCTCCGGACCGGTCGATCCGCCGTCGCCGCCCCCCACGAGGCCGACGCATCCGGCCAGGGACAGCGACCACCCCAGCACAACGCACCACATCCACCGCATACGCGGCCTGGGAAAATGCAGGTTTCGGGCCGCCCGGCGAACCCACACCCGCGCTGGATAGTTCCGGTGCGAGTGCGGAATTTCGCCGTATTTGGGCCCAAAACGGAGCTCCACACGGCGCCTGGGATGCGCCGGGAGCCTACGGGGCGCCGCCCGTCGCCTAGCCCATATGGGGGTAGCGGTGGTCCGTGGGCGAGGCGCTGGTCTCCTTGATCGAGCGCGGGGAGACCCAGCGCACGAGGTTCCAGAGGCTGCCCGCCTTGTCGTTCGTGCCGCTCGCGCGGCCTCCGCCGAAGGGCTGTTGCCCCACGACGGCGCCGGTGGGCTTGTCGTTGACGTAGAAGTTGCCCGCGCACTCCGCGAGTCGCTCGGTGGTGTGGGCGATGACTCCGCGATCGCGTGCGAACACCGCGCCGGTGAGCGCGTAGGGCGACGTGCCGTCGATCAAGGAGAGGACTTCGTCGTAGCGCGCGTCGTCGTAGGTGTAGGAGGCGACGACGGGGCCAAAGATCTCTTCCTGCATGAGTCGGTGCGCCGGGTCATCCACCTCCGCGAAGGTCGGCTCGATGAACCAGCCCGTTTCGCCGTGCGCCTTGCCGCCGGTGTGCACCCGCGCGGTGGAATTGGCGAGGTCGAGGTAGCCCGAGATCTTCTTGAACGCGCGTTCGTCGATGACGGCGCCCATGAAATTCGAAAAATCGCGCACGTCACCCATGCGAATCGTCGCCGCTTCGCTGACCACACGCTCCGTGACGGCAGCCGCGAGGGATTTCGGCAGGTACACGCGCGATGCGGCGGAGCACTTTTGCCCCTGGAATTCGAAGCCGCCGCGGAGGATGGCCGTGGCGACCGCGGTGGGATCCGCGCTCGGGTGCGCGACGATGAAGTCCTTGCCCCCCGTCTCGCCGACGATGCGCGGAAACGCGCGGTACTGATCGATGCGCTCGCCGACGCCCCGCCACAGGGCGCGGAAGGTCGTCGTGCTTCCGGTGAAATGGATGCCCGCCAAGTGCGGGGAGGCGAGGGCGGCCTGGCCCTGCTCGGGCCCGTCGCCGGGGACGATGTTGATCACGCCATCCGGGAGCCCCGCTTCGCGGAGGAGCTCCATCATCACGTGCACGCCGAGCATGGTGGTCGTCGCCGGCTTCCACACGACGACGTTGCCCAGGATCGCAGGGGCCGTCGGGAGATTCAGCGCGATGGCGAGGAAGTTGAACGGAGTCACCGCGAAGACGAAGCCTTCGAGGGGTCGATACTCACTGCGGTTCCAGACACCGGGTGACGAGATGGGTTGCTCGGCGAGGATCCGGTCCGCGAAGTGGACGTTGAAACGAAGAAAGTCGATGAGCTCGCAGGCCGCGTCGATCTCCGACTGGTAGCAGGTCTTGCTTTGTCCGAGCATGCAGGCGGCGTTGACCCGCGCGCGCCACGGGCCCGCGAGCAGATCGGCGGCCTTCATGAAGATGCCCGCGCGGTCCGCGAAGGACATGGCACGCCAGGCGGGCGCAGCGCGAAGGGCTTGGTCGATGGCCGCCTCCACATGCTTGCCCGTGGCGTGGTGCACCTTCGCGATGACTTCACGGTGGGCGTGGGGCATGGTGACCGTGGAGACCGCGCCGCCGCGATGCTCGGCACCGCCAACGCGAACCGGGATCTCCGGCTGTTCCTTCGCCACGCGCGGCAAGGCGGCCTCGAGTTCGCGTCGTTCGCGGCTGCCCGGTGCGTACGACAACACCGGCTCGTTCACGGGCTCTGGAAAGTGAAAGGCGCCGTTCGACATGGCGCCCTCTATAGCAGCCTCAGCTCGGCCGTACGAGCGGCCACGCCGCTCCCCGGAGGTCCGTGTGCACGTCCTTCATGCGTGCTCGAACCTCGGAAATCGTTGCCCGATCGTCGGGCTTGTGGCGAAGCATCGAGGTGAGGAGCGTCACGAGGGTGCCGAGCTTCGGATCCGAGGCGAGGGCCGTGATGGGCGGCGGGTTGCCGTCGTGGCTGATGTGGCTCGTCACGAGTGCGATCTCCGACGGCCCCGTGAAGAGCGTCGTACCGGTGAGCACTTCGTAGACGAGGCAGCCGAAGGCATACACGTCGGCCGGCATGGGTCGAAGCTTGGTCCCGCGACCGAGCGTGCCCCACACCTCGGGCGCGCCGTACGCGCTCGTCGCGCACCCCGGGCGGATGTTGCGACCCGCGAGCCCGAAGTCCACGAGGACGGGACCGTGCGCGGGGCTCTCGAGGGAGCCGATTTGCTGTTCGCGCAAGATGACATTCGACGGCTTCACATCGAGATGGCCGATGCCCGCGGCATGCATGCCGTCGAGCCCAGCGGCGGCGCCGTCGAGCAACTCGAACGCGTGGTCAATGTCCATGTTGCGAAGTCGGAGCACGCGTTCAAGGCTTGGGCCCTCCACGAGCTCCATCACGAGGATCGGCTTGGGCTGCGCACCGGCGTCGAAGGTGACGAGGCGTGCCAGGTTCGGGTGATCCGGGAGCGACAGGAGCGCGCCGGCCTCCTGGCGAAACACGGCGTGGAACTCCCGTTCCGAGAGTTCGCGGGCGGCCGCGCCGGCGTAGTCGGGAACCTTGAGGGCGAACCGCTGCGGCTCCCGTTTGTAGCGATCCTCGATGCGGGTCGCGACGAACACCGAGCCGACGGCGCCGGTGCCGAGCACGCGAAGCACATAGAACGAACCGAGCGTACGCCCGGGCGGAAGCCAGGGCGGGAGCGGCGCGGCCTTCGTGGGTAGCTCGGACGGCCTGGCGCGGGAGCCCTCGGGTTCCTCCGCCGGCAGGCCGCGGAGGTGCTCGAGGACGAAGGCGGTGGCGGCGCCCACGAACGGCGGGAGTTCATCCTTGAAGCAGCCGGCGAGACCGTCGATGGCGGCGTCGAGGTCGGCCTTTGCGCCGGTCGTCCCGTTGGCGGCGCGCTCCGCCGCGAAGTCGAGCCCGCGAATGGCGGCGGGGGTGAGCGGATCGGTGTGTGGGGGCTCGATTCCGAGGCGACGGGTCGCGCCGGCCACGAGCTGGGTCAGGTGATCCAAACCGATCTCAAGTTCGGTGAGCGACGAACCGGCGCCCGCCTTTCGAAGGGAGGCGAGCGACCGGGCCTGGGTGATGGCGTCGAGCGCTTGGTGAATCGCGAGCAGGGTCTGGCGTAGCGCCTCAAGGCGCGGCGTGCTCGAAATGGGGAGCGCATTCACGAACTCGAGGAACGTCTTGAGCACCGCGTCGCGACCACCTTCGGTGGGCGGGCTTTCATCGATCACCCTGCGAAGGGCGGAGTAGCTCTCGAGGCTCTGCTTGATCTCTGGGACGACGGACGCTTCCGCGAAGGTCAGGATCGCGCGGCCCTCGCGGGCGTAGAGCGTGGCGAGCACAAGCACGTCGCTGACCTCAAAGATCTCTTCCCGCACGAGCGCGTCACAGGCGCGGGAGCACGCGGCGCGGACCACGCGATCGAGTTTCGAATCCTCGTCGTCTCGGACGCGCACGAGGAGCCGCCGGGCCGACTCCAGGCGCTTTTCCCGCGCCATTTCGGCGTTTTCCCCGTTGCGACCGATGTCCGCGTCGACGAGGTGAAGCCAGGTCCGGACGCGACGCATGCGGTAGACGAAGTGCTCCACCGGCGCGTCCGCGGTGACCGGTTCGCTTTCGCGATCGAAGAGCCACTCGGTCACGCGGCTCGTGCTCTCGTTCAGCGTCGCGCGGCTCGCCTCGGACTTCGTGCTGTCGAGGCGGAGGAGTGAGTTCAAGGTGGACTTCTCGAGGAGCGCCATGTCGATTTCGCGAAGCGCGCGGAACGCACCCTTGCGATCGTCCGCGGACGACTCCTTTGCCCGCTCGATGCGATCGACCATGTCGCGCACCAGGGCGAGGGTCGACCGCGCTTCGTCGAACGCGGCGTGGGCGCCCTCCGAGGCGTAACGCATCATGGCGCCGTCGATGCGATGCACGAGGGAAAGCTCGCCGCTCGTCCGGTCCCCGGACAGCTCGTCCCGGAGCGCCTCGATGAGTGCCGTCTGACCGTCGTCGAGACCCGTGTCGGTTCGAAGGATGTCCGCCAGTCGGTCGCAGGCGGTGTGGAACACCGTTGCGTCGAAGGTTTCGTGGATGCGTTCGTGTCGGATGTCCGCCAGCGCTTCGAAGGTGTCGACGTCGCCCTTCGCAAGCAGGGGGCCGAGCACCTTCTCGACCGCCGCCGGTTCCGCCTCCGCCGCGCGCGGCAAACCCAGGGCGAGGGATGCGGCGACGCCCCGGTCCTTGGCGAAGATGGGGCTCCGGAGCAGCTGGTTGGCGGTTCGCACGGCGCCCTCCGGGTCCACCGCGATGGACGCGGCGATGGAGGTCGCCGCGCGGCGCCATTCCGTCGGCGAAAGCGTGGGATCGGTCTGGCGATGGACCTCCACGGCGAGGTCCTCATTGGCGGCGGTCAAGAGGCCGCGCGCCGTGGCCACGTGACGCCAGACGAGGGGCTCGCGATCGGCGAGGAGACGCGACCAGACCGATTTCACTTCGGGTGCCTTGAAGACGCGCGGTGCGGCGTACTCGCCCAGGGCGCAGCGCCGCTGGGCTTCGCGGGCGGCGCGCTCGAGGAGGCGTGCGGCCAAGCGGCGCGAAGGAAGCGAACCCATCGACGGTTCGGTGAGCCACTCGCGTACGGTTTCGCGCCTCGAGATCAACGCCAAGGCCAACGCATCGGCGCGGGCGCCCGCACCGATGGGGAGGTCGAGGCACAGGGCCACGCGCGCCTGAATCGCGGGCCCCGTCAGCGCACGGCTCGAGCCGAGCGCCAGGAGCGTCGCCAGCATGGCGAAGGTGGGCGCGTCTCCTTCGAGGAGCAATCGCAACGCGCGTCGTCCAAGTTCGCGCTTCTCCGGGCCGGGAGGGAGTGCGGTTCCGAGCTCGTAGAGGCATGCCGCGCGGGCGGGGGGCGAAAGAAAGTCGATGTCGTCCACGAGCCGTGATTCGAGCGCCACGCGAATCGCCGCCTGAATCTTTTGCGGCGGCATGCCTTCAAGGGGCGCCGGTCGCTGATCAAGCACGGCGCCGCCAAGCGTCGCGAGCGCCTGCCGCCAACCGGCGCGCCGCCCCTCGGCGTCGGGGACTTCCGGGAGCCGAAGGAGCTCGCCGAGCGCCTGCCGTGGGGTCGTCATGGGTAGCCGATTGTCCCGACCCGGTGGCCCACGTGTCCAGTGGGTAATCCGATGTGCGCCGTCCGGCGGAGGGGCCGACGAAACCGGGCCTAGGCCTGCACTTCGATGCCCGCGAGTTCGAGGAGGCGGAGCGCGTTGCTCGACTTCACGACGCCCTCGCGTAGGCGAAAATCAAAGGTCATTTCACCGTTCAATACCGTGTCGGTGAAGTGCACGTTCGTCACCGTGCCGGGGATCGCGCTGCCGAGTTCGGCCAGGGCCACGTCGTGGGTTGCCACAAGCCCGAGGGCGCCCCGTCGCGCCAAGTGCACGACCACCGACCTTGCCCCGACGTGGCGGGCCTGGGCGTTCGTACCGCGGAGGAGTTCGTCGAGGAGGAAGAACACGGCCGGTTCGCCGTCCGCGTCCACGACGACGCCCTTGAGCTTCGTGAGCTCGGCGTGGAAGTAGCTCGCGCCCCGCTGGAGGGAATCCGCCGCGCGCATGCTGGCGCGCAGACGAACGGGCGACAGACGAAGCGAGGTCGCGACCACCGCGCCCCCCGCCAAGCCGAGCGCGATGTTGAGCCCCACCGAGCGGAGCAGCGTGCTCTTTCCTGCCATGTTCGAGCCGGTGACGACGACGACGGAACCCTGTCCCGTGACGGTGAGGTCGTTCGCGACGCGTGCTTCCGCGGGCAGCAGCGGATGCGCAAGCCCCGTCGCTTCGAAGGTGGGCTTGTCGGTGACGATCTCGGGGAACGTTGCGCTCGGATCAAGCGCCGGGAGCGTGGCGAGCGACGCCAGCGCCTCGAGTTCACCGAGCGCATCGAAGAGCGACTCGAGTCCTCGACCGGCGCGGGCGTTCCATCGTTCGAGGCCCAGCAGCACATGAAAGTCCCAAAGCAGGAGCGCGTTCAGGACAAGGTTCAGCGGGAACTGGCGGCGCACCTCGGCGAGTCCGGCCCAGGTGTCGAGGGAGCGGAAGTGTTTCGAGGGGGCGTCTCCCGAGACAAAGAAGCGGCGCTTGAGTGCCTCGAGCCGGGGGGCCGTGAACGAGGTCGTCTCGATGGCACAGAACGCGCGGTAGAACGCGTCCACGTAGCCACGACGGGCGGCGACGAGGTCGAACGCGTGATGCGCGCGACCGCCGAGGGCGAGGTAGAGCACGATCTGAAGGACGACGAAGACCACCCATGCGGAGGGTGGGACCACGCGGAGCATGGCGCCCACCAGGCAACCGATGGTGCCGACGGGCAGCAGAAAAAGCAGTGCCGTGGCCGGAAGGTTCCCCAGGAAGAGCGCACGGTGACCGACAAACTCGAGGAATGGCGACGGGTCGAGTTTGAGCTTCTCGGCGCGCCGTGCGAGCTCCGCTTCGAGTGTTTCCCGGAAGGCACCAAGCTCGGCCAGTTCGCGCACGGCCTCCTGGCGTTCGCGGATTTCATCGGTGTTCGCGCCGCCGCCGAGCCACTTGAGTAGCGTGCGTTCGCCGCGCGTCGTGTGCGTGGTGTCGATCCATTGGAAGAGGGATCCGGGGCCCACGAGATCGATGTCATGTGCGTAGGCGTGATCGGCGGGGAGAAGCAGTGCGCCGTCCCGCTTGAACTCGGTGAACGTGCCGCCGAGGCGTTTGAGGTGTCGCAGGCAAACGTCGAGGCGCGCACGCACGAGCGACTCGGCCTCGTCCACGCGTCCGTGGTACGCGACGAGGGCAAAGAAAACGAGGAATCCGGCGGCGCCGACGCCGAAGAGCAAGGCGTTCGGCTCCGCGAGCCCGAGGCCCACGGCCACCGCTGCCCCAAGGAAGACTGCGAGCCGGGCCATGGAGATTCGCGATACGCGCGTCTCAAACGCCGCAAGCTCCGTGCGCAGCGTTTCCACGCGCGACGTTAGAGCCTCGAGGGACGACGACCCGGTCATGGGCGGCCACGGTAGGCGGGAGTCCAGCGCGCTGCAAACGGTTCCACGCGTCCCGCGGCGTTCACGAACCGTATTTCTTCACGAGCGCTTCCACGCGGGTCACGAAGGCGTCGCGGTGGTGGGCCTCAAAGGCGTCCCATGTCGTGAGCGTGCGGGTGTCGGTGACGCGATCGAGGAATAGCTTGCCGTCGAGGTGGTCGCACTCGTGCTGGAAGGTGCCCGCCGTGAGGCCCTCGACGACGCGGTCGATGGCGGCGCCGTGTCGATCCAGGGCGCGCACCCGGATGCGCGTATGCCGGGGCACGACGCCGCGAAGATTCGGCACGCTCAGGCAGCCTTCGTAGTTGTCGAAGAGCTCGCCCTCGAGGGGTTCGAGGACGGGGTTGATGAGGATCGTGAGCGGAATCCGCGGCTTGTAGGGGTAGCGGGGGTTCTCGCCCACTTCGATGGCGCAGATGCGGATGGGCTCGAAGACTTGGTTTGCCGCGAGGCCGGCACCCTTGGCGTGGCGCATGGTTTCGACAAGGTCGTCGATGAACGCCTGCGTGGCGGGGGCGCGGAGTTCCTCGGGCGTCACCTCCCGTGCGCGTTCGCGGAGCACGGGCTCACCCACGAGCGCGATCGGGCGAACACTCACGTGGTCGCTCCTGCCGCCGCACCGACGGTGGCTTCCACGTCGGCAACGGATTTCGGCGGCGATGTGAGCACTTCGTTGCCCGATGCGGTCACGAGCACGTCGTCTTCGATGCGGATCCCGCGCACGTCGGCGTAGCGGGCGAGCACATCGAGTCGCACGCGGCCCTTGCCGAGCTTTTGCACGAGCTCCGATTCGAGGATGGCCGGTACGCGATAGAAGCCCGGCTCGATGGTCACGGCCATTCCAGGCTCAAGGATGCGGTCGAGGCGCAGGTAGCCGAGGCCGAACTGTTCGGCGCGGCGGAGTCCAGGCCCGTAGCCCGCGTGATCGCCGAGATCCTCCATGTCGTGCACGTCGAGGCCGAGCAAATGCCCGACGCCGTGCGGGAAGAACACCGCGTGGGCGCCATCGGCGACGAGTTCACCCGGATCGCCCACGAGGATGCCAAGCGCCACGAGGCCCTCCGCGAGCGCGCGGCATGCCTCGAGGTGCACATCGCGGTACCGCGTGCCTGGTTTCACCAGTGCGATGGCGCGCGCCTGCGCTTCGAGCACCACTTCGTAGATGGCACGCTGTGTTGGCGAGAACGTTCCCGTGACGGGCCAAGTACGCGTCACGTCGGCCGCCCAACCGCCACCCGTTTCAGCACCGACGTCCGCGAGGAGGAGATCGCCCGCGGCGAGGGTGTTGGCGTGCCCGTGGTGGTGCAGCACTTCGCCATGCACCGTCACGATGGACGAATACGACGTCCCCATGCCGCGGGCGGCGAAGGTGTGTTCCATGTCGGCGACGATTTCCCACTCGGTTCGCCCGGGTCGTGTCGCCCGCATTCCGCGCACGTGGGCTTCGGTGGTTGCGCTGGCCGCATCGCGGAGTGCACGAAGCGCCGCATCGTCATGGAGGATACGAACGCCGACAACGGCATCGACGAACGCCCGATCGGCGTCGGTCAGGCTTTCGCCGCTTCGTCCGAGGGCCCGCTGGCGCTCGAGCGCCGTGGCCGCGTCAAAGGCGGGCGTCGTTGCCGCGTCGGCGGCGCTCCGCAGATCGGCCGCCAAATCGTCCGACCAAACCGCGTCACAGCCCGCCGCTTCGCCGATGGACTCGAGCGTCGGCAACGTGCCGTGCCAAAGGGCGTCGTCTTCCGCCGGGCGCGGCACGTGGAGCGTCGCACGGCCGTCGCGGAGCACGAGTGCCGCTCCAGGGATCGACGCACCGGCGAAGTAGAGGAAGTGACTCGACGCGCGGAACGGGAACGTGTTCGCGCCGTAGTTCCTCGAACGCTCGCGCCCCGCGAAGAGCACCGCCGTGCCCGTCCATGCCGACATGAGCCGCGCGCGGCGCTCGACGAACGTGCTTGCGGTGGCCGAGCGGCCCATTAGCGAGCGCGTACCGCGAGCGGTTCGTCGTAGATGCGGCGTTCGCGTTCGACGGAAGCGTTGCGTCGTGCTTCGACACCCGCGTGCCACGCGTCGCGCGCAGCCTCGAGTCGCGCCAGTTCGCGTTCGCAGAAGTACAGGTCCTTCTCGAGCCATGCGCGGTCGGCGCCGGAAGCGTTGCCCGCGGTTTGGCTAAGTTCCGCATGGGCGCGTTGGGCGCGCGCAACAGCGTCGATGAAATTGTCCGTCTCGGCGAGTCGCTCCGCCTGCGCGATCATCGTCTGCCACCGTTCGCGGATTGCTTTTTTGTCCATTGGCCGGGAATCTAACGCGATATGCGCACCTGTACAGCGTTCCGTGGAGCGACCCCGTTTCACCTTGTTCTCCTTGGGGGTCTCGCCCTGGTCGCCGCCTGCGGCGACTCGAAGGGTTCCACCGGATCCGACGGCTCCATGATGGATGGCAGCACCGCATCCGATGGCGCGAATCCGAGCGACGCCCTCGTCCCGGGCGATGCCGGTAGCGATCCCTCGTGCCGGAGGAACGCCGTGCTCCCGGATCTCGCGTTCGCCGTGGCGGCCGACGGACTCGACCACCCGGTGTTTGTGACCCAAGCGCCCGGCAACACGAACACGCTCTGGGTTGTCGAAAAGCGCGGCGTCATCAAGCTCGTGCGAAACGGTGCGGTTCTCCCGACACCGTTCCTCGATATCGCGTCGAAGGTTGACTACAACGGGAGCAGCGAAGGCGACGAGCGCGGGCTCCTCGGTCTCGCGTTCCACCCGAACTACGCGACGAACGGTCGCTTCTTCGTTTTCTATAACCCCTCGAGCCAAGCGCTCCACACCGTGGTGGCCGAGTACGGCGTTTCGGGGAATTCCGACGTCGCGAATGGCGCCGAAGTGCGGCAACTTCTGAATTTCGACGACCTCGGCGGCCGAAATCACGTGGGCGGCATGATCGCCTTCGGGCCCGACGGTCGTCTCTATGTCGGCGTGGGCGACGGCGGCGGTGGCGACGACAACGACGTGAGCCACGGTCCCGTGGGCAACGGCCTCAACAGGAACGTGGTCCTCGGCAAACTCCTTCGCCTCGACGTGGACAACATGGGTGGCGACTACGCCGCGGCCGGGAACCCCTTCTCGGGCGCATCCGGTGATGAGCGCATTTGGGCCTACGGTCTTCGTAACCCCTGGCGCTTCTCCTTCAGCCGCTACACGGGCGACCTCTACATCGGCGACGTGGGGCAGGACACCGTGGAGGAGATCGACGTCGCGCCGAAGGGCGAGGGCGGGCTCAACTTTGGGTGGCGTGCCTTTGAGGGCACCCACGTGCACGATGGCGCCGAGGCGACCCAGGCCCTCGCCACGAACCACACGCCGCCGGTGGTCGAGTTCCCCCACGGGGACGATTCCGACCCGCTCATGCGCGGCGCATGCTCCGTGTCGGGCGGCTACGTGTACGCGGGTTCGGCCTTTGTCGATCTTCAGGGCGCGTACCTCTTTTCCGACTACTGCTCGGATGACATCGCCATGTTCCGATACTGCGATGGGACCATTCGCGACAAGCAGCGCCTCTCCGACCTGAGCCGCGACGCGAACCTGGACGGTGTCGTTTCCTTCGGCCAGGACAACGACGGCGAGATGTACATCGTCTCCTACAAGAACGGGACGATTCTCAAGATCGTGCCCGGCGAAGGATGACGCGCACGGCGGCGATCTCCGCTCGACTCGCGGTTGCCTTCGTCTTGAGCGCGGCGAGCGCATCGGCGAATGCGCAGATTTTCCAGCCGGGCACGCAACCCGTGGGGAAGGACGGCGGCATCTCCGCGCCGCTCCAGTCCGCCGAGAAATGCTCCGAGTGCCACGGCGACTACGACGACGAAAGCGATGACGAGCCGTGGGACGTGTGGCGCGGTTCGATGATGGCCAACGCCGCCCGTGATCTCGTGTTCCGCGCGGCCCTCGCCATCGCGGAGAAGGACAACGCGGATGCGGCGGACTTCTGCGTGCGGTGCCACTCCATGCCCGCGTGGCTCCGGGGGCGTTCGTCGCTGCCCGAATGGTCCGAGGCCGACGGGCCGCGCTTCTTGCCGGATGACCGCGGATTCCTCTCGAGTGATCTCGACGGCGTCACCTGCGCCGTGTGCCATCAGGTGGACGAGGACGCCGCCGATCCTGACGCGCCCTATCTACAGAACGCTCAGCTCCATTTCCTCGACGGTGACGAAGCGACGGTCTCCATCGGTCCCTACGAAGAGGACCCGGAAGTTCACGTCATGCATCCCGCTCGGAAGAGCACGTTCCTCGCATCGGGGGACTTCTGCGGCCAGTGTCACGACATCACAAACCCCGTGGTGATGGGACGCCGCGCGGATGGGAGCGAGACCGGGCGGCCCGTCGCCCTCGAACGCACCTACAGCGAGTGGAAGCACAGCGACGCGGCGGCAAACGGCGATACCTGCCAGACGTGCCACATGCCGGAGGTCGACGGCGCACGCAAGGCCGCGAACGACGGCCCACTGCGCGACTACTTCCGTCGGCATGAGCTCGTGGGGGCGAACACATGGATGCCCGCGGCCATCGCCGCCGAGCTGCCCGACAACACGGACCTCGCGAAGCAAGCCCTCGCGCGCACTGGTGACCTTGCGCGCGCATCGCTCGCGGCCGCGGCGACCGTCGAGATTCGCGACGTGAGCCTCGAGGGCGACGTGGCCGGCGCCACGGTCCGCGTGACCAACAAGACCGGTCACAAGCTCCCGACGGGCTACCCGGAGGGGCGCCGCATGTGGCTTGAGATCACGGTGCTCGACGCCGACGGAACCGTGCTCACCGGCTCGGGGCGCTACGACGCCGAATCCCACGAACTTGAACACGACGCGGCCGAACGCACCTACGAGGTGAAGCTCGGCGTGGGTGATTCGCCGAGCTTCCATTTCATTCAGAACGACACGCGCCTCGAAGACACGCGCATTCCCCGAAGGGATTCGCCGCGCCGGCGGAGCTCGACATGGAGCCCGTGGGGCGCGACTACGGGGACGGGAACGGTGGGTACCGCGGCTACGACGATGCGAGCTATGTGCTCCCGGTCTGCGGTGAGGGCCCTGCGCGCATCCGTGCGCGGCTCCGTTTCCAGACCACCACGAAGGAGTACATCGAGTTCCTCCGCGACCACGCCCCCGACTCCCTCGACCCGAACGAAGGCAACTGGGGTGCCCGTGCCTACGACGCGTGGCTTGCCTACGGCGGCGCCGAGCCGGTGGACATGGCCGAGGCCGAGGTGGACCTCGGCACGCTCACGGGCAAGTGCCCAGGCAAGAAGGGGAAGGGTGGCGGCTGCGCCCTGGTGCCCGGGCTCGATTCCGGGCGCGGCGGACTGCGCGGCGGAGGTTTGGGTTTGGCCCTCCTGTCGCTCACGATCCTTGCCCTACGGCGCCGCCGCCGAATGGCGCTATAAGGGCGCCATGCTCCCGAACGAAGCGGAACGGACCGAAGCGCGCCTCTGGGCGCTCATCGAGCAGCGGGCACAGCCCGGCGCGGACCACAAGCGCATCGATCAGCGCATCTGGAACCTCTTCGGCGAAGAGTGGAGCGTGCTCGTGACGGATCTCGCCGGTTTCGCGCGGCAGGCGGCCGCCTTCGGCATCATCCATTTCCTGCGCGTGCTTCAGGAAAAGAAGGCGCTCGCGCTCCCGCTCATCGTGGACCACGACGGAGTGCTCGTGCGCATGGAAGGCGACAGCCTCTTCGTGCTCTTCCGTCGACCCGAGTTGGCGCTGGCGTGTGCCATGGATCTCCAGCGCGCCGCGCGTCGAGCGAACGAACGACGTTCTCCCGAGGAGCAGTTCCTCCTCTGCATCGGCGTCGGGCACGGAAAGGTGCTGCGCGCGGGGGGGGCCGACGTGTGGGGCGTGGAGGCGGCGGCGGCGCAAATCCTGGCGCAGGGGACCGCCGAGGCGACGCAGATCCTCGTCTCGGGCGCGTTCCGGGATGCCGTGGGCGCGGTCGAGGGCGTGGAATTCCTCGATCTGGGCCTCGCCGTCCCCGGTTCCGCGCAGAACTTCCGCGTGAAGTACGCGTAGCCGCCCGTCGGTGAACGCGTTCCGAATCCCATGGCGACGGCGGTTGCCCGTGGCCGCGCTGGTCACGGGTCCTGGCCACTGGGCCTTCCACAGCAATTGGCGTGCCGAGCAAAAAAGCCGAGAGTTCCTTCGCTCCGGCGTACGGCACGACGCTTGCTCAAAGAGCGCCGGTGGCCGTGGGCACGACAACGCAGATCGATTTGCAGACCGGATCGGATCTCGGTGCGCGGGCCACGTCCCTTCGGCTCGTCAGCACGCATGAGGTGCATGGCTGTGCGCTCCTGCTCGGCACGCGGCGGCTGCTCGCGAACCGGTACCGCCTCAAGCGGCTGCTTGGCCGCGGCGCGAGCAGCGTGGTCTACCTCGCCGAGGACACCGTGCTCGACGCGGATGTCACCCTGAAGGTGTTTGTGCGCAACAGCCGCGCCGCGTCCGTTCGTCTCGAGGAACGCATTCGCCCCGAGCTCCGCATCGCGCGCAAGGTGATCCACCCGAACGTGAGCCGCGTCTATGACATCGGCCGTGCGGGCGATGAGCTCTTCTTGACGATGGAGCACGCGGAAGGCCACACGCTCCGCGAGGTGCTCGTGGCCGAAAAGCTCGCTTCGAAGCGTGCCCACGGGTTCGTGCTCGGTGTGCTCGACGCGTTGGTGGCCATCCATGCGGCCGGCGTGGTGCACCGCGATCTGAAGCCCTCGAACATCATCGTGCGCAAGGACGACTCGGTGGTGGTCATTGATTTCGGGCTCGCCGCCGACCTGGCCCAGGGCACCTCGCTCGGCGGCGTGGCGCTCGGCACCCCGCGGTACTCGGCACCTGAACAGATGCGCGGCGAAGAGGCCACCCGTCGGAGCGACGTCTACAGCTTCGGGCTCGTGGCCCGCGAGGTGTACGCGCGGGCGTATCCGAAGGGTATTCCCTCGCGGATTGCCACGATCCTCGACCGTGCGACGGCCACCGATCCGGAGCAGCGCACGCCCTCCGCCGTGGAGCTCCGCGAGGAGCTTGGTCGGGCCATCGCCCGCCGGCGCGTTCTGTCGCAGAGTCGACGTTCGGTCGCGCTCTTGTTTAGCCTTTAAGGCGTGTTCCGTTCCATCCCGGGGGTGCCCCAGCGCGCCGCGGTCGCGCTGACGCGCGAATCTGACCCAGAGCGCGCGGGTTACTTCGCCGCGTGCGAAGCCGCCGTGGATATCGGCCGGCGTGCGGTGGAGAGCGTCATCGTGTTCGCCGCGGGTGCGCACGCCAAGTCGGCCGAGGCGGTGGCCGCGGGGTCGCGCGCGCCATCCCGCACGCCACGGTCGTCGTGTCGGGGGGCGTGGATGTCATGGCGCCCGAGGGCGAGAGCGATGGCGAATCCACGCTCAGCGTCCTCACGCTCACGACGCGCATCGCCGTTTCGACCGTCACCAACGCCGGTACGCCGCGGAGCCTTGGTGAACGACTCGGTCGTCCGCTTCGCACGGACGAGCCGTGTCCGTTCCTGTTCCTCGCACGCGGACACATCTTCGAGCCGGAGTGTGTCGAAGGGTTCTTCGCGGAGACCGGCGCCGTGGACGTCATGGGCGGTGGCATCTCCGAAGGTTCGACCCTGGCCGTGCGCGTGCCGGGCGGACCCCTTGAGCGTGTCTCTGCGCTCGCCGTTCGGTTCGACGACGGAGTGCGCATGTCGGCGGGTGTCTCTCCGGGGGTCGTGCGGCTCACCGATTTGCTCCCCGTCGAGCGCATCGAAGAGGGGTTTGTGACGAGCCTGGGAGGGCACCGCCCCCTCGAGCTCCTCGCCGATGTCACCCGCCGTCGTGGTGAACGCTCGCTGGTCCTCGTGGCCATCGCTCCGCGCGGTGAAGGGCACCATCGCGCCAACCAATGCCTTGTCCGCGGCGTCACGGGCGTGCACCCGGTGAAGGGCGCCGTTCACCTCGGGTCCGAGATTCGCGAAGGCGACCGCGTGGCCTTTGCCACGCCCGATGCGCACGCGGCCTTCGACGATTTCCGCACCATGCTCCGCTCCCTTGAACGCGGCCTGCGAGGCGGCGTGCCCATCGCCGGGCTCTACGTCGGGTGCGGCAGCCGCGGGTCGCGCCTCTTCTCGCGACCCGGCGCCGACGCGCGCATCCTCCGCTCGGCCCTCGAGGATCTTCCCTTTGCGGGCATGTACTCGAGCTTCGAAATCGGCCCCTTCGACGGGCGACCGCGGATGCACGTGTATAGCGGCGTGCTCTCCGTGCTCTACGCGCCGAGTTGATCGGGCTCCCGTCCCCTCGTTCAGAGCGACTTCAAGTACGCCACGAGGTCATGGCGCTCGGAGTCCGTGAGTGCCGAGACGTGTCCGTGCGCTTCGCCGCCGCCGCACGCGCCGTTGGTGAACCGCTCGTCCAGTGTCGAGGCGCATCCGTCGTGCATGTACGGCGCGCGCAGACCCAAACCCGTCAGACGCGGCACCTGGAGCGCTTCGCCCGTGCCCACGGCGATGGTCGCGTTGTTCGTGAGGTGTTCGCCGTTGTGACACGACATGCACCCGAGCTTACCCGATTCGAAGAGCGCCTTCCCGTGCGCGACTTCGCTCGGGTTCAAGCCCGTGACCGCCGGTCCCTTCGGCATGGAATCGATCCAGTGACCGAGGGCATTCGCCCACTTGCGCGGAACCTTCGGGCCGCCCATGCGCGTGAACATCACTTCGTCGAGTAGATCCGGCAGGTCCCGCAGGTCACCGCCCCAGTGGAGCGGCTCGGTGCCCGAAAGCCCGCCGCGGAGATCCTGCGTACGGCGCGGGCCAAGCTCGGTGAATCGCCACGCGACGCCGTCGTCGCCGCCCTCGCCGTGGCACGATGCGCACGCGATGCCGAGGCCCGCGTCCTCGTGGAAGAGGTCATGGCCCGAGTCCTTGCGGGACTCGCCCGGGAGCGTTACTTCGGCCAGGACCTGCTGAAAGTTCACGTCGACGAACCGAATGGTCCACGGGTCCCGCGACTGGGTGACGATGGTGCCGTCCGGAAGAACCGCGACGGCCAGGGCCTGGCGTCCGTCTTCGGCGGAATCGATGCCGTGGCCGCCGCCGCAGGGCGAGCCGAAGGAGGGCCCGAGGCGTTTGAGATCGGGATCGGTGGGGACGCCGCCGTCCGCGAACTCCGTGTCGTCGGGGCTTGGCGCTTGGAAGTCCGGCGCTTCGTTGGGCGCGGGTTCCGCAAACAGCTCCGCCGCCTGGCTGCTAAAGACGCCGGTCACGTAGCTCCGCTGGACAAAGTCTGCGACGAAGTCCGTCGCCGACTCCGCTTCGTTGAGCGCGCCCGACGACACCAACAGGTTCTCGCGGAGCAAGGGGTTATTCGCCACGTCCGTTGGCACCGGCATGCCGCCCACTTGGGTTGTCGAAATGACCTCGCCGTTGCGGATCTCGGTGACCGCCGAGATCACGATCGGGGGCGAACAACCGACGCCGCCGTACCCGCCGCTCGACACCGGGACATCCTGCGAAGTCTTTTGTGCGTATTGATGCGCGAGGACCACGCCGCCACCGGCCACCGCGCGCATGCGCCACGCAAGGGAAGCGTGCTCGAAGCCCGGCATCTTCGGGTGGAGGCGCTTGGTGATCTGATCGTTGCCGTCGAGGACAAGTACGTCCGCAGTGCGAAAGAGGCTCACGAGCGTGCGCGAACCGTCCACGACCACGTCGCGGAGGCCGGGCTCAAGCTGGGTGCGGCGGATGACGTGCCCATCGGTTCCGTCGAGGGTGAGGAGTTCACCTCCGCTGCACGCCACGCGGAGCGTGTCGTCGCCGGTGCCGTAGTGAAGACCCCGCGGCGCTGCGCAGGCGTCGAAGCGCTCGAGTTCCTTCGCGGTCGCCGGATCGACGAGCGCGATCTTCCCGAGTCCACGCAGCGCCGCGTAGAAGCGACCGTGGGCTCCCTCCGCCAAGCGCCCCGGTTCCGCGTGCGCCTCGAAGGCCACGGAGGTACGGGCCCGCGTGGCCACGTCGACGAACCAAACGACGTCGCGATCGGGGTCGGAGGCCACGACGAACTCACCGTCCGCGCTCGCCTCGAGCGTGCCGCCGGCGATGGGGGGCGGCGGATCCTCGGCGACGACCACTTCGCCCGCGAGCGTGCGGCGGGGCATGTCGTCGGGTTTCGGGTCGTCGGACACGTCCATGATCCCAAAGAGGCCATTGAAACAGCCCGGCAGAACCGCGACCGCGAGACCCAACCCAACCAGCATCGTCGTCGTGCGCATGGCGTTCCTCTTCCTGGTCGCCGGGTAGTGCAGCCGCCGTGCCAGGGTGCGAGCGTCGGAATCACGCATGCTTTCGAGCGCGCATGCCGTGCCAAGGTGTGCCTCCGCCGATGCACCGCATGCGAACCGTGAATCCGGGTCACACCGCGGACGCGCCAACGGGGACGCGCCCACCGGACGAGGACGGGTTCGCTACGGCGCGATGGAGATGCGCGCGATGGGTGCCTTCGTGATCCGAAGAAACCGCGCGGTGAGTAGCGCACCCACCACGCCGAGCCCGGCGCAGAGCCCCCACCAGAGACCCTCCGCGCCCCAGTCCAGCTCAAACCCGAGGTAGAGCGCCACGGGGAGTGCGATGAGCGTGTGGCCGCCCAGGTTCGCCCAAAGCGCCGCCCGCGTGTCGCCGGTGCCGCGCAGCGCGCCGACCGCCACGGCCTGCACTCCGTCAAACACCTGAAACACGGCGGCCACGAAGATGAGTGGACGCGACGACTCGAGGACCATGGGGTGATCGCTGAGCAGTCGCGCGACCGTCGAAGGCGCCGCGAAGAAGAGCACCGAACAGGCGGTCATGATCGTGGTCCCGAGCCCAAGTGCGCGGAGGCCGGCGCGGCGCGCGGCGAGGTAATCCCCCGCGCCCACCGCCTGGCCGACCCGCACCGCCGCGGCCATGCCGATGGCGAGCGGCACTTGAAACGTGGTGCCCGCCAAGGTGATCGCGACCATGTGCGCGGCCATGGCGCGGGTGCCCATGGATCCCGCGAGGACGGACACCGTGGAGAAGATGCCCATCTCGGCCGCGAGCGTGAGGCCCATGGGCATGCCGATGCGGAGTGCCGCACGGAGCACGGCACGGTCCGGCCGTTTCGAGTCGACGTTGGCGACACCGAGCCCCTGCGTTGCGCGGAGCACGATGGCGATCTGCACGAGGCTCGACATCGTCGTGACGATGCCGGCGCCGGCCGCGCCGAAACTCGGCATTCCAACGGCGGGGAGTCCGAGTCTGATCAGCCCCTCGTCGCCGAAAACAAACAGCCAATCGAGGGGGAGATTCACGGCGTTCGCGACGACGACGCTGACGAGGTACGGGCGCGTGATGTCCTGCGACTGAAGATACGAACGCGTCGCGACCACGAGTAGCTGCGGGAGGAGCGCGGGGAGCCGTGCGAGGAGATAACGTGACGTTTCCTCCACGAGCTCCGGTCGGAGCGGCGAGTGGAGGAGCACCACGTCCGCACCGAGGATCGCGAGCGTCGCGGGCACGGTCAGGATCCCCGCGAGCCAGAGCCCCTGCCAGAACATGCGCCTCGCGCCTTCGCGTTCGCCGGCGCCGATGGCCTGCGCCACGAGGGGGTCGAATGCGAACATGGTGCCCGTCGCCAGGATGGCGAAGAGGAAGTAGATGGCGTTGCCGAGGCCCACGGCGGCGAGGGGCAGTTCACCAAGGCGCCCGACGACGGCGGTATCCACGAAGCCAAGCAAATGGCTCCCCAGCTGACTCAGCACGATGGGCCAGGCCAGGCGGATCAGGCGCCGAAGATCGTCCGCCGGGGGGGCCATGGCGCCGGTGATAGCAGGTTCGGTGGCGCCTCAGAAGAAGGCGATGAGTGCCCGGGTCAGCGCCGCCGCGGCAACCGCCGTCGCGGGCAGGGTGACAAGCCAACTCGTGCCGACGCTGCGGAGCACCTGCGCGTTGATCGCACCGATCGAGCGCGCGAACCCCACGCCCACGATGGCGCCCACGAGTGCATGGGTCGCACTCACGGGAAGCCCGATTCCGCTCGCCGCCACGATCACCGTGGATGCGGATGCTTCGGCGACGAAGCCGCGGGTCGGCGTGAGCTCCGTGATGGCGGTGCCGACCGTTTCGATGACGCGGTACCCGTAGGCCGCGAGGCCCACGACCACGCCCACCGCGCCGAGCAACGTCAGCACCCAGGGCGCCGTCGCCACGGCGCTCGATGCGCCCGCGATGCTCCGAAACACGCCCGCGAGGGGCCCGACCGCGTTGGCCACGTCGTTGCTGCCGTGGGCAAACGCGATGAAGCATGCGGTGAGGATCTGAAGCCGCCCGAAGACGCGCTCCGCCCGCACCATGGATTCGTTGTGCGAAAGGGCTTCCGCGCCGCGCGTCGCGCGCAAGAACAGGGGCACCACGAGGGCGCCGCTCACCAAGGCCACCAGGGCGGCATCCACGAGGGCCGGACGCGGATCGATGGCGGAGCCGAGGAGCGCGGGTGTCCGGAACTCGGCCGCAAAGGCCACGGTCGCGAAGATGGGCGCCACGAACACCGGGCCCCACCACCGGAGGCGCGCGAGCGGCGACCGCGCATCGAGGACAAGCGACTGCATGAGTCGAAACAGTGCATACGCGAGGAGGCCGCCAAGAATCGGTGTCACCACCCACGTCACGGCGATGATGCCCACCGTCGGCCAGCGCACCGCGTCGAAGCCGCCGCCGGCGATCCCCGCTCCGACGAGCGCGCCCACGATGCTGTGCGTCGTCGACACGGGCCAACCCCGTGAACTCGCAACATTGAGCCACCCGCCCGCCGTGAAGAGGGCGACGGCGAGGCCGATCGCGTAGTCCCGCGTGCCGAAGTCGAAGCGCGCTGCGTCGATGACACCGCGCTCGAGCGTTTGGCTCACGGTGTCGCCAACCAACATCGCCCCAGCGAACTCGAACACGCCCGCGATGACGAGCGCCGTCGCGAGCCGGATCGCTCCCGAACCCACCGCGGTGCCCATGGCGTTGGCCACGTCGTTCGCGCCGATGTTCCAGGCGAGGTAGAACCCCGCGAGCGCGGCCAGGGCGAGCAGCGTGAACGCGGGGTCGAAGGCCACGGTTACCGCGCGAGGAATAGTCGGAACTGGTCGCCCACGTTTTCCGCGTGGTTCGCCATGTCGCCAAGTTCCTTGAGGATCTTGAGCCACATCATGACGGCGACGGGGGCCATGTCGTTTTCGAGCTGCATCACGATCTTCGCGAGCTGGTCCTGAAGCTTGTCGGTGTCGTGCTCTTCGCGGGCGAGGCGCTCGATGAGCGCGTGCGCCGCCTCGGCGGCGTGCCCGCGGAAGCCCGCGGCGAGCAGGTCGTCGAGCATGTGCACGAGCTCCCGCGCGGTGTGGACGCAGGTCAGCACGCGATCCCGAAAGAGCAGGAGCGGCGCCTTCATGCCGTCGGGCACGTCCATCTTGCGCATGGTGAGCAGCACCGCGAGGTCCTCCGCGGAGTCGGCGATGGCATCGATCTGGCTCACGAGCCGGAGCACGTCGCGCCGCGCGACGGGGAGCATCAGTCGATGGGGCATGTGCGCGCGGAACTCGTTCTTGGCGTCGTCCGCCGCGCCCTCGAGCTTTGAAATGACCTTCGCGGCCGTCGTCACCTGCCCCTGGTCGCCCGCCACCAAGGCGTCGAGCAACGGGCCCACCGCGTGCGCGCACTCGACGACCGCGTCCATTTGCTGAACGACGCTCTTGAGCGGGCTGCGGGCGAAGAGCTTGGCGAGCGGGAGCTGCACGCGGCATGGCTAACACGCCGCCCGCGGAACGTCACGGGGTGAGGTTGATGGGGCGAAGCTCAGACGGCAACGGCGGGCTTGCCGTCGGGTCCGCGCACGAGGCCACAGGCCGCGGCCACGTCGTCGCGGTAGGCGAGCCAAAGGTTGAGCGCCTCCTCGAGGGCGCCCACGACGGCGTTGTGCTGCGATGCGGGCACGTGGTCGAGCATCACGCGCCACGCGGCGGCACGGTGATCCCCCTCCACCGAGCGATGCACCTTCGTGAGGGCGAGGTCGTCGAGGGGCAGGCCATAGTGTTTGACGAGTGGGTGCGCCTCGAGGGGGGGCACGGAGCGCTTCTTCGCGGCGGGGTCGAGTTCGCCGCGCTCGCGTGACGTGCCTTCGAGAAAGAGCGTCGTCACCCCCGCGGCCACTTCCCAGCCGGCGTTCGTCGTCGCGCGGTCGAGGAACGCGCGGTAGGCCTTTGCCTTCGGCAGGAGTGACACGCCCTCGAAGCGCGCGAGGTCCATGCCGAGCCCCGACGGGTAGCGGAGGAAGAGCTCCGGATGCGGCACGCCACCCGAGAGGCCCCCCGTTTCCTCTTCGTAGAGGTTCTCGGCGAGTTCGCGACGCACCTCGGCGATGGGGCACTGCACGTACGCGCGTCCGAGCAGGACGGGGAAGTCGCGCACGTACACGTCGTACTCCTGTTCGAAATGCACATGCAGCCGTTCGGCGGGCACGAGGCCCGTCGTAAACCCGGCCCAAGCCCAGTGCTCCTTGCGCTCCATGACGCCGAGAAGCGCTTCTTTGAACGACTCGCGATCCACGCGGCGACGCTACCAGCTCCGCCAAGAACCCAGGAAGAACTTGACACCTCCGCCTCGCCCGGCATCGTGAACGCATGGGATCGCATCGCCGCACCGCGTCCGGGCGTGCACTTTCGTGTGCCCTTGTGTTCGTCGTCGCGTCCGCGTTGGCGCTGGCCGCCTGCGGTGGCTCGACGCCGCCCGGGGCCGACTCCCCGAAGGCCGGCGATCGTGGCGCTGCGAAGAAGGCCATGCCCTCGCCAAAGCCCGAGTACCTCTCGAACGACAAGCGCGCACGGCGGAAGCCCGCGGGTCCCGCGCCGGAGACGGGCGACCTCGGCGCGTGGCTCGACCTCGAAGACCCCTCCGGCCACGCCCTCGATGCGTTCCATGCGCGCCTCGCCGCCACCGCCCAGGGCGAGGGCAAGACGCGGCTCCTTTTCTTTGGCGCATCCCATGTGGCGAGCGATCTCTTCACGCGCATCGTTCGAAGTGACCTTCAGCGCGAGTTTGGTGACGGCGGTCGGGGCTGGGTGCTGCCCGTGCACGCCTGGCGGTACTACCGGCCCCTCGGCCTCTCCCTCGAGTCGAACGGGCGGCGCTGGAAGTCGCGCTTCGTGAAGATCAGCAAACCCGAACCCGATTTCTACGGGCTCGCGGGCGTGTACATGGAGTCCACGCGTGCGGGCGATCATGGCGCGCTCACGACGCACGCGAGCGCCACGGCGGCGGACTTTGAGCTCCACTACCTCGCGCAGCCGCGGGGCGGGGACGTGGATGTGTTCCTCGACGGCAAGCGCCTTTCACGCCTGCGCACCAAGGGCGCCGCCAAGGGCGTGTCGTCCGCGACGTTCGCGGTGCCCGCGGGGGAGCATCGCTTCGAGGTGCGCACCGTGGGCAATGGCCCCGTTCGCCTCTTCGGCGTCGAGATGGAAGGGGAGGAGCCCGGCGTCGTGGTCGATGCCCTCGGCGTCAACGGTGCCCGTGCGAAGAACCAGCTTTGGTGGGACGACGCGAGCTTCCGCGCCGAACTTGCGAAGCGGGACCCGGCCCTCGTTGCGCTCGCCTACGGCACGAACGAATCGGGCGACGACGACGTACCCATCGAAACCTACGAAGGCGAAGTTCGCCGCGTGCTCGCCCGCGTAAAGGAGGCGGCGCCCGGCGCGTCGTGCCTTTTGATCGGGCCGTCCGATCGGCCCCTCGTCGCACGCGACGGCACGGCGACCCACCGGCCGCGCACGGATCTCGTCATCGAAACCCAACGCCGCATCTCGAAGGACATGGGCTGCGCCTTCGTCGACATGGCGGGCTACATGGGGGGGCCGCTTTCGATTCTCACGTGGGCGAGCCACGACCCACCGCTCGCCGCGAAGGATCACATCCACCTCACCGTGAAGGGCTACGAGCGTTTCGGCCACGCGCTCAGCGCCGCGCTCCTCCGCGGCACCGATGGGATCGCGCACGCGCACCCGGCGACGGGCACCGCGCGGCGTCCCGCGAACGACGAGGCCGCGAACGACGAGGCCGCGAACGACGAGGACGGCGACGTCCTCGACCACGACATCGCGCCCGGCGACCCGCTCGAAGCGGAGTGACCGCGCTGCGCAGGCCGCGTACACGGCCCACGGAGTGGCCGGTGCCGGGGGCTCGGCGGACAGCCAAGTCATGGTGAACCACGCTTGATCCGCCGCATTTTCGGCGTTCACCGGGTGGCATGCACCATGCACATGCACGGCGCCGATGGCACCGCAGAACCGCACCGCATTCCTGGCCGCCGTGGCGCTCCTCGTGGGCGTCCTGTCGGGCTGCGTGGACGGCGCCGTGACGGCGGGCACGAACGGCGCGTCCGATCCGGCCCTCTCCGACCACGGCAAGGAGGACTCCCCCGTGAGCCTCGCGGTGAACTACGCGGTGATCGATGCGCCGGCGGGTGGCGTACCCGTGCGCGACATCCCGTCCACGGACGGCGCCGTCGTCGGCGTCGTCACCGAGGAGAACGGTGGCCTCGTCGGTACGGGTGATTCCACGACCGAGGGCGACACGCTTTGGATCGAAGTGAAGGGCGAGCGCAACGGCTGGATCGACGCGACGAACCTCACCGAATGGGTCGACCCGGACACCTTCTGCAACGACGAACGCGCCTACGGCGTCTTTGAAGCGTTCTCGTCCGCCATGACTTCCTCACTTCCCGACGAGTTCCAGTCGGTGGTGAGCCCGCGGCACGGGCTTTGGCTCGTGCTCACGCCCGACGGCACCGACGGCCACGAGGTTCACCTCGACAACGTCGGTTCCTGGGATGCTTTGCTTGAAACGAACTTCGACTGGGGCACGAACCCGCAAAACGGCGCCGCCGTTTCGGGCACCTTTGCCGAGCTTGGCTTGCCTGAACTTACCGACGTCCTCCTCGATGGCGGCGACCTTCGCTGCAATCGCTTCCCGCAGGGCGCCGGCAACTTCCTCGTCGGAATCCCGCACGGCCTTGAGAACCTCAACTTCTTCACGGTGAGCACCCGCTACGACGGCGCTTGGCTCTCGTGGCTCGTGGGGTTCGACGTCGTGGGGCACGCGCCGTACGTCACCTACGTCGCCCGCCTCGGTCGCGACGACTTCTAGGCTGACCGGGCGCCATGCGGTCGTCGAAACCGGCGCTGGTGATCGCCCTCGTCGCTGGCGTTTCCATCGCCCTCGTTGTTCCCATGCTCGCGTGGCGTGACGTGTCCGAGGACGGGGCGACGCCCGCCGGGGCGGACACGCAGGGAAACGCGCCCGCGGACCTCGAGGACCCGTCGCTCGCCGGTGAACCCGCGACGGTCACGGCGCACACCCGCTTCCTCGCCATCGGCGGCGGGTCGACGCCCGAGTCCACCGAGGTCTCCCTTGAGCAGGACATGGCCCTCGCGGCGCGCACGCTCCCGGGGCCCGGGGTGCTCTTCTTCGCGGGCGGGCGCCACGCGCGAACCGTGCGCGTCCTCGACCCGCGCCTCGACGGGAACGCGCTCCTCGCACGCGTCGGCGATCTGGTCGCGCCGCGCCAGGGGCGAAGGAGCCGCTACCGCCGCACGTCGCTCCCCGCGCATGCCGCCACGTTCGAGGCCATCGATGCGGCCCTCGGCGAAGCCCTCGCCGTCGGCTCGGAGCCGCTGCTTCTTTATGTCGCCGCGCATGGCGAGCAGGGGGAGGTGCCCGGCGGAAACCTCATCGGCCTCTGGGGGCAGGACGTGCTCGACGTGACCACCCTCGCCGAGGTCACCGAGCGGACCCGTCGCCCGGTTCGCGTCGTCATCGCCAGTTGCTTCTCGGGCGGCTTCGGCGAACTCGCCTTCGCCGACGGGAACGAAGGCAAGGGCGCCACGGGCGCGCCGCGGTGCGGTCTCTTCGCCGGCCCGTGGGATCGGGAGACGAGCGGCTGCGACCCGAACCCAAACCGAGCGTCGCAGGAGGGCTACAGCATGCACTTCCTCCACGCGCTCAAGGCGGAGGACCGGAACGGAAAGCCCCTTTCCCTGGATGCCCTCGACTACGACCACGACGGCCGCATCGGCCTGCTCGACGCACACACCCGTGCGCGCATCGCGTCGCGCTCCATCGACGTCCCGACCACCACGTCGGAGCGCTACCTCCGCGCCGTCGCAAACCAAGGCCCCGAGCTCGACTGGGCCATCGCGCCGGAGGATCGCGCGGTGGTCGAGCAACTCGGCCGCGACCTCGGCCTCCACGACGCGGTGAAGGTCCGGGTGCGCCTCGGCGACGTGGGCCGCGAGCTCGAGGCCCTCGAAAACGCCCTCACCGAAGCGGATGCGGTCGTCGACGGCGCCTACGGCGATCTTGCGGCGACGCTCCTCGCCCGCTGGCCCGTGCTCGACGACGCCTACCACCCCGATTTCGCGCGCACCGTGAACGACGACGCGGAGGCCATCCGCGCCGTGCTCGACCGCAGCGCCGAAGCCGCCGCCTACGACCGCGCCACCGAACGAAGCGAAGCCCTCGCCGAGCGCTACCAGGAACTCGTTGTCACCGAATCCATGCTGCACCGGCTCGCGCGCGCCTACGAATCCGCAACCCTCGCCACCGCCCTCCACCACGAAGGCGGCGCCCATTGGGCAGCCTACGAGCGCTTGCGGGCGTGTGAGCGAAGCGCGCCGTAGGCGTCGGTCGTCTGCCCCGAGCGGGGCTACCGGCGGGCGCGTTGCCCGCGGCGCGTGGCGCGGCGGGAGGCGCCTTTCATTTCTTCGCTGAGGCCCACGCCGAGCGTTGGGGCGTTGGGTTCCGCGGGTGCGACCCAGCCGTTCGCGCGCCACTCGGGCAAGAGTTCCTGAATCGAAATGAGGAACCGGCGACCGAAGTAGGGCACCAGCGAGTCGAGTCGCTCCGCGGCGGTGTCCTGGAAATAGTCGTAGTCGAGCTTGTCGAACACCGGCAGCGCGTCGTCGTGGAAGCCGAGCTCGGCGCGCTTCTCGAGGTGTGGCGTGAACCCGCCGAGGTCACGGTGGAGGAAGTCGGGGCGGAGCGTCCCGTCGTCACCGATGCGCACCAACACGTTCTGCGCGTGGGGTTCGCTCGCGAGGCCGTGCTCTCCGCGGAGCCGCGTGAACTCTTCCGTGAAGGGGTGGGTGAGGTTTCGGCGCACGAAGGCCTCGGCCGAGAGGCCCGACTCGGCGATGAGCTTGGCGAGGAGCGGCGGCGAGCCGTCCTTCGGTTCGGCGATGAGCGAGAAGAGCGGCACGTAGCGGCGTTCGCCCGAAAGCACCGCGTCGGGGATCGTGCGCACGATCATCCCGCCCTGCTCCATGCCCTCGGGGATCACGCCGAGCACCTCGGAGAACCAACGGAACGACGGGGGAAGGCCCTCCGCCTTCCGGAGCATGCCCTCGATGCCGATGCTGCGCGCCACTTGGCTGCCGTTGATCTTCCGGTCGAGGCCGTAGAGTTCACGGTCGAGGCTCACCTTCGCGAAGAACGGCCGCTCGGGGTGGGCCGGGTCCCACGCGAGGAGCGTGCGCGAAGACGACGTGGCCGTGGCGTAGAGCGGTTCGCCGGGGTCGCGCGCGTGTGAAGCCCCGCCCGTCGGTAAAACGCATCGGACTCGGGGTGCACAAAGAAACGCACCTCCCGCTTGCCGTCGCGCACGCGGAAGAGCGTGCTTTCCAGCGCTCCGGGGACGTGCCCCGAGTCGAAAACGCGCGCATCGTCCACCCCGAGCCAATAGCTCGGCAGCTCGAACACCGTGCGCGACTCGGGGCGAAGGCCGTGGGCCTTCGGCGGCTCGATGACAAACTGCCCGGCGCGGCGCGACAGGAGCTCCTGCTCGAAGTGCATGAGGTCCTCGACACCGCGCGGGAGTCCGAGCCCGTCGAGCCCCTCGACCACGCGCACGACGCGCGAGCGCCGTGCCAGATCCGTAAGCGCCTCGATGGCCCCCGCCTGCGCCGAAACGGCCACCGCGCCTGCACCCCGCGACGATGCTTGTGGCGCGGACATCGCCCGCACCGACGGCGCCCGTGCGGACAGTGCCCGCGCTGACGACGGGGCTCCACCGCCACCGTCGTCGATGGCGTGATCGAACGACACGCCGAGCGCGCCAAGCCCCACGGTGCCCGCGAGTGCGATGGCGACGATGGCGAGGGCATGCTCGCCCGCCACCGATCCCGCCGCACGCGCGCGCAGGACTCGTACACCGCTCGATCCCGTTTTCGGCACCGCGCCCAACAAAGCAAGCCGTGTGCCTCGATGCCGCCGTGCGGATTCCCTCGGAGATCCGCACCCCGCACCCCGGGGCCGTGCCCTGTCGACCTGGGCTCGGGAGACCCTGGTGTTCTCCCGTCCGCCGCGCCGAAGGGCCTAGTGCTTCGCGCCTGCGTTCGACTCGGCGAACGCCTTGAGGAGCGCCTTATAGAACAGCGTCGCGATGACGTCGTAGCCGGCGGGCGTCGCGTGGCGCAGGTCGCTCACCGCGAGGCGTGGCCGCGTGCGCGTCCAGCGGCCCATGGTGCCTTCGCCGCCCATGGCCGTGAACGTGTCGAAGAACGCGCACCCCTCCGCCTTCGCCGCACGCCGCTGCGCATCGACGATGGTGGGGATCGACTTGAACGTCGCAATCTCGCCGCGCCCATTTCGGTGCGCCTGGTCGAGGGGCGCGAACACGAGGCAGGCCTGCTTCGGGCGCGACTTCCGAAGCAGCTGAATGACCTCGCGCACGTCGGCCTCGTGGTTCTTGATGGCCTGGGCGTTGTCGTCCGCCTCGTTGCCGCCGAAGCCGAGGACGATGAGGTCCGGGTTTCGGTGTTCAAGCTGCCCGGCGATGTGCTCGGGGTCGAAGTTCATGAGCCGCCGCGCGCGGGCGCCCACCATGCCGAGGGAGTCGTACACAACGCCCGGGCCCTTCCGCTCGAGCACGACGCCGTAGAGCTCCACGAAGCCGTCGGGGCGCAGGTCCACGCGGTGGGCGCCATCGGGAAGCTCGATGACCGCCACCTTGTCGCCCTCGTCGCCGCGGGTTTCGATGATCTCCTTCTGCTTGCGGTCCACCGTCAGCACGACTCGGCCGCTCCGCGGAAGCGAGCGGTAATAGACCTCAAATCGCGAGAACTTCGTGCCCGTTGGGCCGTCGGGCATCGTTCCAAAGGTCGCCCAGGAGCTCCCACCCGGCCGGTATTTCACCCCGCCAAGGCCGTAGAAGCCATCGCGCGACTCGTTGTTCACGAGCTGCCGGAGCTCCCACCCGTGGCCGCCGCGCATGTAGATGTCCTTGTGCGAGTAGGGCATGTGGCCTCGGTCCACGAGCACGAAGCCGTGGCCCGCATCGCCGAAGCGCATCTGGAGTTCTTGGCGCAGCTTGCCGGTGATCTCATCCGACGCGACGCTCGAGTCGCCGAAGTGCGCGATGCGCGTGATGGCGCCCTTCTCCTTGTGCGCCGACTTTCGGAGCGCGGCGAAGAACGGCGCGAGGTGTTCCTTGCCCTCGATCTCGACGGCGATGTCCGCGTACTCGTCCGGGTCCACGAGGAAGGGGGCCTCGCGGTGCTTCGGCGCCTTCGGGGCGGCCGCGTCGAGGTTCTTCTGGACGGCATCGTCGAGCACCTCGGTCGATGCGGCGCCGGCGGCCACGTCCGTGCCGCTCGCGATGCTCGGCACCGATTTCTCGTGCATGTGGCGAAACACATCGACCAGCGGAATCGCCTCGCCCGCGACCCACGGCCGCGCCCGCTCAAGGGCTGGAATCGCGTAAACCACCGGCACAAACGCCAGCATCACGGCCGCCGCAACGCCGAGGTGGCGGAAGGCCCGCACCGTGTCGCCGTCGTAGCGCCAAGCGATTTCACCCACGCCGACCTCGTCCGTCACCGTGTCCGCCGCCCGGACCGTTGCGTCGCTCGTATGCATGCGTGGGGTTCCGCCTAACCTGCTGCCTAGAACTGGTAATAGATGTACGGCACGACTTCGGACGACGCGACAAATCGGAGCCCGATCATCGCGAGCGCAAAGACTACGCCCTGGGCTGCGTGGGGCAACCGGAGGAAGCGCACCTCGAGGCTACGGAAAAAGCCACGCGGAACATAGTGGAGGGCAAAGGTGCCCACGAGGAGCACCCACATCCACATCGAGACTTGCGCAGTGGAGTAGGTGCCCGAAAAGAGGCGACTTGCCACATGCTTGGCGTTCGCGAGGTCCTCCGCGCGGAAGAGGATGCGCGAGAAGACGACGAACTGAAGGTTCAGGAAGACCTTGAAGACGGTGACCGCGACGGTGTCCGGTTCGGACGGATCGCCGTCGTTCCGGTTCCGCCAGCGGTGGACAAACCGGTGGCCCACCATGGCCGTGGCCTGGAGGAGCCCGTAGAACACGAACGTCCACGACGCCCCGTGCCAGAGGCCGATGAGGAACATCGTGAGCCCCAGGTTGAAATACGCGCGCGCGGGCCCGACCCGTGACCCCCCGAGCGGGAAATAGAGGTAATCCCGGAGCCAGGTCGAGAGCGTCATGTGCCACCGGCGCCAGAACTCGGCGGGGTTTCTCGACTGATAAGGCCGGTCAAAGTTCTCCGGCAGCTCGAGCCCCATGAGCATGGCCGAGCCGCGGGCGACGTCCGTGTAGCCGGAGAAGTCGCAGTAGATCTGCATCGTGAAGGCGTAGAGCCCGATGACGACTTCCGTCGCCGAATAAAAATCCGGGCTCGCGAAGACGCGGTCCACGAGGTTGATCGAAAGAATGTCCGCGACGGCCACCTTCTTGATGAGGCCCACCGCGATCAAGAAGAGCCCCCGGCTCGCCCGCGTCACGTCGAGGGACGGCTTTGACATGAGCTGCGGAAGAAACTCCCGTGGCCGCACGATGGGCCCCGCCACGAGGCGCGGGAAGTAGGTGATGAACACCCAGAACTCGAGCAGGCTCTTCGCCGGCGAACAGATGCCGCGGTAGACGTCCACCGTGTAGCTGATGGCCTCGAACGTGTAGAACGAGATGCCAACGGGCAGGAGCCACTTGAGGTGCGGCAGCACGAACTCCATGCCGAGGAGCCCGAAGAGGTCCTCCGCCGCCTCCGCGCCGAAGTTGTAGTACTTGAACACCCCGAGCAGGGCGAGGTTCGCGCCGATGCTGACGACGAGCCACACCTTCCGCGTACGGTGGTCGCTCGTCCCGTGGATCTTCACGCTCGCCACGTAGTCGAGGAGCGAAGACCCGAGGATCAGCCCGATGTAGGCCGGGTGCCACGCCATATAGAAAAGGCACGACACCCCGAACAGAAAGCACAGCCGCGCGAGCCGGTGCCACGACAGGGCCCAATACACAGCCACCGCGAACACGAGGAACACGGCGTAATCGAGGCTCTGAAAGAGCATGGCCCGTCCCCCTGTGTACAGAGGTGCCGCGCGGGAAGCTAGTTCGTAGCGCGGGGGATCCGGGCCGCCGCTGCCCGCCGGCGGGTGGCGCGTCGGAGGGGGGCTTTGTTGCGTGCTACCTTGCTCCGCATGGAACGTTCCGACGCGAAGCGCTGGCTGGCACAACGCCGGGCCGCCGCCGCCCGTGAGCGGGAGGCGCGTCGTTCGGAAGAGCGATCCCCAGAAGAGAACCTCCGTCAGGGCCTCGCCACCATCGAACTCTATGCCTCGATCCACGGGTGGCCCGTGCCGCCGACCGAGCGCGAGCAGGCCGAAGACCTCGCCCTCATCCGGCGCTGGGCACGAATTCGAAACGACTACCGAAGGGGCCGATGACCGAGCCAGTCGTCGTGGCCCGCGCACTCGGGGCCCTCACGCGTGCCCTCGCCACCGCCGGGCTCCCGTACGCGATCATGGGTGGGATCGCTGCCATCGTTCGCGGCATTCCCCGTCACACCAACGACGTGGATGTGACAGTGATGGGCGCCGACGCCGACGTGGAGCGTTTGCTCGGGCTCCTGGCCGCCGAAGGAATCGAACCTCGCATCGAGGATGCGCTTCCGTTTGCCGAGGCGAACCAGGTGCTGCTCCTCGTGCACCGTCCGACGGACACTCCGATCGACCTGAGCCTCGGGTGGCTGCCGTTTGAGGAAGACGCCATTCGTTCGGCGGAAACGGTCTCCATCGGTGGGTGCCCCGCGCCGGTCGTCCGCCCAGAGCATCTCATTATCTATAAGGCGGTCGCCTGGCGTGACCGTGACCGCGAGGACATTCGACGGCTCGTCGAGAGGTACGACGCGACACTCCCGTGGGGGCGCATCGAGGCCGTGGTGGCGGAACTCGCCGCGGCGATGGACCTTCCCGACCGTGTGGAAGAACTCACGGCCCTTCGGACTGCGGTACGGCTCGCGTAGCGGAAGTATCCGCGAGGATGCCCGCCGAACGATGAATTGGCTTTCGGGGCCGGATCGTTTACTCCCCTCGGCGTCGTTCGTGGAGATGGTTCGGGCGACGGGAGGTCAGCGATGGAGCTCAAGGGTCGAAGTGCGGTGGTGTCCGGCGGTGCGTCGGGGCTCGGGGAAGCGACGGCGCGAAAGCTCGCCTCCCTCGGCGCGAAGGTGGTGCTCCTCGACCGGAACGCCGAGCGCGGCGAAGCCGTGGCCAAGGAGCTCGGCGGCGCCTTTGCGCTTTGCGACGTCTCGAAGGGCGACGAAGTCCAGGCCGCCGTCCAAAAGGCCGTGGGCCTCGGGCCCCTCGGCGCGGCCGTGAGCTGCGCGGGCGTGGGCTGGGCCAAGCGCACCCTCTCGAAGGAAGGCGAGCCCCACGACCTCGAGCTCTTTGAAAAGGTCATCGGCGTAAACCTCGTCGGCACCTTCAACGTGCTCCGCCAGGCCGCCGCCGCCATGGCGAAGAACGACCCCGGCCCCGACGGCGAGCGCGGCGTCATCGTGAACACCGCATCGGTTGCGGCCTTCGACGGCCAGATCGGCCAAATCGCCTACGCGGCGTCGAAGGGCGGCGTCGCCGCCATGACGCTCCCCGCGGCGCGCGACCTCGCCGTCACCGGCATCCGCGTCTGCACCGTGGCGCCGGGTACGTTCGATACGCCCATGCTCGCCGGTGTCCCCGACAAGGTGCGCGAAGCACTCGCCGCGAGCATCCCGTACCCGTCGCGCCTCGGCGACCCGCGCGAATACGCCGAGCTCGTCGCCCACATCGTTTCGAACCGCTACTTGAACGCCGAGACCATCCGCCTCGACGGCGCCCTCCGCATGGCGCCGAAGTGACGAAGGTGATGCTCGCGTTCTGTGCTTACCCAGCGTTTCGCAGCCGGTAGTCTGCGACGAGGTATTCGAGCGGAATCTGAAGTCGCTCGTGTGCGCGGCGGATCTCTTCGAGGGTGAGCGCGCGTTTGTAATTAAGCTTTTCGCTCGCACGTTCCCGAGTTTGAAAGACACCAAGCCGGACCAGGTCGGCCGGCTTGAGCGCCCGCACTTTCATCACAAGCTTGATGGTAGCCACCGGGTCCTTCGCGCCCTTCACCGGGAAGTGCCGGTCTTCGTAGGCGGCTGCGAGCGTGGCGAGGGCATCCAGCTCTGCCGATTCCGCGCGATTCAGACCCACGTCGTCGTACTTCTCCATGAGCTCCGCCACGCGACCCAGCGCGTGCTCGTGCTCCTTGTTCGACGTGATCGGGTAGAGACGGATGGCCTTCTTCATTTCCCTTTTCTCCCCACCGTTGCCGCGTCAATGCGGTCGTACTCGGCGTGCGTGCCAACAAACTTCACAAGCAAGATCTGGAACTCGTAATTGATGTGTGCGACGAGCCGAAACTTGTTTCCCGCGATGTCGAAGATGACTCGGTTGTCGGGCAGCACGTCTGCACCGGAAAAGGCCCTTTTGAACGACGACGGCCCCTTGAAGTGCCCGTTCTTGATCCGAAGTTCCCACTCGCGAAGCGGTGCCTCCGCCTGGGGATGCTTGGCCCAAAAATCGCGCAGGAGCTTCCGCGATAGGTACCGCACGCATTTCGTAGCATGTTACCGATTTGGTAACATGTCAACTCCGTGCGTCGAGCGAGGCGTGACGCCGTTCTAGGGCGCAGCGCGCTTTCCTGCAGGTCGCTTGCCTCCAGTGCTTTGCATCCACTTTGCGCGTTCCCCGGGCGTCATGCGTTCGATGGCGTAGCGCAGCATGGTGCGGGGCATTTCGTGGGCGTGGGCCCGGAGGAATGTGCGCAGGGCGGCGAGGTCGCGCTTTCCTGCTTCGCGGAGCATCCAACCCGAGGCCTTGTGCATGAGGTCGTGCTTGTCGCCGAGCACTTGCCTTGAGAGGCGCATGGTCGGCTCCACGTCGCCCGCGCGGATCATGGCGAATGTGGCCACCACCGCGATGCGCCGGTCCCAAAGGTTTTTGGACCGCACGAGCTTTTCGAGCACGGCCCGGTCGCGCGCGCCCCCGTGTTCCACGATCCACGCGCCCAAAAGCGTCGCCGCGCTCACGTCCACGAGGTCCCAGTTGTTCACCCACGCGCGCTCCTTCAAGTAGAGCGCCGCCCAGCGCCGCCGCTCGGCCTCGTCGCCGCGGCGAAACGCCTCCACCATGATCACGAGCGCAAGGAGCCGCGCCTCGTGCCAGGGCGAGTGGAGGAGCGACCGAACACCCTTCGCATCGAGCTCCCCGAACACCTTCGCCACGCGTCGAACGTCGGGCACCGTGATGCCGAGGAACTGATCGCCCTCGCCGTACTCGCCCTTGCCCGTGCGAAAGAAGCGAAGCGCATGCTTCGCCCGCGCCGGGTCCGCAAGCTTCCGAAGGGCGCGAAGGGCCGCCTCCGCCGTGGGTCGCGTCGAAATGGTTCGGGGCATGGTGCCCGCATGCGTACCAGCGCGGCCCGCGCGGCGCACCTTCATTCTCCGGTCCCACACGAACGTGGACCGACGCTGCCGTATCCGCTATCTACGCGCCCGTGATGCACTCCCTTCGTTTTCGATCCATCGCCCTTTTCCTTCTGACCCTCGCCCTCGGCTGCGACTCCGAGAAGTCGACCACGCACTCCGGCGCCGACGGTGGCGGCCAAGACGACGGTGGCGCCGACGGCTCGACGAACACCGGTGTCTCGAAATCCATCGGCCCCGAGGGCGGCTCCCTCGAGACCGACTCGGGCCTTTCGGTCGAAGTCCCCGCGGGCGCCGTCGCCGACGCCGTGGAGTTCCAGGTGAACGAAGTGAGCGCCGCGAGCCTCGGGAACCCCCTCGCCGAAGAACTCACGGTCAATAGCCCCATCTTCGAGCTCACGCCCCACGGCCAGACCTTCGACGAACCCGTCACCGTTCGCCTCCCGCACACGAACGCCGACGACTTCGCCTTCACCGTCCTCCTCCACTCCGAGGACGGCGAAACGTGGGCGCCCATGGAATCGATCGCCACCGAGACCGAGCTCGAGTTCAGCGTCACGGCCTTCTCCTATTTCGTCGCCGTGAGCGCGCACCACGACATCCAGCGCGCCGCCTGCGAAGAGACCACCCGCTGGTACAAGCACAACGGCGCCCAGTCCACCGACTACGGCACGCCCACCATGGGTTGCGCGGGGCAAGTCAAGCGCGTGCCCTTCGTGCTCCTCGCCGCCGGCGGCTACCTCATCGACGCCATCGAGATCACGACGCCCTCGAACTCGGGCCACGTCACGGGCTACATCGTTTACGAAACCATCCCCACGAGCGGGCTAGCCGGCACCGTCGCCTGCGCCAGCGGCGACACCTGCGACATGAAGTGGTTCGTGCGCCTCGAGCGCATCCAGCCCCCGGGGCAGACCTACTACCCGAACCTCTTCGCCGACGAGCAGGGCCACCTCACCGACCAAGACAGCGTCCACCGGTTCGATGAGGACCTCGGCGTCGGCATGGAAACCGCCGCCGACGAGAACACGAGCCTCCAGCTCCTCATCCACGCCGACAACACGTCCGGCTACGGCACCACCGCCCCCGCGGGCCGCCTCTACTATGGCCACCTGCGCTTCAAGTGAGCGCGGGCGCCGCCGCTAGAGCAGCGTGAAGCCGCTCTCGCAGTCGGTGAGCGGGCCCGCGAGGCCGGACCAACCCGCCATGCCGTGATCGGGCGTCGGCCCCGTGCCGATGGTGGGTGAAACCATGAACGTCGTCGGGTTCATCTCGTGGAGCCCGGCGCCCGAGGTGAGCACGTAGAGGCGCGCCTTCTTGTCCGTGAAGAGGTCCGCGCCGAGGGCGTGGATGCCGAAGGTGCCGCCGTTCCCCGCGGGCGTGCCCGAGCCCGTTTCGTAGTTGAAGCGGTAGACATCGCCCGTGTCGATGGCGAGGCCGGGGTTGTCGGTGATCTCGTTGTTCGAGATGCCCGGCGACATGTCGTCGATGTCGGCCACGTCCGCCGTGGCCAAATCGCTCACGACGACAAACGCAAAGTCGCCCGCCAGGTAGTTGCCCGTGAACCGGAGCAGGCGGTTTCCCACCGCGCTCGAGTTGTTCTCGCCCGTGTCCATGCCGTAGAGCCGCCCGTCGCAGTCGGTGTAGAGCCCCTCGAGCATGATGTCGCCCGGCATCACGCCGAGGTCCGTCGCCGTCACGTCGCTCCCGTCGCGGGGCGGTTCGGCGATGTAATAGAAGTAGGTCTTCATGTCGGCCTGGCTGAGCCGCGCGCCGACGAGCCCGCCGTCCTGGCGCATGGTGATGGCGTTCTGCCCAACGGGGAGGTTCCCCGTCGCCGTGGCCACGTGGCTCACGTGCGTGCCGACAAAGCTTCCGTCGGCGGCGTCGAGCTGGATGTGCACGAGCAGGTCGTCCACCGAATACCAAAGCTCGGCGTACTGCGGCGCCGTGTACCCGTTCGACCCGCCTTCGTTCTTCCCGGCGCCGTCGCTCGAGCCATCGAGGCCGCCACCATCGCCGTGGCCATTCCCCCCGTTCGCACCGCCCGAGTCATCGTCCCCACAGGAACACCCGACGGCCCCCAACACGAAGACCATCACCCCAACCACGAACGCGTATCGCACCCGCGAAGTCTAGCCTGCTTCGCGCCCGCCCTCGAGTTGGGGACACGAACCCCTTTCCCCCAAGCGGGTCCTACTCGAGCGCGCGGACGCGCTCCGTGAGTCTTGCTTGGATCTCCACCCAACGTTTGCGGTCGAGGTCCGCCGGGAGCGTGACCGTCTCCGCGTCGCCGAAGTAGACCAGGCTGCGGACGATGTGCCCGAGGTCCTGCGCCGGGTACTTCTCCGTGAACGCGTCGAGCAGCGCGCCGAGTTCAAGGCCTTCGCGCTCGAG
>JAWKRM010000025.1:0-68668 GCA_041389625.1 Polyangiales bacterium
CGAGGGGGCGAGTGCTTATCTCCGGTGTCGCCTTTGATCCAGCCGAAAATTCGGCCTTCTTGGCGGGCGACCATGGTGTCGTGACGGCGGAAGGACCCGATCCGGCCCCCCACCCTCCGTCGCCCCGGTAAGGACGACGAAATTACTACGTTTTCCAGAATCCCAGCAGCAGCGTTGTTGCCCCGCTGGGCATCCTCGCGCCGACCGGCGAATGTCGGCTCGACTTCAATACCGAGCCGACCGGCGAATGTCGGCTCGACTTCAATACAGAGCGGGCGATCGGGTTCGAACCGACGACGTTCAGCTTGGAAGGCTGACGCTCTACCAACTGAGCTACGCCCGCGACGTGACAGGTTAATAAGGTAAGTGGTGGAGAGTGGTGGATTCGAACCACCGTAGGCAAATGCCGGCAGATTTACAGTCTGCTCCCTTTGGCCGCTCGGGCAACTCTCCGGAATCATAGACAAAACAAGCACGCCCTTCGCCCGACCAACCGACGAATGCCGGCCGGAGGCGGACGCAGAGCTGGCGACGGGACTTGAACCTGCAACCGCCGGTTTACAAAACCGGTGCTCTACCGATTGAGCTACGCCAGCGAACACAGGAACCCCTGAAAAAAAAGGAAATTCCCGCGCAAAGGACGGAGACACCCATCCCTTGTGACGGGGGCGCGTGATCTACGCCCCGTGCCGCACCATGTCAAGCAACAGGTGTGCCGAGAACGGCGCCCGACGCTAGCGGGGCGAGAGGAAGATCTCGTTGTTGAACGCGCGGAGGTTCTCAAGGTCCTCCGCCAGCCGGGTCGCGAGATCGGTCGCGTGGCCCCGCGACCGCAGGACCGACGTGACGCTCACCTCCGCGCCATCCTTCGCTGTGCGAACGGCCGTAAGCGCGTTTTCAGCGTTCTCCACACTCGTCATCGCGTCGGTCACCTCACCCAAGTGGTTGTAGCCCGGCACCGGGCGACCGCCGACGTCCCGCACGGCACCGAGCAAGTCCTCCGGCGTGGCGTGGTGTTCAAGTGATTTCACGGCGCTTTCCAGTTTGCTCTGCGCCACATCGAGGGACGCGCGTTCACTCGGACGAAGTCCGCTTCGGTCGATTTCCTTGAGCACAGCACGCGTCGACCGGAGCTCGTCAAGCACACGAACTCGTTCCACGTCCGCTGCGACGAGATCATCCGCCAGCGCACGGGCCTGGTCCGCCGAGAGGCCAAGCTCGTCCACCGCATCGTCAAGATAGCGAGCGGCCTGCTCGGACAAACGCTCGCTTCCCGCGACATCGTCGAGGAGGCCCGAACGCACGTCGTCGGCGTGTGCCAAGTCATCGGCGTGCGCTGCGGTGTCGTCGGCGTGGGTTGCGGCCCCGGCAGCTCGCTCGGGTCGTCGGACTTCGAGGCGATGCTGCCCGCCTCCGCCAGTTCATCCGCGTAGGACGCGGCCTCCTCCGCGACGTGGGCACCCCGGGCGCCCTTGCCCCAGCCAGTCGTCGCGACGGTGAGCGCGATGTCCGCCGCAATTTGGCCGCACGCGTTCTGGGCCTCGGCCGAGCCCACTTCGCCTGCGCACTTGCCGAAGGGCTCCACCAGCGATTGGGTGACGGGGTTCTGCCAGGCCTCCGAGGCCAAGTCGCCCACGTAGTCGCGGCAGTGCGAAGGCCCGCCGGTCGCGCACTCGTAGGCGATGGTGAGGGTGTTGGCGCGCGCGAGGAAATCGCCGACGCCTTGCGCGTCCTCCCATGCGCCCGCGAGGAAGTCTTCGCCGCGCTGCTGATGGCCATCCCAGCCGTTCTGGTAAACGTCGTACCAGTAGCCCGGGTACAGCGGATTGAAGAGCGTGTTCCCTTCGTGGAGTAGCTTCCCGAGGCCGTACACGGTGTTCCACGCGAACTGGCCGACGCCGTAGAGGCGGTTCCATGCTCCCTTGAGCTGGCCGATCGGGTCCGCCACCCACGCGACGGGATTCAACCCAAAGTTGGTGATGAAGTTGTGAACCGGCCCGAGGACGGGGATCTCGCCGATGCTTTCCGCGGCCCGTTGGAAGTGGCAGCTCGGGCTCCAACCACACGATTCGCCCTTTTCCGACTCACGTGCATCGAGCGCGTCGGTGGTGGACGCAAAGCCGTCCGCGGTGGAGGTGGAGGCGCCCGACGCAATCGTCGCAGCCGCGCCGGCGACGCCTGGCAGGGTGTCGCCCGGCGCCGGAGGCGTGATGGGCGAAACCTCGGCCCCTGCGGCCGCCGCACTGACCGCGACACCTTTTCCATCCGAGCCGCCATCGATGTCCGTCGACATGGCGCCGCCGAAGGCCTGGAACCCGCCGAGCCCAACGAGACCCACCACCGCCACGACGGCGACGTACGAGTACATCGCCTCGCCGCGGGTGGATGCGAGGAGGCCCGCCCCAGTCGGCTTCGCCCGCTTCACATCGCTCGTTCCCCGCCCGTGGCGCATTCCCGGGGATTGTGCAGAAATCGGGCCAGGCTAAAGCGACAAAATACGCAATGATTTCAGAAGGCTATCCCCCGAACGCGGCGCCCCAGATGTACCCAGCGGTGCCGGTGGAGCGGTCCACGCGCCCCAGCGAAGGGCCCGGGTACCCCGGTCCGGGTCACGCCCGTCGGCACGCGCGGCGCCCTTCGGCGCGCCCGCGGCGACCCGACTAGGGCGTGGTCGCCGCCGGCGCCGGGGGTTTCGCGAGCGCGTCGGAGCCGCGGCTTGGCACGTGTGGCTCCTGCCGCGCGTCTTCGCCCGCGGCATCGTCCCCGTCGTCGGGCGCGGTCAGCCGCAGGCGTGTTCGCGCCGCTTCGAGGTCGGCCTTGAGCTTGGCGCTCCATTCGCTGTCCACGCTGGCGCGCTCGATCATCATGAGCGTCAGCTCCCAATAGCGAATCGCATGGCGCACGAGTGGGCGAATCATGCGTGCCATTTCCTTTCGGTACTCGTCTTCGTAGATGCGCATATCGGCCTCGCCGAACTTGCGCCGAGGTGGCGGCACGGGAGCCTCGGAGATGGTGGCCCACATGCGATCGTAGAGCGCGCCGATCTGGTAGCCGGCCCGTGCGGCCCACGCGGGGTCCGTGTAGCGGATCGTGTTGAAGTATTCGGTCTGGGCCTTGAGCAGGAGCTGGGCGCGGCGCTCAAGAACCTGGTGCTGCTCTTCGGCGGTTCCGGGCGGAATGGCGATGGCCTCGGACCGCTGCCGGAGCACGTCCGCAAGCACGAAATTGGCCTGCGCGGCCTGGGAAAACCCGTGCACTTCATCGCGCTCGGAACCCTCACGGTAGAAGGCCACCGCGATGCGCGCCTGCCGTTCCGCGTCGTCGAGGGAGCCCAGGCTCAGGAGCGCTTCCGAGCGCATGGACATCGCCTCCATGCGCTCGTCGGGATCGAGCGCCTTGTCGGCGAGGAGCGCGTCGGCCACCGAGATCGCATCCGCGTCGCGGTGCACGCGCAGGTAGAGCGCGAGGAGCTGAAAACGCCCGTGCTTCGTGTCGGGTGAGTCCGCATGCTCGCGGAGCAGGCGCTCGAACCGAGCGATGCCACCGTTCGCGTCACCCGACTCCATCAGGCAGAGCCCCGCGTTGTAGAGCGCTGCGGAGACGAACTCGCTGGTCGGAAACTCGCGCACGACGCGGTCGTAGCGGTCGACTGCCTCGGGGCAGCGCTTCGCCTTCGCAAGGTCGAAGGCTTCGGCGAAAAGCGATTCCGCGTCGTACACGCCGCCCGGTGTTACGCGGAGCTCTTCCATGCGAATCGTGCGCCGGGACGCCGCTCCGGAACCACCGCAGCCCAAGAAGGCAACGCCCGCGACGGCAAGCGCAATGCGGAGCCCGCGGCGTTGCGACGGTCCTCGATACGTTTGGTACTCGGTCATTCCCAGCCTCCGACACGGGCCCCAACGAACCTAGGACCACGGAGCCTTGGAAATGTTCCCGACCTCGATCCTTGGGTCGAGAAAACCGAGCCTACTGGAGCATGGCGCTGGGGATGTGGCGAACCCAGGTCGGGTTCACTTCGCCGTTGAGCCCTCGGATAATCGGCAGCCCGCCGAGCTCGCGGTCCGAGCGCGTGAGCACGACGATCCCTTCGTGCGTTTCGAAAATTACACGACGGAAGGGCGCCGGCACGCCGCGCGCTGCGTCCGGCAGGATGAGATGCCGCCAGAATGCGCGCGTGCTCCAGTCTTGGACAATCTCGTCGTGGAAGAACTGCGGCAAGTTCACGAACACGTCCGTTCCTCGCACCGGCGGGACACCCTCCGGCCGCGACGCGTTGCTCGCGAGCGCCTTCTGGCCATTTTCCCAAAGCTCCCCGTAGATGTGGAAGAGCTTGTTTTGGACGTTCCGCCGGTTCTTGCCGCTGAAGTCCTTGAGCGACACGGCAAAGGACTCGTCGGCCAGGGTGCGATCGAAGGGGATACTGTTTCGGATGTCGCCTTCGGGCGTGTGCTTCCACGGCACAAAGAACCCGTCGATGCCCTGCGTGTAGGCTTCACTTGGAAAGTAGTAGATGCCGCCGCCCGACCGATCGGAGTAGCGCATGGCCTGGGGCAGCTCGTGCGGATAGTCCGACATTCCCACTCGAATGGACCTTCGACCGTATTCGGGAGCATCGCGGAGCGCAGCACGAAGCGCGGCCGCCGATTCCACAGCCGGCCGCTCGGCCGACGGCGCGGCGCCGGACAGGTGACGAACGAGCGCGCCAAAGTCTTCGAAGAGCGCCGCCTGTGCGGATACGGCAATCGACGACGTTCCGCGCGCGACTTCACCCGCAACGTCGTGTGTCGCGTGAACGTCGAAGGTCGGGATCGTCGACGCGTGCGCTCCGCTCACGGCGCGACCGCCGGCGTCCCCCTGGATGCCGGCGCCGAACGCACCACCGAGGGCCCCAACCGCGCCCGAGCCCGCGAGCGCAACGGCGACGATCAGGCCCACCGACTCGAGCTGAACAGATCCCCGCCGTCGCATGGCGCGCCTATTGAGCACGGGCCGTGCCATGTGGCGGCGGGCCTTTCCTCGGGAATTGGTGGAAATTCAGGGCCGCCTAGGTGGCGACCACAACGCCCTGACCCGACCACCCCCGTAGCCGGCAGCAACCGCTCGACCTGTGCTACCGCTTCGCCATGCCCTCCCCGTGGATCGGCGCCGCGTGCATTCTTGCGTCGTATCTCGTGGGGTCGATCTGCGCGGGCATCGTCCTCGCGCGCCGTCGCGGAATCGACCTCCGCGCCATCGGTTCGGGAAATGTGGGCGCGACCAACGTGCGCCGCGCCCTCGGCTCGGATTCGGCCAACCTCGTCCTCGTGTTCGACGTCGCCAAGGGTCTCGTCGCCGTGCTCGTCACGCGGCTGGTGACGGATGATTCGGATCTGCGCATCGTGGCCGCGACGGGGCTCGCCGCATGCGTCGGACACGTGCTTCCGGTGTGGCACGGATTCCGCGGCGGCAAGGGTGTCGCGACGGCGCTCGGCGTGCTCCTCGCCACGAGCCCCGGCAGCGCACTCGCCGCGGGTGTCGTCTACGCCGTGGCGCATCGGCTCACGCACAAGGCGAGCATCGGGTCGCTTTCGGGCGTCACCGTGGCCGCGCTCTCGGCGACGGCGATTCATGGCGCGGCGCACCCGTTCGCGTGGCTCGCGTGGGCGCTCTGGGTGCTCGTCATGGTGACCCACCGGTCGAATCTGACCCGGCTCCTTGATCACGAGGAGCTCGACGGGTGACCCGGCACGCACCGCATCGTCGGGCGTCGTTCGCGGCGTCCCTGCTGCTGGCGTTCGCCACGGGATGTGGCGGCGCCCACGTCGACCCGACGCCAATTTCGCACGCCACCGTGTGGTCCGAGATCGCGGGAATGCCCGTCGTCCTTTCGCCGCGGTCCACCGATGGCGAAACGACCATGTCGATCTGGGTTGCCGCCGGCGCCGGTGACACGACCCCGCCATCGAACGCCACCGTGGCGGCGTGGCTCGCCGCCGAGCCCGTGCGCGCCGTTCAGTCCGCGGTGTTCCCGCACGCGACACTGTTCCGCACCACGTGCCCCACACGCGCCCTCGACGAATGCACGAACGCGCTCTCGAAGGCCCTCGGGCGTCGACAACTGGGTGACGGCGACCTCGGACGTGCACGCGAATGGCTCAAGGCCGCCCGGGCACGGGATGTCGCCGACACCTTCCGGAGTGAGCGCTTGGCCCTCGATGGATTGCTCGACGACGTGCTCCCGGGACTCGAGCCCCTTGATCGGGCATCGACGGATGGCGCGATCACCGATTCCACGGTCCAAGAATTCTGGGCGTCCTTCTATGGGAAACCCCACGCCATGCTCGTGATCGAAGGCGACGGCGGCGACGCGGACGTCGAACACGCGGCGCACGCCCTCGCGATGGCACTGCCGACGGCGTCGGGCCGCTACCGTGCGCCGGCCACGCCGGAAGACGGCGATGCGGTCCGCGTGGAGGAGGCTCCCCGTGGCGGCGCGAGCGTGGCCGTGGGCGCCCGATCCATCGAGGAAGCTTCGCGCATCGCCGCGCTCTTCGACCGAGGCGCGCCGCATGGCACCCGCACACGCGTATTCCCCCTGGGCGGCGGAAGCACGGTCCTTGCGACCCTCGACGGCGACTTTGCGATCGAAGACATTGAGCGGGCGGCCAACGGCCTGCTCCGCGCCCGTGCCGATGTGGCCGACGATCCGCGCGCGAACTTGCCACCGAGCCCGGAACTCGCGGGCACCTCCTGGGCCGACGCGCGCCACCCCCCGCGCACCATCGGCGATGCGGCGCTCGGAATCGCGCTGGCGCCAAAGGTGCGTGGAGACGTCGACCGGTGGAAGCGGGAGGGTGAGCGTGCCCTCGCCGGAGCCCGCGCCCTCACGTCGCCCAAACTCAGCGGAGCCTTGGATACGACGCACGCGGACGTTCGACTCACGAACGGTGTGCGCATCGTTGCCGAACAGCGCCCGCGTGACCGAACCTTCGCGATGGTGCTCGGCTTCGAAGGTGGTGCCGCGTCCGAGCCGCTCCCGTCGGCGGGTGAGTCGGCGGTGCTTGCGGAGGCGGCGGCACTCCTTTGCGGCGAAGACGCACGCGCACGCGTTCATGCCGCCCGAGCCACCGTGCGTCCATGGGTGGACGCGCGCGGGTGGGGCATTCGCGTCGAGGGCGGCACGCCCGACTGGCGGGAGACGCTGGACGCGGCGCTCTCCTGCTTCGCCCTCGCGGCGTTGCCCGATGCCACGGTGGAGCGCGCTCGCCTCGCCGCAATCCAACGAAACGACGCCGAATCGCCCGCCGTTGGCGCCGCATCGAAGCTGCTCTTTCCCAACATGCCCGGGCTGATCGACGCGGGCGGAGAACACGCTTCGCTCGACCGAATGACGGCCGAGCGGGTGCAGCACGCGTGGCGGAGCCGTGCGGTGGGGGCGCGCATGCGCGTCGCCATCATGGGCCCCCTTGAAGTCGGACCCGTGGTTCGCTTCACCGCGCGCAGGCTCGCTTCGCGTACGACGGGCGACGCAAACCAAGAATCGAACGTAGCGCCCGTCGACGCCAATCAGAGGGTTCTCTCGGAGGACGGCGGCCAGGGGCACCCACCCTCACGCGCGGTGGTTGGCTGGCGAGCGCCCGCTCACGAAGACACCACAGGGGAGCGCGATGCGGCGCTCAAGGTATGTGCCGACGCGACGGCGCGAACGATCGCCGCCCGCGGGTACGCCACCGATTGGCATGTTGGTGGCAGCTTCCGCGGTACGGACTGGGTGGCGCTTGCGATCGACCTGCGGGATCGCGCACCCAACGACATCCCGCGAACACTCCAGGGAATCGCCACGGGCGCCGAGCGTGTGTTCAGCACGGTGGCCGCCGAGCACAACGCGCACGCGCGCGCCGAGCTCGGCGATCCGGCACACGCCGCGGCGCTGCGCCTCGACGTCACGGGTGCGGCGGGCACGCCGGATCCCGAGGGCGCAGCCGATTGCGGCGCGTTGCTCCGAACGGCCCTCCGCGTGCACTTCTTCGTCGACACGACGGCTCCCTAGGGACGCGTCCGGCGCGCGGTGACGGGCCGCGGGGATGCCCACCTGGGGCCACGGGACCCCCGCGCGCGTGGGATCGGTCCCCAGCCGCATCCCGCGGACCGGGGACAAAACCACGTTAATTCGAGACATTTTCCCATGACCCGCCCTGGCCCGACCTTTGCGAAGTCCAGGTCCAGGTGTCCTTCATCCGTTCCACCAAGGGTTCGACCGCCGGCGAGTACATGATCGTCGCCACGTCCATCGCCCTGCTCGGAACGGGGGCGTTCACCACGTTCGGCGACGCCGCGGAAGACAGCATTCGGGGCGACGCGGATGGCCGCACGCCGAGCGCACCGAGCGCGCGCGGCGTGGTGGCGGCCCCCGTTGCGGCCCAAGCCGCGCGCGGCGACGCACACGACCTCGACCTCGACGCCATGCACGCGACGGTGACGCGCTGGAACCGCGGCGGCGCAGGAACCGCGCGCACCGGCCGCTCGGACACCGTGCGCAGCGAGACCGCTTCACGGGGCGCTGTGGCGAGCGACTACGCAGCCTCCGGCGGAGCGAGCAGCCTTTCGGAGGGGCAGCTCACCCGCGTCCGGCAGACCTACCGCGAAGCACTCCAGCTCCTACTCGAATCGAATCACCCGACGGCGAGCGCGGCGCAATCCGGACTCGTCCCCATTTCAACGGCAACACTCGACGCTTGGAACCGAACCCTGGACCGGGCCGGGTCGAGCAAAAAGGTGGCCGACGAGCGATTCGTGGCCGCCCACGTGAACGCGTGGCGTGGGCATTTCAGCGGCATGACCGACCTTGAAATCGCGATCATGCGCTCAAGACTTCGCGATCAAATCGCGAAGGCGGACGCCGACGCGCCCCGCACGGGCGACGCGGAGAAGAACCTCGAGTTCATGGAGTTCGTCGAGGCGGGGCTCGCCGGCGAGCAGCGCGTGCGCGAGTACGAGGACTCCCTCATCACCCAGGCCGCCGCCTTCCGCAGCGCGGAGGACCCGGGATTTCAAGCGGTCCTCGAAGGGCTCTCCGTATCCAGGGGTGTTCGGCCGGAGAAGAACGAGTCGCTCCGCGACCTCGACGCCGCTGCCATCGCGAGCGAGCGCGAGCAGATCCGTCGTCGGTTCGCCGAGCTCGATGCACAGTCGGGCGGCTTCAACGACGCGATTCGCGAAGAACATGACCGCCTCGCCGCTCGCGAACTGACGCTCATCGCCGAGCAACTTGCGCGGGGCTACCGCGTCATTCGTCCTGGGGCGAGCGTCTCCGAGGCCACGCGCCGGCGCATTCAGTACGGCGACGGAGTGCTTCCACGCAGCGAGTGGCCGCCCTACTCAAGCCCGCGAAACACTGGGCTACAGAACGGCCGCATCCCCGCCTCCGAACTCGAGCCCCTCGGGATCCCCGAGAACGACTCCGCCCCCGGTGCCATCGCCGAGCACATGCTCTGGCGCCCCGCCGCCGTGCGGTTCCGCGCCATGAAGGCCGCCATGGAAGAGGCCGGCGTGTGGTCGGGCATCAACGAGTCGTACCGAACCTACGACAAGCAGGTCTATTTCAAGAACTGCCAGATCTCACGCGCATGCAACAACGGCAACACCGCGGCGACGCCCGGCACCTCGAACCACGGCTGGGGCATGGCTGTCGATCTCGTGATCGGGCCGGGCACCTACCAGTGGCTCTCGGCCCACGCGACCGAATACGGCTTCGACAACGCGGAAGGCGCGCGCGCCGGCGAGAACTGGCACTGGACCTACACGGGGGCGGACCAACGATGACAACGAGGAGCCGCCACATCACCGATTACGGGGAGGGGATTCTCGTTTAGCGAAGCGCGTGGGCCCCGACCGTCCCTCCCTCCCTCCCAAAGGAACGGGTCCAAACGCTGCGTTAAACGAGAACCCCTCCTCGCTGCTTACTCGGCAGCGGGAGGGGTCTCTGTTCTATCTCGTCGGTTCGTGAACTAGCGGACGCTGATCACGATGTCCGAGATGCCCCAGGATTCGTCGCTCGCCGCCTGGTTCAGGGTCGAGCCGGCCACGAGGTCCACCGTCGCAGCGTTGTGCGCGATGGTCCCCGACACGGCCTGGGCACCGAACTCGGGCCAGCCACCGCCGCAGGTGTTCACCGAGGCGGACAGGTGGTTGAAGGTCTGCGAGAAGATCGACGAGCCGCCGAGCGTCACCGACGCCGTTTCACCGTCCCAGCTGTCGATCACGTAGTACGTGAGCGAGGCCGAAACCTCCGTGTGAGGCACGCCACCAAGGTTGTACGTCTTGGTAACGGACGTGCCCGCGAAGTTCCCGAACCCACCGAGCATCGGACCGTAGACCGTCGCGCAGGTCGACGAGCTGTCGACGGTGTTGTTCGTCCAACCGGTCGCGGTCCCCGACGAGAAGTCCTCGATGGAGACCTGCGTCCAGCCGCCGCCGTCCGTGACCATGTCGCAGTTGACGTTGAGCGCATCGTTGCCGCCCTCGCCATCCGGATCGATCGCGTACGGCCCCGAGGGTGCCCCCGGGAACGCCGAGAGGAGCGCGGCGCAGCTCGCGTAGTCCGCCGGATCGAGGCACGTCGCCGTTCCGCTCAGGTCGATGCACGTGCCGCTCTCGCACGCCGCGGTCGCGCACGTCGGCGTGCACGAACCGTTGGTGTCGTTGTCCTGGTAGCCGGCCGCGCAGGTGTTGCAGTCCGCGCCCGTGTACCCCGTCGCGCACTGGGTGCAGGTGGTACCCGTCCAGTGGTCGTCGCAGTTGCAGCCACCAGAGCCGGTGATGCCCTGATCGCAGCTACCGTGCGCACCGCAGCTCAGCGGGCAAACGAGGCAGTTCGGGCCGTAGCGGTTCGACTTGCACTCATCGCAAGCGGTGCCCTTGAAGCCCGAAGCACACGAGCTGCAGCTCGTCGCGGCGTTCCAGCCGGTGTCGCACATGCAAGCGCCCGTGCCGGAGATGCCGTCGTCGCAGGCACCGTGGTCACCGCAGCTGCTCGCACATGCCGTGCAGCTCGCGCCGTAGAAGCCCGCCGCGCACTGGTCGCAGCTGCCGCCCGCGAACCCGGGTGCGCAGGTGTTGCAAAGGGCGCCATCCCAGCCGTTCGCACAGTTGCACTCGCCGGACCCGGACATGCCGTCGTCGCAGGTGCCGTTCACGCAGCTCGGGCACGCCGCGCAGGTCGCGCCGTAGAAGCCCGTGTCGCACGCGTCGCAGCTGCCGCCGGCGTACCCGGTGGCGCAGGTGTCACACGCCGCACCGTCCCAGCCCGCGTCGCATTCGCAGCTCGCGGTCATGTCGGCCACCACGCAGGTGCCGTGCGAGCCGCAGCTCAGCGAATCGCAGGGATTCGTGACCTGACCGTCGGTCATGGTCATGGCGTCCGTTGCAGCGTCGGTCGCCGCGTCGTCGGAGCCGTCCACCATCTGTTCGCCGTCGGTGGAACCGTCCGTCGACACTTTGCCGTCGGTCATCGTCCCGCCGTCGCCGGAGGTCGTGGTGTCTTCCGGGCAGCCGGCCGTGAGGGCCAGGGCTGCAATCACAAGCCAATGCAAACGTTCACGCATACTAAAAAATCCTTTCAAGGCTGAAACCCGCGGCTAACGCGCCCGCCCATATATCCAAAGGTCGTGCTCCGAATCAATGGGCCTGGGACCGCCTTTGACCCGGATCGGGGGCCCGTGATACACGCGGCCCGTGACCGCGAATGAATCCCCATTCACCGCCGATGTTGCCGAACGTGCGGCGCCGGACAAGCGGGAGCGGATCCTCCAGGCGGCCATCACGGTCTTCGCCCAGAAGGGCTTTTACGCGACAAAAGTGACCGAAATCGCCAAGGCGGCCGGTGTCGCGGACGGCACGATTTACCTGTACTTCAAGAACAAGGACGACGTCCTCGTCTCGATTTTCAGGGAGCGCATCGGCGAACTTGTGAGACTTCTCCGCTTGGAGGTCGCGAAGACGAACGACGTCTCCAGTCGAATTCGTCGCATCGTGGAACTGCAGCTCGGGCTACTCGAAGGGCGCCGCGACCTGGCGGAAGTGATCACCGTCAACCTTCGCCAGTCGTCGCTGCTTCTCAAGCAGTACGCAGCACCTCTCTTCACCGAGTACCTGACCGTCATCGCGGAGGTCCTCGCCGAGGGACAAACCCGTGGTGAGATTCGACGCGACATCAACCCGCGCATCGCGGCACGCGCGCTCTGGGGTGGGCTCGACGGCATCGCGCTCACGTGGGCGCTCGACAATCCCGAACCGGAGGCGCTCCGAAAAGCCGCGCACCAGTTCGCTGAAATCTTCCTGAGCGGCGTCCTCGAGGGACGCGCAAACCCTTGACACAACGCGTCAACCCACCTAGGTCGGGTTCGACGTCACGAACAACCGCGGAGGCAACGTGAAAGTCCTAGTTCCCTGCAAGCGAGTGAGTGATCCGAGCAACGCCAACAAGGTGAAGGTCGCGCCCGGCGGCGCCGCCATCACGAGCGAAGGCCTCGAGTGGAAGCCGAACCCGTTTGACGATTGGGCGGTGGAAGCGGCGCTGCGTTTGACGGAGAACGCGAAGACGAACGAGCGCATCGGCGAGATCGTTGTGGTGTGCATCGGTCCGACGGATGCGCAGCAAACCATCCGCCAGTTCCTCGCCATGGGCGCCGACCGCGGCATCCTCGTCGAGGCGGACGACGCGGCGCTCGACTCGACGGTCGTCGCCAACGTGCTCAAGGCCATCGTCGATAAGGAAAAGCCCGACGTGGTGCTCATGGGCAAGCGCTCCGCCGACAGCGAGTCGAACGCGACGGGCCAGATGCTCGCCGAGTACCTCGGTTGGCCCCAGGGCACGGACGCCATGCACATGGCGACGACGGACGGCGGAAAAACCTTCGAGATCGGCCGTGAAGTGGACGGCGGCGTGCTCACGATCCGCGTAACCGCACCGACGGTCATCACGGTGGCCGACCGCATCGTGCGACCGGACGGCGTGTCGAACGGCGTGACGCCGGCGGACCACAAGTACCCCGAGTCCGACAGCGGCCGCTACGCGTCGCTCAAGGGCATCATGGCGGCGAAGAAGAAGCCCGTGGAGGTGCTCCCCCTCGCCGGCCTCGGCGTCGAAGCCGCGCCGACCACGTCGCATTCAGAATTCTCGCTTCCCCGGCGGCTCCGGCCAGACGCAGTTCGTCCCGGACGTCGCGACCCTTGTTCAAAAGCTCCACACCGAGGCCAAGGTCATCTGAGGCCACGGTCCTCCGACCGGTCGAAAGGATTCAGCGTCATGACGGATACCCTGGTTGTTGCGGAAGTCAGCGAAGGCAAAGTTAAGAAGGCCACCCTCTCGGCGGTGACCTTCGCCAAGCAAGTCGGCGGTGCGTTCGACATCGTTGTGCTCGGCGATGCGACGGAGGCCGCGGCGTCGGAGCTCGCAAGCCTTGGTGCGCGGAAGATCCTGCGTGCGGACGTCGCGGGTGGCTACGTGTGCGAACGCTACGCGCCGACCATCGCCGCGGTGGCGAAGGCCGGAAACCACGGCGTCGTGGTGGCCTGCGCGACGAGCTTTGGTCGCGATGTGATGCCGCGCGTGGCGGCGAAGCTCCGCGCGGGCGTGGCGAGCGACATCATCGGCGTCTCGAACGAGGGCGGGAAGCTCGCGTACCGCCGGTCGCTGTATGCCGGGAACGTGCTCGGAACCTGCACCGTGTCGACGCCGGTCCAGGTCGTCACCGTGCGCCAGTCGGAGTTCGAGCCCGCGGCGGCCGCCGGCGGCGCGAGCCCAGTGGAAACCGTGTCGGTGGAGAATGACCCCGCGGCGGAGCGCGTGACCTTCGTGAACCTCGCCGCGGTGAAGAGCGAGCGCCCCGACCTCGCGGAGGCGCAGATCGTCGTCTCCGGTGGGCGCGCGCTCAAGAGCGCCGAGAACTTCACGAACGTGCTCGAGCCCCTCGTCGACGCCCTCGGCGCGGCCATGGGCGCCTCGCGTGCCGCGTGCGACGCGGGCTATGTATCGAATGACCTACAGGTGGGACAAACCGGCAAGGTCGTGGCACCGAAGCTCTACATTGCCGTGGGCATCAGCGGCGCAATCCAGCATTTGGCGGGAATGAAGGGCTCGAAGACCATCGTCGCGGTCAACAAAGACAAGGAAGCCCCCATCGCGCAGGTGGCGGATTATTTCCTCGTGGCGGACCTTTTCGACGCGGTTCCGGCCCTGACTGAAGAGGTCAAGAAGCTCCGGGCCCAAGGCTGAGCGGTTTCGCGGGTCGATACGGAGCGGTTCGGGTTCTCGGCAAGAGCTTGATTGCCGAACCGGACGACGACTATCCTACGGGCCTCGCTCGATTTTTCGGGGGTCCGCCCCCTCGACCCCCCCACTCGGCCGAACGATGAAGATCATTTGCGATAGCTGCGGAGCCAAGTACTCCATTGCCGACGAAAAGGTCGCCGGCAAAGTCTTCAAGATTCGCTGCAAGAAGTGCAGCAACATGATCGTCGTCCGCGACGGTGCGAAGGAGGCGGCGCCGGCACAGAGCTCGACGCCGTCCATCAACCCGACGGCCGCGGTGGCGTCACCACTTGGTGCCCTCGAAGCTTCCGCAAGCCATGCGCACGCGGCCCAGCGCACGCCCTCCGTGCACCCGACGGTGGCAACCGCGAGTGCCTACGTCGCGCCCGGACAACCGGACCCGGCGGCCGAGCCCATCTGGCACGTCGTCGTCGCAGGTGATCAGCAAGGTCCGTACGCGCCGGCCCAGCTCGGCGAGATGATGACGGTCGGCACCATCGATTGGGAGGCCTACGTCTGGCGCGAAGGCTTCGACGGTTGGGTTCCCGCGCGCGACATTCCAGAACTGGTCGAGGCGATCACGGGACAGCCCTACGACCCGTCCTACTCGTCCGCCGCCGGCGACGGAGACTTCGCACAACCGGCGGCGCATGCCGCGGCCGCGGCCGACCCCTTCGGCGACATGGAGGCGGGCGGAGCCTTTGACGGAACGAACGTCGCGGCGTCGCCGTTCGCGGACGGCTTCGGCGACGACTTCGGTGGCAACGACGACTTTGGCGCGCGTCATGATTCGCAGCAGCCGACGATGGCGGTGAGCAGCGAGGAAATCGGTGGTTTCGGCGCATCGCCGGACGTCGCCATGCGCGCTGCGAACTCCAACGCCGGTGGCGATCTCTTCGGCGGCGGCCGCAACGACATGGGCGCGGCCTTCGGCGGGGGCGCAGCACCCACGTCGATGCCCGACCAAACTTCCATGACGGGGCAGCGGAACGAGAATTCCGTGCTCTTCTCCCTGGCGAACCTCCAGGCCCTCGCGACGGAGTCGTCGAGCGCGTCCGTGCGCCCCGAGGCCAAGGCGGGCCACGCGCAGGGGGATGGGTCGGGCCTCATCGACATTCGTGCGCTCGCCGCGGCGACGGGCATGGGCGCGTCGGCACCGGCACCGGCGCTCGGGGGTGTACCGAGCTTCTCCGCGGGCCCCGCCTCCGAGCGACCCAAGGAAGACCAGCTCGATAACCTGATGTCCATCGGCACGGGCTCGCCGCTCGCGATGGGCGCCCTTGGCGCGCCGGTCCTTACGCCCGCGAAGGACGACTCGAAGAAGCTCATCTATGTCATCGCCGCACTTGGCGCGGCGCTTCTCTTGGTCGTTGGCGTCGGCGTGGTCTACCTGATGACGCGCGATTCGGGCACGGAAGTCGCCGCCGCGGCGCCGCCCATCGCACCGCCGACGAACGCGGGCGCCGAGGGCACCGCTGCTACGGCAGGCGCCGCACCGGCTGAAGCAACCGGCGGCGCGGCCGCCCCCAGCGCCGCGGCACCGGCCGCGTCGGACTCCACGGGCAGCGCAGCACCCTCCGACGAACCGTCGCGCGACTCCGCGCGTTCCGACTCGTCACGCTCAAGCGGCTCACGCCGCACGTCGCACAGCGGCGGTGGCAGCAGCGCTTCGTCCGCACCTGCGGCAGCGCCGGCGCCCGCACCCGCACCCGCCCCGCGTCGCGGCGGCAGTGACAGCATCGACGACCTCCTCGACAACGCCATTGGCGGTAGCGGCGGCAGCAGCAAGGCGGCATCGCGCTCGTCGGGCGGTGGCGGCGGCAGCGACGACGGCCTCCCGGATACGCCGAGCCGCGATGCGGTGAGTTCGGCCCTTCGGTCCGTGGCCGGCGCGGTCAAGGGATGCGGCGGCGGCAAGTCGGGTCTTGCGATGACGAAGGTTGTCGTCGCGGGCAGCGGCCGCGTGATGAACGCCGAGGTCGTGAGCGGGCCCTTCAAGGGCACGCCCGAGGGCTCGTGCATCGCCCGCGAAGTGCGCAAGGCCCAGTTCCCGCGCTTCAAGCGGGACAACATGACCGTGACGTTCCCCTACACGCTGTAGGGAGCTTCGGTCGCGAGCCACGGTCGGCCCGCGCCGGATGAGCGGCCTACAGGTTCTCGAGGAACTGGATGGCGGTCGCGATGCCGAAGCCGGTGCCGCCCTTCGGCTGCGTGCCGTGCGGCGAATCGAGGTACGCCGGCCCGGCGATATCAAGGTGGGCCCACTTGTGATTGCGAACGAACTCGCGGAGGAACAGCGCCGCGGTGATCGAGCCACCCCAGCGATCGCCCATGTGCTTCATGTCCGCGATGGGGCTCTTCAACATGCCGCGGAGGTCCTCCGTGAGCGGCAGTCGCCAGAAGGACTCCCCGGACGCCTGGCTTGCCTTCGTGTACGCGTTGGCGAGGTCGTCGTCGTTGGCGAAGAGGCCGGCGGTCCACGGCCCAAGGGCGACCATGCAGGCGCCCGTGAGGGTCGCGTGATCAAGTAGGTAGTCGGGCTTGAGGTCCGCCGCGTAGGAGAGGCAGTCGGCAAGCACGAGACGCCCCTCGGCGTCGGTGTTGATGATCTCGACGGTCTTGCCTTCGCGCGACGTGAAGATGTCGCCGGGGCGGTACGCCGCGCTGCCGAGCATGTTCTCGGTGCAGCCGATGATGCCGTGCACCTCGACGGGCACCTTGAGACGCGCCGCCGCGACGAGGATACCGACGGTCGCCGCCGCGCCGGCCATGTCGCACTTCATGGTGAGCATGTTGCCGGCGTCCTTGATGCAGAGACCGCCCGCATCGAAGGTCAGACCCTTGCCCACGAACACGACGCGCTTCTTCGCGCCGCGCGGCTTGTAGCTCATGTGCACGAACCGTGGTTCCTCGGCACTGCCGCGATTGACGGCAAGGAACAGGTTCATCTTCGCCTTGGCCATCTGGGCCTTGTTCCAAACGAGCACCTTCGCGCCCGCGGCCGACGCGTGCTTTCGCGCCTGGTTGGCGAGCTCGGTCGGCGTGATCTCGTTCGGCGGACCGTTCACGAGGTCACGCGCCAAGTTGATGGCATCGGCGATGGCCTGGCCCTGGCCGACGGCGCGACGGAGGGACGCGGTTTCACGGGCCACAAGGGTCACGGACTTGAGGGTCGGCTTCGTCTTCCGATCGCCCGTGAGGAAGCGATCGTAGGTGTAGGCGCCGGTCACGGCACCTTGGACGGCGCGCCGCACGTGGTTCTCGCCGGGCATGGAGGCCGGGAGCACGAGCGCGAGGGAGCCAAACTTCTTGGATGCGCGCACGGCGGCGACGGCAAGCGCCTCGCAGTCGTGCTCGGGCTCCTTCTTCGAGCCGAGGCCCACGAGGAACGCGTACTTGGCCTTGATGGCGCCGGCGTTGAGCTTGAGAAGCTCGCCCGTTTCGCCCTTGAACCCTTCGTCCTTGGCCGCGCGCTCGAGGGCGCCACCGAGGGCCTTGTTGAGCTCGCTGGCGGCGGCGGACTTGTTGAGCGCACCGGAGTGAACGCCGATGGCGATGGCGTCGACCGCGAGCTTCGGGAGCGATTCCTGTGAAAACACGAACTTCATGGGGTCCTCTTGGGTGCGTGGTCACCGCCCGGCCACCGGACGACGGGCGCATCCTGACACTGGACCCGCGTGCTCTCAAGGAATTCGAGCCGTGCGCGGCGGGTGGCGGGCGCCGGCGACGATGCGCCGGCTCCGCCGGATTCGCCGCGCAAGTCCGCGGGATCGGGAAGCAGAGGCGCGGCACCAAAGCTGCGACGCACCGGGTGGAGGCACACCCATGGAGCAACGCAAACTCAATTTCAAAGTCGTCTACACCATCGTCGAGCGGCCGAACGGCAAGGAGCACTGGCTCCGCATCGGCAACGCGTTCGTCAACCGTGACGGAAGCACGAACCTCTACCTCGACGCGATGCCCCTCAACGGGAAGCTGCAGGTCCGGGACTACGTCCCATTCGAGGACCGCGGCAAGGAGTCCGCATCCGACGACGTCCTCGCGGAGGACGCCGCCGAATGACGCACACGTCTGTCGAATCAACCCAATCCAACCGAAGGAGAACCCGATGACACTGAAACGCATTCAAGCATTCCTCACCCCGGCGCTCTTGGCGGCCGCGCTCCTTGTCCCGATCTCCGCGAGTGCGGAGCCTGGAAAGGGCAATCACGCTCCGACCGCGGCGGGAAGCACGGAGGCCCCGACGGTCGCGGGCGTCGTGAACCTCAACACCGCGACCGAAGCGGAACTCATGGCGCTTCCCGGCGTCGGCGCCACGCGCGCGGGGGCCATCGTCGCGCAGCGCAAACAGAAACCGTTCGCGCGAATTGAGGACGTGATCCGCGTGAAGGGCATCGGTCGGGCCACCTTCCGGAAACTGCGTGCGAACCTCGCCGTCTCGGGCCCAACGACGCTCAAGCCGGCCACGCCCGCCGCACGGGCGACAAAGAAGCCCACGAAACCGTAGCCGGACGCGCGGCGGGGCGACGGGCGGAATTTGCGGTACGTTCTGCCCGTGCCCCGCCGCTTTCGTCTTCGCCCGGCGTCACGCCGTGACCGCGAATCGATGCTCGTGTTTCACCGGGCCCTTTACGTCGACCACCGAAACACGCTGCTCGATGGCAACCTCCAAGAGCTCTACGCGTACAAGGACATTGCCTCCGCCCTCGAGGAGGACGTGGATTCGATCCTCGCGAACCCGTCGAGCTGCGTGCTCTTTGCGGAGGACGAGGGCGGTGAGGTGCTCGGCTACATCACGGGGCACATCGAGCGGGACACTCGCCGCGTGCTCGAGAAACGCGGCGTCGTGGAGGATTGGTACGTCGAGCCGGATGCCCGCGGCGAGGGCGTCGGGCGTGCGCTCCTCGATGCGCTCCTCGCCGTGTTCCGTGAATCGGGCTGCGTCGTCGCCGAATCATCGACCTTCCCGCTCAACGCAGGCGCACGGCGCCAACACGAGAAGGCCGGCTTTCACGAGATCGAGATTCGCTACCGAATGAAAATCTGACGGCTCACGCGCTCGGCGCTTGACCGAGCGAAGCGATGAGCGGGCGCACGGCGGCCTGTTTGAGCTTGAAGCCGACACGGTTCGCGATGACGACCGACGAGACCTCGGCGATGGTCTCGAACTCCACGAGGCCGTTTTGTCGGAGCGTTTCCCCGCTCTCCACAAGGTCCACGATGATGTCCGCGAGACCGGTGGGGGGTGCGAGCTCGACGGAGCTCTGGACGTAGATGATTTCGATGGGTTGCCCCTTCGATTCGAAGTGCTTCGTGGCGATGTTCGCGAACTTCGTCGCCACGCGGAGCGAGCGGCCAGGGCCCGGCTCCGGGCGCGCGTCGGGGAGCCCCGCGACGACCATGCGGCACCGGCCAATGCCGAGATCGAGTGGCGCGTAGACGTCGTAGTTGCGCTCAAGGAGCACGTCACGGCCCACGATGCCGAGGTCGGCCGCGCCGTACTCGACGTAGGTGGGCACGTCGTCGGGTTTGAGGAGGAGGAAGCGGACGCCGGTCGTCGGGTCATCGCGCACGAGTCGCCGATCGTCCGCGAGGAGAACCTCGGGGTCGACGCCCGCGTGGGCCATGCGCGCCGCGAGGCCCGCAAGGACTCGCCCCTTCGGAACGGCGACCACCAACGAAGGTATACCCGCCATCCTACGCGCTCCCCCGGATGCGCTCGATGCGCGCGCCGACGCCGGCAAGTTTCGTTTCGATGTGCTCGTACCCGCGGTCGAGGTGGTAGACGCGGCGCACTTCGGTGGTGCCGCGCGCGAAGAGGCCCGCGATGATGAGTGACGCGCTCGCGCGCAGGTCCGTGGCCATGACTTGCGCGCCGTCGAGGGCTTCGATCCCCTCCACGGTGGCGACGCGGCCATGGGTGTCGATCTTGGCGCCCATACGGTTGAGCTCAGGCACGTGCATGAAGCGATTCTCGAAGATGTTCTCCGTGAGCACGCTGCGCCCACGGGCACGGCACATGAGCACCATGAACTGCGCCTGCATGTCCGTCGGGAAGCCCGGGTGCGGCGCCGTGGTGACGTCCACGGGTCGGAACGGGGGCTTGCCCACGACACGGAGCCCCGAACCTTCCGCTTCGACGTGCACGCCCGCCGCTCGCATCTTCGCAACGAGCGCTTCGAGCGGCTCGAGGGAGACGCCGTCGACGAGGACATCGCCACCCGTCGCCGCGGCGGCGACCATGAACGTGCCGGCCTCGATGCGATCGGGGATGATGGCGTGATCGACGGGGCTCAGGCCCTCCACGCCTTCGATGACGATGGTGCTGGTGCCGGCGCCCTCCACGTTGGCGCCCATCTTGTTGAGCACACGGGCGAGCTCTTCGACCTCGGGTTCGCGGGCGGCGTTCACGAGCCGCGTGCGACCCTTGGCGAGCGCGGCGGCGCACATGAGGTTCTCGGTGCCGGTCACCGTGGGACTGTCGAGGTTGACCTCCGCACCCTTGAGACGCCCCGACGGAACCTTCACGTCCACGTAGCCATGCTCGAGCGTGATGTCGGCGCCCATGGCCTCAAGGCCCTTCAGGTGCTGATCGATGGGACGCGCGCCAATGGCGCAGCCGCCCGGTAGCGAGACGCGCGCACGCCCGTAGCGCGCCACGAGGGGCCCCAGGACGAGGAATGAGGCGCGCATCTGCTTCACGAGCTCGTAGGGCGCTTCGAATGCGGTCGCCGGCTTGGCGTGGACGACGACGCGGGGGAAATCCAGCGTTACTTCCTGCCCGAGGGTGCGAAGCAGCGCCGCCGTCGTGTCGATGTCACGCAGGTTCGGAACGTTGCGGAAGACGTGCTCGCCGTCGGCCAGGAGCGCGGAGCAGAGGATCGGGAGCGCCGCGTTCTTTGCGCCACTGACACCAACGGTGCCGCGGAGCGCGACGCCACCTTCTACGCGGATGCTATCCACGGCAGGGGCTTATCGTAGGCGCCCGCGGGTCGCAAGATCCGAGTGCTGTCTAAGCGAACGCGAGCCCGAGGACGAAGAGGGCAAGGCCCACGAGCACGACGGTCCCCCACCGCCATGCGGCGGCGGTGACGAGCTCGTCTTCGGGCCCGATGGCGCGATCGATGAAGCGGTAAACGCCGCCGACCCACGCCACAAAACCGAGGAGCGCGAGCAACGTCCAAGCGACATTGGGGCGGTGGTTCCCCTCGAGCAGCGCCAGGTGCTCCGCTTCCAAGGCCGGTTCGGACTTTCCCTGATCCATGGGCGGCACGTTGTGCGTGGCCATGAGGCGCGCGATATGCCGGTTTGCTTCCCGCAGACGCTCGGGGTGCGGCGTGAACACGCTACGCGTCGAAAGGATGGACGCACGAACCCCGCGCCACGCGGAGAGCGCAAGCTCCACGTCTTTTGCTCGTTCGGCGTTCGAACCGATGCGCGCAAGGGCGGTGAGCGCCGCATCGACACTGCCATTGCCCGGGGCGTACCAACGCGCGGCGCGGCGGAAGTGAACGATCGCGAGTTCGAGTTGCCCCGCCGCTTCGAGCTCCTCGCCGCGGCGCAGCTCCGCTCGGGACCCCTGGACGACGCGCACGGCGAGCACGATCGCGATGGCGACCGCGCAGAGGAGCACACGGTGAAGCAGGGTCGTCCAGCGAGCGCTCAAAGGAAATCCCGGCGTCGGAAGATCACGGCCGCAAGCATCAAAATGATGACCGTGTAGAGAACCGCATACGCCATCGTCGCGCCCACGTAAGCGATGTCACCACCGAACTTCGCGTGCTCGGCGATCAGCGTGTTTCGCCCCGGCACAAACGAATCGAAGTTCGGAACGATATGTGCGAGGCCGTGAAGCGCGTCGCGCACGCTTGGAGCGATGGACTTGGATTTCATGGTCGCCATGTCCACGGACGAGCGGCCAAGCATCCACACGCCCAACGTGAACACACCCGTGAGAAACGGCGTCGAAAATGACGAAAACAGGAGCGCAACCGCCGCGAGCACCATGACCTCGCCGAAGGACAGGAGGAGCATGAAGAGCGGCGCTCGGATATCGACGCCGTGGGCGATGCAGAGCCCCGCGCTACCGGCGAGCGCCACGAGCGACCAAGGAACGAGCACCGCCGTCCTGTCCCTCGAACGCCACGCGGTGAGTCCAAGCGCACCGGCGAGCAGGGCGGCGGTCCCGATGCACTGGGCGACGGGCACGTCGGCCTGGACCGCGGTGACGAGGAACTGCACGGCGCCCATGGTCGCAATGAACACCATGCCCGTCAGGGTGATGCCCACGTGCTTCCCCACCAGGAACTCCCAACGGTGAATCGGCTTCGGAAGGATGACGTAAAGCGTCTTGCGCTCGATCTCTTTGTAGAGGAGCGATGAGCCGAGGAAAATCGCGACCATCACCGAGAAGAGCGAGATGGAGGCGAGACCCACGTCGAGCACGACCCGGAGCTGCTGGTTCAGCGAGAGCTGCGCAAGGGCAAGCGTGAAGAGCAACACCGCCGTGGCGAAGGCCAGCACGCCGTAGAGCACCTTGTCGCGCACCGCTTCACGGAAGGTGTTGATGGCCACGGCGTAGATACGGGTGATCACGGCGCCTGGCCCTCCGGTGGGGCGGCCCCATCCTCGGCGGGCGGGGTCTCCGACGCCGCGCCCTCGGCGCCGCCCTCGACAAATGTGCGGCCCACCATGAAGTACGACAGCACGTTCAGGGAAAACACGAGGAACGCGACGGCGACGGCGCGAAGGGCCCAGGTGACGACGAGGTCGACGCGAGGCTTCTGCGCGAGCACGCGTCCAAACAACCGACGCCCGCCCGCGGCCACGAACATGGCGACGGCAACCAGCCCCGCTCCCGTGACCACCAAGCGGACGGGCGCGCCAAGACGTCCGCGAAGGACATCGTAGAGCGCCGCCGGATCGGCGCCGCTGGCATCGGCCGCCAGCAGGTCCGCGAGGAACGACAGAACAAGGAGCGTCACGGAGAGCCGAAGGACCCACGCAAACCTCGGGCCGGGTTCGCCGGGCACCGCGTCGAGTTCCGTCGAACCACCCCGACGCTTGGCGGCGAGGCCGCCCGTGACGAGGGCCGCCGCCGCCGCACCGATGGCGATCCACGCCAGTGACGTCGTCCGCTCGGCCACAAAGAGGTACGCCAGGCGACCGTGCACGCCGGTGCTCAAGTACCAAAGCGTGAGCACGAAGGCCCCCACGGCCACGGCCCCCAGTGCCGAAGGAAGCAGGTCGAGCGGTGCGGCGACGCCGCGCGGTCGGGGCTCGGAGGGCTCCATGGCGCCTCCCCTGGTACCCGGGAGCTCCTCCGGGCGTCAAGGGTCGCCCTCCGTGATATGACCGGGCGCGGTGCCAGCGCGGATCCAAGCGGTCGTCCTCGCCGCCCTCGCGGGGGTGAGCTTCCTCGGGTACTCGCCACCGTGGGAGCCGTACACCCTCGCATTCTTCGCGTTTCCGCTGTGGCTCGCGGCGATCGAGCGCACCCGTGGTGGACCGTGGGTCGGGTTCCTGGTGGGAGGCCTCGTTGGATTCGTGGCGAACATCTTCGCCCTCCACTCGACGGTGGCGCTCATCGCCGAATTCGGTTCGTTCCCGTGGGCCGTGGCGGTGTTCGCCTCCTCGCTCCTTTGGGCGTGGCAGGCCATGCCCTACGCGCTCGCCGGCGCCACCGCGTGCGCGCTCGCCTCGGGACCTCCACGGGCGTGGCCGAGGAGGTTCGATGCGTCGATCCTCCGCGCCGCATTTCTGCCCGTGGCGTTCGTGGTCACGAGTTCGTGGGTGCCAACGCTCTTTCCGTGGCGCGTGGGCGCGGGCCCAGCCAAGTGCGCACTCTGGGCGCAGCTCGCAGAGGTCGGCGGCATTCCCGTGCTCGACCTGGCCCTTGGGCTCGGCCCCAGTTTGATCTACGCGGGGCTCGCGCGCGCCCATCGACGAACCCTGATCGCGGGCGCCCTCGCCGCGCTGCTTCCCATCGGCTACGGCGCCGTGCGTCTGCCGATGGAGCGCGCGGAACGTGCCGCCGCACCGCCCCTTCGCGTGGGCGTGGTCCAGCCGAATATTTCCGTCCCCGAGAAGCGTGACCCGGCACGGCGTCCCCACCGCCTCCAGGAGCTCCGGCGCCTGACGGCCGAGGCGGAAGCGGCGGGCGCCGAACTCGTGGTCTGGCCCGAGACGTCGTACCCGTACCATCTCAGTCGACGGCGCGTGCGCGAGCCCCGCGACGCGAAACACATCCATGGCGAGGGCGTCACGGGGCCCCTCATCATCGGCGTGGTCACCGAAGGGAAGGACGGCCACGGCCATAACTCCGCCGTCGCCATCGACGCGGACGGTCGGTTTCGTGGCATCGCCGACAAGGTGCACCTCCTCGCGTTCGGCGAGTTTGTGCCGTTCTGGGATTGGCTCCCGCCGCTCCAGCGAAGGTACGCGCGGGGGCTCTACCCCGGCGACGGCCCCCAAACGCTCGACATCGCGGGCGCGCGCATCGGCATCGTCAATTGCTACGAAGACCTACTCTGGGAATTCGTGCGGAGCGTGGCCCGGCGGGATCCGGCACTCCTCGTGAACGTCACCAACGACGCTTGGTTCGGCCACTCGAACGAACCCATGCTCCATCAATCGATGGCCCGCGTGCGCGCCATCGAGACGCGTCGCGATTTGGTCCGGGCCGTGAACACCGGGGTAAGCTCGCACACGCTCTCAACGGGCGAGGACGCCATTCGCACCGAGAGCTGGCAGCAGACGTGGTTCGTGAGCGAAGTGCGCCTCGGTCGCGGGCAGACCTTTTGGGTTCGATTCGGCGACGTGGTGACTCCGAGCCTTGCCGCGCTCCTGCTTGCCGCGGTCTTCTGGCGGCGGCGGTGCTCGGGATCACCCTAGTGCGCAGGGACGAATCGTACTTCGAACATCTTCGGCCACATCTTGCCGGTGATGAGGAAGGTCTGGCGTTCGGGCACGTAGGCGATGCCGTTGAGCACGTCGAGATGACGACGCGTCTCCTCGGGGAGGAGCCCCTGCGCGTCCACCCACGCCACCACGTCGCCGGTGCCGGGATCGATTTGAACGATGCGATCCTCGTCGTTCGTCCACACATTCGCGTAGACGTACTTGCCAACGCACTCGAGCTCGTTGAGTTTGCCGTGGAACCGCTCGCCCGCGTAGTGCACGTAGACCGAACCGGTCTCGCGGAAGGTCTTCGGGTCTCGGAAGGCCAAGCGCTCAGACCCATCGCTCATGACAAGTCGCTTGCCGTCGTAGCAAAGGCCCCAGCCTTCCCCGTCGTACTTGAATTCGCCGAGGGGTTTGAACGTGTCGGCGCTCCACGCGAACGCCCGATGGTCCTTCCACGTGAGTTGAAGGAGGCGGTCCCCCACGAGGGCGACGCCCTCCGCGAACACGTCCTTCGGCAACGCGATCTGATGCTCGGGCGTACCGGTCTTGAGTTCCACGCGCCGAAGACTCGACTTGCCCTCGAGGCCCGTCCCCTCGATGACCTTGCCGCCGTGCCAGAGGAGCCCCTGGGTCCACGCCTCCGTGGAATGCGGGTAGGTCGCCACGACCTCAATGTTCAATTTCTTCGGGACGACCGAGTGGGCGTATTCGGGCTCCCAGAGGCTCCACGCGACGATCGCGATCACAATGAGCCCCACGGCGCCGACGTAGCCCCACGGGAACGAATTCCGGCTTGAGGCGGCGGAGCCACGCCCCGACGACTCGCCGCGGCTTCGCCCTGTCTTTCGCTTCGTCTTCTTGGTCGCCATGGGTTCCTTATCCTGCGCGACGCGTGCCGAGGCCAAGCAGGTGAAGCGGCTCCTCCGAGCGCGACATGCGAAGCACCGCGCCCATCGGCACCGTGTGTTCACGATAGGGCCCGTCGAAATACACGGCACCGGTGGGGGTCTGGCTGCGGATCTCGAGGGCATCGCCCGCGGGAATGCGCCCCTTGGTCATCCGAAGGCAGCTTCCGTCGCCCACATATGGCTCGCGCACGACGAACTGAAGCTCGTCCGAATCGATGGGAAGCACGTCGCCGCCCGCCGAGCGCATGGCGGCCGTGGATCCGGCCGCCGTGCCAACCCACACGCCGCTTGATTTGTGCTCCTCCTCCGCCCCTCCGCAGGCGAGCAGGTACCGCGTGGTCGCCGCCGGAATGCGGTGGCTAAAGAGCAGATCGTTCAACACGCGCCGCGTGAGCACCTGCTCATCGAGGTCCACGCGCATCCGTGTGAGGGCAAGCTCGGGCAGCGTGCCGCGCACGGCGTCGGCCAGGGCATCACCCACCGCATCGTTCGTTGCAGCGCAAAAATAGCCGACCGAATCCCCGGGCGACGTGTTGATGCCGACCATCGGAACGTTCGCGTCGACGATGTGGGAGACCCAAAGGAGCGTTCCATCGCCCCCGAGGGTGACGACGAGATCCGCGTCCACCGCCGCCTCCCCACCAACGACTTGGTACGTCACTTCGACGCCGAGCTTGTCGAACACCGTGCGTGCGTGGGCGAGGGCCCGCTCATGGGCCTCGTGCGCCACCCGCAAGCGCGCCACCGACGGATGGTTCTCGCGAACGAGCTCAAGGAAGCGAGGGTCCTTCGCATCCTCGACATAGAGCGCGTAGGTCGATTTTTTCGACACGACCAGCACGCGCGCGATGTCGCGGCGCGCGCCGGTCACAGCCCGCTCCCGCCGAAGTTCCAAGCGAGGCCGATGCCCGGCGCGAAGAGCAGAATCGTGTCGCCCCCCGCCATGAGCCATCCGTCCGTACCCACCGTAAACCAGGCGTCGGGGCCGAGCGGCACGTCGAGGTAGGCGCCCGCGCTTGCGAACGGGCCCGCCCGGAGCCCCTCGTTCACGGCGCCCGCCCAGAGTCCGCCGCGAGCGCGAAACCGCACGCGCCACGTTTCGCCGAGGGCCACCCCCGCGGACAACGCGAGCGGCATGAACGCGCGGGAGCGTTCCGCGTCGTCGCTCGAAAGCGCCGCGGCGCCGAGCCCACCACCGAGGGAGAACACGCCGAACCGCGCGCCAAGGTCCGCGATGACGGTGCCGCCGAAGCTGCCGGGTCGGTAGAGCCCGTGCCCCTCGAGCGTCGCCGCAAGAACGCCATCCGCGCGGGCCTCCGGGGCAAACAACGCGCCGACCGAAAGGCACGCGAGGAGGACGAAGGGAGCGACGAGCAACCCTCGTCGGCCCTCGTCCCGGCGCCGGTCCGTGCGTTTCACGCTGCTGAGTTCCGAACCCATGGGAGGTCGCCCTCGCCGCCGGGGGCGATCAAACGCCGCCAGGCGTCTTCTTTGCGTCCGCGAGGAATTTCGCGAGACCGAGATCCGTCAGCGGATGCTGAAGCAACTGGTGAATCACCTTGTGCGGAATGGTCGCGACATGCGCACCAATGGTCGCCGCCTGCACGACGTGCACCGGGTGGCGAATGCTGGCCGCGAGGACTTCCGTTTCGAAGTCGTAGTTTTGATAGATGGTCACGATCTGCGCGATGAGGTCCATGCCCTCGCCCGCGACGTCATCGATGCGTCCAATGAACGGCGAGATGTACGTGGCGCCGGCCTTCGCAGCGAGCATCGCCTGCGTCGCGCTGAAACACAGTGTCACGTTCGTACGAATGCCTTCGTTCGTGAACGTGCGGACGGCGCGGAGGCCCTCCGCAATGAGCGGCACCTTCACGACGACGTTCTTGTGCATCGCCGCAAGCGTGCGACCTTCGCGGATCATGCCGTCGTAGTCCGTCGCGACGACTTCCGCGCTGATGGGTCCGTCCACGATCTCGCAAATGTCCGCGATGACCTCCTTGAGGCCGCGGCCCGTCTTCGCGATGAGCGACGGGTTCGTGGTCACACCATCGACCACCCCCATGGAGGCGACGTCGCGGATCTCGTTCAAATCGGCCGAATCGATGAAAATCTTCATGAAACCCTCGTGTCCGTGGGGTTCGGGACATACGGAAAGGGTCGGGGGCGGTCAAGCGCCGCGGCTTTCCCTTTGCATTTCAGGTTCCGTGGCGTTGAACTTTTTGGGTGGGCGCCCGTCGAAGGGCGCACGGCTCGCATGAACGTGCATCGCACATTCGCCCTCGCGATCTTCGGCTTGGCCCTGGCCACGGGTTCGGCGTGGGCCCCCGCAAAGGTCGCCGCCTCGCCACCGACCCTCACGGCGGAGGAGGCGCCCCTCGGCCTCTTCAGCGAGCGCGAGCGGAACGAACTCGCCCCGTTCATCGAGCGCGGACCCGTGGCGCTCGTCGAGTTCAACGAGGGCGATGCGCTCCCCGCGGTGATCTTCGCGACCAAGATCCACGCGACACCCGAGCACGTGGTCGATGTCATTCGTCGCCCCGAGACGTACCCAACGTTCATGCCCGCCCTCGACTCGGTGGACGTGGAGTCACGCTACGACTCGATGATCGCCTACGCATGGACGTGGAAGACTGTGCTCTTCACGCTCACGGGCAGGAACATCATGACCGTGTTCCCACCGCCCGCGCAGAAACCGGACCGCGGCTACCGCATCAGCATTCGAAGCACGGGGGGTGACCTTGGGACTGGGCGCATGATGTGGCGCGTCTATCCATCGGGACAGAATGAATCGCTCGTGGTGTTCTCCTCCCGAATCGACCTCAGGAAGGCGAACTGGATCACGCGGCAGATCAACCACGGTCAGCGCAGCGTGAACCGCACGGCGAACATTGCCCTCGCGTTTGCCATGCTCCGCGGCGTGACGCGGCAAACGGAGGGGCAGCGCCCGGCGGTGACCAACCCGACGGAACTCGAGCGCCCCGAGGTGGACGTGCGAAAGCTCGCCGCGTTCCTGAACCGCGGCGACCTGCTCCTCATCGACATGCGCGGCGACCGGCTAAACCAAGTCGCGAGCGTCGGTCGCATGTTCGCGCGCTACACCAAGGTGCGGAAGGTGATGGACAACCCCGAGGAGTTCGGCTCGGCGCTCATCCCCGGCAGCTACGTCAAAGTCGCCCACCGCGAGGACGAGGTGACCGACTTCCGATGGGGCATCGACATTCCGCTCATCGGCACGTCGGGCACCATGCGCATGAAGAACGGAGAATCCCTGATCACCATCGACGCCACGAAGGGCGCGGTCAAAGGTGGCGCGTGGCGCTTCGAGCCCATCAAGCTCCCGTGGAAGGAAGGGGCGATGGTCTCGTGGGGCCGCTTCGAGCCGGAGAAGGCGTCCTGGCTCGTCAAAATGATCGTCGAAGGCAACAAGGACCTCGGCGATGGCATCGTCATCGGCTCGCAGCTCATGGTGCATCGCGCCATTCGAACGCGAAGCCAGAGCTAGACGGAGACCGGGCGTACTCGCTCGTCCCGCAGTCGGGCTGGGGGATCACTTCGGCGGATCGGCAAAGGCGAGGCGGACGGCTTCGTCGGCCATGTCCTCAAGCGCCCGGGCGGGGTCGGTACGTAGGCGGTCGGCCCATGCGCGCATCCACGGAGATGCATGCGCCGCGAGGACGCGACGAAACGCGGTGCGGAGATTGGGTTCGGCGAGATCGTGGGTGTCGAGCGCGCCGCTCACGAACATGCCCACGGCGCGTTCTGGATTTCGCGCGAGAACTTCCGACGCAAGGCGGGCGGCCCGTGGTTCGTGCGCGGCGGCCTCCACGAGCAGGCCGAGGCGAAGCGCCCGATCGTCAACGGCGAGGGCGTTGTCGAAGGACACGGGACCACGGACGGCGCGCGCCGACGCGAGCAGAGACTCGGTAAACGAGGGGATCGTCTTCGCAAGGCCCGCGTAGGCATCGGCGAGGCGCCCTTCGGTGAGGGCGCGGGCATGGGAGAGATCGAGCGCGGCCTCGCGGGATGGGAACAGGGCGTAGACGAGGGGCAGGTCATCCGATGCCGCGAGGGCGGCGAGCCGAGTGCCGACCGCTTCGACGACACGACGATTCCACGCCACCCGCGTCATGACGAAGGGCTTGCCGAGGGTGACGGCGGTGCTCAACGACGAATCACCCGAGACAACCGTCGGGAGCGTCGCGTGCGCGAGCCAACCCACAAACGCTTCGTGCGGCAACGTCGGCGTCTCGAGGAGGTAGACCTGCCCGGGCGCCGCCACGCGGGGGAGTTCGGGCGCCGTCGCCAACGGGAGGAACGCGACGCGCTCGGACAGATCCGACGCCAGGTTCCCCTCGCGGAAGCGTGATGGCGTGAGGACAGCGAACGCGCGGCCCTCCTCACTCGCCAGCTCCGAAAGACCTCGGAGGTAGCTCGAGAACGCCGCATGCGTGTCTTCGAGGGAAGCGCCGTAGGCCATGGTGAACTCGGCGCCCGCGAGGCGCTCGCCCCGAAGCAACTCGGTGAGGCGACCCCGCACGACCGCGTCGGGGACATTCGCGTGCGCGGCTTCGAGAAACGCGTGGCGCTCCGCGGCCGTCGAATTGCGGAGGTGCAAAGCCACCGGGTCGAAGTAGATCCCGGCGTGCTGGGGGGCGATGCCGGCGACGCTGGTCTCGAGTTTGCGGTCGCCGATCCACAGGTTCGCGTGTGGGCGTGAGTCGTACGCGACGTTTGTGTTTCCAAAGACGGTCTGCGCGATGCGAACGGTGCCCTCGTCGACGAGCTGTGCATCGGGGCCGATGCCCCGGGCGCCGCCGATGGGCGCGCCGTCCGGCATGTGCCCGAATCCGAGCATGTGGGGTCGCGCCTGACTGGGTCGCCCCGCCGCCACGATGAGATCGGCGCGCGGCGTGTCGCGCGGGAGCGAGTGCGGCGTGTGGATGCGACCAAGTCGTCGCTCCACGTTGAGGAAATCGCCCGGGACGACGTCGCCGCCGCGGAAGGCCCGAAGCACACGAAGCGCATCGTCATCCACGAGGAGCGTGACGTTCGAAGCGCCGCCGTCCGTCACCCGTCGGGTCAGATCGAGCGCCGTGAAGTACGCACTCGCCACGTCACCGTGCCCCGCACGCATGTTCCGAGCATCCACGACCACGTGCTCGAAGGGTTCGAGCCCCTTTGCCGCGGCCTCCACGATGCGGGCGATCCCGGCCTGTGCAGACATGGACACACCCGCCGATGGCGTAGCGCCGCCCGTCGCGTCACCGGCGATGGATCCGCGGAACGCTCCGCCGAGGGTCACGAACGCGGCCAGCCCCGCGAGGGCGACCGCGACGATCGCCTGAAGCGTCTCGAGCTGGCTCGTTCCGGCGCGGCGAAGCACGCGGTCGGCAATGCAACGGGCGTGCGCGCGACCTCCGCGCGGAAACGCCCTTCGAGCGGTGCGCTTTCGCGTGGCTTTTGCCCATGCGCAACGCCCGTACTGACCGACGGACGAGCCAGATTAAGGGGGTGCGGCGTCTCCCGCGTCCACGCCCGCGTCCTCGGGAACGACCGAGGCGTCATCGCCCAAGTCACCGTCCTCCGAGGCATCGTCGCCCGCGTCCACGGTGCGCGCGGCACGGCCAATGCGGCCCCGGTCGAAGTCGACGACAAGCTCGCAGGCCCCGAGGGACATCGCCGCAAGGAGCGCGCAGGCAAGGACGACAACGCGCACTAGAACCTCCAGTCGAGCGTCGCGCCCGCCACGGATGACGTGACCATGGGAGCCACGCGCGGTACGGACGACGCCGGAGAATGCGCGGTGGGCGGCGGGTCTCGATCGGGCGCCTCCTCCGCGTAGAGGAAGATCGCCGCAAGCGCTGCTCCGAGCGCAATACCAAACGAAAGATCCGCCACGAGCGCGAACCCCTCGCCGCGATTCGCGCTCGATGTCGTCGGATGCGCGTCGAAATCACTCTGCGCTTCGAGCGCGACGAAACCAAAGACAACGCCAGCGGTGAGCGCCACCGCGGCCGTTCCCGTCGCGACCCAAAACGCCGTGGACAATGGCGCGGACACGATCGGGTCGTCCGCGTTCAAGGGCTCCGCGTCGGGCGGCGCGGGCATTTCGCGTCGCGAGACCACGTCATCCGCGCGCACCGAAGTGGGGGAGAGGGTTGCGGAGAGCGCTAGGATGATCCCGAGCAGCACCCCGGCGGGCCCGTGCGCGCGCATGCCGCGCTCAGCCACCGTCGGTGGACGCGTCGCCATCGGTGCTCATGGCATCGCTCGACGCATCCGTGGAACCGTCGTCGACTTCGCCGCCGTCTTCTTCACTTGCGTCCGGCGCGTCGCAAACCTGCTCGCAGGTGCCACGCGACGTGAGGGCCTGGGACACCTTGCAGCACACAAGGCTCGAGCCGCAGTCGCTGTTGACCTGGCAAACATCTCCCGAATCGCCCTCGCACGAGAGCAGAAGGAGCGAACAAGCGACGAGCGCGATGCGGATACCCATAACCATGCCTCCGAAGCCAAAAGCCGCGCGAGCATAGCGCGGGCCGACCCCCACGCCAGGTCGATGGTGCGGGATACGAATCCCGCTACACTCCGCGCCGTGTCCGACCCCTCCACCGAATCGCCACGCGCTGGCCGCGTCACCATCCTTGGCCGACCGAACGTCGGCAAGTCGACGCTCTTGAATGCGCTCGTGGGGCAGACCCTCGCCATCGCCACGCCGCGCCCGGGCACGACGCGCTCGAACCTGCTCGGCGTTCACATGCGGAAAGATCCGCCGACGCAGATCGCCTTCGTCGACACACCCGGCGTGGGACGCGCGCAAACGGCGCTCCACCGCGTGCTCGTCGAGCAAGCGGAAGCGAGCGTTGCCGACGTGGATGCCGTCGTGCTCCTTCTGTCCGCACCCGATTGCCGCGGCGCCGATCTTCCGCCCGCGGACCAAGGGGCCTTCGCCCTCGCGATGTCCACCGGGCGCCCCATCGTGCTCGCGCTCAACAAAGTCGATCGCGTGAAGGACAAGGAGCAGCTCCTTCCCCTCCTCGACACCGTGGGCAAGCGCCCCGAGTTCTCCGCCATCGTGCCCATTTCGGCCACGAAGGGCACCAACCTCGATGCGCTGGTGAGCGAGCTCCGAAACTTTCTTCCCGAGGGGCTCGCGTACGACGAGGACTTCCTCACCGATCGCCCCGAGCGGTACTTCGTTCGCGAGCTCGTACGCGAAGCGGCCATTCGCCACACCCGCGAAGAGGTGCCCTACGGCGTTGCGGTTCTCCTCGACGAGTACTCGACCACCGGGGACCGGACCCACATCGAAGCCACGGTGGTGGTGGAGAAGGAGTCCCACAAGAAGATCGTCGTGGGCGCGGGCGGTTCCATGATTCGCACCATTGGCACCGAGGCCCGAAAGGCCATCGAGACATTCGTCGGTCGGAAGGTCGTGCTGAAGCTCTGGGTGAAGGTCGTGGAGGGCTGGACCGAGGACCCACGCAAGGTCCGCGAGCTCGCCCTTGGAGAGAACGAGTGACCGAATCGGAAGGCAAAAAGAAGCGCTCCCGCCGCGAGCGGGAAGACGCGCTGCCCGCGGGCGCAGGTGGCGCGCGCCCGCTCGTTGCCATCGTCGGGCGCCCGAACGTCGGCAAGAGCACCCTCTTCAATCGCCTCGCGGGTCGGCGGATCGCCATCGTCGAAGACGTGGCCGGCGTCACCCGCGACCGTCACTACGCCGACACGTCGGCCCTCGGCCGCGAGTATGTGCTCATCGACACGGGCGGCTTCGACCCGGAGAGCGATGACCCGATGGCCGAGAGCATCGCAAGCCAGGTGAAGCTCGCCGTCGAGGAGTGCGACGTGGTGGTTTGCGTCGTCGACGGCACCACCGACCCGACGCCCGCCGACCGCGAAGCCATTCAGCTGCTGCGGCGCTCGGACAAGCCGACGATCTTTGTTGCGAACAAAATCGACTCGCAACGCCAGGTGGCCACGGCGCTCACGTATTACGAGCTCGGCATCGAGTCGATCCTTCCGGTGGCGGCCCTCCACGGCAACGGCATCGGCGACCTCGAGGAAGCCCTGCTCCGCGCATTGCCACCGCCCGATCACAAACTCGAGGCCGTGCTCGGCGAGGACGCGCCGCGCATCGCCATCGTGGGGCGCCCGAACGCGGGCAAGAGCAGCCTGGTGAACCGCATCCTCGGGGAAAACCGCCTCGTCGTGGACGATCGACCGGGCACCACCGTCGACAGCATCGACACCCTCGTCGAGCACGAAGGGCAGGAGCTGGTGCTCATCGACACGGCGGGCATGCGGCGCAAGCGCTCCGTGCACGGCGGCATCGAAGGACTTGGCGTGCTCCAGGCCATCCGCGCCATGGAGCGCAGCCATTGCGTGGTGCTCATGATCGACGCGCACACCGGACCCGGCGAACAAGACGCAAAGATCGCCGGCCTCGCCCACGAGCGCGGACGCGCCATCGTCATCGGGCTCAACAAGATGGATCTCCTCGACGAGGACGAACGCAAACGGGCCATCGAGCGGACGCGGGAGATCCTGCGTTTCATTTCGTGGGCGCCACTGGTCACGCTGAGCGTGAAGACCGGGCGCGCCGTGCAGAAGCTCTTTGGCGCCGCGGTCGCCGCGGTGGAGGAGCATCGAAAGCGAATTCCGACGGCGGAGCTCAATCGCTTTTTCGAAGAAGTCCTCGAGTCGCACCCGCCGCCCACGCACGGCGGCCGTGCCGTGCGCCTCTACTACGTGACCCAGGCGCAGATCCGCCCGCCCACGTTCGTGGCCATCACAAACTTCCCCGACAACGTGCACTGGAGCTACCGACGCTACGTGGAAAATCAGATCCGCCAGCGCTTTGGCTTCGAGGGCTCGAGCATCCGCGTGCACTACCGCCCGAAATCCAGGCGCGAGTAGCGACGCCGGGCGCGATCAGATGGACTTCAGACGCCGCGTGAGGATGGCGTCGAGCCGTGGACGACTAAAGCCCTGCATGACCTCGCCGTCGATGTCGATGACGGGGACGGCGCCGGGCTTGAGCCCGTGGGCGCTCACCTTCGCGGACATCTCGCGGGCCGCCGCCGGGTCACGCTCCACATCCTTCTCCACCACCTCGACACCGCGCTCACGGAAGTACTTGTCCGCCTTCTTGCAGACGCCGCACCACGACGTTCGGTACATGATGACGGGATCACCGAAGGCCGTGGTGGCGGCCGTGCGCTTCGCCGGCGCGTCGCCCCCGGCGAACCGGAACGACCTCGCCTCCTCGGCGCGACCTTGCGCATGATCGGCCCACGCATCGAAGGTGGCGCGGCGCTCGATGTGCACGGGGTACGAACCGTTTGCCAGTGGGTTCCGCACATCGGCAACGTAGACACGGTCGGGCCCAAGCCGGTCGGGGGACTCCACGGACAACGATTCCACACGCACGCGGCCGCGCGCCGACTCCGGGATGTCGCTTCGGCGCTTCGCCGTGTGCACGCCGTCGCCGTCGAACCAAACGAGGTGAAGGCCGCGGAGGTCGCCCTTCACCTTGAACGGCGGATCGACGAACACGAGATCGTCGTCGTTCGAGGGCGCGTCCCCCTCCGCGTGCTTCCGTGCGCCCTTGCGCGCCCCCTTGGGCGCGTCGCCCTCGTCCTTGGCGCCGGGCGCCGCCGCCACGCGGTGACCGTGATCCAGGGTTTCCTTGGCCGTGAGCTTCTTGAAAAAGCCCTGCTGCTCGGTCCATTCGCGCGCGCGATCGCAGCCGCCAAGGCAGAAGGCGGCGGCCATCCAAGCCACGAAGACAAACTGGAACCATGCGCGCGGTGCGGAACTCATGTTTCGTGGTCCCGCAACGCAAAGAGGATCGCGCCGGCGGCGGCGATGCGGATGCGTGGATTCGGGTCCTCGAGCGCACTCGGCACGAGCCGCGGATTCGGCACGGCGCGGGCCAGCCCGCGGATGGCGGCGACGCGCACCACCGCCGGCCCCGCCCCCGCAAGTTTCATCAGCGCGAGCACGGCTCCCTGGTTTCCGCGAGCCACGAGAATGTTCGCCGCCTCGGCGGCCGCCAGGTCGCGCCCGGCGCAAAGGTCTTCGAGCACCGGGATGGCGCGTCCCGGTCGCGTCTGGACGAGACCCGCGGCGAGCGTGAGCCGCACAAAGCGATCGGACTCGCGATCGAGCATGACGAGCCGGATCGACTCTCGCGCACCACGATCACCAAGTACGAGCGCGGCATGGGCGCGTACCGAGGGGTCACGCGACCAGAGGTCACCAACAAGCTGCGTGTCCGTTTCCGCGGGCGTGCCCCCGTCCACGACCGGTGCGGCCGGCGACCCGGCGGGCGCCGTCACTCGGCCCCCCATTTCGCCAAAACGCCGCAACGACCCCTCCCGCTCGAGAATGTCGAGCAGCACCTCGGCGTGCGGCCCGAGTGCGCGGAGCTCGGTGAGCGCAAGCCTCGCGTCGAAATCGGCGCCGTGCCGCACGGCTTCGAGCAGCGTGAGTTCGGCGAGCACCTTGAGCCGGTTCTCGCTGACGCCCTCGAAGTGGCTCGCTTCGACGTCATGGGCGATGGCAGCCTTGAGGTCCCCGGCCATCACTGCGCGGTCGAAGGCCGTCGGGCCACAACCGGCCACCATGAGCAGCGAGGCGAGGACGAGGGGCGCGCGCACCATCCATGACAGCCATATCACAGGCATTCGTCCGCCGTCGTGTGGCGAGGGCCGGCGATGGCGTGTAGATCGGCGCCGTGCCGGCGATTTCCCCGAGAATTCCCCGATTCACCACGGCGCTTGCCGTGATCGCGCTCTGTGGGCTCCCCGCGGTGACGGCGGGCTGCGGCAAGTCCGGCGCGGCGACGCGCGGCGGTGGTGCGGCACAGGGAACCACCGGCGCCCCCGACCTGTCGGAGGCCGCCGCGCGTGAGGAAGAGGCACGCATCGATCGCGAGTGGCCACTCCACGGGCTCGTCACGGGCCTCCAGTTCGCGGTGCGCAAGGAAGCCTCCCCCGATGCCATGGCCATCGGTTGGCTCCGCATTGGTTCGCGGGTGCGCCTGCGAGGCGAGCCGGCAAAGACGCCGACGTGCGCCAGCGGTTGGTACGAGATCATGCCGCAGGGCTACGCGTGCGCGGGTGAAGGCCTCGAGGTCGCCGAGTCGGATCCCAAGGCCGAGTTCGAAGTTCCCGCTCCGGCGCGGGACGTGGCATTGCCGTACGCCTACTGGTTCGTGAAGGACGATGCGGTGCCCGAGTACCATCGCCTTCCTTCGCGCGACGAGCAGCGTGAGGCGGTGGCGTTCTCCGCCCGGTATCTCGAACTGCGAGCGAAGAACGCAGCGCTCGGCAGCAAGCTCCTCAAGGGTGAGCTGCCGAACGAAGTGAAGCGCCCCGCGGTGCTAAACCGGCTGCTCGACCGGGGCTTTTTCGTCGCGGCAACGGGCATCGAGGAACGTGCATCTCGGAACTTCGTGCGCACGGTCCGGGGCCGCTACGTCAAACAAGCGCAGCTTGAATCGCGCGAGGGAACCTCGTTTCGCGGTGTTGAGGTGAACGACGAACGCCCGCTTCCCATCGTCTGGGCCGTGCGTTCGGCGCGACCCTTGCTGCGCCGGGATCGGGCGGACGGCACGGTCAAATTCGTGGATGACGCCGACGCGGAGGTCATCGAACGCCAGTCCATCGTGAAGGGATGGCTGGGCAAGGAGAACGTCGGCGGCACGGTCTACCACCGACTCGAGGGCGACCGGTTCGTGAAGGATTGGTTCTTTGCCGTGGCCGAGGCCGTGCCGAAACCGAAGGAGATCAAGACCGACGAACCGTGGGTACACGTGAACCTGCGCGCGCAGACGCTCGTTGCCTACCGCGGCGCGACACCGGTCTACGCGACCCTCGTCTCCACGGGCCTTCCGGATCACGCGACGCCGCCGGGTCTCTTCACGATCCACCGAAAGTACGTCGCCGACACCATGGCGAACGTCGGCGACACACTCGACGACCGCTACAGCATCGAAGACGTGCCATGGACGCAGTACTTCCAAGGTTCCGTGGCGCTCCACGGCGCGTTTTGGCACTCGGGCTTCGGGCTCCCGCGCTCACATGGCTGCGTGAACCTCGCGCCGAAGGACGCGCACTGGCTCTTCGATCACCTCTGGCCGACCATCCCCCGCGGGTGGCTCGGCGTGGTCGCCGACCTCACCTCGTTCCGGGAAAGTCATGTCCTCATCACCGAGTAAAGGGGCGAAGGCACCGATCCGCGTGTGCTTCGTGTGCCTTGGCAACATCTGTCGTTCGCCCACCGCCGAGGCGACGTTCGTGCGCGCCGTGAAGGACGCCGGGCTCTCGGATGCATTCGTCATCGACTCCGCAGGAACGGGCGGATGGCACGAAGGCGAGCGCGCCGATGCACGCTCCCGTGCGGCCGCCGCGCGACGGGGCATCGATGTCACGAGCATCGCGCGCAAGTGGCGGGCCGGTGACTTCGATCGCTTCGATTACGTGCTCGCCATGGACCGACAAAACCGCGCAGACCTCGTCGCGCTCGCCCCCACCGATGCCGCGCGCGCCAAGGTCGAGCTCTTCCGCATCCATGACCCCGGGGCGGCGCCCGACGCCGAAGTGCCCGACCCGTACTACGGCGGGGAAGACGGCTTCGACCACGTACTCGACCTCTGCGAAGCGGCGTCCCGCGGCCTGCTCGCCACGCTCAAGAAACGCCATGACCTTTAGCTCGAGCGAGAAACCGCCGGTCCTCGCCGCCGAACTGGAGGCGGCCCTTGAGCGCACCTTTGACTCGGGCGTCGTCACGGCGCGCCGTGTGCCAGGCGGCGACATCCACGAGGCCTACCAGGTCACCTTCGGCAACGGGCGCCGCGCCTTCGTGAAGACCAGTGCGGGTGCCCCCGGCGACATGTTCGCCGCCGAGGCGCGTGGACTGGCTTGGCTCCGCGGGGCCGAGGCCGTCCGCATCCCCGAGGTGCTCGCGGCGTCCGAACCCGGCGACGCCGTGCCGTTCCTCGCGCTCGAATGGGTCGAACCGGGCAAGCCCAGGGCGAACTTTGACGAGGAACTCGGCCACGCGCTCGCGGCACTTCACCGGAAGGGCGCCGATGCCTTCGGTCTCGACCACGACAACTACATCGGGAGCCTGCCCCAGGCGAACGGCTCGCTCGCAACGTGGTCCGAGTTCTACATCGTTCGCCGCCTCGAACCGCAGCTCCGCCGCGCCGTCGATGGCAGGAATGCATCGAGCACGATGAAGTCGGGATTTCCGAAGCTCTTCGCGCGCATGGAGTCGCGCATCGGCGATCCCGAGCCACCGGCGCGCCTCCACGGAGACCTCTGGGGCGGAAACCTTCACCGCGACGAGGCGGGGGAACCGGTCCTCGTCGACCCGGCCGTCTACGGCGGGCACCGGGAGGTCGATCTCGCGATGATGCGCCTCTTCGGTGGCTTTTCGGAGCGCGTGTTCCGCGCCTACGACGAGGTCTTCCCCTTCGCGGAAGGCATCGCCGAGCGGGTGCCGCTCTACCAACTCTATCCGCTCCTCGTGCACACGAACCTCTTCGGCTATGGCTACGTCGATCAAGTCGAGCACGCGCTCAAGCGCGTGGTGTAGACAGACGAACGCGTACCCATGACCAAACAGGAAAAGGCAAACCGCATCGGCAAGGAGCTCGACTCCCTCTACCCGACGACGCCCATCCCCCTCGACCACCGCGATGCCTTCACGCTGCTTGTCGCCGTGATGTTGAGCGCGCAGACGACGGACAAAAAGGTCAACGAAGTCACCCCCGCGCTCTTTCGCGACGCGTCGAACGCGAAGGCCATGGCGGCGCTGCCGGTGGAGACGATCCTCGCGCACATCCGGCAGGTGGGCCTCGCGCCGACCAAGGCGAAGAACGTGAAACGCATGGCCGAGCTCCTGCTCGAGCGGCATGGCGGGAAGGTACCGGCGGACATGGACGCCCTCGAGGCGCTCCCGGGCGTGGGACACAAGACGGCAAGCGTGGTCATGAGCCAAGCCTTCGGCGTGCCCGCGTTCCCCGTCGACACGCACATTCATCGCCTCGCCACGCGGTGGGGCCTCACGAACGGCAAGAGCGTTGAGCAGACGGAAGCCGACCTCAAGAAGGTCTTCCCGGAGGACACCTGGAACAAGGTGCATCTCCAGATCATCTACTTCGGCCGCGAGCACTGCCCCGCGCTTCGGCACGACATGGATACGTGCCCGATCTGCTCCTGGGCCGCCTCGGCAGCCGTGCGACGCGCATCACGAAAGAACGTAAAGCGACCCTAGCCAAGCCCGCCCGGCGTCCTTACCTTCTGGAGCACCCCCCATGCGCATCGTTCTGCTCATCCTCACCAACCTCGCGGTCATGCTCGTGCTCGGCGTTGTCCTGGTCGTGCTCCAGGCAACCGGCATGATGCCGACGGGCCGCTACGGCTACTACCTGGTGTATTCGCTCGTGTTCGGCTTCGGTGGCGCGTTCATTTCGCTCCTCATCTCGAAGCCCATGGCCAAGTGGAGCACGCGTGCACGCGTCATCGACGCCCCGTCGAGCGAGACGGAAGCATGGCTCGTGGAAACGGTGCGGCAGCACGCCCAGCGTGCGCAGATCGGCATGCCCGAGGTCGCCGTTTTCGATTCGCCCGACCCGAACGCCTTTGCCACCGGCGCCACGAAGAACAGCTCGCTGGTCGCCGTGAGCACAGGGCTCCTCCGCTCCATGGACCGGCGCGAGATTTCCGCCGTGCTCGGCCACGAGATTGCCCACGTGGCGAACGGCGACATGGTCACGATGACCCTGCTCCAGGGCGTGCTCAACACGTTCGTTTACTTCTTCGCGCGCGTCATCGGTTCGCTCGTTGACGGTGCGCTCTCCGGCAACCGCGAGCGCGGTCGAGGAAACGGCATCGGCTACTTCATCACGGTGATGCTCGCCCAGATGGTTCTCGGCCTCCTCGCATCAATGATCGCCATGTGGTTTAGCCGCCAGCGCGAGTACCGCGCCGACGAGGGCGGCGCCGCGCTCACGAGCACCGACGACATGGCGAGCGCCCTCGCCGCGCTCAAGCGCATGCACCCTGCGTCGAGCCTTCCGAAGAACCTCGCGGCCTTCGGCGTGCACGGAGGCGGCCTGCGATCGCTCCTCTCCTCGCACCCGCCCATCGAGGAACGCATTCGCCACCTCCAGGAACTGGGCAGCCGGGGTCCGGACTCCGCAATCCCCTCGGCTCGCTAAGGGCAGCACGGGAGCACCGACGGGCCGCTCGCTAGCTTCCCGCGCGCGTCGCCTCCTCGGGGGAGCCGAACCGGCGGAGTTTGTCGAGGAACGTCGTCCGCTTGAGGCCGAGGAGTCGAGCCGCTTCGCTCTTGTTCCCGCCTGCGCGATCGAGGGCGTGGAGCAGGATGCGGAGCTCAAGCTCGTCGTAGGTGCCCGCGAGGGGATCCACAGCGGCGTCCGGCGCTTCCAGGTTTGGCAGGTCCGTCACGGTCACCCGCACCCCCGTCGCGCGCGCCACGGCGCCCACGAGCACGGTGTGAAGTTCCACGAGGTTGCCGGGCCACGCGTGGGCGACGAGCTTGGCCAGGGCGTCGGGTTCAATGCCCATGGGTTCGCGGCCGAGGGCGCGCGACTCCCGATCAAGGGCGAGGAGCACGAGACTCGGGATGTCTTCTTTTCGTTCACGAAGCGGCGGCACAAAGAGTGCGGCCTGTGAGAGGCGCCGCTCGAGTTCGACATCGATGGCCGCGTTTCGGAGGAGCGTCGACGGCGCAAGGCGCGCGGTGGCCACCAGGCGCACGTCGGCGTCGTAGGCAGCGGGCGTACCCCCAACGGTGGCGGCGCGGCGTTCCGCGATCACCGAGACCAGGCGAGCCTGCACATCGAGGGGCAGGGCCACGACGTCACGCACGAAGAGGGTCCCGCCGTGCGCAAGCTCGAGGAAGCCGGTCACGGCGCCCTCACCGCGCGTGCCAAAGAGGCGCTGCTCCGCCTCGGTGGCGCGGAGGTCGCCGGCACCCACGGCCACGAACGGCCCATGTGCACGCGGGCCAAGCTCATGGAGCAGCCGCGCGAAGCTTTCCTCGCCCGAACCATCCTCCGCCACGAAAAGCACGGGGCCGTCACCGACGGCATGCGCGCGGAGCACTTCGAGCATCGCGCGCGTCGAGGGCGCGTAGGCGACGACGTGCCCCGCGGGCTTCGCGGTGTCGAGAGACGCGCGCACCGCGGCGCGGCCCAGCGCAAGGCGATCCTCCGCGTCCTCAAGCGCCTCCTCGACGTCCAGGCGACGCGCCTCGCCCGAACGCATACGAAGCTCCGCACGGCGCACCTCGGTCAACACACCGACGATGCTCGCGAGTTCCGCACCCAGGGATTCGAGGGCACGGAGTTCTTCAAGGCGCAACGCCACGCGACGCGCACCCCGCGGCAAATAGAGTGCGCCCTCCACCTCGCCCGCCACCACCAGCGGCACGACGGCAAGCACATCCCGCGCCCGGAGCGCATCGACCACGGGCCGAAGATCCGGGCGACGCACGACGTTTCGCTCGAGGTCCTCACGGATGACGATGCCCGCCGGGTGGTCCGCCAAGTACGCGAGCACGGCGGGCGGCAGCCCCACGGCGCGCACGTGCGGTTCGCCCGCGGCGTCGATGCGGAGCTCCTCGGCGGGCACACAGGTGAACAGCAGCGGTTCCGCATCGAGGGCGCCCGTCGCCACGCGAAGGGGCCGGAGGGTCTCCCGGGCGAGCGCATCGAGGGAGCCCGTGGCGCGCACGCTCCGCCGAATGGCGTCGATGGCTTCAAGGAGACGCCCGCCAAAGGGGGAGAGCACAGCATCGATGACCGGTCCCACACGGAGCACGACCGCACGCGCCACGACCACGGCGATGGCTGCCACCGCCACGGTGCGCGCGGGACCGGGGGAAAACCAGGGCGATGCGAAGAGCCCGGTCGTCACGGCCGCCCCGAGGGCCACGGCGCCCACGACCGCGCGCCGTGCCAGGCGGGAGGCTGAAATGCGCCACGAGGCCTGCGCCACCGCGAGCTGCGCGAACACGACGAAGAACACCCCCGCCGCGAAAAGGGGCGCACGAAACGCAAGTGTCGGCGGCCACCACGACGCGCCCAGGCCCACGAGCGGAACGGCGACCCCGAGACCGAGGACGGCCCAGAGATGCGTCGCGTGCTCCTCCGCGGAGCGCGCCCCCACCATGCGCCCAATTTGAATGAACCACGCGACGACGACCACCACCGCAAACGCAGCGGGGACGTGGGATCGGAACACACCGTGCCCCACGGCGAGTGCCCGAACGCCGCCCACGAAGAAGAGCACCACCGACCCGACGGCGATGAGCGCCACCCCGAGGCGCAGCGCCGCGAGCCAACGGCCGCGTCCCCAGCCCACGGACGCGGCGAGGGAGAGGTCGAGCGTGAGCCACGACGCAAGAAGGAGCCCGACGGCGCCACTCGCACCCGCGAGCGCGGAGAAGCCCTCGGCGTCCATGGTGCCCATGGCGCCAAGGCCGGCCGCCGCCGCGAGGACACGCAAGGTCGTCACCCCCACGGCGCGGTCGCGACGCAAGAACCATGGCAGCACGGCCGTGGCCACGGCCAGGGCGGCGCCGACGATCCCCACGGCGCCCGGGAGCCCTCCGCGGGACGCGACGTCGGTGGCGACGTAGAGGGTGCCGACCACCCCAACAAAGAACGCAACGCGCGGATTCATTCGATCCGTTGAGCCAACAGGGCGCGGAATCTATCATCCGCTCCCCGCGCGTCGAGGCGCGGGATCACGCGGTTTTGAGGGCACTTCGCATGGACCAGACCGAGGCACGCTCACGGCACGATGCGCTCTGCCGCGCCATTCAGGAGCACAACTACCGCTACTACGTGCTCGACGCGCCGGCACTCACCGATGCCGAGTACGACAAACTCTTTCGCGAACTCCTCGCCCTCGAAGAAGCGAACCCGAACCTCGTTTCGCCCGCCTCCCCGAGCCAACGCGTCGGCGCCGCACCGCGCGCCGGATTCGTGCCCATGGCGCACCGCGTGCGCATGTACTCCCTCGACAACGCGTACACCGAGGACGACCTCCGCGACTTCGATCGTCGCATTCGTGAACGACTCGAACCGGACGCATCCTTCCACTACATCGCGGAACCCAAGATCGACGGCGCGAGCATCGAAGTGGTGTACGAGAATGGTGTCCTGCGCGCGGGCATCACCCGCGGGGACGGGCAGACCGGCGAGGACGTCACCGAAAGCGTTCGCACCATCCGCGCCCTACCGCTCGAACTCCGGGACAAGCGCACCTTCACGCTCCGCGGTGAGGTGTACATTCACCGCGCGGACCTGGCGGCCGTCAATCGCACCCGCACGGCGGCCGGGGAGGAGCCCTTCGCAAACCCGCGGAACGCCGCTTCCGGATCGCTCCGGCTCCTCGACACACGGCTCGTGGCGGAGCGGCCGCTTCGAATCGCTCTCTATGATTTGGTGGAGACGTACTTCGAGAGCCACCACGCCATGCTCCAGGGCCTCATGGAGCTCGGTCTCCCGACGCACCGCGAAGAGGAACTCGTGCAGGACCTCGACGGCGCCCTCGCCTACATCCACCGTTTCGAAAAGCGTCGCTCAAAGCTCCCCTACGACACGGACGGCGTCGTGCTCAAGGTCGACGAGCTGGCACTCCGACCCGGACTCGGGTTCACGGCGCGGTTTCCCCGCTGGGCGACGGCCTACAAGTACGCCGCGGAGCAGGCGCGCACCGTCGTGCTCAACATCTCCGCGGACGTGGGGCGCACGGGCGCCCTCACGCCCGTGGCGGACCTCGAACCGGTGCAGCTCTCGGGCACCGTCGTCTCCCGCGCGTCGCTCCACAACTTGGACTACGTCGCCGCCAAGGACGTGCGAGTCGGCGACACGGTGACGATTCAAAAGGCTGGCGAGATCATTCCGCAGGTTCTGGAAGTCGACTTCGCGCAGCGGCCGCCCGACGCGGCGCCATGGGAACCGCCGGACGCATGCCCCGTGTGCCACACGAAGGCCGTGCGGGTGGAGGGCGAAGCCGCGATTCGGTGCCCCAACGTGGCGTGCCCCGGACGCCTCAAGGCCGCGGTCTTCCATTTCACACGCCGCGCCGCCATGGACATTGACCACATCGGCCATGTCCTCATCGACCAACTCGTCGACCAGGGCCTGCTCCTAAACCTCGCCGACATCTTCGCACTTCCTGCAAAGCGCGACGCCGTCGCTGCGCTCGAACGCATGGGCGAAAAGAGCGCCGACAACCTCGTCGCCGCCGTTGCGGCAGCGCGCACGGGCCGCCCCTTTCACCGTCTCGTCACGGGCCTCGGCATCCCGCACGTGGGCACGGTCGCCGCCGAACTCATCGCCGACCGCTACGGAAACCTCCGCGCGCTCCTCGACGCGGACCCCGCGTCGCTCAAGGAATCCCTCGCCGAGATTCACGGCATCGGCCCCAAAATCGCCGAGAGCGTCGCCGCCTTCGTGGCGGACCCGAACCAGCGCCGGGTGCTCGAGGCCATCCTCGAACACGGCGTCGAGACGGTGGCGCCGGCCCCGAAGGCGGCCCCGACGGGCCCCCTCGCCGGCATGAGTTTCTGCGTCACGGGAACGCTCACCGAGCCACGTGAAGAAGTTTGGAAGCGCATCGAGGCCGCCGGCGGTGAAGTGCACCGAAGCGTGAAGAACGGCACCACCTACCTCGTCGCCGGGGGCAAGGTGGGCAAGACCAAGATCGAGGCCGCGGAGAAGAAGGGCACCAAGGTCATCGACGAGGCCGCGCTCCGCACGCTCCTCGGCGACTAGCGACTAGCGCATGCGCAGGTAGCCTTCGCGGTTCCACCAATCGCGGTAGCGCTGTTGGGCCGCTTCCCGGTCGCGACGCGACGACAGCGCGGTGAATCCGAACGACATCCCCGTGAGCTCGAGGAGCTCTGCGCCGGCCGCACCGCGGATTTCTTCGTTCGAGTGGACGAGCGCATCGAAGAGCCATTCGATGCGATGGCGTTCGTGATTCTTGTCGAACCACTGCTGCCATCGTTTCTGCGACGCGCCGAAATCCTGTCGCGTGATCTCGACAAGCGCGTGGCGTGCGGCGTCCGCCACACGGGACTCGGCCGCGCCCACGAGTTCCACCAGGGTGGTGACGGAGCGTCGATCTTGGAGTTCGCCGAGGGCCAAGATCGCGAGCACCTGCCCGTCCACGTCTCCGCGCGCGTGCCGGGCGGAGTTGCGCACGGATTTGAGGGTTTCCTCCAGGGTCTTGAGCGATGATTTCGCGGCGCGGACGGCTCGAATCGCCAGTCGACGTGTCCCGGGATCGGGGTCGAACACGAAGTTCACAAGGCGAACCAGCACCTCTTCCGATGTGAACTCGGTGGCGAGGAGCACCGCATAGAACCGAGCGCCCGCGTCGCTGTGATCGAGGAGGGAAGAGACGTACGGGAGGGCCGTCTCCTTGAAGGCAACGATCGCACGCGCGATCGCCGAGATGTCGTTCCCGCGTGGAACCTTCGCGTGGGGCTGACTGCGATCGAACCAAAGCGGCCCGGGAAAGCGCCGCACGAGCACAGGCAGGACCGCCTCGCCGGAACGGAGCACACGGTGGAGCGCCGCACCCTCCTCATCGGGCGCACACTGCGTGAGCTCTTCCACGATGCGCTCGAGGCCTTCGCCCATGTTCACGATGACGCTCGGGCCCGTGTCCACCTGCGGCGGGATGCTCGCGCCCGTACCGGGCGGCCGACTGCGCGGGCGCCACGATGGGTCGATGGGTTTGGCATCGGGGATCGTCGGGTCTTCGCGGGCGTCGGTGGGGGGCGTCGAAATCCGGGACGGTACGTGCACGACCTCGCTCACCACGGACGCGGTGCCATCCTCACGACGTGGATCGGGCCTGGCCGACTGGCGCCGCGGCGCACCCGAAGCACGCGGCGGATTCGACACGGGCGGGTTTGAGGCCGGTGGCACCGACACCGATGCCGGCGAAACGGGGGGGCTCGACGCGGGCGGCGCGGCCTCCACGGGGCGGACGGATGCCCGGGCCACCGGCTCCGCGGACGGGGTTTCCGCCGGGCGGACGGAGGCGCGTTCCGCGGGTCGCGCCGACGCCCGCCCACCCGGTGCCCGGGATGGGCGAGTCTCGACCACCTCCGGCAAGGCGCTGTGGACGTGGTAGCTCCCCACCGTCGGCGGCGCGCTCCTTCGCGGTTCGGCGGCGTTCGGATGAATCGACGGCTCGACGCGAGGCACAGGCGACGGCTCCGGTGCCTTCGCTTCGACGGGCACCTGACTGCGCTTCGGTGGCGGCGGTGCGGAACGGGGTACGCCGAGAACATCGTGCGGTCCCGGCTCCGGTCGTCGCACCGATTCGGGCGGCGTCGTTCGGGTCCGCGGCACCACGGAGGGCGTCGGTCCGGCGTCGTGCTCGGGAAGCACGTGCATCGGCGTCGCGATGCCTTTGCGCGCGAGGATGCCCCGCTCGAGGGCATCACCAACACGAACGGACAAGCCAAGTACCTCGGGAACGTCGGAAAGCGTGAACCGCTCGCCCGCACGATCGCCATAAAGAAACGCAACGACGCGTCCCCGAAGCACGACCGGCACGAGGAGCGACGGTTGTGCGGCGACGCGATCGAGGTCGGTCGCCACGATGCGATCGAGTTCGCTCTTCGTAAGGTCGACCACCGCGGGGACCCGCATGGACCGAACCTCGGCGAAGGAGCCGGGCACGTCGAGCGGCACCGCGAGCCCCCGAAGGTACTCGCCGTCCGGGCCGTTCCCGAGCGCGTCTCGGCCCGATGCCAGATCGCCCTGGACCACGAAGACGGCGACGTACTCGAGGAATTGCGACGCGAAAACCAGGTAGAGATCGAGGATCTCGTCACGGTCGGAAAGGACATCGAGGCGCTTGGCGGCCTGGTTCGCGGTGAGCGGCCCCCAGTGCCCGTGCGATCGACGGCGCGCCCGAACGGAACCTGGCGATGTGGGTGAGCCCGACGGCGGCGCCACGGGTTGCTGCGCGCGCAGTCCAACGACCGGCGTCGGCGCCGCCACACGTCCGCCCGTGGGTGGTGGCGCCACGTACGGAACGATGCCTGGCGCTCGGTCCTGGAGCCGATCGATCAGTCGGCGGAACTTCGCATCGAGCTCGCGCCCGTAGTGTTGTGCGAGCCCCGCGATCACGCGGATGGGCGTGACGACTCGGTAAGCGATCTCCTGATCGAGAACCTTCTGCACCTCGCGGCGCGCGTCGATGGAGAGCGGCTCCGCAAGCGCGATGACGATGAGCTTTCCGTCCGACGACAGCGGCACGAAGTTGTGCTTGAGGGCGAGATCCTTTGGAACGAGCCCCGTGACCTCGGGAGGCGCCTTCATCACCTCGTCCCGGGTGCCCGGGAGCAAACCAAAGAGCACGGCACGGTAGGCCGAGAGCACGTTCTCCTGAACGACGTCCATCTCGAGCAGGATCGTTTCAAGGTCGCCGCCGTCCGTGACCTGACGCTCGAGGGCCTGCTCGATCTTGCGGACCGACAGGATCTGATCGCGAACCAAGAGCGAGGTGAGCGCGGACATGGGTGGACACGTCCCCCCGAAGGCGCGGCGAAACGCGGCAGGAATTCTGCGGTTTCGCCGGGCGCCATGTCAACGAAGCGCCAAGGCGCCTTCGAGCCTCAGAATCCCGGGCCGCGGCCCAGTCGATCACGCACGACGGCGACCGCCACCGGGCCCGCGGTCTCGACGCGAAGCACCGTGGGTCCGAGCCCGGCGAGGGACCAGCCGTCGTCGACGAGGGGCGCCACCTCCCCCTCGGAGAGGCCCCCCTCCGGTCCGATGACGAGCGCGAGGTCCTTCGCTTCGGCGGGGACATCGGCACCGCCGCGGTGCATCTCCCAAAACACGAGACGCGCGTGCGCCTTCGGCACGGCGGCCGTCACATCGCGAAGGGGTCGTGGTTCGATGACTTCGGGAATCGTCGCGCGGCCCGACTGTCGCGCGGCCTCCTGTGCGATGCGCGAGAGGCGCTCGGTGCGCCGCGCCGCACGGTCTCCGAGCACCGGCACGCTCCGCTCGCTCGTGGCGAGGTGGATGGCATGCACACCGAGCTCCGTGGCCATGCGCACGATGTCATCGATCTTCGAACCCTTCGGAAGACATTGGATGAGTGTGATCCGCGCAACCTCCGCGTCCACCTCGACAGGCGCATCGGCGCGGCAGCGAACCGTCTCGGCGCCCACCTCGAGAAGCGTCGCATCCGCTTCGCGGCCGTTCCCGTCGAAAAGGCGCACGCGGTCGCCCACCAGGAGGCGCAGCACCGTGCGCGCGTGCCGGGCGACGTCGCCGGGCAACACGAGGTCACCGCCAGCGGCGGGCAGGTCGGGCGCGTGCAGGCGCCGCACCTGTCCGCTCACGCCGCACGCTCCAGGACGAGGGCAATCCACTCGTTTTCGGCGGGCACTTCGCGCACACGGAAGCCCGGGTACGCGGCGAGCACCTCGTCGCGCTGGTGCGAAAGTACCCCCGAAAGCACGAGGGTGCCGCCCGGCCTCACGCGCGCGGCGATGGGTGTCGCCAGGGGAATGAGCACGAAGGCCTCGATGTTGGCGAGCACCACGTCGTAGAGCCCGGCGACGTTCTCGACCGGCGTCGCACTCACGGCGATGCGTTCACGGACGCCGTTGATGCTGGCGTTTTCCTCGGCGACCGCCACCACATCGGCGTCGTTGTCCACGGCAACGGCGTTCTTGGCGCCGAGCATGAGCGCAGCGATGGAGAGAATGCCGCTCCCCGTGCCCACGTCGAGCACCGTCTCCCCGCCGCGGATCGCCGTATCGATGAACTTCAGGACAAGGCGCGTGGTCTCGTGAATACCGCTCCCAAAGGCGCGCCCCGGATCGATGCTGAGCACCACGTCCGACGCCGCCGCATCCCACGGCTCCCAGGAAGGACGGAGCACAAGGCGCGGACCAAGGCGCGTCGGCTTGAAGTAGCGCTTCCACGCGTCGCGCCACGCGTCGCCCACCACATGCTCGACGGTGGCGCCGAGCGACTCGAGGGCCTCGGCCGCCTCGGCGGCGCCAGCCTCATCGGAAAAGGAGGCGACGAGCACCACGTGCCCGGCCTTGGGCGCGCGGTCGAGCGTCGTCCCGTCGCGCTCTTCGATGCCATCGGCGCCGAGATCCCAAAGGTCGCTCGACACAAGCTCCGCATCGTCCTCCGGCACTTCAACGCGCACGTAGGGGTAGCGAACTTCTTCGGGGACCGCTTCTCGGAGGGCGTTCGATGGGGCGTCTGTCACGGGGCGGACGATAGCACCCCGGCGCCCACGATGCGGGCGGCGGCATACGCAACGCCGAGCACCGCCCAGACCACCACGAGTGTCCGATCGCGCGCCTTCCACGCGGCCCACGGCGTCAGCACGGGAACAAGCGCAAGCCACCGCGCACCGCCAAGCGCCTCTTTTCCGCGCGTCAGCGTCCGCAAGGTGAGCAAGAGATGTACGAAGAGGAACAGCGCGCCGACGGCGATCCAGACAACGAGCACGCTTAGGTTGCGTCCCACGTTGCGTTCGTACCACGCTTCTGGTTCCTTACGCCTCCGTTCATGTCGGTCACCAATCGCAGCGAAATCCGCGTGGGCATTCTGGGCGCCGGCACCGTCGGCCACGGGATCCTGAACCTCCTCCGCGACAACGCGAAGACCGTGGAAGCCCGCCTCGGCGCGCCCATCCACGTGCGCCGGGTCGTCGCCCGCGACCGGGCAAAGTCGCGCGATTCCATGATCCCGGCCGAACGCCTGAGCTTCGACCCCGCCGAGGTCATCGCCGACCCGGAGATCGACATCGTTGTCGAGGTGATGGGCGGCCTTGAACCGGCCCACACGCTCATCCGTCAAGCCATTGAAGCGGGCAAGCACGTCGTCACCGCCAACAAGGCGCTCATCGCCGAGCACGGCGACGCGCTCATCGAACTCGCCGAAAAGAAGGGCGTCGATCTCTACTTCGAAGCCGCGGTGGCGGGCGGCATCCCCATCCTTCGCGTTCTCCGAGAGGCGCTCGCCTCGGACCGGGTGGTTTCCCTAAGCGGCATCGTCAACGGAACGAGCAACTACATTCTCTCGCGGATGCAGTCGGGCAACGTCGAGTTCGCCGACGCGCTTCGGGAAGCGCAGGAGAAGGGTTACGCCGAGGCGGACCCCACCCTCGACGTGGGCGGCGGCGACGCTGCGCAGAAGCTCACCATCCTCGCCACCCTCGCCTACGGCGCCCGCCTCGTGCCGAAGGACGTACACACCGTGGGCATCGACGCCGTCGGCGCGGTGGACATGCGCTTTGCCGATCGGTTCGGCTATGTCATCAAACCCATCGCCGTCGCGAAGCGCGCACACGCGGGGCAACTCGATCTGCGTGTACACCCCGCCCTCGTCGCCAAGACGCATCCCCTCGCGACGGTGAACGGCGCGCTCAACGTCATCTACCTCGAGGGCGCCATGCTCGGCCCCTGCATCATCTCGGGCCTCGGCGCGGGCGCCCTTCCCACGGCCATGAGCGTCGTCAGCGACATCATGGATGTGGCGCGAAACCTCATGGTGGGCGCGCATTCCCGCGTGCCGGTGCGGGCCTACCAGGGCACGAGCCTCGAAGTGCAACCCGTGCAGCCCATCGGTGAACTCCGGGCGCGGCACTACCTGCGGGTGCCCGTGCGGGATCTGCCGGGCGTCCTCGCCCAGGTCGCCGGCGCCCTCGGCAAGCACGGCGTCTCCATCGAGCAGATGGTGCAGGACCAGAAGCTCCCGGGCACCGACGCCACGTCCATCGTGCTGCTGACGCACGAAGCGAAGGACGCGGAGGTGCGCTCCGCCCTCGAAGAGCTCACCAAGCTTGAGACCGTCCTCGAGCGCCCGCGCGTGCTTCGAATCGAAGAATGACGGCGCGGCCGCCCGCGGCCGAGCCCACTAGCCGCTAGCGGCCCAGCCCATCGTGTAGCGCGCGTTGATTTCGCTGCGCGGCTGGAAACGGGTGTGCACCCCATCGCGATATCGGAACGCGTCGACGCCGAAGGGGCCGAAATAGCCGGCCGCGGCGAGGGCGGCGGCCACGCGCTCACCCTCGCCAACAAGCGCCGCTCGCTCGTCGGCGACGAGATCACCCCCGTCGACGGGCCGCGCGCCGACCCACGCGCCCGTGGGCGCCACACGCTGCGCGACGAGCCCCCGCAGGCGCCACGCGCCCCCGGGTTCGATGACGCCGTGCACGGCAAACTCGTCGGTCACCTCGACCCACGGCTCCACCTGGAGGCCATGCCCCTCGCGAAGCGAGGCGGCGATCCACGCACAGTCCGCGGGCGTGGGCTCACCCCGGACACGCCGACGGCCGCGCCCCGCGTGGGAGAACGCGCGTTTGAAGAGCCACCGCCCGCCGTCACACGCGACGAGGGCGTCCGTTTGAGCGCGCACGAACATCGAACCGTCGAGCGTCTGGCCAAGGGCCGCGGAAAAGGCACGATCGTTCACCGCCCGGAGCACGTCGATGCTCGGCGCGTCGGGCACGCGCGCGCCGGCGGCCCGGAGGGCACCGAGGGCCGATGGTGTCGGGCACCACGCGTTGCCGGGGAGCCCCGCCACCGAACCCGCCGTGCGCGCATCGACCCGCACGTCGCCGGGTTCGAAGACGGCACGCGCCGCGCCGTCCGCATGCGCCTCGACGAGGGCCCGCAGATCCGCGCTCGGCGTATACGGCCCGCGCGTGCGGAGCTCATCCTCCGCATCGAGGTTTAGAACCCACGCGGTTGCCATGCTTCGAGCGCCTCCAAGAACGGGCCGTCGAGTCCCGCGCGTTCCCGTGCACGCCGGGCCAACGGCTTGCCGCGCATGAGCATCGGCGAGAGTGGCTCCGGCAACGCGCCCTGCCATTCATCGAACGACTGCGCACCCGTCCACCGCTTGAACCACTCGAGGGCGAACCGCACGTGGGCGATCTCCTCCCGCCCCACCAGCGCCTCCACCTCCGCCGCTGCCAGGTCACCCGCATCCCGAAAGATGCCTTCGAAGCGCGCCGCGTGATCGAGGTTCGCCGCCTCGAACCCCATGCCCATGACGCTCACGAACTCGACGGGCGTGCTGCACGCCGGCACCCGCTCCCAGAACCAATCACGCACCGGAAACGCGCCCACGTGGAATCCGAGCCGCTCGATCTCACGCGCGTACATCCCCATGTGTCGAACTTCGTCGAGGCAGATGCGCACGAGTCCCGCGCGAAACGCCTCCGGCGTGTCCGGGAAGGCGAGGATCGCCCAGCACATGAGTTCCGCCGCCTGGAGTTCGTGGTGCCAAAACGTGTGGAGCAACTGCGCTCGTCCGTGCACGGTCCGGGGGCTCCGTGGCCGCTCGACGCGGGGGATCACCACGAGCTCGGGCGGCCTTCCCGGGCGAAGGCGCAGGTCCGGCGCGGGCGCGGGCCCCCACGTTGGCGGCGGTGGCGCGAGCGCAATCTTCTCGGCGAGCGACGCCGAGGCGACGTAGCGCCTCGCCCAGGCCCAGACGGTCTCCGCCGACTCCCCGCGCTCCATCGAGCGGGCACCCTAGCCGTCCGGTTGACGCCGGGCTACCCGCCCCAAACACTCCGCCCCCCATGGCCGACGAGACCCGCGACCGAACTCTGCCCGGCGAAGTGCAAGCGCTCCTAGGCGCCGGCACCTCGTACGAAGGCAAGCTCGCCTTCGATGGCCGTGTGCGCATCGACGGCCGATTCAAGGGCGACGTCTCGAGCCGCGGCGTGCTCGTCATCGGCGGTGACGCCGACGTCGAGGGAACCTTCAACGTCGGCGCACTCATCGTGCGCGGCGGCAAGTTGCGCGGCGAAGTGCGCGCGACCCAATGCGTGGAGCTTCACGCGCCGGGAGAGATCGAAGGCAACATCCACGCGCCTCAGGTCTTCATCGAGAAGGGCACGACCTTCAAAGGCCGCTGCACGATGCCCGAGGCGGAAACGCACGAACTGCCCGAAGCCGGCGACGCGCCATAGGCCACCCGGCGCCCGTTCACCGGACGACCGGGCTCACTGAAAGCCAGACCAAATCTGGTAGCCCACAAACGCCATGATGCGGAACGATCCGTCGCTCATGTCGTCCGCGGTTTCGCTCGCGTTGGGCGCCGTCCCCGAAAACGAAATCGAGTGTTGGATGTATTGAAGCCGCAGCGCGTAGGCGAGGCCAAGGTCAGGCACGGCGCCGCCGCCCAGGATGCCCGCATCGAAACCGAAGTTCGTTCCACGCTCCGCAAACACGTCGACCACTTCGCCCGAACCAAGCCCGATGCGGAGCGCAGCCTCTGCGCCGGCGTAGAGCCACGAGGGAATGATGTCGACGCGCGCGAGCACCGCCGGGCGCAGGTACGTATACGTGCTGTTCGGGATGACCAGATTCTCGCCGATGGAGAAATTGTCGTACCCAAACCCCAGGGTTCCACCCACCTCCACAATGGAAAAGCGTGCGAGGTAGCCCACGTCGAGATTGAAGCGGAAGGTGGACGAATCGAACTCGCGCTTAAGGTCATCCTGCGAGCCGAGGCCCACGGAAAGCGCCATCTCACCCGCCGCGTAGATGCCGCGGAGCGCATTGTTCTTTCGGCCGTACGGCCGCGCCGTGAAGCTCAGGGCGAGCTCCGGAAAAAGCGCCGCCGAGTACACGCGCCGCAGATCCGACTTCAGATTCACCGTCGCGTCGCGGTTTCGGCCACCGAACCCGAAGTAGAACGTGAGCATCGGATGGTCGTAGGGCCCGCGCACATGTGGATCGCCCACTTCTTCAAGGCGCCCCTTGACCGTGAGATCGCCGAGGTCGCCTGCGGTCACCTTCTTCTGCCGCGCCGAAATCTGGTCCGCCTCGGCCTGCGCTTCGCCGCTCAGAACCTTCCGAGTGGTCTCGTAGAGCGCATCCGTAAGCGCCTCGACACGCGGCTTGTCCTTCTTCCCCGTCAGCGGTCCCGACATCTCGGTACGCGCAAGCTCCTCACCCTTCGAGTCGCGCGATATGAGCGTGAGTGTCGCCGCGTCACCGCGACCGCGCACTTCACCTTCGAACACGAAATCGAGAAGCAGTTCCCGCGACACGCGCTCGATGCCTTCGGCGGTGTTGGGTTCGACACCCTTGCGCCGCGCCGCATCCTCGACGTCGCCGTACGGGATCACGGTGACGATCGTGTTTAGGCGCTGGGCAACGACGGTGCGCACACTGTCGGCGTCACGCCCACCGCGAAATTGGAGTACCGCGGCCTGGGTCTGGGCGGCGGCACCGGCGGCCACGCCGAACACCACCATGAACGCCAAGAGCCCCGCTCCCACGCGCGTTTGGACCCCATCGCCCGGCGAAACCATGGGCGCAAGCATAGCGGAATTGGGTGCCCGATGTCCGAAGACCGGACGCCGTGCTGCGTCCCGAACCGCTCCCGGACCCGCGGTTTCCGCCGAAAGGCCGACGGCGGCGGCCCCGGACGCTACAATCGCAGGGTGACCCCGCCCGTGAATGCGAGGCGCTCCGTGCCGTCCGAGCGAGCAACCCCCATGCACCATCGTCGAACCTTAACGCTTCTCCTTGGCGGTCTGCTTCCCGCGGCGCTCCTTCTACAGGTTGGCGCCTCATCCGCACGCGCGGACGGCGACGCGAGTGGCGCGGCCGGCGTCGACGCGCGGGCGCGCGTCCTTGGCACCCAGATCGAGACGACCGCCGACCATCAGCCCTCCGGACCCGACTGGGGTCACGCCGTGGGCGTGGTCGATGCCCCGTACGATGCGGTCCTCAAGATCGTCACGGACTACGAGCGCTACGACGAATTCATGCCCCACTTCAAACAGGCGCGCGTGCTCTCCCGCCGGGGGGACAACGCCCTCGTCTACATGGAAGCGTCGATCCTGAAGAACGCCGCGACCCTCTGGGCTCAGCTGAAGGTGAAGGCGCTGCCGGGCCGGGGGACCACGCGGATCGTCGACGCCAAGATGCAAAAGGGGAACATGGACCAGTTCCACGCCGTCTGGGAGCTCACCCCCGTGGACGGCGGAAAGCGCACCCTGGTGGACTTCCGCATCGTCGTGGAGCCGGATTTGCCCCTCCCGAACGCCCTATTCAGCTCGGAAAACAAGAAGGCGGCCACCAAGACCATCAAGGCCCTCCGCAAGCGCGCCCTCGGGACCGCGGTCGCGCGCCGCTAACCCCGCTCGAGGGCCCGGCCGGGCGCGGGCCGACGTGCGGAAAACCCCGCAGAAATCGCGGGCCACGATCATTGACGGCCTTTGCCGCCGCTGCTAGATACGCGCGCGATTCGGGGCTCGAATTGCCGAGGACTTCCGCGTTCCCCCCGAACCCGCAGGAAGGCCCATGCCCACCGTTCTCTCCGGCGCCCTCATTGAGCTCGACATCACGCTGGTTCTCCAGCTCGCCATCTTTCTGACGGCGTTCTTCGTCCTCCGAAGCCTGGTGTTCAACCCCATGCTCGCGCTGTTCTCCGCGCGTGAGGCGTCCATCGACGGCGCCCGCGAGGAGGCCAAGCGCATGGAGCGTGAAGCCAAGGAGAAGGCCACGTCCTTCGACGACGAGATCCGAAAGATCCGCGCCGTCTCCCAGGAGGAGCGCGACCGCCTTCGGCAGGAGGGGCTTCGGCGCGAGCGCGAGATCCTTGAGCACGTGCGGCTCGAAACGGACGCGACGCTGAAGGACGCCGAGCAGAAGCTCAAGCTCGAGGCTTCCCAGTCGCGCACAGAGATTCGCAACGTCGTGCCGGCCCTGGCGCGCGAAATCGCGAGCAAGCTGCTCGGTCGAGAGGTGCACGGATGAAGAAGCTCATGGTGGTCTTGGCCATTGGCGCGGTGACGCTCTTCGTCTCGCGCTTCTTTGTGCCCGCCGAGGCGGAGCACGGCGGCGCCCACGAACCCGACCCCGCGGTGCAGGGCGAGGTCTTCAACGAAGACGCGCCCGCCCCCGAGTCGGCCCACGGGCACCACGCCCGCGTCTGGGAAACAGACGCTTTTTGGGCGCAAATCGCCGCGTTCGCAGCGCTCCTCTACCTCATTGGCGGCGGCGTCCTCGGCGGCGCGAATAGCTTCCTCCAGAAGCGCAAGCAGTCCATCGAGGTGAACCTCGTCGAGGCCAAGGCGCTCCGCGAAAAGGCGGAGGCGACCTACAAGCAGTACGCCGCGCGCCTCGCCGAGCTCGACAACGAGATCAAGTCGCTCCGCGCCGAAATGGTGAAGGCCGGTGAAGCCGAGCGCGACCGGATCATCGCGGAAGCCGAGGGTAAAGCCGCGCGCATGCGCCGCGACACCCAGTTCATCATCGAGCAACAGCTCAAGCAGCTCCGCGTCGACCTCAAGCACGATGCGGCGGCGGCGGCCATCCGTACCGCCGAGGAAATTCTGTCGTCGCAGCTCAACGACGGTGACCAGGAGCGCCTGGCGCGCGAGTTCATCGACCGACTCTCGAGCAACGAGTCGCCCGCCGCGCAGGCAAGCGCAGCGCAACCCGTCCGCGGAGCCGTGTCATGAGCGCATCGACCCTTGGTCGCCGTTATGGCCGTGCCGTCCTCGCCCTCGCCCAGGAGTCGGGGGAACTCGACAAGGTGAAGACCGACTTTGATGGCGTGCTCGCCTCGTGGAACGGGAGCAGCGAGCTCCAGAACGTGTTCGAGAACCCCAAAGTGGGTCCGGAAGCGCGCCGCAGCGTCATCGACGCCCTCGCCGGCCGCATGGGCCTTTCGGGCATCGTGGTCCGCACCCTGAAGCTTCTTTCCGACCGCCGCCGCATGCGCGCGCTGCCGGAAGTGATCGAAGCGTTCCGGATCCTTGCCGAGGAAACCGCGGGCCAGCTCCGCGCCGAGGTGAAGACCGCCAAGCCGATGCCAGACGCCTACTACACCGAGCTCGGCCGCGTGCTCGAGCGCATCGTGGGCCGGAAGATCGTTGTCGTGCCGAGTGTCGACCCGAGCCTGCTTGGCGGGGTGGTCGCGCGCGTCGGCGACCGTGTGTTCGATGGAAGTGTGAAAAACCGACTGACGGAGCTCAAGGAATCGCTCCTGCTCAACTAGTAACGAGGAACCGATGCAACTCCGCGCTGAAGAAATCTCCCAAATCATCAAGCAGCAGATCGCGAGCTACGACAAGGCCGTCGACGTCGTCGAAACCGGCACCGTGCTCACGGTCGGTGACGGCATCGCCCGCATCTACGGCCTCGAGAGCGCCATGGCCGGCGAGCTCGTGGAGTTCCCGGGTCAGCTCCTCGGCATGGTGCTGAACCTCGAAGAGGACAACGTCGGCGTCGCCATCTTCGGCTCCGACAAGGCCATCCGCGAAGGCGACACGGTCAAGCGCACCGGCCGCATCGTGGAGGTGCCCGTCGGCCCCGCGCTCGTCGGGCGCGTGGTCAACGCCCTCGGTCAGCCCGTGGACGGCAAGGGCCCCATCGACTCGAAGCTCACGCGCCGCGTGGAAATCAAGGCACCGGGCATCATGGCCCGCCAGCCGGTCCGCGAGCCGCTTCAGACCGGCATCAAGGCCATCGACTCGATGATTCCCATTGGCCGCGGCCAGCGCGAGCTCATCATCGGTGACCGCCAGACGGGCAAGACCGCCGTCGCCGTCGACACGATCATCAACCAGAAGGGCAAGGACGTTTACTGCTTCTACGTCGCCATCGGCCAGAAGCAGTCCACCGTCGCCCAGGTCGTCCAGAAGCTCACGGACGCGGGCGCGATGGACTACACGACCATCGTCATGGCGGGCGCGTCGGAAATGGCGCCGCTCCAGTTCATCGCGCCGTACACGGGCGTCACCATGGGCGAGTACTTCCGTGACAACGGCATGCACGCCCTCTGCATCTACGACGACCTTTCGAAGCAGGCGACGGCGTACCGCCAGCTTTCGCTCCTCCTCCGCCGCCCGCCGGGCCGCGAGGCGTACCCGGGCGACGTTTTCTACCTCCACAGCCGCCTGCTTGAGCGCGCTGCGCGCATGGCCGACGAGTTCGTGGTCGTGGGCAAGGACGAAGAGCCGTCGCGCGACCGCGCTTCGAAGATCTACGCCGGCGACCTCGGCAAGCACGCCGCCGCCGAAGAGCTCAAGACCAAGGGCGACGGGTACGCCGTCAAGAAGCTCCCCGACTCGGGCGGCTCGCTCACGGCGCTCCCCATCATCGAGACGCAGGCCGGCGACGTGTCGGCGTACATCCCGACGAACGTCATCTCGATCACCGACGGTCAGATCTTCCTCGAGTCGGATCTCTTCTTCTCGGGCGTTCGCCCCGCCATCAACGTCGGCATCTCGGTGTCGCGCGTCGGCGGCAACGCGCAGATCAAGGCCATGAAGCAGGTCGCCGGCCGCCTCCGCCTCGAGCTCGCGCAGTTCCGCGCCATGGAGGCCTTCGCGCAGTTCGCGTCGGACCTCGACGCGGCGTCGCGCCAGCAGCTCGCTCGCGGTGAGCGCCTCGTCGAAATCCTCAAGCAGGGTCAGTACGTGCCGCGCCCGGTCGAAGAGCAGATCGTTATCATCTACGCCGGTACCCGCGGTCACCTCGACTCGCTCCCGTCGGACTCGCTCCAGCGGTACGAGGCGGAGCTCATCTCGTTCCTTCGCTCGAAGCACGCGGATGTCATCAAGGGCATCGTCGAGAAGCGCGAGCTCACCAAGGAAATCGACGCTTCGCTCGACGCGGCCTTGAAGGCCTTCGCGCAGATCTTCGACCCCTCGAAGAAGGCCTAAGCGGTGCCAAGCCTCAAGGTCATCCGAAAGCGGATCGGAAGCGTTAAGAACACGCAGAAGATCACGCGCGCCATGAAGATGGTGGCGGCGGCGCGGCTTCGGCGCGCACAGCAGTCCATCCTCGAGCTCCGCCCCTACGCCATCAAGACGATGGATGTTCTTTCGGCGGTGGCGACGCGCGCCGGCGACGACGAGGAAGTGCATCCGCTCCTCGCGCGCCGCGCCCCGAAGAAGGTGCTCTACGTCGTGCTGACGAGCGATCGCGGCCTCGCGGGCGCCTTCAACACGAACATCAACAAGACCGCCTACCGCGAGTGGAAGTCGGCCGAGGCGGATGGCAAGGACGTCTCCTTCGCAGTCGTTGGCCGGAAGGGCCGTGACTACCTTTCGCGCCGGAAGGCGAACGTGGCGAAGGTGTTCCCGAACGTGTTCGAGAACCTCTCCCTCGCGAAGGCGAGCGAGATCAGCGCGCACATCATCGAGGAGTACACGAAGCACGACCTCGACGCCGCGTACCTCGTCTACAACGAATTCAAGAGCGCCATCTCGCAGAACGTGGTGGTGGAACCGCTCCTCCCGATCGTCCCCATGGACGTGCCGGAAGGCTCCGCGGGCGATTTCCTCTACGAGCCAAACAAGCAGGCGCTCCTCGACACGCTGCTCCCGATGTACGTGGAAGTGGAAATCTTCCGCGCGCTTCTCGAGAGCGTGGCGTCCGAGCACGGCGCACGCATGACGGCCATGGACGCGGCGACGAACAACGCCAAGGACATGATCGGCAAGCTCACCCTCGACTTCAACCGCGCCCGCCAGGCGGCGATCACCAAGGAGCTCATGGAGATCATCGGCGGCGCGGAAGCCCTCAAGGGCTAGCCCGCGCCATGGCCGACGCGTTCGTTCGCCTGGGGCGGTTCATGCGGCCCGAGGAGGCCGAACTCGCGAAGGCGGCCCTTGCCGCACAGGAAATCGAGTCGGAGATTCGAGGCGGCCAGGCCGCGGCGACCCTCGGCTTCCTGCCGCTCGTCACGGCCGAGCTCTGGGTGCGCGCGGGCGACCTCGACGCGGCCCGCGAAGCCCTCACCAGCGTCACCCGACGCACGTCGGACATGCCGCCACGGGCGTGCCCCCACTGCGGCGAAGAGAACCCGCCGACCTTCGAGTCGTGCTGGAGCTGCGGGCGCGACGTGGAAGCGCGCTAGTCGCGCGCCTGGGTTCGGCCCGCCTACTTCCGTTTGATGAGAAGCGCGCCGCCGGCGTGAAAGAGGAGCCCTCGACCACCGGGAAGCGGCGCCACGTCGCCCACCGGCACCTTCGCGAACGCGCTCGGCGCGCCGACGTCGACCGCGGAAGCCGACGTGGTGAGCTCGCGTCCCACGAACTCCCCGGTGTTCCAGTCGAGGGCGACGAGTCGGTCTCCGAGCACCTCGAAATCGCTCGGCGCCGACGCCCGCGGAACGTTGCCGTTCGCAAAGGCCGCCACGGGCGTACCGCCGCCGAGAAGACCCAGGTCGAAACGGAAGACGAGGTTGCCGTCACCTGGAAACGCCGCGCCGTAGGCGCCCACGAGCAGCGCCGATTCGCCTTCAAGCATGTTCACGGCGCCGCTCGCATCGCCGAGATCGGAAACCACCTTGGCGAACGTTGGCTGCGCACCACCAAGATCCACCGCATAGAGCCCCTGGGAGCCCGACGGGGTCCCGGCGGAGAGCGCATTGACCAGCAGGCGCGTGTCGTCGACCCACGCAACGTCGTAGTTGCCCATCGATTCGACGCGCGTCACCGCACGGCCCTCGACATCGAGCACGAGGACTTCTCCGCCAAAATCACTCTGGCGCGTATAGCCGAACGCGACCTTCGTCCCGCTTGGATTCGGCTCCACGTAGCCGCCCATGAAGACGGTCTCGGTTGTCCTGGTCGGGATCGGATCGAACACCGTCTCGGTGTGCGCGCCGAGCGCATCGCTGAGTCGGCGAACGTTGAATGAGCCGCCCTCAAGCGTCGCCGAAAGATCGAAAGCCGTTCGTGACCCGCCACGCAGGCAAGGTTTCCCGCACGAACCCCACCGGCAGTGCAAAACCCGTTCGTGACCGCCACACCGTCGCCAAGCGCGGCACTGAGTGCGGAGGCACTCGTTCCACAGGTGGGCACGCACGCGCCACCCACGCAAGCGAGACCGATGGGGCATCGCCCGCCGATTACACAACGCGGCGCATCGGCCAGGGCCGCGCACTCCTCGAACCCCGTTCGCCCACCGTCGGCGAACACGTCGCCACCGTCGACACGGTGCGGGTTGTTTGGGTCGCCGCCACTCAACGTTCCATCGCCCCCCGAGCCGCACGCGACGAGCAGAAACGCGAAGGAAACCACGGAGGAAAAACGCGCGCGCATGGAGCGGTCCGTCTAGCGCGCTTCGGCCCGCCGTCGAGCCGGCCCTGGGGGACTTCGCACGCGCCCTAGCGGGCCGGCTGCCGTGTCCCGGGGAGCATCAATCGCACGCGCCGAATGCTCGGCGATACAAGGTGCTTTCGGACGGCGTTGGCCGCGGAAAACACGCCGCGCGGAATGGCGCGGAACGACACGTCGACATGCGATCTGTCGAACTCGACACCGTGAACCGTCAGAAGCGACGTCACCAGGGCGATGGCGGAGCGTGTCGCTGCGTTGTTGGTGATCTTCGGGTGCTTGAGAAGATCGAGGACAATGCGGTTCTCGCGCGAGTCGACGATGAACGCGGGAAGGTTCGGGACATGTCGTACGAGGTTCCCCGGCCTCGAGACGTCGAGGGCGCCCGACTTGATGAGGAGGGCCACCGGCGAATCCGAATCGCCAACCAACTCGAGTGACACGTCTTCGACGCGCAGCTCCACCCGCAACTCGTGTGCATCGAGATTCACGCGCTCGATGTAGAGCGCCGCCGACGCGCGCACGGGCGTTCGCATGGCGTCGAGGATCGCCGAGAAGTGCACCCCCGGCGATCGCGGCGTGATCACAACCTGCTCGAGTTTGCCCTGGCGCTCCGCCTGCTCCGCGAGCCAGCGAAACACGTCGAGTGGCACGCCTACGCGAAGTCCGAGGGCATTGCGAAGCGTGCGAGCAATCTCACCCGGGTTTCTTCGCAGATAGTTTCCCGCGGCGACCGCCGCATCCCGAACCTGATTCATCGCGCGCTGACTCCTCGCGCGGAGTGTAGCAGCGAAGCGACCGGCCGGGTCTTCCCCCACGCGGGGCTTGCCAGTACATTCCTCGCCGAGCTGGGGATGCTTACGATCTATCTCGCATGCCTCGTGGCCGGCGGAGTTCTCGTCGTGGTTTCGCTGCTGAGCGGAGGCGACCACGACGCCGACGGTCACGACGGCCTCGACCATGACGCATCGGGTCACGACCTGGATGCGGACGGCGAAGTCCATGGCGACATCGAAGCGGACATGGACGCGGGCCACGACGCCCACGGGCACCACGCAATCGCCGTGCACGGGGGCGGCGGCATCGAGCTCGCCGACGTGTTCCCGGTACTCTCGTTTCGCTTCTGGACGTTCTTCCTCGCCTTCGGCGGGCTCACGGGTGTGCTCCTCACTTGGCTTGGCGAGCTACCGGCCCTCGGCACGGTGCTGGCGTCGGCGGGTGTCGGGTACGTATCCGGCGCCGTCGTGACCCTCGCGATGAAGCTCATTCGCCGCTCAAGCAGCGGCAAAGCCACGAACACCCGCGACTATGTCGGGGCCACCGCACGCGTGCTCTTGCCCGTCGGCAAAGCCGCGATTGGCAAAGTGCGTATCGAGCTCGACGAAGCGGTCTACGACGTGCTCGCGGCCACCGAGGACGACACAACCTTCGCGATCAACGACGAAGTGATCGTGTACGAAGTGCGAACCGACGGCTCGGTGGTCGTCACAAGCAAACCGCGATGATCCGAAGGCACCCCGAAGGAGAGGAACGAAAGCGATGAGCCCAATCGAAATGCTGCGTTCGTTGGTCGAGAACGCCGCCATGCTGTTCGCCATTGGCGTCGGCGTATTGCTGGGAATGTTCGTACTTTCCGGCGTTGTCCGGACGCTGCTCTCCATCTGCGCGCCAAGCGAAATCGTGATCATCTCGGGCGGCAAGCGGGCACTCGCGGACGGACGCGAAGTCAACTACCGCATCGTTCGTGGCGGCCGCGCGTGGCGCTGGCCCATCATCGAGCAAGTCGACCGCATGGACACGAGCCTCATCTCCGTGCCCATGGCCATGCAGGGCGCCTACTCGGAGGGCGGCATCCCGCTCGCCGTGCACGCCATCGCCAACGTGAAGGTGTCGTCCGACCGCGCCGTCGTCGGGAATGCCATCGAGCGCTTCCTCGGCCGGAGCCGCGAAGAGATCGCGCGCAACGTAAAGGAGACCCTCGAGGGCCACCTGCGCGGCGTCATCGCCACCATGACCCCCGAAGAGGTGAACGAGGACCGGCTGAAATTCGCCGAGCGCCTCACGGACGAGGCGGGCCCCGACCTTCGCAAGCTCGGCCTCCAGCTCGACACGCTCAAGATTCAGTCGGTCACCGACGATCGCCAGTACCTCGACAGCATCGGCCGCGCGCGCATCGCCGAGATCGTGCGCACCGCCGAGGTGGCGGAGAGCGACGCGGTCCGCTCGGCGGAGGAGGCGGAGGCCGCGGCCACGGCACGCGGAACCGTGGCGAAAACCCGCGCGCACGCCTCGGTGCAGCGCAAGGTCAACGAGCGGCGCGAGCTCCAGGCCGAACTCGAGGCGGAGGCGAAGTCCGAGGAGGTTCGCGCCGAACAGGCCGCCGCCGCCGCGCGCGCGGCCGCGGAACAGCGCCTCCAGCAGCTCCGCGCGGAGCTTGAGGCACTCCGCCTGCAGGCGGACGTGCGCATCCCCGCCGAGACCGAGCGCCGCGTGCGCGAACTCGTGGCCGAGGGCGAGGCGTACCAGATCACGGCGCGCGGCGAAGCCTTCGCAGGATCGCTTCGCGCCATCGAAGCGGCATGGCGCGAGTGCGGCGGCAACGCCATGGACATGGTCGTCGCGCAGCAGCTCGAAACGATCTTCAAGGAGAGCGCCGAAGCCGTGCGGGCGTCGCACCCGAACGAGGTCAACGTGCTCGACTCGGGCGATGGTTCCGCCATCGCCGGCTACGTGAACGCGTACCCCACGGCCGTCGCCGATCTCGTGGACCGCGTGGCCGACACGTTCGGAATCGATCTCGACCGCGTTCTTTCGGGAGGTAAGCGATGAGTTCGCTGATTGCCATTCTGTTTGTGCTGACCCTTGCGGGGGTCGTGGGGACCGTGCTCATTCGCAAGTTCCTCCACATCTGCCCCCCGAACGAAGTGCTCGTGATCTCGGGCAGCACCCGACGCCTCGCCAACGACACGGTCGGCTACCGGCTTGTGCATGGCGGCCGTGCGTTCATCGTGCCGGTCTTTGAGCACGTCGACCGCCTCGACTTGACCAACATGGTCATCGATGTGCGCGTGCGAGGCTCGTATTCCAAGGGCGGCATCCCGCTCAACGTGGACGCGGTGGCGAACCTCAAGATCGCCAGCACCGAACCCACCATCGGAAACGCCATCGCGCGCTTCCTCGACAAGGACCGCGGCGAAATCATCCGCGTCGCCAAGGAGACCCTCGAGGGCAACCTCCGCGGCGTGCTCGCGGCGCTCACCCCCGAGGAGGTGAACCAGGATCGTGTGAAATTCCAGCAGTCGCTCATGCACGAAGCGGAGGCGGACCTGAACAAGCTCGGCCTCGTCCTCGACACACTCAAGATTCAGAACGTCTCGGACGACAAGGGCTACCTCGACAGCATCGGCCGCCGACAGACCGCGGAGCTCCTCAAGCGCTCGCGCATCGCCGAGGCGGACAACCGCGCCCTCTCCGCCGAGCGCGACGCGGAGAACCTTGAGACGAAGGAGACCGCGCGCATTCAGGCGGACATGGAGATGCTCCGCGCCGAAGCCCAGCGCCGTGTCATCGACGCGCAGACCAAGAAGGTCGCCATGATCGCCGAACAGGAAGGCGAAGTCCGCGCGTTGATTGCCCGGTACGAAGCCGAACTCGACGTGCAGAAAGCCCGCATTGAGCAGACCCGCCACAAGCTCGACGCCGAACGCCTCAAGCCCGCGGAAGCGCGCAAGGCGCAGCTCATCGAGGCGGCACGCGCGGGCGCCGCGCCCATCATCGAGGAGGGCAAAGCCACCGCAGCGTCGCTCCGGCAGATGTCCGACGCATGGCGGGATGCCGGGCCCGACGCGGGGCGCATCTTCGTCGCGCAGAAACTCGGTGTGCTCATCAAAGAAATGCTGAGCACCGTGCAGCCGAAGCCGATTCAGAAGGTGACGGTCATTGACGCGACGCTGAGCGGCGACGGCACGAAGGGAAACCCCGCCGTCCGCGCGGCCGTGCTCTCTGAACAGGTGAAGGAGACGCTCGGCGTCGACGTGCCGGCACTCCTCCGCGGCCTCAGCCCCGGTACGACCTCGGCCCGTCGCCGCTCAGCGACCCCGCCAGAACAGAACGACGACGACCGTTAGGCACCGAACCCACCGGCGTACGCCGCGTCGTATCTACCCGAAGTACTCGCTGAGCCCGCCGTGGCACCACTCGGCATCGCCGAAGGTGTTGCTTTGGATGCCGAGCGCCTTCTGGATGGAGACGAACAGATCGCTCGTCGTGCGGTTGCGCGTATCGGTGCGCGGATTGTTGTGCGGCCCGTAGTACGGGAAGTCGTGGTACCGACCGAGCTTGACGCCAAGGTTTCGACCCCCGGCCGTGATCCACGTGTACTCGCCCTGATCGTGGCTCTCGCGAACCTCGGTGAGCCAGAGCACGATGGTGTCGTCGAGGATGCCAACCGCCTTGAGCTTATCGAGGAGGTACTTGAGTCGTGCGGCGTAGAAGGCGTCGCACGCCTTCATCTGCGTGGGTCCGTCGCCGTGGATCGGGTCGCTCGCGTAGTGCGTGATCTTGTGGTGGCTCTCGTTCGAGTCGACGCCCTCCACGTTGACGCCCTCCCAAGAGCATTCCTGCCAGATCATCGTGGCCACGCGCTTCTTGCCGCAGAGGAGCGCCTGGACGGCCAGGTCGAGCTGGAGCTCGCCGTGGGCCTTGAGAAGTGGCGTGTACGCCTTGCTCGTGCGCGGCGTGCCGGAGGCGGGGTTCGGTAGACTCCCGTTGACCTTCGTCTGAAGCGCACTCGAATCGCAGGTCGCCGCCATCATCTCGGTGACTTCGCTGCGCTCGATGGACTGCTCGAGTTCACGGAGGCTCGTCATGTGGAGTTCGAGCTTTTCCCGACCCCGGGCATCCAGGCGGCCCTGGAGCGTCGCGATGTCCGCGCGCACGCCATCCAGAACGCTCTTGTTCCGCTTGTTTTCCTTGGCCGCCGAATCGTCCTGCGTCGGCGGTGTCCCCGGTTCCGCCGGGAAGAGCTGCGTGAAGAGCGCCTTCGTATCGAGCTGGGGTCGCACGGCGTTACCCGCGGCCGCCCAGCTGAGCTGCCGGTGCCACGTGAAATCCGAACGCTGTGGCTGGGCGCCAAGGATGAGCGGCGTGCCACCGAAGTGCTTCGCCACCACGTGGTCGAACGACGGACCCGTCGCCACGAGGTTTTCCGTTCCGGCCTTGCACGTCATCACGCGGGTGATGCAGTTGTGCGAGCGCTCGGTGCCCGGGTAGCACATGTTGCTGATGTTTCGGAAGATCGCGAGGTCCGACTGGTGCGGCGCGAGCGCAGCGGTGGAACTCCGGAGCGTGAAGCTCGTGGTGCTTCCATCCGCACCGAATGCGCCGCGGTAGAACCCATTCGGCGAATAGAACGCGAGGAAGTTCCCCGCGGCGGACCCCTGCGCCTCCACGGCGAGCTGACGCACGAAGGGCGAAAGAAAGACGCTTCCCCACCCCATTCCCCGGAGCAGCGTTCGACGACTCAGACTTCGACTCACGGGCTCTCCTCCCCTCGGCCGACGGCTCGATAGTAGAACACGTCGTCCAACGTCACGGCGACCAGAAGCTCGGCAACACTGAGCTCCGCTTTGCGGAAATCCGCCGCCAGCAGCGTCTGCGGCGTGACCTTCGTCTCGCGGCCCAGGGCGAATGTCGCGTACCGCTGGGCGAAACACGCCTGCCCCATGTCGCTCGAAGCGATCTTCGCCGCAAGCTCGGCGCCATCCGCGAACTCGCCGTCCTGCGCGGAACCGATGGTCAACGTGCCTTCCGTCTGAAGGTTCTTGTTGAACTGCGTCTCTCGGAACCGGCCGAAGGCGTCGAAATTCTCGAAGGCCAACCCGAAGGGCACAAAGAGCGAGTGGCACGCGGCGCAGCTCGGGGAGTTCTCCTGGAAGAACTGGAAGTCCTCGAGCTTCGTGGCGTCTTCGACCGGCGCATGGAGCTTCGACTGATCCTGCGTCGCGTCGACGTTCTCCGGAGGCGAAACGTTCCTGCACAGCAAGTCGCGGAACACGAACAGGCCGCGGTGGAGCGGGTCGGTGTCCGAAGCCTTCGCGCGCACAGCGAGCACGCTCGCGTGCGTCATGATCCCGCCGCGCGCCTGCCCTTCGGGCAAGTCCACACGATTGAGCGCGTCGCCCGACACGCCCGCCACGCCGTAGAGGTTTGCGAGGCTTCCGTTCAGCAAGCTGTACGGCGCGGTGAAGAGCTCCGTGAGGCTCCCTTCGCCGTCAAACACCACGTACCGCGAGAACTCCACGGTCTCGTCGAGGATCGCTTGCTGGAGCGCGGGCGTGTAGGCCGGGAAGCTCGCCGTGTCCTTGGCGACCGAGGCATCCTTGAACCCGGTGATTTGAAGG
>JAWKRM010000026.1:0-66878 GCA_041389625.1 Polyangiales bacterium
GCGCTACTTGCGCGCGTGCTCGTAGGAACCGCGGATGATGTCCTGGGTCGCTGGGGGCAGTTTCTTGAACGGCCGCGAACGGAGTAGGTCGTCGAGTTCGTCCCACAGTTCGAGCTGAAAGTAGCACTGTGCGAATGCCTCGGTGACATCCGGCTGGGAATTTGCGCGTTTGAGGTACGACAACGCTTCGTCGAACTGACCGAGTCGTGTGGTCGCCACGCCGAGGACGGCGAACATTTGCCCGGTCGTGCCGGGGCTCATTACGTTCGCGGACTTCAGTTGGTGGCTGATGCGCACGGCACCCGCCGTATCGCCGCTCGAGAGGGCGCGCTGGGCTTCGCTGAGGAGCGAGCGCACGACGTCGGAATCACCGCGTCGAGCCATGGGAGTCCCGCCGGCTCGCATCGCCTGGAGGTTCTGCCAGCCGAGGAGCAGGAGGAGAATCGCGAAGAACGTTCCCGCGCCGCTCAGCGCGGTGTAGGCGAGCAGGCCCGCGATCAGCGCGAGTGCGACGCCGTGCACCGCGCGTTCGGCCGTCGAGGGTTTGAGCACGCGGAGCAGGAAAAGGCGCGTGAGTTGTCCCCCGTCGAGCGGCCAAATCGGCAGCAGATTGAAACCAGTCCAAACGATGTTGACCCACATCGAGTACCAGACCGTGGTCCGGACAAGGTCCGATGCGGTGCTCGCACCGAAGATCCACACGACGGCGGAGATCACGCCGAGCACGAGCCCCGCGCCTGGACCTGCCGCCAGGATCAACGCCTCTTCGCGGTCCCACGAAGCCCGCTGATGGGTCGTGTACCCGCCCATTGCGTGCAATGTCACTTCCGGGCGGAGGCGGTAGCGTTTGGCAACGAGCGCGTGGCCGAACTCATGAATCAGGATGCTCACGGTGATGACACCGGCGAAGAGCAGGCCATCCACAAGGTCTCCGCCATACGCGAAGAGCACCAGGATGAGCAGGTAGGACGGCCGAAAATAGACGGGGACGTCGAAGAGCGTGAACGCGCGGATCCCGTCCATGGGGCGACCTTATCAAGCGAGTGGCTCGGTCGGAACCCAATGGGAGTCCAAGCGGGCCTTCCGGGAGCCGGGAATTTCGCCGATGCTCGGCAGGGCGCCCGCTTCCCATGGATTCTCCGCCGAACAACCCGCGACGCATCCGACGCGTGCGCCCGAGAGCCGGCGTGCTTGGCGCGGCCGTATTCATCGCAGTCGTCCTCCTGGCGCTCAGAACGATGTCCGAGAACCTGTCGTCCGCCGAAGCGGCCGAACTCATACGACAGCACGCGGAGAACGCGGCGGCGGCGGAGCTCCAGGCGACCATCCCGGCGGGCGAGCGCGTGCCCCCACGTGCCGCTGCGGAGCGCTGGAAACAGGAACGCGCGCGCATTCGCGGGGTCCGATTCGAATCGGTCGCCGTGAAGCGCACGCTGTTCAGTGTGCCGCTCCAGCGACGTGCATCCTTTGTCGTCCGAGTGGTCGAACGGCAGGGCGATGCGTTGCTAGAGCCCGTCTACTACCGAATTGGAGAATACCGGCACCCGAACTTCGTGGAACGGGTGCCGGCGATTCTCTGGTACGTCCCGCTGTGACCGACAGCGCTACTTAGAGCAGGTCTTTGTAGCTCGGGTCGGTGCCTTCGTCGGCGGGCGGGTCTTCGGCCGGCGGCTGCTCGTCCGTCGGGGGCTCTTCGACGCCGCCGTCGTTGGAGTCGTCGCCGTCGTCATCGTCCGTGCCGGGGCAATCGTGGTCGTCGTCGCCTTCGTCGACACCTTCGTCGCCGTCGTCATCATCGTCGTCGAACACCGACTCATCGCAGCAACCGTTCTCGTCGCAACCCGGGACGACGCACCCATGCTTCTTGTCGTCGCCCTGGCCACTGTTGCCGTCGTAGTAGCAGTCGACCTTGCCGCTATGCAGGTCGTCCATGTTGTCGCCCGGGATGCCCGTTGGGCTCCCGTGGCCGCCGTTGCCCTTGCCCTTTCCGTTGGCGGATGGGGCCGTCAAGGGAACCATCGTGCTCATGTCGGGCACGCAGTCATCCATCGTGTCGGCTTCGAGATAGCCGGTGGTGGATCGCCCGGTGGACGAACCCCCGGTGCATCCGACGATGGGAAGGAACGCGAGCGCGGGAGCGCAGGCGACAAGGAATAGGGACGTGAGCTTCTTCATGGGACCAATACCTCCGGTCGTGTCCGAGGACGCTGCAAGTCCCGATCCAGCGATGGCGGAATGAAAATCGATGTAATTTCGTTCCATGAGTGCCCAGAGCGGTCGCCAGTGGAGCCCAAAGGGCTCCATTTCCCCACATTGGAGTCCGTACCGCCGGGGCGATCGTGCGCCGATCGTCGCTACTTGAGACGGGTCGGGTCGGCGTCGCCCACAAAGGTGACGAGGTCCACCGCGGCGAGCTGTTTTTCCAGGGCGCGGAGCACGGCGGTCACTTCCGCTTCATCGAGGGCCTGGCGGGCATCGTCGAGTTCGATTCCCGTGAGGGTACCGGCGTTGTACGCGGCCTCCGCCTGCTCTGCCGAGAGGCGAGCCACGTCGACGGAACGTTGTGCGATGTCGAATGCGCGGGACGCCGTTTCGACGCGACGGTGTGCATCACGGATGTCGTTACGGATGCTTCGCGTCAGGGCGCGGATACGTTCCTCCGACTGGTGGAACGCCGCCCTGGCGTCCCGCAGGGCGCCGTAGCGTGCGCCGCCGTCGAAGATGGGAACGCTGAGCGTTGCCACGGCGGACCACTGTGTTGGGTTCGGCTGGAACGTGGTCGTTTGCGGTGTCCACGTGAGCTGCCACGTGATGCCAAGGGACGGCGCGAACCGGAACCAGGCGTCATCGATGGCGTAGTCCGCGATTGTCTTGGCGAGCTTGGCGGACCGAAGGTCAGGGCGCTTGGTGAGTGCGCGCGTGACGTACGACTCCACGGTGTCCCCCGCCTCGGGTGCGGGTGCTTCGGTGGCCGCGACCGGCTCATCAAGCCCGATGGCCTGACCCAGGAGATCCTGGTTCCGTGCGAGGGCCGCGTCGGCGTCGGATACGCGACGTGCGGCGTCGAGCACGGCGAGTTCCGCTCGCGAAGCGTCGATGGCGAGCGCGACACCCGCATCGAGCCGTGCTTTGACCGCGCGGTATTGCCGGTCGGCCTGCGTGAGCTGCGATCGCGCGAGCGTCGCGTTGCGCTCCGAAGCGAGCTCCGCGAAGTAGGCCGACGCCACCGACGCCAACATCAGGCGGTGCGCGTTCTTGAGGTCGAGCTCGGCCGCGTCGGCGGACACCCCCGCGCTCCGATAGGCGTTCCAGCTGCGAAGCGATAGGTTCTCGGTCGCGTTGAGCGAACCGCCGACGGTGTTCAGGCGCCGAACGACGATGCCACTCCGCGCGATCTCCTTGTCCCAGCGGGTGAGGCTTAGGTTTCCCGTGAACGAGGGGAGCAGTGCGGCGAGCGCAGTGCGTTGTGCGGCGTCCGCGCGCTCGGTCTGATCCCGCGCGATGCGCACGTCGGAGGCGTGCTGTTTGGCCAGCGCGAGGGCCTCAAGGAGGCTGACGCTCGTCGAGACCACCGGTGGGGGAGGTACCTGCGTCAGTTCCGCCGTGGTGCTATCCGACGTGTCGCCCGCCGCACTCGCGGTGACCGCGAGCACGCAGGTGAAAACGAGCATTCGAGACAGGTGGACGACTCGATGTCGCCTCGGTCCGGGGGGCATGGCGGCCGTACTATGTGGTCTTTCCTGGAGAGCGGCCAGGGTGCGGGAACGGAAAATCGCTGTCGCCGACCCTGGACATCGGGAGGGGGGGGCCTTACCACAGGGCGTCCTCGTATGCGCCTTCGAGCACCGTCAAACCTGCCTGTTGTCGCCCTCGCGATGGTCTTCGCGGTGGGCCTTGCGTTGGCGTGTGGCAAGTCCGAAGGCGGATCCACGAAGCCGCAGCCAGGCGCGGGCGCCGGGGCCGGGGCACGTGAAGTTCGCGTTGCGCACCCGCGGGTTGGCGCGTTTTCGAGGAGCCTCACCCTGAGCGCCGCCCTCGAGGCCAAGGATCAGGTGGAAGTCGTCGCCCGCGTCGAGGGCCCCATCACGGCGGTGATGGTCGATCTTGGGGACCACGTCACCCGGGGTCAGGTCATGGCCCGCATCGAGCCCGAAGACTTCGCCGCGCGTTCCGAGCAGGCCAACGCGGAGCGGGAGCAGGCCGAGGCGGATCTCGCTCGCGTCGATCAGCTGTCCAAGAGCCGCATGGCCACGCCGCAGGCCCTCGAACAGGCGCGCACCCGTGCCGCGGTGGCCCGCGCGCAGGCGCAGCTCATCGGCCGGCAGCTCCGCGACACCGCGGTCCGTGCGCCGTTCGCAGGGGGCGTCTCACGACGCGATGTTTCCGTGGGCGCGTACGTGAAGGTGGGGGCGCCGCTCTTTGAAATGGTCTCGTCCGAGGATCTACGCCTCGTGGTGGAAATCCCGGAGGACTACCTCGGGGTTGTCGAGCACGGCGACTTGGCGAAGGTGCGCATTCTCGGCCACGACTTGGACGCCAAGATCACGCGCATCTCGCCGACGGTCGCCACGAACAACCGGACGTACCGTGTGGAAGCGGACGTCGCGGGTGGCGAGGGCATGGCCGCCGGGATGTTCGTGCAGGCGGTGATCGACGTGGGCGTGGAGAAGGACGCGGCGCGTGTGCCGCGCTCCGCCGTCTTCAACGTGCTCGGGCGCAACCGCGTCCTCGTCGCAAAGGGCGGCCGTGCCGAGGTGCGCGAGGTGGAGTTCCTGGGCGAAGAGGGCGCCGATGCGGTGGTTCTAGGCGTCGCTCCCGGGGATGCGGTGATCGCCGATGGCGCCGAGACCATTGCGCCCGGGTCCTCGGTGACGGTGTCCGGTGCGCGGCCCGAAGCGGACGCCCGCGGGAATTCGCCCGAGGGGCCCGGATGACCCTTTCCGAGGTCTGCGTTCGTCGCCCGGTGTTCGCGACCATGCTCGTGAGCGCGTGCGTGGCCTTCGGGCTCCTTTCCTTCGGCAAGCTCGGAATCGATCAGTATCCCGACGTCGAGCTCCCCGTCGTCACGGTGACGACCACCCTGCGCGGCGCGAGTCCGGAAGAAGTCGAAACACAGATCACGCAGGTCATCGAGGACGCTGTTAGTACGGCGGAAGGCATCGATGAGCTCCGATCCGTGTCCACGGAAGGCATCAGCGCCGTCACGGTCACGTTCCTCCTCGATCGTGATCGCGACCAAGCCACCCAGGACGTGCGCGACAAGGTGGCCGGCGCGCTGCGGCTCCTTCCCGAAGGCACCGACCCGCCCGTCGTCACGCGATTCGACACCACCGCCATTCCCGTGCTCACCGTCGCCGTGTCCGGGCAGCGCCCCCTTCGCGAAGTAACCGAGATCGCCCGCAACGACGTGCTCGAAACGCTCCAGGGCGTGGCGGGCGTCGGGCAGATTCAGCTGCTCGGCGGGCGCACGCGTGCGCTCAACATCTTCCTTAGTGCGGAGGCGCTCTCGGCCTATGGGCTCAGCGTTGGCGCCGTGCGGACCGCCATCCAGCAGCAAAACGTGGAGGTTCCCTCGGGGCGCGTGACGCGTGACGGGCGCGAAGACGTGCTGCGTACGCTCGCGCGGGTCGAGAACGTCGAGGAGCTCCGTGCGCTCGTGGTGGCCGAACGCCAAGGCGCTCCCGTCACGCTCGGCCAAATCGCGCGGGTGGAGGATTCGGAGGAGGAGCCCCGTTCGCTCTCGACCCTCGACGGCGTGCCCGCGGTTTCGCTCGTCGTTCAGAAACAGGCGGGCACGAACACCGTCGAGGTGGCGGACAACCTCCTCTCGCGCATCGAGTCGCTCAAACGGACGCTGCCGAGCGACATTCGCCTCGACATTTTGCGCGATCAGTCGACGTTCATTCGCCGTTCCATCCACGAGGTGGAAACGCATCTCGTGCTCGGCGCGATCCTCGCGAGCTTGGCCGTCCTCCTGTTCATGGGCTCGCTTCGCTCGACGTTCATCGCCGCGATCGCGATTCCAAGCTCGATCATTACGACCTTCGCGATTCTTCGTGCACTCGACTACACGCTCAACAACTTCACGCTCCTCGCGCTGACCCTCTCGGTGGGCATCGTCATCGACGACGCCATCGTCGTGCTCGAGAACATCTACCGCCACGTGGAGGAGGGCGAGAGCCCCTTCGACGCGGCCATCCGCGGTACGAAGGAAATCACGCTCGCGGTGGTGGCGACGACGCTTTCACTCATCGTCATCTTCCTGCCCACGGCGTTCATGGAGGGGCGCGTTGGGCGTTTCTGGCGAGGGTTCGGCGTGACAACGGCCTTCGCCATCGGCGTTTCGCTCTTCATCGCGCTCACGCTGACGCCGATGCTCTGTTCGCAGTTCCTCCGTCCGCCACCCGCGGAGAACGAGGAACGGCCAGGTCTTGCCAAGCGCCTCAATCGCGCGCTCGACTCGGGCTACGGTGCCCTGGTTCGATGGTCCCTCCGCCACCGGTGGTTGGTCATCGTCACGGCGCTTGCGACCGTCGCGTCGGTGGTGCCCATCTTCAAGCTCGTTCCGGCCGAGTTCATTCCGCTCGACGACACGAGTGACTACGCGGTCTCGCTCGTCATGCCGGGTGGGTCGGATTTGGTTGCGAGCGAGAAAGCTGCGTCGGAGGTTGAGGCGAAGATTCGCAAGCTCCGCGGCGTGGAGCAGGTGTTTACGACCATCGGTTCCACGCGGGGCGGCGACGACGTCACGGAGGTGAACATCTACGTGAAGATCGTCGACATCAATGAGCGCGACTACTCGCTCTTCGACGTGATGAAGGATACGCGCGCGCTCCTCGCCCCGTACCCGCACCTTCGACCGGCGGTGTCGACGCTCAACAACTTTGGCAGTGCCCGCGGCGGGCAGCTCTCCTTCGCGGTGCGCGGCCCGGACCTTGAGGAGCTCGGCCGCATCGCCGACGAGCTCATGGCCGACATGCGAGCGACACCCGGGTTCGTCGACGTGGACTCGGTGGCCGCGGTCCGCAAACCCGAGATTCGCGTCAAAATCGACCGCGCCCGCGCGGCGGACGTGGGCGTCCGCGCCGACGAGGTGGCGGGGGCGCTCCGGACAATGGTGGGCGGCGAACCCATCTCGAAGTACCGCGACAAGGATGAGCAGTACGACGTCTGGCTCCGCCTTGAGCCGGGCGATCGGAACGCCCTCGACAAGCTTCGCCGCCTGCCCATCGCCACGCGCACCGGTGGGCTTGTGCGCCTCGACAGCGTCGCCACGCTGGCGCAGGACCGCGGCCCCACCGAGGTTGACCGCCTCAACCGAGTTCGGCAGGTGGAGATTTCCGCCAACCTCGCGGGCCTCGCCCTGAGCGATGCCGTGACGAAGATCGAAGCCTTCGCAAAGGCGAAAAAACTGCCCCCAGGCTACGAGGTCATGTTCGTCGGGCGCGCGAAGCTGTTGGCGGAGACGGCGCTCAACTTCCTCACGGCGCTGCTGCTCTCGTTCCTGTTCATGTACATGGTGCTTGCGGCTCAGTTTGAGAGCTTCCTCCATCCGATCACCATCATGCTGGCGCTCCCGCTGTCGCTGCCCTTCGCGCTCCTATCGCTCCTCTTGATGAACGATTCGCTGAACATCTATTCGGCCTTTGGCGTGTTCATGCTGTTCGGGATTGTGAAGAAGAACGGGATTCTGCAGGTCGACTACACCAACGTGCTCCGCTCGCGTGGCGTCGAACGCGACACGGCCATCATCCAGGCGAACATCACGCGCCTCCGACCGATCCTCATGACGACGCTCACCCTCATCGCCGGCATGATCCCCATCGCCACGGGCAAGGGCCCCGGTGCCGCGTCCCGCGCGACCATGGCGAACGTGATCATCGGCGGTCAGGCCATGTCGTTGCTCATCACGCTCTTGATCGTGCCGGTGGCGTATTCGGCGTTCGATGATCTTGGGGCCTGGCTCGGGCGGCTCCGCGGTCGTGGTCCCGCCGAGGGCGACCCGCTCAGGGCGCCGGCGGAATAAACGCGCCGGGCGGGTAGACGGACGTGGGCGTCGTGAGGGCGCCGGTGCCGATTCGCGAGCGGCGCTCGCGACCCGCGAGACCAGGGCATGCCATGGCATTCGCGAGGATTTCGCGGACGTGGGCCTGGTCGCTGCGCCCAGCGAACACCGCCTCGAGCAGCCGGCCGTTCTCGGGGTCGCTGAGTTTCGGAGCGAGGAGGGTCAGCACCGCGAACTTCTGAGGGCTGAAGTCCAACGACGCCATCAGCGAGCGAACCTGCTGAGCGGAGAACCAGTGCTCGTCGGCCGCGGGTTCGAGCACGCGGAGCTTCTCGTCGGGCACCGTGTGGTTCCCCATGGTGCGCTTGAGGGAGTCGAAGGCGGCTTCGCTGATGGTGTCGGGCCGGGTCCCCGCGCGCGGCGTGTAAGGGCACAGGCTTCCCGCCGATGCGCCGTAGGTGCCCGCGTAGGCGCCCACGGTCAGCTCGCCGCGGAGTGCAGCCATGGTGCGGCTTGCTCGAAGCAGCGCCGCGCCCGCTGCACTCGACGCGCAGGCCGCGTTGCCGGCGCAGGCCGAGCGCGCGGCTTCAAGCTCGATCTGTGCCGCGGCCACCCGCGCATCCACGTATGAACGATCCACGAGGTTTCCGGTGATCGCCGTGCCGTCAGCGATCACCGTCGACGTTTGCGCGTGTGCCGCTCCACCCGCGAGCGCCGATTCGGCCACGAGCAGCGCCGCCGAGAGGAGAATGAAGTTCAATCGTCGCATGCGTCCCTCCTAAACCCGTGCGTTGAGCCTACGGGCGGAGGAGACGCTGCTCAACCCGCGGCTAAAGAAGCCCCGAAACGTGGAGGTCGCGGCGGCCGAGTGGCAGCGGGATTTCACTGTACATGTGCGCGTGATCCGCATCGGCGCCGGGGCGAGGCGGGTCCATCCGCGGGCTTGGCGAAAGGCCCTCGAAGTCCTTCGGTCGCGCGACGAGGACCGGAACACGTGCGGCTTCGACGAGTGCCTGACTCACGGAGCCGAAGAGGGCGCGCCCGACGACGGACCGCCCATGTGAACCGACGACAATGATGTCGGCGTTCACATCGACGGCGGCCTGGAGGATGGCGTCCGATGGGTTCCCGAGACGCACGTGGAAGCCCACTTTCACCGCGCGTTTGCCGTTCGAGTCGCCCGCCGCGCCGCCCTTGGCCTCGAACATGGTGCGCATCCGGTCGAAGGAGTCGCTCATGCGGTCGTTGTCCTTGGCGAGGTTGTCGCCGCGGTTGGCGTGGGTGTCCGCAATGACGTTCACCATGTGGAGTTCGACATCCTTCGAATGCGCCGCGATGCGGATGGCCTCGTGGAAGGCGTGCCTCGAGGTGTCGCTGAAGTCGATGGCTACAAGAATGCGGTAGGGGGTTGGATCGGCTTGCATGGCGGCTCCTTGGTCGTGGCGAAAACGGTCTCTAGTGGAGCAACAAGCGTGCCGTGGCGCGCATTGCACAACGGAAGCGTTTCTCGCGGTGAACGGTTACCTGTGCGTATCAGCACGGGCGCATTCGTTGCGTTTGGGTGACAGATCAGCGCATTCGTGTCGGTTTGCCACGGGCGCCGATGTGCACAGCGCGCTGCACCGTGCCCCGACCGAACTTCTCGCCGAGGGCGTCCAGCGTATCGGCGAGGCGGTGGTTGCGCTCGGCGACCGCGTCGGATGCCGATTCGCTGCCAGGAAGCACGAGCTGCGGCGCATGGCCGACGGGCTCAAGACCCGAGAGTGAGACGCCCGTGAGGCGAATGCCGCGCGCTTCAATGTGTGGGATGCGTTCGAGCAGTGTCTCGACGGTGGCGCCGACCGTGAATCCATCGGCAGTGGGTGACTCGAGGGTGGTGCGCCGCGTAATGAGCTCGTGGTTCGAGTACTTGATCTTCACGGTGATCGTCCGTGCGCGTAGTCCATGGGCGCGCATGCGGCGACAGGCTTCGTCGCCCTGTGCGAGGAGTGCCGTTCGCGCCGCGCCGCGGTCGCGGAGATCGTGATCGAAGGTTTCCTCGTGCCCAACGGAAATGGTTTCGCGGCTCGGCACGACCGACCGCGGGTCGTCGCCGCGGGCGAGGGCGAGGAGGTGTGCGGCGTGGGCTTCACCAAGGGTCCGTGCGAGGGACTTCGGGTCCGCCGCGGCGAGGTCACCGACGAGCTCGAATCCGAGTCCGCGGAGCTGCTGCTCGGAGACCTTTCCAACGCCCCACAGGCGACCCACGGGCAACGCGTGGAGAAACGGAAGGACTTCGTCGGGTCGCACCACGAGGAGTCCGTCGGGTTTGCCGAAGTCGCTGGCAATCTTGGCGACAAACTTCACCGGAGCGATGCCCACGGAGGCGACGATCTCAAGCTTTCGACGCACCTCTTCCTTGATGCGCTTCGCAATGGTCACGCCGTCGCCGAATAGGAGCGCTGATCCGCTCACGTCGAGGAATGCTTCGTCGAGCGAGAGCCCTTCCACGAGAGGAGTGAATCCCTCCAGGATCCCGAAGAACGCCCGGGAGACCTCCGCGTAGTGCGCCATCCGCGGTGGAATGCAGACGGCCTCAGGGCAGCGTTGGCGCGCCTCCACCATCGACATGGCGCTCCGCACACCCGAGGGACGCGCTTCGTAGGATGCCGCGCACACGACGCCGCGGCGGCTTGGCCAGCCCACGATCACGGGCCGACCGCGCAAGCTCGGGTCGTCACGCTGCTCCACCGACGCATAGAACGCGTCGAGGTCGACGTGCAGGATGGTCCGCATCGCGTCGCTCACCGGCCGACCATAGCGCCGGGCCGCCGAAACGAAAACGGCGCGAACCCGAAGGTCCGCGCCGTTCCCAGACGTGCGACTTCGCCCGCCTACTTCGACTGCCCCTCGATCGACGAAAGGTCGGGGAGTTCGTCGAGGTTCGGCAGGAGCACGATCTCGATGCGGCGGTTCTGCTTGCGCCCGTCGTCGTCGTCGTTGCTCGCCACGGGCTGCGTTTCGGCGTGACCCGCGGCCGAGATGCGATCGCCCGCCACGCCGTTTTCGATGAGGAGCTTGGCCACGTTCACCGCGCGCGCCGTCGAGAGCTCCCAGTTCGACGGGAACTGCCGGGTTTTGATCGGCACGTTGTCCGTGTGACCCGCGACCTCGAATTCACGCTTCTCGAGGCCGGCGAGCACCGGCGCGAGTTGCGCGAGGACTTGCTTGCCCTCGTCCTTGAGGACGGCCTTGCCGCTGTCGAACAGCACGGCCTCCGGGAGCTCGACCACCATGCGGTTCCGGACGATGCGCACGCGCAGCTTGCCCGAGTCGATCATCGACTTGAGCTGGCTCAGCATGGCGCGGAACTGCTCGAGGCGCGCCTGCTGCTGTTGCTCGCGGGCCTGGGCCTGCTCAAGCGCCTGTTGGAGCATCGTCATGCGCTCTTTCGACTTCGCGCTGTCGGCGGACATGCCTTCAAGCATGCGGTTGAGCGCGACGCGCTCGTCCTGGCAGCCGGCGAGATCCTTCGCCTGCGCTTCATTGTCCATTTCGAGTTTTGCAATGCGCTGGTCGCGCACCTCAAGGTCCTCCGCCGACGGGCCGCAGCCAATGCCGACAAGGGCGGTGATCACGGCGACGAGGCTCAGTTGAATAGGGGCCTTCATGCTTCCTCCTTTGGGAATCCAGGGTGGATTAAGTGAACGCGCGGGTCGGCACGCGGCCGCTCCGGCGCCCGAAACGGTACCGAAGGGTGCACGGGATGGCAACGGCGTGAACGGGGCAAAACCGCTCAAATGCGCGGCAATTACGAGCTAAGCGCGCCGGGGATCGGCCCGGTGCCGTTGTCGAGGGAACCGTAGGAGGTGTCCGAAAACCCCATCGAGTGGAGCGCGGTCACGAGCAGGCGGTTCATGCGTGCGTTCGTCACCTTGAGGTAGCGACCGCCCCGGAGTTTGGTGTTCGCGCCGCCCGCGAGCACCACGGGGATGTTCTTGATGTCGTGGTTCCAGGCTTGGCCGAGCTCCGATGCCCACACGACGAGCGTGTTGTCGAGCACCGACGAACCGTCGCCGTCGGGCGTTGCGGCGAGCTGGTCGAGGAGGTGCGCGACGCGCTCCGAGTACCACGTGTAGAGGCCCGCGAGCTTCGCCTGTGTCGCCGCGCTGGAATCGTGGGACAGGGAATGGTGCCCGGAGGCATTGATACCGAGCCACGGGTAGAGCGAGTTGTCGTTGTCCGCGATCCGAAGCTGGAAGCTTGCGACGCGCGTCAGGCCACACCCGAGCGCCGACGCGATGAGGTTCGACTGGAGGTCCATGGCGGTTTCAGAACTGACGTTGGATGGCGCGCCGGGGCGCGCGCACTGCTTCGTATCCGCCGCGAGCGTTTGTTCGAGCTCGTGCACGCTGGTTGCATGGGCCTCGAGGCGGGCCTTGTCCGCGGCGGAGAGCTTCCCTTTTCGAGAGTTGAAGTCCGCGAGCACGGCGTCGAGCACGCTCTTTCGGCGGCGGGCATCCTTCTCGGCCTGCACTTCGTCCGGCGAAACGGTCCCGAAGAGCGTGCTGAACGTGGTTGCCGGGTCCGAAATCGGCGTCTTGGGCTGCGCGGGCCCCGCGTAGATCATGCGGTTCGCCGGGTGGAGGCCGCTCGTGTTGTAGCCGAGCTCGATGGACTTGAAGGGTTCCGGACCCTGGAGGCGCCCCGCAATCGTTTGGTCGACCGATACGCCCGTGTTCCAGCCAAAGCATTGACCGTGATCGTCGCGGCAGAACTGGGAGGTCTTCGTGTCGATGGGCGACCCGGTCCAGAGCACGGGCATCGTGTACGTGTGCGGAATGTAGTAGCTGGTGCCCGTGACCATCGACAGGCCGTCGACGATCAACAGCTTGTCGCGGTGCTTGGCGAGTGGATTCAGGATTGGCGAAAACGTGAAGTTCGTTTCGCCGCCGCCGGGGCGCCAGGAATCCCACACCGTGCCATGCGGCGTGAACACGAGCAGGAGCTTCGTGGGTGGCGTGGCCGCACGTGCGCGGTTGAGCCACGGGAAGAGTGCCGCGGCGCCGCCTCCGAGTGCCACGCGGCGCATGAACGTGCGGCGATTGGATGACGAATGCGAACTCATGGTGATCCCTCCGGCGACGCGCGTCGGAACCAGTCGGACGTGACGTACGTAAGCATCATGGTGCGCAGGCCCTCGTCCGAGTGCAGATCCGTCGCCATTTGTTCAACGAGGCACGCGGTGCTCGTATTTTCCGGAATTCCGGTCGCGTAGCGCACCCACTGCTTCGCGACGCACTTGGACGCGAGGCGGTTGTCCGCGAGTGCTTCGGTGAAGTCGACCGCGTCGGCGACGGAAAACGACTGCCCGTTGACCATGAAGTCGCTCGCGGATTCCACGGGCACGCCGCTGTCGTCGGTGCGGTACTTGCCGAACCAGTCGAAGTTCTCAAACGCGAAACCGACGCCGTCCATGGAGCGGTGGCACGCGCCACATGTGTCGTCGCTGAAGTGCTTCTCGAGCCGCTGGCGCGTGGACTCGCCGGGGGTCGGCTCGGGGAGCGTTACGTCGAGCCCTGCCGGCGGCGGTGGCGGGGGATTGCAGAGCACACTTCCCAAGATGGTGTGGCCGCGGACCGTCGGCGACGTGACGTTCGCGTGGGCAAGGGCCGCCATGACGCCGGGGAGGGTGAGCACACCGGAACGGTGCGCAGGGTCGAGCTCCACGCGGTCCTCGGAGGTCGAAAGAATGTCGTCGCCGTAGATGTCAGCCAGTGCATCCGATCGAACGCTCGACGTGGAGCGAAGCAGTTCGACGATTCCGCCGCCGCCATGCAGAACTTCGGCGACGAAGGCCACGGGCTCACGGCGGAGTGCGTCGGTGACGTCCTTGCCGAGCGCTGCGAGATCGGGGCGCGCTTCCGCGTCTTCGATGCGTGCCAGTTCGAGCCACTGGTCAACGAAATCGTGGAGGCCACCGTCGCTGCGAGGGTCCTTCAGCATGCGCTCGGCCTCGGCGGCGATGGCGTCGGCGGAACGAAGTTCGCCGTTCGTCGCCTTTTGGATGAGCGTGGCGTCGGGGTTCTGGCCCCAGAGCACGAGCGCAAGACGCGTCGCAATCGTGCGGTCGTCGAGGAGGCCATCCTCCGTCGCGACCTCGTCGACGTAGAGGAACACGGGGCTTTGAAGCAGCGCCTCGATCACCCAGCGAGCGCCTTCGTCTTCGCCCGCTTCGAACAGCGCCGTGTATCGCGTGCGCTCGTCGGCTTCGAGCGGGCGGCGGAAGAGCCCGGGCGCGACTTCATCGAGGAGCCACGCGAGGCAGCCCGTTGGCGTGCACGCCGACATGTCCGCACTCGCCGAAACCGACTCGGCGAAGTTCAGGTAGCCGCGTGCGGACGTCGCATCGAGCGAACTCGACACGTTGCTTCGGAACGCGGTCGCGAGTTTCTCGTCGCTCACCTGGAGCTTGGCGTTCGCGCCCAGCACCGCGAGTGCCGTGCGCTCCACCTGGGTCGCCGTGAGCCTTCGGACGGGGACGGGGGCGCCGATCGTGCCCGTCGAATCACACTGCACTTCGGGATCGAAACCGTTGCCGCCGGTGCCCGGGCCCCCGGGACCCGCGGCGCCGCTCTCGATGGCGCCCCGGCATCCGAGTGCCGACAAACACAAAAAGAGGACAGACCCCCACCGTAGCTTCGCGCTCCTCATTCCACCCACGGCGGATGGTGCAAGATTCCTGCCGCGGGGTGGACGGAAATCGATCCCCGCAGAATCCCTCGGAGAATGCGCGAGGCGCCGCATTTCACGCGCTGATCGTCGGCGCGCCGTGGGTTCCTTGCGCCGAGCCTAGGTCAGATTCGGGAGGGCGCCCTTGCCGTACTTGCCCGATCCGACGACGTCGGTTTCGACGCCGTACGCATTGGCGATCGACACGAGAAGCTTGTTGTGCGGCTCGCCGCGCTGGTTGGCGGCGCGATCGGCGGGCTTCGGCGTGTAGCGAACGTAGCGCCCGGAGTTAAACGCGCCGCCGGCCGTACCGGCGAGGATGTAGGGCATGTCTTCGCGGCTGTGGTTATTGCCGGTGGACTGTTCGTTCGTCCAAAGGATCGACGAATTTGAGAACACGGTGCCGTCCCCCTCATCGATGCCCTTCAGAAGGTCGATGAGGTACGCGAGCTTCGAGGCGTGCCACGTGTTGATGGCCGTGTTCTGCGCCACGTAGTCCGCCTGTTCGTCGCCCTTGTGCGCGATGGTGTGGTGGCCATCCTTGATGGGCACCGACTTCGCGCCGTTCATGGCATCGACCCAGCCGTAGACGATGGGCGAAGCCGCGTAGGTCCACATGAGCGTCGAGACTCGGGTGATGTCGCAGGCGAACGCGAGTGCCATGAGCTGCATCTGCAGGTCGCCGATGGCGGGGTAGTTCTTCGAGTCGTAGACCGCCTTCTCCGCGCCAAGGTCGAGGGGCTGGCAGTTGCCGCCGAACTCCACCGTGGGGCGGGTGAGCTGGCCTTCCACCGCGCTGATGGCGTCGAGGTGAGCGTCGAGTTTCTCGCGGTCCGCTTGACCGAGGCGCGCGCGCAGGCGCTTGGCTTCGTCGTTCACGAGGCCCAGCACGAGCTGCCGCCGCATGTTCTTGCGATCGCGGTCCGAGGCATTCGCGTTGGGGTCGCCAAAGAGGCGCTTGTACATGCTGTAGGGGCTGTTCTCGGGCGGATTCGGGCGGGCTGCGTCCGCGTACGAAATGCGCGTGCCGACGTGGGAGCCGATGACGCCCACGCCGAACTCGAGTGACTTGAACGTCGTGTTCCCGGCGATGGCTCCCGCCACCACTTGATCAATGGAGGTGGCGCTGCCCCAACCGGCGACTGCGCCACCCATGCCGACGAACTCGCCTTCCATGAGCGGCGCGCCCGTGAGCGAGCTGCCGGTACCGCGCTGGTGCGCGTCGCCCGGGCCGTCGAGGGAGGCGAGGTTGTCGAGTCCGCCGAGCACGAGCAAGTCCGCCTTGTGGGCCGCGAGCGGCGTGAGAATCTCCGACGGTTCCCAGCTGTTCTCCGTGCCCGACGGCCAGAAGTTCTTCGGGATGGTGCCGCAGGGCGTGTAGAGGCCGATGAAGCGCTTCGGAAACGTCGCTGCGCTGGCCCGCTTCGGCAGCATCGCTTCAAGGAAGGGCAGGGCGACGGCCGCGCCGGCGGCGCCGCGGAGAAGGGTTCGACGTGAGAGGGGCTTCGGCATGTTCATTCTCCCGCCACCACCGCGTGCCGATACCGGAACGCAGGGGTGCCCGTCAGCGAGACGAGGAGTTCCTTGATGTCGTAGTTCGAGGCTTTGAAGCGGTCGCGGACGATGGACATGGAGCAGCTGTCCATGTCGGTTTCCGCGCGCCCGTAGGAGAAGCGGAACCACTGCGTGCTCACGCAATCGTGGACAATCTGGCTCGCGCTCAGCTGTTGACCGAGCTCCACCACGCCGTCGAACTTGCCATTTGCGTCATCGGCGTCGGTCACTTCGCCCGTCGCGTCGATCTCGAGGTTGTCCCACTCCGTGGCGCGGTAGCGGCCGAGGCCGTCAAAGTGCTCGAACCCGAGGCCGATGGGATCGAAGAGTCGGTGGCACGTGTTGCAGCTCCCCTGCGCGGTGTGCTCGGCGAACTGTTGCCGCGTTGTCTTCGTGGGGTCGACCACCGGCGGCGGCGGCACGTTGTCGGGCGGCGAGGGCGGTGACTGACAGAGCAGCGCTTCGCGAACGAAGATGCCGCGGTGAATGGGGGAGGAGCGGTTCGGCTTCGAATGGAGCGCGAGGAGACCCGCGTGCGTGAGGAAGCCCGAGTACTTCGTCGGGTCGAGGTCGACGCGCTCGAAGGCATCGCCCGTGGGACCGCCCTCGATGCCGTAAAAGTCGGCGAGGTCCTTGTTCATCATGGTGTAGGGCGCGGTGAAGAGCGTTTCGACGCTCGCGTCCTCTTCGAAGATGGCGTAGTCGAGGAACTCCTCGGTTTCGTGCTCCCAGAGGGGCACCAAGTCGTCGGAATACTCGGGGTAAATGTCCGGGTCACGGCCCACGGAGGCCACCCGCGAGATGTTCTCGATATCGAGCCACTGCCGGTGGAAGTTCTTCACGGCCTGCGCGCGCGGGGCGCCACGACCATGCGGCGGGCCTGCGCCTCGATCTGCGCGGCGGTCCGGAGCTCGTCGTTCGCCGCGGCCTCAAGGAGCGCAGCGTCGGGCATCGTGTTCCAGAAGAGATACGACATGCGGGTCGCCATCTCCCACGAGGTGAGCTCGACGACATCGCCATCCACCGGCGTCGTCTGCCCGAACTCAACGCGGTAAAGGAAGTGCGGCGACTGGAGCATCGCCTCGATGACGAGGCGCATGCCTTCGCGCGGGTCGAAGCCGCCGTCGAGGGCCGCGCCCGCGTCGAAGAGGTCCGCGTGGACCTGGGCCTCGTGCTCGTCCAAGGGACGGCGGAACGCGCGCGTACCAAAGGCACCGATGATGTCGGTCACCTCGGCGCGGCAGCTCGACTCGTTGATGGGCGCCTTGCAAGACGGCGCGTCCTTGAGAACACGATCGACGGCGCCCTCGGAGAGCACCTCCGCCGCTTCGCTCCACTGTTCGACGAGGAGCGTGCTCGTCGAGAGCGCGACGGCCTGGTTCGAGAACCCGAGCGCCTCGCCGTCGGCCACGAATTCGTCGGCGGGTCGCGAGTTGTCGCCGAGGAGCTGGAAGACCGTGTTGTTGTACTCGACGCGGGTCAGGCGACGAATGGGTGCCGGGCCAGGCTCGAACCCGCCCTCGTCACAGAGGGCACCGGGCGTGGTGCCGCCGCCCTTGTCGCCGCCGTCGCCCGCGCCGCAGCCGGCGATCACGGCGAGGCCGAGGGCGGTGAATGCGGTGGCCCTCTGATTCATGCGTTCCTCCCCGTGCACATCAACAATGAAAAATCGTACTGTGCTTGAACGTGAACGAACAACTTCGTTATCGTTCGGAACTCATTTTCGTGTAGAGGGGTGCTCCAATGTGGTTCCCGATTCGCTTGAATTTTGGCCAACCCGTTCGTTCGCATGTGGCCAAATGCCCGACGTCGCTTCTGTGTGCATCCGTGATCGCAGTGTTCGTCTCCGCTTGCGGCGGAGGCGGTGGGCAGGCGGGTCCGCAGGACAAGGGCGACGGCGGGAACATGCTTTCCTGCGATGTCCCGTCGCTCTTCACGAACACGTGCGGTTCCGCGGGCTGCCACAATGATTCGAACCCGGCCGGCGGGCTCGACCTCATCAGCGCGAACGTGGAGTCGCGCGTCACCCTCGTGAACGCGCAGGACTGTTTCGGTCTCCTGGCGGATCCATCCGACCCGGAAGAGAGCCTCCTCTACATCAAGCTGCTCGACGAGCCCGGCTGCGGTCTGCGCATGCCGTACGGTGGCGACCCGCTTCCGCAGCATGACATCGATTGCGTGCGCGATTGGATCTCGGGGCTCCAGCCCCCCAAGCCGATCAAGGACGGCGGCACCATCGACGAGGACGGCGGGGATGGCGGCGAGGGCTGCCCCGGGTGTGAGTGCACGCCCGGGAAGAAGGAGTCCTGCTACGACGACCTCCAATCCAAAGTCGGCGTTGCGTCGTGCGCGGCGGGCATGCGCACGTGCCAGCAGACGGGGCTCTGGGGCCTTTGCGAGGACCAGGTGCTTCCTTCCGTGGAGAACTGCCACGAGACCGAAGACGAAGATTGCAGCGGCGCGGACCGCTCGACGTGCACCAACTCCTGGGTGATCGGCTACGGCGTCGCGCGCAACCAGCTTGTCGAGAGCGTCGGGACCGACAGCTCGGGCAATGTCTATGTGCTTGGTAGTTTTGAGGGCACGCTCGACTTCGGGACGGGCCCCCTCGTTGCGCCGGGCATCGGCGATGAGAACGAGAACAACGTGTTCCTCGCCAAGTACGACCAATACGGCGCTCCCATTTGGGCGCACCAGTGGGGCGACACCAGCAACCAGCTCGCCGCGCAGCTCGCCGTGGACGGCGCGGGCAACACGGCGTTCCTTGTGCGCACGCGCGGCACGATGAACTTTGGTGGCTCGGATCTCACCACGGCGGGCGACAGCGACATCATCGTCGCGCGGTTCGACGCCGACGGAAACCACGTGTGGAGCAAGATCTTCGGCGGCAGCATGCTCGACCGCGCCGAACGCATCGCCTTCGACGCCGACGGCAACGTACTCGTGGCCGGCAAGTTCACGGGCTCCATTTCATTCACGGGCCTCGGTTCGCGCACGGCGAACGGCATCACCGACGGCCTTCTTCTCAAGCTCGCCGCCGCGAACGGCAACATCGTGTTCGCGCTGCCGCTCTCGGGCCCCGGCGACGACGACTACGCCTTCGGCGTGGACGCCGACGCGGCGGGGAACGTCTACGTTACCGGGCATTTCAGCGACACGATGACCTTCGGCACGTCGCCGTCGCCCACCACGCTGACCACGGCGGGCGGGCGCGACATCTTCGTGGCGAAGCTCGACCCCTCGGGGAACTTCCTTTGGGCCAAGGGGTACGGCGGTACGGGCGATGACCGCGCCTACGACCTCGTCGTTCACCGCGGCTCGGGCGACGTGATCCTGACGGGCTACTTTGAGAACAGCCTCACCTTCGGGAACGGCGGCGACACGCTCACGAGCGCGGGCGGGCGTGACTTCTTCGTTGCGCGGCTCGACTCGAGCGGCGCGCATGTCTGGAGCGCCGGCTACGGCGACGCGACGGACCAGATGGGCGTGACGGAAAGCGGCGACCCGTATAGCTCCACCAAGTGGATGTCCATCGCCCTCGACGGGTCGGGGAACATCTTCTTCGGCGGACCGATCTGGGGGAGCGCCGACTTCAACCTGATGTCGCCCGGCGGCACGGGGCTCCTCGGCGCGACCGGCACGTCGGGCAACGCAGACCCGTTCTGGGTGAAGCTCACCGGCGGAGGCGCGTTCCTCGCTGGTGGCGTCTACGGCAAGACCGGCACGGAGATCGCGCAGGACGTCGCCACGACGCCGTCGGGGCACGTGCTGCTGGGCGGCCGGTTCTACGGAACGGGCATCGACTTCGGCACCGCGGGGATGGTCTTCGGCGCCACGGGCGATGCCGAGGGCTTCGTCGCAAAGATCCCGCTTCTCTAGGCGAGGGGTCCATGGCGAACTCGCACGCGGCCACGGCGGAGGACCTGGCCTTTCGCTTCACCCTCGCCGTGCTCGCGGAGGCGGCGGCGCGGGAGGCGGGTGCGGCGCTCATGGCGCGGTTTCGGCGCGCTCCCTCCGGCGTGGAAGAGAAATCGACGGCGACGGACCCGGTGAGCGACGCGGACCGCGAAGCGGACGCGATCATCCAGGCGCACATTTCCAAGGCACGCCCCGGGGATGTCTTCCTCACCGAGGAATCGGGTGCGGTGGGCGACGCGGGTGACGTGCGGTGGGTGGTCGACCCGCTCGACGGTACGGTGAACTACCTCTACGGCATCGCGAACTGGGCGGTGAGCATCGCCGCCGAGCGGGAAGGGCGCGTGGTCGCCGGCGTCGTCTACCAGGCGGCCATCGACGAGTGCTTCGTCGCCGTGCGGGACGGCGGCGCAACGCTGAACGGGAACGCCATCCACGTCTCCACGTGCGAGACCCTCGACCGTGCGCTCCTCGGCACGGGCTTTGACTACGCGGCGGCGACGCGCGCGAAGCAGGCCGAGGTCGTCGCCGCGTTGATGCCGAAGTGTCGCGACATCCGGCGCATGGGAGCGGCGTCCATCGATCTCGCATCCGTGGCCGCGGGGAGGCTCGACGGCTACTTCGAGGCGCCCCACGGGGGACCATGGGATTGGGCCGCGGGGGAGCTCCTCGTGGAGGAAGCGGGCGGAAAGTGCCGACCCTACGCGCCCCCATGGGCGCCCAAGCGTGGCGCCCTTGCGTCAAACGGGCGCCTCTTCGATGCGCTCTCCGCCGCGGTGGACGCCGAATCGCGCTGAACCTGATGCAAGGCGTGGCGGGGTCGAGTAGCTTCGCCGGGCCATGTCGCAGACGAAGCTGCTCGCCGATCGCCGACTCTGGCCGCTCTTTTGGACGCAGTTCCTCGGCGCGTTCAACGACAACTTTTTCAAGACTTCGGTGCTCATCCTGGTGGCGTACCGGGAGCTCGGCCTCGGCAAGCTCGGGCACCAGGACTTGGTGCTGATCGCGCCGGGCATTTTCATCCTGCCGTTCTTCCTCTTCTCTGCGCACGCGGGGCAGATCACCGACCGCTATTCGAAGACCGTCATCGCGCGACTCACCAAGGCGGCGGAGATCGCGATCATGCTCCTCGGCGCGTACGGGTTTTTCGCGCTCGACCTGCGCGCACTCCTCGCGGTGCTCTTCCTCATGGGCGTGCACTCGACGTTCTTCGGCCCGACGAAGTACAGCATCCTGCCGCAGCTCCTCCGCGAAGACGAACTCGTGGGCGGCAACGCGCTCGTCGAGACGGGCACGTTCCTCGCGATCCTCGTCGGCACCACGGCCGGGGGGCTCCTCATCCTGGGTCCGCATGGCCCGTGGGTCGTGAGCGCCATCGTGGTCGGCGTCGCCGTGATCGGGCTCGTGACGAGCATGTTCATCCCGAAGCTGCCGCCCCAGGCGCCGGAGATTGTCCTCGGCTGGAACCCGATTCGCCCGGTGGCGGAGACCTTCCGCATCGCACGGAAGACCGGCGTCGTGTTCCAGGCGCTCATGGGAATCTCGTGGTTTTGGTTCTTCGGCGCGGCGTTGGTCACGCTGCTCACCAACTACGCGAAGGAGTTCCTCCAGGCGGACGAGGGCGTCTTTACCACCTTCCTCGTGGCGTTCTGTGTCGGCATCGCGGCGGGCTCGCTCCTCTGCGAACGCCTCTCCGACCGGCGGCTCGAACTCGGGCTCGTGCCCCTCGGCTCCATCGGGATGTCGATCTTCGTCGGCGACCTGTTCTTCGTCGGTCGGCCCGCGTTCGTCGGGGCCGAGGGCGACGCCCTGGCGACCATCCACACGCTCTTCGGATCGTGGGCGGGCATTCGCATCGTCATCGACCTGGCGGGCACGGCCATCTTCGGTGGGTTCTTCACTGTGCCGCTCTACACGCTCATGCAGCAGCGCTCGGACCCGAAGGAAACGTCACGGGTCGTCGCAGGCAACAACATCATGAACTCGCTTTTCATGGTGGTGGCGTCGGGGTTCTTGATCGCCATGCGCAAGGGCGGGCTTTCAATCCCGCAGATGTTCGGTGTGGTGGCCGTGCTGAACGCGGTGGTCGCGCTCTATATCTACAAGCTCGTTCCCGAGTTCCTGTTTCGCTTCGCGGCGTGGGTCGTGGCGAGCTTGATGTACCGGATGCGCATCGTGAACTCGTCTCGGTTGCCCGTGAACGGCCCCTGCGTCGTCGTGGCAAACCACGTGAGCTTCGTCGACTGGCTGCTCCTCGCGAGCGCCGTCAAAACGCCCATGCGGTTCGTCATGTACCACGGCTTCATGAAGCGGCCCGTGCTCGGGTACCTCTTCCGCGACGCGAAGGTCATCCCCATCGCACCCGCGAAGGAGAGCGAAGAGACCCTCGAGGCGGCGTACGACCAAATCGCGAAGGCCCTCGATGAGGGTGAAATCGTGTGCCTCTTCCCCGAGGGCGAGCTCACGCGCACGGGGGAGATGAACGTGTTTAAGCCCGGGATCGAACGCGTCCTCGCGCGAACGCCGGTGCCCGTGGTGCCGGTGGCCATCCGCGGCATGTGGGGGAGCTTCTTCTCGCGAAAAGACGGCGCGGCGATGACGAAGCCCTTCCGCCGGGTTTGGTCGCGCGTCGACGTGATCGTGGGCGAGCGCATGGAGCCAGGCGCGGCGACCGCATCGAACCTTGCGGCCGAGGTGCGGAAGCTCGGCGGCTTCGCGGCACCGGTGACCCAACCGTAGGCGTGTGCTAAGCGGAACCCGATGAGGGTTCGGGGCACAGGCCGCGCGCTCGCGCTTTTGCTCAGCGCGGCGATGTTCGTCACGGGGTGCCCGCAGCAGGTCGAGCGCACGGTGGCCGGGCGCCCGGCCGTCGAGCGCGAGGACTCGCCGTACCTCAAGGTGCACTTGAAGGACGGCCGGCTCCTCGTGCTCACCGAGTGGACAGTCGACGAAGCCGCGCGCATCGTACGCGGCACGGGGACAGAGTACGACGTCGCGCGCCGTCAGAAGGGACGCGCCCCGGGCCATGGAGATTCGGCTCGAGGACGTGGCCCTCTTCGAAACGAATGAAATTGGCACGTCGAGCGCCTTCCTCGCGCTCGCTATCGTGACGGGCGTCTCCGCCGCACTCACCGCGTTCTGTCTGACCAACTGGAAGTCGTGCTTCGGCTCGTGCCCGACCTTCTACGCGAGCGACGGTTCGGAGATGGTGCTCCAGGCCGAAGGCTTCTCGGACAGCGTGGCGCCGTCGCTCGAAGCGACGGACATCGACGCGCTCTCCCGCTCGCACCCCACGGAGCGCAACTTCAAGCTCGAGATGACAAACGAGGCGCTCGAGACGCACGTCGTCCGGTCGGTTCGCATCTTGGCCGTGCCGAAGGGCGCGGGGGGCACGGTCCTCCGCACGCCGAAGGACACGTTCCTCCGGGCCACGTCGCTGCGTTCACCGTCCGCGTGCGCGTCAGAGACCGGCAGTTGCCTTCCGCGGGTGGTGGCCGCCGATGGGGACGAGTGGTTTCGTCCTGCGAACGACGAGGACCTTGGCCGCCGCGAGGAGGTTCAGCTCGAGTTCAACGTGCCTGCGCCACGCCCCGGTGCCGAGCCCCGCCGTCACGCGTTGGTGCTCACCGCGCGGCAATCGCTCCTCTCGACCTTCGTGCTCTACCAGGGTCTCGCGTTCATGGGCACCGAGGCCTCCACATGGCTTGCGGCGCTTGAAACCGAACGGGCATCCTCGCTCAAGGACGCGCGCTCCATGCTCGACGCGCTCGGCGGCATCGAAGTGGAGGTGCGCGGGGACGACGGCACGTGGCGCACCGTCGGCGAAGCCCGGGAAACCGGCCCCCTCGCCGTTGACACCCACGCCGTGCCGCTGCCCGAGGGCACCGATGCGCGGCATGTGCGGCTCCGGCTCACGCAGGGGCACTGGCGCATCGACCGCATCGCCCTGGCGGAGGTCGCCGACGCGGCCGCGCCCGTGCCCCTCACACCCACGCGCATTCGCGGCGAAGTGAGCCGTGGCTTCGCGCCCAGCCGGAAACCCGCCACGGCGTTCCCCCTCGTGACGTTGCCCGGGGACCGGTATGCGCTCGAGTTCGAGCTGCCCGAACACCCCGAACGTTACGACCTCTTCGTGGAAAGCCGCGGCTACTACCTCGAGTGGATGCGCAAGGAGTGGATGCGCGAAGAGAACCCGGCCCGCGCCCTCGAGATGGTCATGACCCCGGAGGCGGCGCTCCGCAGCCTCGCGCCGGCGTACAAGAAGCTCGAGGCCTCCATGGAGCGGGCGTTCTGGGGGAGTCGCTATGCGGCGCCGTAGTTTTTCCGCACGCCGCTCCATGACTGCGTGGGCGTGCGCGGCGGTCGCATGCGCGTTCCTCGCCGGATGCCGCTCGAACCCCACGCCGGACAGCATGCGGTGGACGCACGAGGAGATGCAGACCGTCCCCTACGGGAATTTCCTCTTCGTGGAGTTTCGAAACAGGGCCACGGCCGGCGGCGAACTCATCGCCATCGGCGACGATTCGATCTGGGTCCGTGGCGTGAACGCACAAACGAAGGAACAAAACCTCTTTCGCATCCGCATCGCCGAGGTGCTGACGGCGCGGCTCGCGCGCTACACCGCCCATGACGAAATCCTCTACGTGTGGGGCTTCGTCGGCACCCTCTCGTCGCTCACGCACGGCTACTTCCTCGTGCTCTCCGCCCCCGTGTGGGCGGGCACCACCGTCGGCATCGCCGAAATCCGAAACCGCGCCGCCATCGCCGACTACCCCGACCTGCCCCTCGAAGCCTTCCGCCCCTACGCCCGCTTCCCCCAGGGCATCCCCGAAGGCGTCTCCGTCGCTCAAATCCTCGGCCTCCCCGAAGTCCAAGTCCAAGCGAACCCCCCGCCGACGCCCTAGGCGAAGCGGTGCGTGGTGCGCGAGTTCGTAGCGCTCTCGATAGCCATGCGAGCGCTGTGACCACCAGTCTCTGCGCGTTGCGACGGCACATCGGGAGTGACTCCCGGAACCGAGGCAAACCGCGGCGGTCGCTCTCTAGGGACCTGTGCATTCGACGTGGGTCGGATGGTTGACGTTCCTGTGGCGCCTTCGTTCGCGCTGAACCCGATGGTCAGCTTTTTCGTGCCGTGCGGGCTTGTGTTGAACCGAGTGATCAGCTTTGGGGTGGCTTGTTGGTTCGAGTTGAAGCGAGGGGGCCGCTGCGTTGTGAATCCTCGGTTCTAGTCGAACGTTTTTTCAGCAACTGGAGCTTCGGCGTGTCGATACCCGGTCACGAACCGCGGGATGTCCCCGCAGAATTGGAGAAATCGACATGAAACAGCAATCAGTCACAATCAACACCGCCACTGCCAAGCAATCTGACGGAATCACGATGGAAGAGGCGTACGAAAGCCTCCTGCCCGAGATTCAGGCGGTGTCCGAAGCGGAGTTTGTGCGCATGAACTTGGACGTGAACCAGGTCGTGACCTTGGTGCTCGGGTCGCTCCCCGAGATCCGAGCGTTCCGCGATGCGATTCTCGCCCTCCCGGGCTTTGAACCGAACGCGATGGATCGTCTCGAAGAATATGCCCTCGCTTCGGCGGAAGCGAACGCGAGGTACTTCACAGCCACGGTGGCACCCCAGGCGGACGCCTCGTTGGCTGAGGCTATGGAGCTTCGCGAGTCATTCCGCTTGAGCGCGGCGGCGCTTGTTCGACACGGGCTGATGGACGACGCACGGCTCAGTGGCTTCCGAGGGCTCGTTGGGTACCGGAATGTGGCAAACGACGTTGTCGCGTACGCCGTCCTCTTCTTCGAGATTTGGCCGAACATCGAGGGGAAGACGCCGTTTTCGCATGCGGACCTGCTTCACGCGAAGGACGTCGGCACTCGCCTGCTCTATGCGGCGGGGCTTCGGGAGCAGGGGGCGGTCCACGCGGAAGCCGAGCTGCGCATCCGGAACCAGGCGTTCACCCTGCTTGCGCGGAAGTACAGCGAAGTGCGTCGAGCGGTCACGTACCTTCGATGGCACGAGGGCGATGCCAACTCTGTTGCACCGTCCATCTACACCGTCCGGGCCTCGCGGAAATCTGTTGGAGACGACAACCGCAATGAAGCGGGCCCCGACGAAGTCCAGAGTCACGTGTCCGTTGCCGTCCTCCCCGCCAATGCCTCCGACTCCACCCCCGGCGACCCGCGCTAGCCCAGTCGCCTCGATCCCAAGGGCGCACGCTGCCGGAGTCAGTCCCGGTGGCGTGCGCCTTTGCGGTTTGAGTCATCCACTGCTTCCGCCGCAGCGTCGAGAACTCGCCACCCGTCGCGCCAAGCGACGTGGGTCTTGCCTCCCCGCATTCGAAGTCCGGCGCACGGCAGCGCCCACCCGCTCCGCCGCCGGTCCCCGTGAATCCACACCCCCGCGTCGAACCCTACAAATACGTCCGACGCTTCTTCGACTGCGCTTCCCAGTTCTTCCGTGCCTCGCGCACGCTCTCGATCGTCGACGTCTCTGCCACGGGCACGTCCCACCACGACGCGTAGCCCGGCACCCGCACGGTCGGGTCCGTTTCCACCACGATGACGCTTGGAACCTTCCGCGTCTTCGCCTCCGCGATGGCGGCCGTGAGCTCGTCGAGCGTCTTCGCGCGCGTGGCGTGGCAGCCGAGGCTCTTCGCGTTGGCCACGAAATCGAGCGGCAGCACCTCGCCGTCGAGGGCGCCGGCGCTGCCGCGCTGCCGGTACCGTGTGCCGAAGCCGCCGCTGCCGAGTGACTCGGAGAGGGCGCCGATGCTGCCGTAGCCGTGGTTGTCCACGAGCACGACGGTGAACTGGAGCCCCTCTTGGATCGCCGTCACGAGCTCCTGCGCCATCATCAAATACGAACCGTCGCCCACGAGCACGTAGACGCCGCGCTCCGGGTCCGCGAGGCGCACGCCGAGGCCGGCGGCGATCTCGTAGCCCATGCACGAGTAGCCGTATTCCATGTGGTAGCCCTTCGGGTCGCGCGGGCGCCAGAGTTTGTGGAGGTCGCCGGGCAGGCTGCCCGCCGCGCAGATGACCACGTCCTTCGGGTCGAGGGCGCGGTCGAGGGCGCCAAGCACTTCGGACTGCGCGAGCTTCGATTCGCCACGCGGCGCGTAGAGGCGGTCGACTTCGCGATGCCATTCGGCGACGAGGGAGCCCACGAGTTCGGCGTGATCCTTCGGCACGCGGTGCGAGGCGAGCTCCTGGTGGAGCGCCTCGAGGCACGCCTTCGCGTCGGCGAGCACGGCGAGGCCGCCGAGCTTGTGCGCGTCGAGGGCGGCGACGTTGACGTTGGCGAACTTCACCTCGGGCGCCTGGAAGAGCGTGTGCGACTGCGTGGTGAAGTCGCTGTAGCGGGTGCCGATGCCGATCACGAGGTCGGCGGAGGCGGCGATGCGGTTCGCGGGGAGGGTGCCGGTGGAGCCGACGGCGCCGAGGGCGCGTGAGTGATCCCAGGGGAGCGCGCCCTTGCCGGCCTGCGTTTCGGCCACGGGGATGCCGGTGGTCTCGGCGAACTGCCGAAGCGCGGCGGTGGCGTCGCTGTAGATCACGCCGCCGCCGGCGACGATGACGGGGCGTTCGGCGGCGCGGATGGCCTCGACGAGCTTTCGGAGTTCGCTCGGCTCGGGCACCGGGCGCGCCACGTGCCACACGCGCTTTTCAAAGAGCGCCTCGGGGAAGTCCCACGCTTCGGCCTGCACGTCCTGGGGCAGGGCGAGGGTGACGGCGCCCGTGTCGGCGGGGGAGGTGAGCACGCGCATGGCTTCGAGGAGCGCGCTCTCGAGCTGCTCGGGGCGCCACACGCGGTCCCAGTATTTGGAGACGGGGCGGAAGCAGTCGTTCACGGACAGGTCGCGGGAGTACGGCTGCTCAAGTTGCTGCAGCACCGGGTCCACGTCGCGGCGTGCGAAGACATCGCCCGGCAGCAGGAGCACCGGCACGCGGTTGATGGTCGCGCCGGCGGCGGCGGTCACCATGTTCGTGGCGCCGGGGCCGATGGAGGTGGTGCACGCGTAGGTCGCGAGGCGGTTTTTCATCTTCGCGAAGGCGGCGGCCGCGTGGACCATGGCCTGCTCGTTCCGCGCGGGGATGTACGGGAAGTCGGGGTTCTCCTGGAGGGCCTCGCCGAGGCCGGCGACGTTGCCGTGGCCGAAGATGCCGAAGCAGCCGTGGAAGAACCTCTCCTCCGCTCCGTCGCGCTCGACGTACTGATTCTTAAGGAAGCGAACGAGGGCTTGGGCGGTCGTCAGGCGCACGGTCTTGGCCATGGTGAGATTCCTTCTTTTGGGCGCTCGATTCAGGACTTGAGCAGCGTGTCGTCTTCGTCGGCGAAGGTGGGCGGTGCGGCGCTCTTCGCGCGGTGCGTGACCATGGGGACACGCGGGTCCATGGCGGTCCACGTTTCCTTCACCCAGGTGTGGGCGGGGTCGTCGGTGGCGGCGAGGGTCTGCGCCGAGCCGGCGAGGAAGTTCAGGTAGTAGCAGTCGTAGCCATACCCAGTCGAAACGGGGTGGTAGCCGAAGGGGACGAGCACGATGTCGCCGTCCTCGGCCACGACGGTGGCGTCGGTTGTGCGGTCCGGCGTGTAGATGCGCTGGAGCGCCCAGCCATTCGGCTTCGCGAAGCGGTAGCAGTAGACCTCTTCAAGGTCGCCCTCGAGCAGGTTGCCCTTGGCGTCGGCCACGTGGGTGTCGTGCTTGTGCGGCGGGTAGGAGCTCCAGTTGCCCGACGGCGTGTAGACCTCGACGGACACCAGGCGTTCCGCGTCGAATCCGGGAGGCACGATTTGGTTGATCTGCCGGGAGTTGTTGTGCCCGCCGCGGAGTTCGATGTGCACATCTTCGGGCGTGATGTGTCGTGCGCCGAACTTGCCGCTGGCGGCCGCCGTGGCCCAAGCAAACTCGGCGACGTCACTGGTTGCCTCGATGTCGAACGTGGAGTCTGGGGGCAGGTAAAGGGCGTGGGGCATGCCGGCGAAGACGTGCGGGCGCTCGCCCACCTTCTTCCATTCGCCGCGGTTCGACCGCACGTGGAGCGTTCCGCCGTAGACGACGAAGACCGCTTCGTTGCCGTCGGTCTTGCCCGTGAATCGCTGGCCCTTTCGAAGACGGCGTGTCTCCGCGCCGAGGTGCGCCCAGCCGGCGGTCTCCGGCGTGACGCGGTTTGTGACTCCATCGTCGGCATTCTTCGACGCACGGAAAAGCAGCTCCTCGGCGGTGTATCGGTCGCGGATCACGCTTCCTCCCAGATGACGTGGTTGGTGATGGTGCGCGGCACGTCGCCGGCCCAGAGCTCGGCGCGGTACCAGCCGGGGCCGCGGCCCGTGAGCGCGAAGGTTTCGGTGCCGTCGGCGGCCACGTCCGTGCGTTCGATGACCTCGCCCTTGTCGAGGAGGCGAAGCTCGGCGGGGGCGTCGAGATTTGAAATGGTCACTTCGGCCGCGTCCACGTCGCCGCGGATCGATTCGCCGATGCGCGCGGGCGCGCCGCCGCCGACGGAAAGTGCAAGCTCCACGATGGGACCGCCGCTCACGATGACCCGGCCCCGACGAAGGCCCTCGAGGATGGCCGATGGGGTGTTGTCCTCTGCGAACACGCCGGTGAGCGGCATCTCGCCCGGGAACGAGCCCTCCTGGTCGGGCCCGTGCACATCGCGCGCGCCCACGCCGACGATGCGGTGCCCGCGCCGCCAGTAGTCGTTCCACAGGTTGTATGCGGCGACGTTGTCTGCGCCGGGAGAAAGCCAGCGCCGGTCCCCGAGCTCCATCGAGTCGAAGTCCTCGGGGTCCAGGTCCTTCGGCATGCGGCAGCCGGTGCAGAGCGGGTCGCCGGGCACGAACGGGTGCGCGATGCTCACGAGTCCGTTCTGCGCGCGCACGCGTGGCGCCACCTCCTTCAAGGGCAGCACGCGGCCGCCTTCGTGCCAGGGCACCATGTCCTTGAGGCCGTAGATGGGGTGGTGGCCGTGGAACGTGGTGAGCTCGGAGCCACGAATGAGCGTCAGCGGGAGTTCCGGCGGCTCCTCGTGCCCGCTCATGGTGTTGTGATCGGTCAGGCAAAGGAAGTCCGAGCCGTTCGCGCGCACCTTCGAGGCGAGTTCCTCGATTTCCCACTTTCCGTCGCTGTGAACGGTGTGCGAATGCATCTCGCCGAAATACCAGCCGGCGCCGCGTCGCTTGCGGTCCTTCGTGGCCACGGCGCGGGAGCGGAGGCGGTCGATTTCGTCGTCGGTGAGGGGCTCGCGCGCCTCCACCGCGATCTCCCAGGACACGGGTTCGCCGAACACGCCGTGGCATTCGATGGCCGCCGTCCACGTGCCGGGCTGGATCTCGCCGGGCAGGAAGCCGCGCGACGCGTGCGCTTCCGCGAGCACGAGGGCCCCGTCGTTCGACGACGGGTTTCGATCCCATCGGCCGCGCCATTGGCCGTTCGGGTCCACCAGGACGACGTTCATCAGGTTGTCGAGGCACTTGGCCCGTCGCTCGACCCCGAGGGCTTCGCGATGCTTCGCCAGTTCATCACTTGAAAGGAGCGACTTGCGTCGTTCGGTGTGGATCTCGAACGCCGCCTGGAGCAGAGCCTTGTTCTTCGCCTCGTCCGAGGTGGTGCGCGGTTGGTAGTCGAATCGCAGCGTCAGGGCCTCGACGCCCTGCGGCACGTCGAAGGAGAGCGCTTTGACGGTCTTCGAGTCGGTTGCGCGGGTGTCGCCGCGCTGGTGGAGGAGCGCCGAAGGCATGCGGGAGTGTAGCGCGCTTCGTGTCTCTCGTAGGGACTGTCCGTTGATGCTGTCCGAGCACCGTACAAAGCTTGCGCGATGCCCCGCATCGGCTTGCCGCGGGGGCGCGCTCCAGTTAAACCGCAGCCACCGGCAGGGGAGCGCGAAGGCGCGGGCCGGCAGACGAGTTCGCTCCATGGTCGCATCGAATCGGACGCCCGGGGGCGGTGCCCCGAAGTCTCTGCTCCACGCCATGACGTTGGGCTTTGAGACGGAATTCTGGAACGACGGTTGCGAGTCCGAGACGCTTGCGCGTGCCATCGAGCACGGCGCGACCGGTGCCACCTCGAACCCGGTGCTCGTGCTCGAAGCCATCGAGGCGAACCCGGAGCGCTGGCGCGAGGAGACACGAAGACTTCTCCGCGAGCACCCGACGGAGACCGAGGAGGGCATTGCGTGGCGCCTGGTTGAAGTCGTTGCGACGGCGGCGGCGAAGCAGCTCCTGCCGCTGTTCGAGTCGAGTGGCGGCGCGCGTGGGCGGCTCAGCCTTCAGGTGGGGCCGCGCATCTACCCGGACGCGAAGGCAATGGTCGCGCAGGCGATGCATTTCTCGACGCTCGCGCCGAACATGGCCGTGAAGTTGCCGGCCGTTGCCGGCGGCCTCGAAGCCATCGAAGAGCTCACGGCGAACGGCGTGTACGTGAACGCCACCGTGTCGTTCACGGTGCCGCAGGCGGTGGCCGTGGCCGAGGCCATGGAGCGCGGCATCGAGCGCGCCAAGCGTGCGGGCCGCGACACGTCGAAGCTCACGCCGTGGGTCACGGTGATGGTGGGGCGCCTCGACGATCATCTTCGCGACGAGGCCAAGGCGCGCGGCATCGACATCGACCCGGAAGTCGTGCGGCAGGCGTCCACGGCGGTGTTTCGGCGCACGCACAAGCTCTTCCGCGAGCGTGGCTACCGCGCCAAGGCCCTCGCCGCGGCCATGCGGAGCCACCACCACTGGTCGGATTTCATCGGCGGCGACGTGGTGGTGACCATCCCGCCGAGCTGGCAGGAAAAGTTCAACGCGTCCGGCGTGGAAGTCGTCGCGCGGATGGAAAACGAAGTCGACCCGAAGGTGGTCCAGGCATTGCGCGACACGTTCCCCGATTTCGTGCGCGCGTTCGAACCCGACGGCATGGCGCCCGGTGAGTTCGTGGGTTTCGGAGCGGCGAAGAAGACGCTCCATCAGTTTATCAACGGATACGAAAAGCTCTTGGCCTTCGTGCGGAACGAAATGCTTCCGCTCGCGCCCAAGGGAAAGGAATGACGATGACGCTCCGCGGTGCTTCGCTTGGCCTCTTGGTGGCGGTGGTGATGAGCCTCCCGCTGGTTTCGTTCGCACAGGGCACGGCGCCGACCACGCCTGCGCCGAAGACGCCGCCCGCCGCAGAGGCCCCGCCGGCCGAGCAAGCGCCGCCCGCCGAGCCAACGCCCCCGGCGGAGGAAGCCCCGGCGGCCGCGCCCGCGCCCGAGATTGTGCCCCCGCCGGCGCCGTCCACGGAGCCGACGCAGGTGGTCATCACCGCTCCCGTGACCCCCGAGCCCGCCCCGGCGGAACCCGCAGCGGCGGACGCCCAGTCGGAACGCAAGGGTTGGTCCCGCGGCGGCGCGATTCTTCAGGAAGACGTCGAGCCGTCGGTCACCGCGCTCCACGCGAAGAACCTCGACGTGCGTCTCGGCGCGCTCACGCAGATTCAGTTTGCGCCGTACGTCGGTGAAGATGCCCTCATCGCGAATGGCGACGCGGCGTCGGAAGTGGGTTTCCGTGTTCGCCGCGCGCGCCTCGGTGTGGAAGCGGACTTCGGCTGGAACCTCGGCGCGTTCCTAAACCTCGACCTCCTCGCCAATAGCTCCACCGACGGCATCGTCTCCGATGCGAAGGTGACCTGGTCGCCCGTCGATGAGGCGCGCTTCTCGGTGGGCTCCGGAAAGGTGCCGTTTTCCCGCGGCGCGCTCCTTTCATCGCGACGCATCGGCACCATCGAGCGAGCGCTCGCGGTTGGCGCCATCACGCCGGCCCGTCGGCTTGGGTTCACGGTGGAAGGCGCGGTCCTCGACGGCCACATCGCGTACATCGGCGCGCTGATGAACGGCACGGACGGCTTCGGTGTCGGCAATCAGTTTGGCGGCGTTCTCTACGGCGGCCGCATCGAGCTCAGCCCCTTCGACCGGCCCGACGCCCGCGACCCGAACGCCTCGGGCGTTTCGGTCGGCGGCGGCCTCCTCTACGACGACGGACCGGGTACCAACACGGTGGCGTGGTCCGCGGACATCTACGGCGCGCTTTGGGGCTCGTACCTCACGGTCGAAGTGCTCTGCAACAAGACGACGCCCGACGACGCGCCGCTCGTTGCGCCCGGCGTGGCCGACAGCGTTCGTCGTTGTGGCGGCTACGTGGAGGGCGGCTACACGCTCCCGTGGCGCCCGGCGGACATGGCGATTCAGCCGGCGGTCCGCGCGGAAATCTACGACGACGACCGTTCGCTCAAGAATGCCGGCGACGTGATCATGATCACCGCGGGCGTGAACGTTGACGTGCTCGATCCGTACGTTCGCGCGCAGCTCAACTACGTGGCCCGCCGTGAACGCTACGGGCAGGGCCGCGCGAACGACCTCGTCGTGCTGTCGCTCCAGGGTTCCTTCTAACCGGAGGCCCGGCCCATGGCTCGCACCACCTCGTACCTTCCCGGCGCCATCGTCGCGTGCCTCATGCTTGCGGCGTGTGATCCGTCGTCCGCCGCGACGGCGCGCGCGTATCGCATCAAGACCCTCGACCAGGCCATCGGCGGCCCGGTGGCGGACGCGCGCGTGGGCGACGTCTTGATGGAGAACGACAAAATCCGCCTTGTCATCGAGGGCGGCCGCAAGTCGCGGCAGTTCCTGGACCAGGGCGGCACGCTCATCGACGCGGACGTGGTGCGTGACTACGCGGGCCAGCGAGGCGGAAACGGCCTCGACCAGCTGGGCCAAATCGCCCCCGTCGGAAACCTCTACATCGCCAAGGCGGTGGAGGAAGACCAGGTTCGCATCACGGATTCGGATCAGGGCGCGGAAGTGACCGCGGCCGCCGACGCCGTGCCGCTTCAAAACATCCTCACCGTGCTCGGCGTGCTCGTGCAGCGCGACTACATCGACCCGAGCTACGACCACGGCAAATTCCGCATCTACAACGAGTACGAACTTCGGCCTGGCGAGCGCGTGCTTCGCATCACGACGACCATCGGGCACGACATCCCGTTCTGTGCGCCCGAGCCAGCGGACGGCTGCAACGCCTCCTGCGACGACATTTGGTACGACGACGATTGCGAGTGCCCCGAAGTGCCGGTGCGCTGCTACGAAGGCGTGCTCTCCACCGAGACGGGCATCGTTGACGCGGTGCCGCTCCCGGACGGTGAGAACCGCGGGCTCCTCGATATTCTGATGGGCGACCTTCCGCGGCCGCTCGGCGCAGGCCGTTGTGACACCGATGGCGATTGCGCCGCGGACGAGGACTGCACGGGCATCACCACGCCGCTCGGCGGCACCTCGCGCGTGTGCCGACCGAACAAGGGGCACGATGCGGGCGTCGCCATGGGCGACATGCTGCTCTTCGGCGGGAACCTCAGCATCTTCGTGCCCGGTCCCGGCAAGGACAGCGACTCGGACTTCCACCGCCTGTTTGGGAGCGGCGTCGACACGCTGGGGAGCCCGCTGCCGTTCGATGCGGTGTACGCCCTCGGGAAGGGTGTCTCCTACGGGTACTCGGCGCCCCAGGGCAAGGTGCTCGTTCCCATCTTTGGTGGCTCGTTCTCCTTCGGCGCGACCGCCGCGGCGTCGTGCACGCACGGCGACAAGGGCTGCCTCGCGGGCAAACTGATTCGCTCGGAGCGTTGGGTGTCGGTCGGCTTCGGCGACGCGGCGTCGGCCCTCGAACCACTGGAACGCGCCCGGGGTTCGGCCGTGGGCACGCTCAAGGGCGTCGTCATGCGTGCGGGTAGCGGCTCGCCGGTGGACGACGGCGAAGTGTACGCGCTCAAGGATCCGCGCGACCTCGAGTGCGACGGTGCTTGCGAAAAGCGATGTGGCGACGCGCCGAGCGGCGACGCGCTCAAGACCATGTCCCTCGACGAGGTGATGGCGGCGAACAAGTGCCGCAGTGTCGACGCGACCTTCCTCGAGGGCACGGCGGGCGCCGTGACCATGGCGAAGGTGGACGCGGGCGTGCGCCCCACGGTGACGGGCCGCTATCAGATGACCGTGCCCACGGGGCGCTATGTCCTGGTGGCGACCGACTCGCTGTCGAGCGTCTCGAAGGTGGTGCCCGTGACGGTGGAGGCCAACAAGACGCGGGAAGTGGCGTTTGTCCTTCCGCGCCTCGGCAAGCTCGCCTATTCCCTCTTCGACGGGCACGCGAAACCCGTCGCCGGACGGGTCATCGTTGGCCAATGCCTGCCGGAAAATCCGTGCGTCGACGACGACGAATGCCGCGAGGGGACGACTTGTCAGCAGGGTTCCTGCGCGTGCGAGCGCTCGCGGTTCAAGCCCCTTGAGCTCGGCGGAGCGCGCTTCGCCGACGGCGTGGTGGCCTTTGACCAGACGGCGAATGGGACGGGCGTGCTCGACCTGCCGCCGGGCAAGTACGACGTGGTCTTCTCCCACGGGCCGCAACACACCGTTGATCGTAAGCGCGTGACCATCGAGGCGAGCACGACCACGAGTCTTCGGGGCGATGTGTTCCGCGCGGTGGACCGCTCGGGCTGGTCGTCGTCGGATTTCCACGTGCACGCGGACCCGAGCCTCGATAGCGACACGCCGCTCACGGAGCGCGTCACGAGCTACCTCGCGGAAGACATGGATTTCATGTCGTCATCGGACCACGACGTGCTCACGGACTACGAGCCGCTCCTCGAGCAAATGAAGGTGCGCGATCGGCTGAGCACGCAGGTGGGTGTCGAAGTGAGCACCCAGGAAATCGGCCACTTCATCGGCTGGCCGCTTCGCTACCAGCAGTGGGACGACGGAAAGCGCGTCGACGGGAACGGCGCCTTCGACTGGCGTGGCCTCGTGCCGCAGGAGATCATGGACTCGCTCCGGAAGCTCCGCGACGACCGGCCCGTGGTGGTCGAGGTGCCGCATCCGTACTCCTACTTCGACTACTACAGCCTCGACCCCGTGAGCCTCGAGCCCACGGATACGCTGCTCTCCACCATCAACCCGCTCCTGAGCGCCGTGTCGTTCAGCGGTGATTTCGACGCGATGGAGATCCTGAACGGGAAGAACGCCGACTACTTCCGGCGGCCGACCGTGGGCGAGCTGCGCTTCTTCTCCCAGGGGCTCGATGCGCTCAACAAGGAGCGGGAGGCGGGCGAGCTCGACGAAGAGGAGTACGAGCGCAGGCGGTTCCTGCTTTCCGTGGAGGGCGTGCGGCGCATTCTTCACCGGACACCCGAGGAGCAGCAGGCGGCCATCGCGGGCACGGGCAACGACTACGACTGCCTCTGCGGCGCGGATGGTGACTGCGCTGCCGGGAGCCATTGCAATCTCGAAACGCTCACTTGCGTTCGCGGCGACCTGACGGACCCCGACCCGAGCAAGGTGCCCGGTGACGCGGCGCTCTGCCGCCGGTTCCGTGGCGTCGTCGACGACTGGTTCAACATGCTGAACCGCGGCATGCGCCGCACGGTGCTCTCCGGTTCAGACACACACGACATTTACGGTGGTGAAGCCGGCATCCCGCGCACGATGGTGCGAAACCACGGGACCACGGGCGCGTACCTTGATTCCGATGTGGTCGCGAAGGCGATTCTCGGCGGCGAGGCCATCGTGACCAACGGTCCCATGATCCACTTCACTGTGGACGGTGCGGGCGTGGGCTCCTCCGTGACGGCGGCGAAGGACGGGAAGGTCAAGCTCGACGTCCGCGTGGAAACGGCGCCGTGGTACGACGTGGACCGTGTGGAGGTCTACCGAAACGGTGAGCTGATTCACTGGATCTCCGGTTGTCGACTCGGTGAGCGCGACGAAGGCGAAAGCGACCCGCACAAGCACGCGTGCATCAAGCCGAGTTCCGAGAACCCGGTGGCGTACCGCGAAGTTCTCGAGGACGAGCCCGGTCGCGACGCGTGGTACGTCGTCATCGCCATGGGCATCGACGGCCGGAACCTCGCGCCCGTCTACAGCAGCGGCACCCTTGCGCGCGTGGGCACCTTTGAAGTGGCGCAAAAGATCTTCGACCTGATCCCCGCGCTCTCGACGTTCCGTACGCCACGGTCGCCGGTGATCTACCCGACGTTCCCCATCGCCATCACGAACCCCGTTTGGGTCGATGTGGACGGCAAGGGGTGGGAGCCCCTCGCGCCGCCGCCGAGTTGGTGCCGCAAGAAAAACGACGTGGGCTGCGACCGCTAGGTCTCGGCAGGAGAGGCGAACCGTGAGCAGCAAGTTCAACTGGTTACAGGGTGAGGTCCGGGCTCTCTACGACCGGAACCGTCAGCAGGGGCACGCGGCCTGGGCGAACCTCGACTACGACTTCGTCTGCCCTTCGGCGGAAACGTATCCGTTCCAGTGGTTCTGGGATTCGTGCTTCCACGCCGTGGCGCTCACGCATGTCGACCTAGAACGCGCAAAGTCGGAGGTCCGCGGGCTACTCGCGAACATCCACGACGACGGGATGATCTCCCACGTAACGTTCTGGCAGCGCGAGCGTTACGAGGAGATGCTTTCGACCTACGCCATCGCGTACCGCACCCCGTATTTGAGCGACTGCATGCAGCCGCCCGTCATCGCGGACACGGTGCTCCATATCGTGGAGCGCGGCGGCGGGGTGGCCTTCGCGAAGGAAACCGCGCCCGCACTCAAGCGCTACCACGATTGGCTCGACCGCGTGCGCGACCCCGACAGGGACGGACTCATCGCCACCCTCCAGTCCGACGAATCGGGCCTTGATCACACGCCGAAGTACGACGCGTACCGGGGCATGGCCGACGGCGGAACGATGAAGGCCCAGGATGCGGCATGGCGCCGCGTGGCGGATGCCTACACGGCGGTCGGGCGCGACTCCGCGAAGATGTTTGAGACGGGCGCATTCATCGTGGAAGACACGCTCGTCAATGCCATCTATGCGAAGGGGCTCTCCGCGCTCGCGAAGATCCTCGACATCGCCGGCGACGCCGCGGGCGCCGAAGAAATGCGCCGCCGGGCCCTCAAGACGACGGATGCGTTGGTCGAAAAGTGCTTCGACTCGGACGCGGGCCTCTTCTTCGACCTGGCCGGCAAAGAAGAGAAACCGCTCCGGGTGAGCACCGTGTCGTCGCTCGTGCCGCTCGTCCTCGAGGACCTGCCCGAGTGGGTCGTTGACCGCGTCGCGCGCCATATCGAAGACCCGAAGGCCTACGCATCGAAGTACCCGGTGCCGAGCGTGTCCATGGCCGAGCCGTCGTTCGTTCCGGGCTACCTTGAGAAGCTCGTCTGGCGTGGGCCGACGTGGATCAACACGAATTGGTACATCGCCCGCGGCCTTCGCACGCACGGCCTTCCTGAACTCGCGCGGCGCATCGAACAGAGCTCGGTCGCGCTCATCGAGAAATCGTCGTTCAAGGAGTACTACCACCCGCATACGGGGGAGGGGTACGGCGCGCCGGACTTCTCGTGGTCTGCGCTTGCGCTTGATATGGCGGCGGCGGAGGGCGCGTGACTACCGTCGACTGGGTCATTGTCGCCCTGACGCTGCTCGGCGCTAGCGGCGTGGGTATGTGGTTCACCAAGCGCGCGTCGAAGAGCGCCGAGGACTTCTTCGTGGGCGGCCGCGGTGTGCCGTGGTGGCTCGCGGGCACATCGATCCTCGCGACGAGTTTTGCGTCGGACACGCCGCTCCACACCACGAGGCTCTTCCGGGCTCACGGCATGGCCGCCGGCTGGTTCTACTGGAACGGCATCCTGTCGATGATCGTCATCGCGTTCTTTTTCTCGCGGCTTTGGCGGCGAACGGGCGTGGTCACCGACAACGAGCTGATGGAGTTTCGCTATGCGGGGAAGGGCGCCGCGGTGCTCCGCGGCGGCATGGCCATCTACAAGACGTTCCTGCTCGAGATGATCACCCTCGGGTGGGTCATCCTCGGCATGACGAAGATCGTGAAGGTCATCATGGACCTGCCGGACACCGTGATGCTGCCGCTCGTGGGCGCCGTACCGGCGGAATACGCGGTGGTGGCCGTGCTGCTCGTGGTGACGGTGGTCTATAGCTCCGCATCGGGCATCTGGGGCGTGGTCACGGCGGACTTTCTCGAGTTCGCCATCGCCATGATCGGGGCCATCACGCTGGGGTTTGTCGCCATGTCGAAGGTGGGCGGTCCCTCGGGGCTTCGGGATGCGCTCGCGCAGAGCTCCCTCGGCCCCCGCGCCCTTGAGTTCATGCCGAGCTTTGACGGTGAGCATTTCACGCTGCTCATGTTCGGCGGTTGGATGGGCATTCAGTGGTGGGCGAATACCGGTGTCGATGGCAGCGGCCATCGCGCGCAGCGCTTCCTTTCGTGCAAGGACGAAGGGCACGCCATCGCGTCGGGCATCTGGAGCCTCGCGGTGCAGTGGCTCATTCGCTCGTGGCCCTGGTACATCGCGGCGCTGGCGTCCATCGTGCTCTACCCGAATGTCGAGGACGGCGAGTCGGTCTATCCGCTGATGGTCCGGGAGCTTCTGCCCGTGGGGCTACGTGGCCTGATGGTCGCGTCGTTCATCTCGGCCTTCGTGAGCACCGTGGTGTCTCACTATAACCTCACCGCGTCGTACCTCGTGAACGATGTCTATCGTCGCTTCCTCGTCAAGAAAGAGTCGCCGAAGCACTACGTGCGTGCGTCGCGGGTCACGACCATCCTCGTTGCGATCATTTCCGGGACCATCGCCATCTCGCTGCCGTCGGTGCTCGCGGCGTTCTGGTTCAAGATGGAGATCATGGCGGGGCTCGGGCTCGTCTACGTGCTCCGCTGGTTCTGGTGGCGCGTGAATGCGAAGACGGAGATCGCGGCGCTACTTACCTCGGTCGTGGTCGCGCTCTATCTGCACTATTCGCCCGCGTGGGCGGGCGGCGAGGCGCAGGGGGCCATCATTCGCCTCATGCTCGTGGCGTTCACATCCGGCACGGTGGCGCTCCTTGTCGCGTGGCTTTCGAAGCCCGAGCCCATGGAGCACCTCGTGCTGTTCTACCGGCGCGTGGCCCCGCCCGGTTGGTGGGGCCCCGTGGCCGAGGCGGCGGGCGGGAAGGTTCCCTCGGAGTTCGGTTGGGAAACCGTGGCGCAGATGCTCGTATCGCTCGTCTTCGTATTTTCGGGGATGTTCGCGCTCGGGAAGTTCCTCCTCGGCGAACCGTGGCTCGGCCTTGGCCTTGGCGTCGTGGCCGTCATCTCCGGCTACACCATCGTTCGCTGGGTCTTCCACGGCCGCGTTTCACACGAAACGCCCACCCCCGCCGAGTAGGAACCCGGAACTGGTAATCGGGGGACACGAGACTTATTTCAGAACCAATTAAGTCTCGTGTCCCCCCATTACCCGGCGTCGGGCCACTTGCCGTGGTCGTCGCGGTGGACCGCTAGCGTGATGCCTTCTGCGTAGAGGTTGAGGAAGAGGGCGCGCGCGTCCGGCGAGAAGCACACACCCGCGATTTCGCGGCCGCTGGCGCAATTGAGGGCAAACTCTTCGATGCGGCCGTCGCGGCGGAGGATGCGCACGAAGTTCTCGCCGTTGCCGTCGTCCTCGGCGATGAAGACATCGCCCCAGGGCGCGACGGTGAGGTTGTCGGGCATCTCGAGGGCGTTCTTGTCCGTCGAGGATGCGAGCACCCGGAGCACGCCGCCGTCCGTCGTGGGCACGAGCTCGAAGATTTGGCCCAGCTCGGCGGGCCCGCCGCTCGTCGCAGCGAAGAGAAAGCGGCCCTCGTGGTGCGCGATGCCTTCGCCGCGGCGGATCACCGCAGCGCCCGCGGCGCGTGCTTCTTCGAGGACGCCGAACCCCGGTTGATCGGGATTCGTGACGGGCACCCACGCCACCGGAAGTTCGGCGCCGCGGAGGAGCTCCGACGTGTCGAACTCGGGCTTTCCCCGCACCGCGAGCGCCTGGAGTTCGCCCTCGAACGGTGCGTGGAGGTTCCGCGGCACGAAGCGGTAGAGACAGCCGTTCGGGCGGTCCTCGGTGAGGTACGCCGTGAGCGAACTAGGTTCGTAGGCCACGGCCTCGTGGCGAAAACGGCCGTAGCCGACGATGGGTTTCGGATTCGTCGTCTTCTTCGCCGTCGCGCTACACAGGTATGCGTACCCGTGCCCCGGTCGGTCGCTCTCTTCGCACGACACCCAGCCGACACCGGGGAAAATGCCGCCGGCACAGTTGAGGTCCGTGCCCGCGAGCACGCGGTTACTCGATACGCGCTTCCACGTTTTCGCGTCGACGACGACTCGAGTCACGCCGCCGCGCGGGTACGGGAGCTCGTGGTTTCGGAGGAGCACGAGTTCGGCTGGATTCTCGGGGTTCGGAAGCACGCCCATGCCATCCGCATGGCCGGGCACCACGCCGCCGTCGTCCATCGCGTCGCCAGCCTTCTCGATGACGTGGTAGCGGTAGCCCTTCGGTAGATCGAGGAGCCCTTTGGGATCGCGGACGAGGTTTCTCCCGACGTGTCGGTCGCGACGGTGCCCGCCGAGCGCCGCGGCGATGCCCGCGCCCGCGGCCGTCATGCCGAGGGCGACGCCTGCCCAGGTTCGTCGGCCGAGTCTCTTCAATCGGGGCCTCCGTCACGCGGTCGCGCGACGCCGCATTCTAGCACCGTGAGTGGCGCGGCGGCGACTGGCGACACGATGGCGATTTGGTGGTCCGCCGAGCCATCGCTCTCCGAGTCGTGTTCGCGCTTGACGCCGCGGACGACGAGACGCGGACCGTCGTCGATGACATGGGGCGCCAGTCCCGCGACGAGCGCTTGCAGCGGCCGTGTCGTCGCGCGCAACGTGCTTGCGGTCGCGTCCCTGCCGAAACCGCGGAACGCGCGCTGCGTCCCCCGTTCAATGGCGTGCTCGAGTCGGCCGAGGTATCGGAGCGGTCCCGCGTACCGGCTGTTCACGATGGTGTGATACGCGCGCCCGCCGGCGGCGAAGGACGCGACCTCCATGGTCACTTGCCCGCATTGCCAACCCACGGATCTCGCGGACCCGGGGCCGAATGCGCACCCCACCGCGAGATTGCGGATCTGGCCGAGTGCGGACCCCACCGCGGTGCCCACGAAGCGCAACGTTCGAATCGGGTTTGTGATTGCGCTCCCGATGCGTCGACCCCACCCGACGGCGTAGTTGAGTGGAAACGGGTACTCGTCCGCGGTTTCGTCGAGTGCGAGTCGTCCGATGTCGACGAATCCTGAACCCACTTCGTGAATCCAGTACCACGCCCCTTGAGCGAGTCCGTGCCAGAATTCCTTGGTCCGGGTGCCGCCGTGCACGAGGACGGAGATCGGCGGAATCAGGTACGCGATGCGTTCGAGTAGTACGACGCCGAAGTCCCGGGGGCCTGGGTTCGCGCGAAGCGCCAACGGGTGGACGCCGCGGGTGGTCCACGGGAACGCGTCCGTCGCCGCCGCCGCGATCCCAACGGAGGGAGTCCGGGTGCCCGTCGGGGGCGCGCAGTCCGCGCAATCGCCTGCGATGGAGCGGCTCGACGCGTCGCCGTAGCGAACGAATCCGGCGATGCCCACCAGCGTGATGGTGCAAACGAGGAGGAGGTGGGGGGCGGCTACGGAGCCTCGGGTATCCATCGCGAATCTCTCCAGAAATTGAAAGTCATTTTCAATTACGAGATTCCATGCCCAAGTCCAGCGGAATTTGAGGGGGGTCCGCAGCCGCCCTCCGGCTTCAACCCTAGTCGAGCAGCTCCCAGGGGCACTCACCCTCGCCCTGGAAGTGGCCCTGCGTGCTTAGCTGGCCGACCACGAAGTCGAGCGCCGTGTTCACGGGCACCGGCGAACCGGCGAGGAAGTACTGCGCATCGCCCTCGTTCGCGGGCGCACCCGTCGGGAACAGGACCTCAAGGTCCGTTCCCGCGATGCCCGCGAGGTCGTCCGTATCCACGTGACCGTCACCGCCGGTCGCTTCGTCCGCGAGGCGGATCCAATCCGCACGCCGCTCGGTGATCTCCGCGCCGGACGGGAATCCATTGAAGAACAGGTGATCGCCATGGATCGTGGCGGCGACGACCGTGTCGGTGCCTTCCACGACGACGAAGCCAGGTGCGCCTTCCTCCGCTTCGCAGGGTCCAAAGTGAGTCTTCGCGGGAACGGCGAACTCGAATGTGATCGCGACCGAGTCCTTCGTCGCCTCGCCGGCAACGAGGTAGGTGAGACCAGCGTCGGACATGCGCGCGTAGTCGGTGCCGGAAACGGAGCTGTCGCGCGACGCGTCGCTCGCCGTGAGGAGCTCGTACTCGAAGCGGTCCCACTGCCCGGTGGCGAGGTCGTCGAACGATGCGAGGTTGAATCCCGTGGTCGGGAGTTGCGTGAGGTCGATGACGACGTTGGTGTCGCCCGTGCGCGTCTTACTGCCGCGGCCGATCTGAACGTTGCCGAGGGCGACGATGTATTTGTCGTACGTAACCGTCCATCCGTCGACGAGGTTTTCTCGTCCGAACTCAGGCTCGAAGGCCGTCGGTGATGGTGTCCTCCGCTTCGAGTTGAACGACGAGTTTCCCGTCGCCGGTCGTGGTCTCCGGTGTCGTCGGAGGCGCAGCCCGCAAGTCCAGCAAGTGTAAGAAATGCAAGGAGTGGAGGTTGGGTAGCAGGGATTGAGTGGTCACTGATTGGCTCCGATTGAGGTTGGTCGTGTTGGGGAGAACGTTTGTTAGTTGTCGATCCAGGTGAATTCGGGGAGGGCACGCGATGTCATGCCGGTGCGGACCACGCCGGCGTTCAGGCCGTTGGGGTCGATGACGAGGCGTTCGCCGGGGGCCGCCGCGGCGTCCGCGAAGAGCGCGTCGAAGTCCACGCCGGCCCACCACGCGACGACGTCGACGGTGACCTCGAGTCGTTCGGTGCGCGTGCTGAGCTCGTGTTCCGTGCGTGCGCCGCGGATGGCGATATCACCCTGGTTGGCGCTCGTGATGTCGAGGTCGAGGGCGAAGTCGAAGGAATCCGCGCCCCGAACGGCCGTGCCCAGGAACCGCGCGGAGTGCCCACCAGGTGCTTCGCGGGCGGGCAGCGGGGCGGGTTCCGTCGCAAGCCAGGTAATCCCGAAGTCGTAGGTCGCGGAGCGCACGGTTTGTGTGTCGCCTTCGAGGATGCCGAGTGGCTGGAGGTCCGCGGAAAGGCCATCGACGACGCCCACGTCGAGGGTTTCCGCCACGGCGGCGGGGCAGAGGTCCACGTCCGCCGCGGTGGTCGCGCAGAAGTACGCGGGGCCGAAGGCGACGTCCGCGCGGGTGAGGGTCACCGACCAACCGGCAGATTCAAACGTCGTGTCGCCCACTCCGTGGCCCACCACCTCCGCGGTGACGTGCGTTTGGCCCGTGTCTCCGCATGTGGCACCGACGGTGGTGAGCCACGCGAGTAGGCACGTACCGAGCGCCACTCGGAAATTGGTTCGGGCGACCGTTCGTTCTCGGCTCATAGGCGAACCCCCAGCGAAGCGAGGAGTGTGAACGGTGCGCCCGCGGCCACGTGTCGCGCCGGCAGTCTCGAGGGAGCGGCCCCCGGGTCCCAGTTCGACACAAACGAGTACTCGCTTGCGGCGTAGCTCGAGTTGAAGAGGTTATACGCCTCGATGTTGAGCTCGAGGTTTCGCCACCGAGCTCCCATGGATGCGTCGACCAGCGCCACCGGGTCCGCAAACTCGCTAAACGGAAGCGGGCGAGGCGAGAGATATGAAACGCCGGCGCCGATGCTCCCGTAGACGGCGTCGTCGCCGAGGGAGAAGAGCGGCTCCTCGACCTTGGAGTCGAGGCGGACGACCCACGGCGGCACGTAGGGCAAGAGCTGCCCGTCCTGGAACGCGGGGGTGGGGTTGTCGGCCGTGGCCGGCGGTGGCGCGTCGAGGGTCGCATGGACGTAGGTCACCGACAGGGACGAGAGCCAACCCCGCCACGGACGCGCCGTTGCATAGAAGACGCCGCCCACGCGCGTCGTCGGACCGATTCGCTCGACGCGGGCCTCGGCGGGTTCAAAGGCCACATCGTCCGAGAGCTTCGTCAGGTACGCAGCGGTCGTCAGCGTGAGCTCTTCGTTTCGCCCGAAGCTAAACCGTGCACCGAGGTCGCCGGAGTGGACCTTGGTGTAGGGGGCCGTTTCGCCGTCTTGGAGCTGCCGCGCCTGGGGCGAACGGAAGCCTTGGCCGTAGGCGGCGATGAGCTTCATCCACTCGACCGGGGCGACCGTGACGCTGACACGGGGGCCGGCGGCGAGGCCAAAGGCATTCCTCCGGAAGCCCACGATGTACGACTCGCGCCGAATCGCCGGGATGAAGTTCCCGAGGGCATCTTCCACGTCGTAGAAAAGCGCATCGGCACGCACGCCGCCGTGCAACTGCACGTACTTGGTGAGGTCCACGTGCGCGTCGACCCAGGCGCCCACGTCGGCGCCGGTGATCGATGCGTCAACGAGCTGGTCCCACGTTTGGTTCTGGGGCGACTCGAGGAGGTTTTGTTGCTGGTCGATGTTGTCGACCCGGGTCGAAAGCCCGAACTCAATGCTGCCCTTCGCCCACTCCACGGGTTCATAGGTCGGCGTGCGGTACCGGGCATGGAAACCGAGGGCGAGGTCCGCGTTGTGCTGCTCGATGAGGTCGCCGCGTCCGATCCACGCTGGGTCGAACGTCGAGCGGCGCGTGTAGCCGGTGAAGTTGAGTTTGCTCCGGAAGTTGAATGTCCCGACCCAGAGCCCGGCTTCCGTCACCGAGCCGTCGTCCCCGTCGTGCTCAAGGTGCGCGGCGAGGACCGCCTGCGAAGAAAAGGCCGACTGTGCGCGCGCCGTGGCGTCGGGGTAGGTGTCGTGGAAGTCGACGAGGCCCGCGTCGATGTCCTCGCGGCGGAGGACGCCCGCGGAGCCGGCGCGTGCACCGAAGACCCAGCCGGTCATCGTCACGCGCCAGTCGTCGCCGAACGAATACTGGGCCATGGCCCCGCCCGAGCGGGACGCACGGTTTTGTCCGAACCCGTCGGATTGCCGATAGGACGCGCCGGCGAAGGTCTCGTCACTTTGCCCTTCGGGAGCCCAGAGGAGCAGCTGCCGGAAGGTCGAGAAGGAACCATAGGTGCTGCGTGAGCGCAGGCCGCGTCGTTCCACGGCCAGATCAAAATCAACGCTGCCGGCCACGGCAAAGTCGCCCTGGAGCGGATCGTAAACGCCCTCGCGCACGCGGATGTAACGCACGGCCTCGGGAAGGATGAACCCGAGGTCCGTGTAGCCCTGCCCGTGAATGTGCGAAGGCTGATTGAGCGGAACGCCGGCGGCGGTGAATGCGATGTCCTGGCCGTGGTCCGCGTCGAAGCCGCGAAGCGTCACCTTGTGCGCGACGGCGTCGCCCTCGGGGCGTGCGATGAAGACGCCCGGCACCGCGCGAAGCATGTCGGCCGCTTCGTGGTGCGGGGCCGCCTCGAGCACGTCGCGTTCCACGACGAACTCGCTCGCGCCGCGTGGCGGCGGAAGCTTGGCGACTTGACCGGTGGCGGCGAATCCCGCCGCGTCTTCCACCGCGTTGGTTGACGCGGGCGGCGCGTCCGTCACCGCGGGCGAGGTCGCGGTGACGGAACCGGAAGGCGCAGACGAGGCGCCCGCCGTCGACGCGGTTGCGGCGACCGGCGGCGAGGCCGTTCCCGCGAGCGTCTCCGGCGTCGGTGCATCGAAGTGCACGACCGCGTTGAACGTACTTGGGATGGGAGTGCCGCCACGGGTCGCCGGCGCGAACACCCACGACCAGACGCTCTGGAGTGCCTCCGCATCGAAGGCTTGTCCGGCGCTTCGAACGATCGTTGCTTCCGCGAGGTTGCCTTCGGCGTCGAGCGTCAACCGAAGCTCAACGTCCGCCGCGCGCCCCGCGGTCCGCTCGGCCTCGGGATACGCCGGCGCCGGCGCATCGATCACCGCGGGGGGGCGAAGCTCCGTCGACGGAGTTTGCGCGCAAGCGGTGTTCGCGGCGACGAGCGCCGTGCACGCGAACGCCAGCGAAGCCAACGCGAACGAGTTCAGAAGGTATGGGGCAACGGCGCGCACGGGCGCATCCTCTAGACGACGCCGAAAATTCCGGCAAACGCACAGTTCATGAACCGTTGAAGGGAGCGCGTCTGCGCGGGCGTACGGCCGTGCCGCGACGGGCGCCTTGACTCCCGTGGCCGGCGTTGCCAATCCTTCCGCCCATGACCGCCGCCGATGTCCGGGACGAACCCGACTGCGATCACGAGCACGGTGGCGGCAGCAAGCCGAGGCTTTCGGACCCGGCCGTGCTTGAGCGTGCTGCGGCCATCTTCCGTGCCGTGGGGGATCCGGCACGCCTCCAGATTCTCGAGCGCCTCGCCCACGGCGAATGCTGCGTCTCGGAACTCGCCGAGGAGTCCGGGGACGGGATGAGCACCGTGTCGCAGCGGCTCAAGCTCCTCCGTGCCGAACGACTCGTGATTCGACGACGCGAGGGCAAACACATCTTCTACGGACTCGCCGATTCCCACGTGTCCGAGCTCGTGCTGAGCGCCCTGGCCCACGCGGACGAACACGGATGAGCCCCACCGGTGCGCGTCTCCGGCGCTGGCAGGGCATCACGCTCTCCACGCTGACCGGGGGCTACATCGCGTACTACTTCTGTCGTTCAAACCTCGCGGTCGCGTCTCCGCTGTTGCTCGAGGAGTTTGGACCCGCAGGGCTCGACAAGACCAAGCTCGGCGCCATCGTCTCCGCGGGCGTTCTCCTCTACGCCGTGGGCAAGCTCGTCATGGGAACGCTCACCGATTTCGTGGGCGGCCGTGGCGTGTTCTTCGGGGGCCTCCTGGCGAGCGCCGCGGCGACGGTGTTCTTCGGTTTTGGCTCGGGCGCCGGCGCGTTCACGCTTGCGTGGGCCCTCAATCGTTTCTTTCAGTCGGGCGGGTGGGGTGCGCTCGTGAAAGTGGCGTCGCACTGGTATGCGCCGCGACGCCTAGGCACCGTGATGGGCGTTCTTGCGCTGAGCTATCCGCTCGGAGATTTCTTCGCGAAGCTGAGCCTCGGCACGGCGATTGCTCACGGTGCGGGTTGGCGCCACGTCTTCTTCGCGGCTGCGGGTGTGGCCGCCGTGACTTCGATTGGCGTGCGTGCGCTGCTCCGCGAGTCGCCCCGCGATGTCGGCGAAGCGGAACCACCCACGGCCGAACGGAGCGTCTACGGCGATCGGGCTTCGGATTCGCGCCCCGCCTCCCTTCGTGCGCTCCTTGGGCCCCTCGTGCGCTCACCTGCGTTTCTCTGCGTCTGCGCCATGTCCTTCGGCCTCACGGTGATTCGCGAAACGTTCTCGTTTTGGACGCCCGTCTACCTCGTGGAAACAACGGGGGCGTCGTCGGGAACCGCGGCGCAACTCGCGTCCGCCTTCCCGCTCTTTGGAGGCGTGTCGGTCCTCGCGGCCGGCTATGCGAGCGACCGCTTCGCCGGTGGGCGTCGTGCCGGCGTCATGATCGTGTTCCTCGTTGTCTCGACCCTCGGCATCCTCGCGCTCGCACTCGCGCCGAGCTGGCCCACTCCGGCGGTGCCTGTCGCGTGCATCGCGCTCATCGGTGCGGCCATGACCGGCCCCTATGCGTTTCTCTCTGGAGCGGTCGCCATCGATTTGGGTGGTCGGCTCGGCTCGTCCACCGCTGCGGGTCTCGCCGACGCCGTCGGGTATGTGGGCGGGGCGCTCGCGGGCGTGGTGGTTGGGGGCCTCGCAGAGCGATTCGGGTGGAGTGCCGCGTTCTTCCTGCTGGCGGCGCTTTCAACGCTGACGGTGGTCGCCGCCGTTGGATATCGCCTGCTTCACGAGCGTATTGCGCCCGGCCACACGGTCGTGCGTGCTCCGTGATAACGTCCGCGCCATGTTGAAGTCCGCCGCTTCGCTCGGGTGCGCGCTGCTCGTCGTTCTCGCGTTTGGCTGCGACGAATCGCTCGGATCGAATGCGGGCGACGAAGCTGCCGCGAACGACAACTCCGTTCCAACGCCCGATGCGGGAAACGGCGCCCAGGTGCCGGTAGCCCCCGCGGTTCCCTCGCCGGCGGACCCCGGCGCGCCGTACCCCGTCGTGCTTTGCCACGGGTTTTTCGGCTTCGACGACTTCGCGAACGCGGGGTTCTTTAACTACTTCTATAAGGTCCGCGAAACCCTCGTGGGCCGCGGCCACCTTGTTTTCACGCCCACGGTCGATCCGTTCAACGACTCCACCGTTCGCGCCGAAGAGCTCATCAAGAAGATCGAAATCATCGTCGCCGAAACGGGCTACCCGCGGGTGAATCTCATCGGTCACTCCCAGGGCGGCCTCGATGTGCGCGCGGTGGCGGCACTGCGTCCGGACCTTGTCGAATCGGTGACGACCTACGGCACACCGAACACGGGCCTCGCCCTCGCCAACGCGCTCCACGGTGCCAAGCCGTGGGATCCCATCCGTGGCGTACTCGATGCGCTCGTGAAGGTCGTCGGTCGTCCGGTCTGGGGCGATGAGATCGACAAAGAGACGAGCCTCGCGGCGGCCCTCGATACGCTCTCCCAGGACGGCATCGACGCGTTCAACGCCGAGTATCCAGACGTGCCAGGCATGGCGTACTACTCCATCGCGGGCCGCACCGACTGGCAGCAGGGCGGACCCGAGTGTTACCCGACCGCCGGTCGCCCCGACTTCATCTCGAAGTGGGACCGCGAGCTCGACCCCGTGGATCCGTTCCTCGCGGTGGCCGAAGCCATCTCGGATGGCGGTCTCGGAAACCCCTACGCGAACGACGGGTTCATCCGTGTGACGGAAGCGACGTGGGGGCAGTTCCTCGGGTGCATTCCCGCGGATCACCTCGACCAGGTCGGCCAACTCATCGGTGATTCACCGGGACTCGGCAACGACTTCGACCACATCGAGTTCTTTAGCGACTTGATCGACTGGCTCCACCAAGCGGGCCACTGACGCGTACGCGTTGTGTCCGGGCGTGCCGCCGTCGTGCCGCCGCCATGGCGAGGATCGCGACGGCAAGTGCGACGGGCGGCGCGTTGTGTCCGGGCGGCGCGGAGGAACAACCGCCACCGGCTCCGGGGCGATTTCTCGGGTGTCCATCGCCCACCTCCACCGTCAGGGCGATGGCGTCATCGGCGGGCCCGCCCGCGTCGCCAAACCAACCCGCCGTGGTGTCCACGAGACCGAGGTACTCGACATACGTGCCTTGCTCGGAGGGTGCGCGAAGGTCGAATTCAAACCGTGCGGTCGCGCCGGGCGTCACGGCTTCCGAGGTGACGGACGGGCGGGTGGGGGACGGCCAGCTCGAAGCTGCGAACGCGCTCGCCCGGTCCCGCGGGGACGTGGTGGCGAGGGACGTGGCACCCATGAGCCATGTCTCGGTGCCCGTATTGCGCACCTCGATCCAGCCGCGCGTCGTGCTGCTCGCGCCGACGCGCAGCACACCGTCGTCGTCCGCGGCAAAACCGTGGCCGATGTAGAGCGCGCGATAGGGGACGCCCGAGTCGATGGTCACGGTGACCGCCAACGCTTCGTCGCTCGGGCCGCCCTGATCGCCGAACCAGGCAACGGACTCCTCCACGAGGCCGAATGTCTCGCGGTACATGCCGGCGTCGGTCGGCACGCGAAGCGGGACGGTGAGAGCCACCTGTTCGCCGGGCGCCACCGTGTGCGGAACCGTCACCGCACGGCCCGGTGAACTCCATGCGGCGGTCGCAAGGGAACTCGTGCGGTCCCGTGGCCCCGTGGTGCCGAGGAAAGTCTTGCCGGGCGTCCAGGGCTGCTTGCCCGTGTTCCGAAGGACAAAGGTGGTCGTTGCTTCGCCACCGAGACCGGCGCTCACGTTGATGGTCGAGTTCGTCTGCGACACGAGCTCGGCGGCCCACGCAACGTCCCCTAGGAGTGCCTTGTAGGAATCGACGAGGCTTGTGTACGGCGGGACGTACGTCATTCCGATGCCGTCGACATTCGCCGAGACTGCGAAGTGAAGATGCGTCGTCGTCCATGTGCCGCCGAAGACGTTTGAGACCATCCCGATGCGTTGACCGCGTGTGACAGCTTGCCCCTCGCTCACGGCGAGTGCCCCCATGTGAAGGTACTGGTACCGCTTGCCTTGCGCGGTGGTGAGGTTCACGGAGTAGCTGCCGATGCTCGTGATGGTCCCGTCTTCGACGGCGACGACCCAGTGCTTCTCCTTCTCGCACGAGGCGGCGCGAATATCCTGGCCGTAGTGCTGGCCACCGTTCTGATCCGGGCAGAGCGGCGTCGACCAGCTCGAGGTGTTTCGTTTCTCGCAGTAGTTGTCCCACCACGGGTACTGGAAGTTCTCCGCGTCGCAATTCGCGCCGCCCGGTCCAAGCGAACCCCCGTTTCCGTAGACCTGCGAGTTGGCAAAGGCGGGTGGAGCCTCCACGGAGGAATCGCATGCCGTGGTGGCGTAAACCGCGGAGTCGACCCGCCTTGGCCGCTGCCGGGGGTGAGCGTGCCCACCGGCTGGAACTCGAATCTGCGCCGCGGCCGTCGATGTCAGCACCGTAGCCATCGACGCGAGCGTCAGGACGCACGCAAGCAGGAGCGCCACGCGTACCGCTTCCTCGACTCGAGGCGTTCCACGAACTCGTGGCCCACGTGGGGTCGGCGCATCGTGCATCGGCAGGCGAGTTGCACTCCACCTCGAGCATCCAAGCGACGCCGTCCTCGATCCACGACACAAACGGGATATTCTCCCCGACGCCCGTCCACGCCGTTACGCCACGCACGCCCGAAGGCGTTGGCATCGCGTCCGGGAGCTGTTCGGCGTGCACGGTTCGCGTGCCCTGGAGGGTGATGGTCGAAATGTCGTCGTGAAGGACGAAGGATCCCCACGTCGCCCCGCGCATGACCCGCAGATGAGGCCAGAGCTCGTGATCACCGGGGAGCAGGAGCGGACAGGGCTCTCGCAGGCGAGCGCCTCCTTCGATGCGGGGTCGAGGTCCGTTCCGGCGTTGCCGGATGCGGCCTGGTTCGAGACGACCGGACTGGTCGCGCCCGATTCGACCGACGGCTCCCCCTCCGGCGCACGCGCGCATGCGGTTAGCCCAAGAAGCACCAAGAACTGCCACGCACGACTACGCATCGAGGGTCCAATGTGGGCATAGTGAAACCGTTCAGCGCAAAGGTCGCCGGTCGATTGCGTGTGAGCAGCCCATCGCCCGGGGCGATCCAGGCGGCACCCTCCGCGTCCTTTCCGGGTCCTCGCCGAGGACCCTCGTGCGATCGCGGGTGTCCGATCCCGCTTGCGGCAGCGACGGCCGTCGCTTCCCGTAGGCGCGCCAGGTGGTGGGGTGATCTTCGCGTGCACCCGCCCCGGTCGGAATTTAACGCCCGGCCTGAAAAGCGCCGGGGTCAGCAGTTTTGCCCCCCTTCGATGAACTCAAAGTGCGAGTGGGGCCACGGCCGATGCCCGTGCCCTGGCTCCGCGAGGTGACACTGCCGCGCTCCACGCGCTGGCCCGCGACCACGAAGTTCGCCGAGTTGTGCGCGTAGAGCGTGACCCAGCCACCGGGGTGAATGACGAAGACCACGTTCCCGAATCCCCGCAACTCGTTGCCCGCGTAACCCACGATGCCCGGCGCCGCGGCCCGCACGTTCCAGCCGATGTCGCCGCGGATGTCGGTGGCGAGGTGGTAGCCCCCTTCGCCCGAACCGTACCCACGCACGTACGTGCCGTTCGTCACCGGCCACTTGAGTGTGCGCGGAGTTGTTGTGCCGCCCGCGGCTCGTATCCATTCGGGTCGCAGGCGACCGGAGAGAAGTTCGCCGGCCGCCTTGCGCGTGCCGAGCCCAAGGCGCTTCGCCGCGTCCTCGGCGCGCTCCTGCGACGCCGAGCGCTCGCGCCGCACGTGGCCTTGTTTGTCCTCGGTGACGCCCGGAATGAACAGCTTCGTCCCGTCGCGCAGGCCGGTGACGCGCGAGGCGTCGAGCGCGTTGGCGCTCATGATCTCCGCCACCGAAACCTGAAAGCGGCTGGCCAGGTCCCAAACGGTTTCGCCCTTCGCCAGCACGTGTGTCACGCCACGGCGCGCGGGAGGGGACGTCGTGGCTTTGATCTGCGTGGCCTTGATGCCTGGCACAACGATGGCATCGCCCGGTCGCAACTTGCGCACGTCGTCGTCCGAGAGCGTGTTCGCCTCCATGAGCGCTTCGAGGTCGACGTCGTACGTGCGCGCGAGGTCCCAGAGCGTTTCGCCATCGGCGAGCTGGTGATAGGCGCCGTTCTTCGGCGTCGGCAACGATTCCGGTGTGCGCCGCCGTGCATCGGCGCCGCGCACGACGGTTTTCACTTCCGTGGCACCTGGGATCACGAGCTTTGCGCCGGTGCTCAGCTTGCGAACATCGCGGTCATTGAGCTCGTTGGCGTGCATGAGATCGCCAAGCGTGATGCCGTATGTCGACGCGATATCCCACAGCGTCTCTCCTTCGCCTACGGTGTGTTCGACCGTTGGCGGAGGGGCGTCGGCGACGGGTGTGGAAACCGTCGGCTTGGGCGCGGGAGCCGGCGCGGAAGGCGCTTTTTCCGGCGAGTTGCACGCGGCGAGCGCAAGGGCCGCTGCCCACATGGGCCACGCGGTGTGTCTGCACCGATGTCGCGAACGCGAAGACACAGGACGCCCATACCACATTCTCGCGCCGTGCCGACCCCCGAGTGCGCGCCCCGACCTGTTCCCGCGTCCTCCGTGTCTGGTACCCTAAAAAGACCTCCGTGAGCGACCCCGCCGCAAAGCTGTTCCTCGGCAAGTACAAGATCGGCGACATCCTTGCTTCGGATGCGAGCAGCGTCCTGTTCGAGGCCGATCACGTCGGCATTGGACGGCACGTCGAAATCAAGACCCTCGCGCACGGCGCGCCCCCCAACGGACCGGCGGCCGAGGCGTTGCTCCGGGAGGCGCGCGCCGCTGGCAGCGTTGCACATCGTAATCTCCACAGTGTCGTCGACACCGGTGCGGACTCCCGCGGTACGCCCTACGTCGTCTACGAACGCTTGCGTGGCCCGACGCTCACCGAAGTGATTCAGCAGAACCCGGAGGGCATGCCTGAAGAGCGCGCGGTGTCGCTCATGCTGCAAATCCTTGAGGCGCTGAACGCGCTACATCGCGGAGGAGTCACGCATCGCGCGTTGACGCCCGACGTGATTCGCATTGAACCGATGCACGGCCGCGAGGAGCTCGTGAAGATCACGGGGCTCACCGAGGTTGCATTCCAGTCGGAGGGTGCCAGCGCGCCCGCGCCAAAGATCGACCCGAACTCCCCGTTCCTTGCGCCGGAGCTCAAGGGCACCAACGGCAACCACGCGAACCTCGACGTCTACGCAGCGGGTGCGGTGCTGCATTTCATGCTTGCGGGGCCATCGGGCAAACGAACACAGCGACTGACGGAGGGCGTTCGTCGCGCCATCGCACGTGCGACGGCCATCGCGCCGCAGGAGCGATTTCCTTCGGCGGAGCTTTTCCTGCAGGCGCTTGCGATGTTCGAATCGTCGGGCGATTCGGTGGTTACGCGGCCGAGCGCCGACGCACTCCACGCGGATCTGCGCTACCTCCAGAAGCGGCGCAACACGCTCCTGCGCCGACGCGCGAGTCAGGGGGTGCGCGCGGCGGTTTCGCACCGCGTGGTCCTGCTCACCGTGGAGGCCATCTACAAGATGACGGGCCAGCGGAACTGGCCCGCGTTCGTTCAAAAGGTTCCCGAAGTGGATACGCTTCTCCCCACGGCACCCGACGCGGGCTTCAGCGAATCAGGCGTCCGTCGAGCTCTTCCTCCGCGTGCTTTCGGCGGCCGACGAGCTGTGTGGGCTGGGGACATGGTGCTCCTCTGGCGCTCCGGCGAGGCCGTCGGCAGAAAGGGATTGCGAAGTTGGCGCCGACGTCGAGAACCCGATTCCATCGAGGCGCTTGTCCTCGCGTTCCGAAGATCTGGGCCTCGATTTCGAGCCACGGCGAGAGCTTCGATCCTTTCACACGTTCGAAGTCCGAAGCGCGTCGCGGTGGCGGAACAGCCGCGCCCGTCCCTCGAGATGAGCGCCTGGGTCAATTGGGCTCCTGCGGTGGCGTGCTTCGAAGGCGGGCGCCACGGACGTCGAAGTCGCCGTGCCCGCGAGCCAGGCGCTTGGCGATGCGGCGGACGTATATGGGCTCTCGTGGAAAGCATCGTGAGCGCGGCCGGCCCGGCCCCCACGTTGTTTACAGTGAGACGTTTCCCGGCGTGGCCTGGACCCCGGAAAGCCTCCATTTCTGAGGACTTGAAGGGCGTCTGCTGCTCGGCAAATACGAGCTTGAGCGCCCCCCTCGGCGAGGGGGCATGGGCGCAACCGGCAAGCCCACAAGCTCATGGGCCGTCAGGTCGCGATCAAACTGCTCGACGACGCTCCTCAATGCCTCCGAGGTGGTTCAGCGCTTCCGGTCGCGAGGCGCACGCGCGGCGGCTCAATCGTACCCCGGGATCGTCGAAGTTCTCGATCTCGACCAGACGCCGGAAGGTCGTCCCGTTCCTCGTTATGGAGTTTCTCCAGGGGGCGAGCCGCTCGTCGCGAATCGAGAAGCGCGGCCGACTGTCGCGCCTGAGGAAGCCGCCATGTGTTCATGGGGCAGCTGCTCGAGGCACTCGTGCTGCCCACGCGCACGGTGTCGTTCACCGTGACCTCAAGCCTGACAACATCTTCCTCGTGCCGCGTGGTCGGGGTGGCAGAGTCGGTGAAGATTCTCGATTTCGGTATTTCACACAAATCGACGAGCGCGTTCGAAGCTCACGGTGCAGGGGCACGGTGCTCGGCACCGCGCTACATGGCGCCCGAGCGAGCGTCGCGGGGTGACGCACTTGGCGATGGTCGACGAGTCGAACGGACATCCACCAGCCGGCGTCGTGTTTATGAGTGTCGTGGGGACGATTCCGTTCGATGCGCCCAACTACAACGCGCTGCTCATGATTCTCACGGACAGGCCCAGGTCGCCGTCCGGACCTGGATGCCGTTCTTCCTCGTTTGGGCGGCGTGATCATGCGCGCCATGTCCAAACGGCGGGAAGACTCCCGCCCCAGACGGCCGGTGCTTCTTTGCGAATCAAGGCGGCGTTTACGCCAAGCGACGACGACGATGACGGCGCTGCGCCTGGGCCCAGCCTCCGCCACGATTGAGCGATGCGCTCAAACCGTCGAACCCGGCGGTTCTGGTGGACCTCGACCTGCCCTTCGGACATGCCGTCCGACCTCGCGATGGACTTGCCGTCAGGCCGGAGGCCGCGGCCGCTCCGCAGGCTGCGGCGGCATCCTCCGGCGAGCAGGAACTCCGCTCGATCCGGGTTGGCGAGGTCGGGGCGAGCGTCGATCGCCGGAACAGCTAGAGGTTCGGAAGCGCCGCCGCGGGCAGGTCATCCCGTGGCAGCTCAAGGCGGCTGGAATCGGCGTCGTCGGGATTGCGACGCTGGTGATGGTGATGCTCGGCATCAAGTACATGCTGAACACCACGCCCCCGCCGCAACCGGACCGCGAGGCGGAGGAAGAGGTCGTCCAGGAAGCGCGCCCGGCGGCGCTCTCGACCGTGGAAGTGGCGCTTCGTGGCGTCCCCGATCGTGCGTCGGTGAAGCTGGATGGCTTTCCGCCTGCGAATTTGCCGTTCCGTGTTCGCGCCGGTTCGCACCACGTGGTTGGGAGGTGGACCTCGACGGCTACGAGCCTGGCGAATCGAGTTCGATGCGCCGACGCATGGCCCTGGATGTGAGCCTTCGCCCCGTCTCGTGGTCAGCGGCTCCGCCGTCGGCGTGGGTAGGCGCGGCGCGATCGTGCGGCGCCCGTGCGATCAGGCGCGTTGACGGACAAGACCGTGCACTTCAAGGGTTCGCCCTTGCGCACGACCGGGCCTCTTGATACACGGGGGCCCGCCCGCTGGCACGAAATCGAAGCGCAACGGTCAGCTCGACCTGCCCGGTTCAGCCCGATATCGACGCCTCCCTCGCGGCGGAGGCACGCCGTCGTTACTTCACGTACGCGCTCAGCGTCATCACGGCGCGCGCGCTCCCGGACGTGCGCGACGGTTTGAAGCCCGTTCAGCGTCGGATCCTCTACACGATGCTCAATGAGCTCCGGCTTCGGCACGATGCCAAGCCGCGCAAGAGCGCCGCCATCGTCGGTGACGTGATGGGCAAGTTCCATCCGCACGGCGACTCGGCCATCTACGACGCCCTCGTGCGCATGGCGCAGTCGTTCACGATGCGGGCCCCGGTGGTGGACGGCCGCGGCAATTTCGGCTCACCCGACGGCGATGCCGCGGCGGCCATGCGCTACACGGAGGCGCGCCTGACGGCGTTGGCGGAGGAGCTCATGAGCGAGCTCTACGCGAAGACGGTGGCCTTCCGCCCGAACTACGATGGCACGCGCTTTGAGCCCATCGTGCTCCCGGCGCGGTTCCCGCACCTGCTCATCAACGGGTCCCAGGGCATCGCCGTGGGCATGGCGACGTCGATCCCGCCGCACAACTTCGGCGAGGTCATCGATGCGAGCATCGCCATGATCGACGACCCGGAGATTTCGGTGTCGAAGCTCGTGAAGTACGTGAAGGGCCCCGATTTTCCCACGGGCGGCGAGCTCGTGAGCACAAAGCGCGAGATCGTCGACGTCTACACAAACGGCCAAGGCTCGCTGAAACTCCGCGGCACCTGGAAGGTGGAAGAGGCGGGGAAGCGCACGCCCACGCTCCTCGTCATCACGAGCATTCCCTACGCCGTGGAGCGTCGCGCCGTGGTGGAGCGCATCGCCGAGGTGGTGATCTCAAAGAAGCTCCCCGTGCTCGTCGACGTGCGCGACGAGAGCACGGACGACTGCCGCATCGTGTGCGAGCTCAAGCAGGGCGCCGACCCGCAGCTCGTGATGGCGTACCTCCAAAAGCACACGCCCGTGATGACGAACGTGCAGGTGAACTTGACCTGCCTGGTGCCGTCGGAGAATCCGGAGCTCGCCGCGCCGAAGCGCCTCGACCTCGCGGCCATGCTTCGGTACTTCCTCGACTTCCGCATGGAGACGGTGACGAAGCGCCTCGAGCATCAGCTCGCGGAGCTCCGCGCTCGCATCCACATCCTTGAGGGTTTCGAGATCATCTTCGACGCCCTCGACGAGACCATCCGCATCATCCGGCGGTCCGAGGGGAAGCAGGACGCGGCGCAGAAGATCATGAAGCGCTTCGGGCTCGACGAACTTCAGGTCGACGCCATCCTCGAACTCAAGCTCTACCGGTTGGCGAAGCTCGAGATCCTCGTGATCCAGAAGGAACTTGCGGAAAAGCGCGCCGAGGCCAAGCGCATCGAGAAGCTCCTCAAGAGCACGCCGGAGCGGTGGAAGCTCATTCGCGCCGAGCTCCACGAGCTCAAGGAGAAGTACCAGGACCCGCGCCGCACGCGCATCGTGAGCGACGCGGACGAGCCTTCCTTCGATGCCGAAGCGTTCATTGTGGACGAGGACGCGATGGTCGTGCTCTCCGCGCAGGGCTGGATCAAGCGCCAACAGCGCATCAAGGACGTGGGCGCAACACGCGTACGTGATGGCGATGCGGTGCTGGAGGTCGTTGCCGGGTCCACGCGAGCCTCGGTCGCGTTCTTCTCGAGTCTCGGCGTTTGCTACGTCATGCGCATCGTCGATGTGCCGGCGACGACGGGGTACGGCGTACCCGTCCAGACATTGTTCAAGATGGAGGACGGCGAGCGCATCGTTGCGATGATGAGCTTCGACCCGCGTTTCCTGGACGTGCCCGCGCCGACCGAAGGTGCCGAGCCAGAGGAGCCCTACGCGGTGGCGGTGACGAAGGGCGGCCAGTCGCTCCGGTTTTCGCTTCGCGCGCACCGCGACCCATCCACGCGTGCGGGGCGGAAGTACACTCGCCCGGCCAAGGATGACGCTGTCGTCTACGTGGGCCTTGCGGGCGAGGAAGACAACATCGCGTGCGCCACGCTCGAGGGCCGTGCGCTGATCTGCCCCGTCGAGGAAGTGGCGCTGCTCTCGGGCGTAGGCAAGGGCGTCATGCTCATCAAGCTCAGCAAGGGGGACCACGTGATCGGTGCCCAGGTGCTCACCGACGACGACGACGCCCTCATGGTCGAGAGCGGCGGCGGCAAGAAGCTGGCGGTCTCCACATCGAAGTACGACGTGGTATCGCGCGCAGGGAAGGGCTTCCAGCTCATCAAGCGCGGGAACCTCGAGCGCGTGCTCATGGATGAGCCCACGTTGCCCGGCTTCCCGTCGCCCGGAGGGGAAGGCTAGCCATGGCGCAGGCATACTCGGCAAGCGACATTGAAGTCCTCGAAGGGCTCGAACCCGTTCGCAAGCGCCCCGCGATGTACATCGGCGGTACCGACGAGCGCGGCTACCACCACCTGCTTTGGGAGATCGTCGACAACTGTGTCGACGAGGCCATCAACGGCCACGCCGACCGCATTGAGGTCGTGCTCGACAAGGATCGGAAGGGCGTCGTCGTCACCGACAACGGCCGCGGCATCCCCGTCGACAAGCACCCGAAGTTCAAGAAACCCGCGCTCGAACTCATCCTCTGCACGCTCCACGCGGGCGGTAAGTTCGAGGGGAAGAACTACCAGGTGTCCGGCGGCCTCCACGGCGTCGGCTCTTCCGTGGTCAACGCGCTCAGCGAGTCCCTCGACGTACTGGTGCGCCGTGATGGTCGAGTGGAACCAGAGTTTTCCCGCGGAAAGCCCACGACGCAGCTCAAGAAGGCGCATGTCCGCGGTCACGGCACCACCATTTCGTTCCGGCCCGACCCGAAGATTTCGGCGCGTCGGCATCGTTCGACCCGGAGACGTCCGGGCCGCCTCGAGTCGAAGAGCTACCCGCACAAGGGGCTCGGGTCGTGTGGAAGGACCCCGCTGGGGAAGACGAGCGAGGAGTTCCAGCACCCGGAACGGGATCGTCGACTACCTCGGCAAGCCCGTTGCGGACCGGGGGAAGACCGCGGTTCACCCGCAGCACTTCACGCTCGAGCGCAGCGAGCCCATCCGCATGGCTTGCGCTCGCGTGGACCGGAGTCGCCGGAGGAGACCTTCCGCACCTACGTTGAAACGGCATCCCGACGGCGGGCGGCGGCACGCACGAACTCGGCCTCAAGCAGGCCATGGTCAAGGCCATCCGCGCTACATGACGCAGCACAAAGCCCAGCCGAAGGGCGTCAACGTCGCGGTTAGGACATTCGCGAAGGCGTGGTGGCGCTCCTCAGCATCTATCGCCGAACCCCAGTTCCAGGGGCAGACGAAGGACCGGCTCAACAACCCTGAGGTGACGGCGCAGGTGGAAAACACTGTACGTGCGGCCCCCGAACAGTGGCTCCACGCGAACAAGCACATGGCGGAGTCCATCATTGGTGCGGTGGTGCCGCGTGGCGCGGCGCAGCTGGTGAGCCGCAGCGCGACCCAGGAAGGCCCGGAAAGAGCGCCGTGAGCCGCAAGCTGAACCCTGCCGGGAAGTCGTCGCCGATTGCGCGCGAGCACGGACCCGAACGAGTGCGAGCTCTTCCTCGTCGAGGGCGACAGCGCCGGCGGCAACGCGAAGCAAGGTCGCGACCGACGCACGCAGGCTAATCCGCTCCGCGGCAAGAACGCCGAGTGCGCCACGAGCGCGCAGATCATGGGGAACAAGGAATTACATCGTGGTCAACGCCCTCGGCTGCGGCGTCGGCAAGTCCTTCGACGTCGGCAGCCCGCTACGGCAAGGTGTTCGCTCATGGACGCGGACAGCGACGGCCACCACATCGCCACGCTGCTCCTCACGTTCTTCTACCGAATGCTGCCGGGGCTCCTCCGCGGTGGGCACGTTTTCTCGCGCAGCCTCCGCTCTATCGCATCGATGCGCCGCACAGGGAGACCATTGGGCCTCGGACGACGCGCACCGCAACAAGATCCTCGCGGAGCTCCCCAAAGAACGTGAAACCCGAGATCAGCCGCTTCGCTGGCCTTCGGCGAGATGACCGCGGAGGAGCTCCGCGACACGACCCCGGATCGCCGGAAACGCCAGGCCCTGCGGGCTGTCGTGGACAGCGAACTCGAGACGGACCGCGTTTTTGCGGAGCTCATGGGCAAAGATGCCAACTCCCGCTACCGGTTCATCATGGAGTATGCTGCGGAGGCCAACGCGGAAGAGTTGGACGTGTGATGCGAAGGCCCCTCGCCATTGGCCTGCTGTTGGGCACTCTCTTCGTCCCTGCCGTCGCGCAGGCGGATGAGACTTGGCTCGTTACCGCGGAGGGCAACGTCGGCATCCCCGTGGGAAAGTGGCAGTCGGAGGAGTACGGGCCCGGCGGCGCGCTTGCGCTTGGCGGATACCGCTCGCTTGCGCCGTTTGCCCTCGTGGGCGTGCGTGCGCGGGCAGGGCTCCTTTTCAATGGAGACGCGGTGGGCGGTGGTCGTGCTGACCTCGGGCCGGGCACATGGGTGAGCTTCTCGGGCTCGCTTCGCCTGCGGCCGTCCTTCGACTGGAACAGGAACGAACGGGGCACCGGCTTGTTTGTGGAAGCCTCACCCGGCGTCGTACTGACGGGGGGGCTCACGCGATTCGGCATCGAGGCCGGTCTCGGCTACGGGTTTGAGACGGGCGCACTCGATGTGGGGCCCGTCCTCCGCTACGTGCACATCCTCCAGGGGAGCTCTGTCTCGACGATCGCGATGCCCACATCGTCATGGTTGGTGTCGAGCTCGGTCTCCTCGACGGACGCCCGGATCCGCCGAAGGCCCCGCCGCCCAAGCCGCAGTCGGACCGCGATCACGACGGCATTCTCGACGAAGACGACAAGTGCCCGGACGACCCCGAGGACATCGACGGGTTCGAGGACACGGACGGCTGCCCCGACGAGGACAACGACCGGGACGGCATCCTCGACAAGGACGACCAGTGTCCCCTTGAGCCCGAAGACATCGACGGCTTTGAGGACACGGACGGTTGCCCCGACAAGGACAACGACGACGACGGGTTCCTCGACCCGGACGACCAGTGTCCGAATGACGCCGAGATCGTCAACGGCATCGAAGACGACGATGGTTGCCCGGACAAGGGCCTCATCGAAATGAAGGACGACCGAATCGTCCTCGAAGAAACCGTTCTCTTTGATTTCGAGCGCGCGCGTGTGCGGAGTTCGGCTCGACCGATTCTCGAAGCCATCGTCCGACTCTGGAAGCAGCACGAGAACGACTGGCGTCGCGTGCGCATCGAAGGCCATGCGGATGCGCGCGGGGACGCGGCGTTCAACCATGAGCTTTCCGAGCGTCGTGCGGGGCAGGTGAAGAAGGTCCTCACCGATTTGGGCATCCCCGCGGAAGTCATGGTGTCCGAGGGCTTCGGCGCGACGAAGCTTCGTGACAAGGGCACGACGGACGCGGCCCACGCCCGCAATCGACGCGTGGAGTTCGTGGTGATTCCGGACAACACGCCGGAAGAGGATGCGGCCACGGACTCGCCCGCGTCCGTACCCGCCGTGAAGGCGCCCGCGCCAGCACCGGCCCCCGCCGTGAAGCCGACTGTGCCTGCGACCGCAGGGGACGCGCCGGCCGTGGTGCCAACGCCCGCACCGGCGGAGAAGGATGCCCCCGCGGCGGGAGGGACGCCGTGATGCGCTCAAAGGACCTTGCGTATTTGGTTTCGCTGTTCGTCGTGTTCGCGGCCTTCGGCTGCGGCGACCCGCTCGTGGGTGGCGAGTGCGCCAAGGGCTTCCGGGCGAATGGCACGCGCTGCGTCCCCGTGGACGGGGGCGACGGTGGCGGCGAAGACGGCGGCGACGGTGGTACGGGCGACGCCGGGGACGGCGGTGGTGGCCGCACGGGCTGCTCCGTGGGCCGCCTTGAGTGCGACGGCAAGTGCGTGCGTCCGGACGTGGACCGTAACCACTGCGGCGACTGCACGACCGCATGCGATTCCGACGAGTACTGCGTCGGCGGCACGTGCATGGATTCCTGCCCCGCGCCGCGGAAAGAGTGTCCCGATGGCTGCGTCGACATCACGAGCGACCCCATCAACTGTGGGGATTGCGACGTTCAGTGTGCGAGCGGCGTTTGTGCGATGGGCGTCTGCGAACTCGTGGCGCCCGGGCACCTCGTGGTGATCGGTCATGACTATCGTTCATCGAACGGCCCCATGCGCCGCGTGCTCGGGAACTCCGTGTTCCTCGCGCAGGGCAACCCCGTGGCGATGCTTGCCTATGAGGGGTCCGTGGCGACGGCGGCGCGGGATGGCATCAACGCGGCGATCGACGAAACGGCCACCATCCTCGGTCGCACGTGGAGCCCGACGGCGGGTGATGCCGGGTTCATCACGTACCTGCTCGCTTCGGCCGACGTGTTTGTCATCTATCCACAGGCCTCGGGCACCGATGCCGAGCTTCGAAACCTCGGAGCGACCTGGTCGCAGGCGCTCACGGAGTTCCTCGATCGCGGCGGCATTGTCGTCCTCGCGGAGGGGCCCGCGAGCCACGCCGGCACGTGGCAAATCCTCGAGGGCGCGGGCGTGTTCCAAGCCAACGGTCGGACGGTGGTGAACGACGATGACCTTTCCGTTTCGTCACCCCTCGACGCGGTCGTGGTGGGCGTTCCGATTTCATACAAGGGGCTCAAGAACACCATGTGGTTCGACACGACCGAGGACACGACGGTCGTGAGCCTTCCCGACGGGCCCGTGGTCGTCCACCGCGTGGCTGTGCCGTAGGGCGCAACGTGGCGGTGGAGACCCTCGTCCAAGTCAGTCGGAAGCTCTCGCGCGCGGTGGATGCGCTGTCCTTCGGGCCGCCGACGGCGTTTGTGTATAACCCTCTCGCCTACGCGCGGGCGCCCCACGAGGAGTTCCTTTCACGCTACGGCGGGGCCCCGAAGGAAGTCGTGCTCCTCGGCATGAACCCCGGCCCGTTTGGCATGGCGCAGACCGGCGTGCCCTTCGGCGAGGTCGCCCATGTTCGCGACTGGCTCGGAATCGAAGGCAACGTGGGCAAGCCGCCGAAGGAACACCCGAAACGGCCCATCGACGGGTTCGCATGCACCCGTTCGGAGGTGAGTGGCGCGCGCATTTGGGCCTGGGCCAAGGGTCGGTTCGGCACGCCCGAGCGGTTCTTCAAGCGCTTCTTCGTCGTGAACTACTGCCCACTCGTGTTCATGGAAGAGGGCGGCAAGAACCGAACGCCCGACAAGCTGCCGGCGGCGGAGGTGGAGCCACTCACCGAAGCATGCGACCGCGCACTCCGCGAAACCGTGGCACTCCTTAAGCCGAAGTTTGTCATCGGCGTGGGCGCATACGCCGAAGCGCAGGCGCGACGCGCGCTCGAAGGAAGCACGTGCACGTTCGGGCGAATCCTGCACCCAAGTCCCGCGAGCCCCGCGGCCAACCGTGGGTGGGCTCCCCAGGCGGAGCGGGACTTCGAGGCCGCGGGCGTAAGGCTGCCCGCGTAGGGCACGCTACGGCGCGGGTGCGGAAATCGCGGTGCTTGCGGGCACGCCGAGGTGTTTGCGGAAGAAATGAACCTCCCGCGTCAGGAGCGCCGCCTCCATCTGTGGATCCACGGTCATGTGCGTGGAGCCGAGGGTGATGAGCTCGTAGTCCTTGTGGGCGCGGAAGAGAGCGTCCTCGAGGGCGAGCGTGTTGACGACGTAGACGTTGTCATCCGTGAACCCGTGCACGAGGAGCAGCGGGCGTGTGAGTTCGCCTGCGTGGACGACCGCACTCGTCGCGTCGTAGGCAGCGGTGTTCTCCTCGGGGAGACCCATGTAACGCTCGGTGTAGGCCGTGTCGTAGAAGCGCCAGTCGGTCACCGGCGCACCGGCGATGGCCGCCTTGAAGCGATCGGGGCGACGCAGCGCGGCCATGGCGGAGAAGTACCCCCCGAAGGACCAGCCCATGACGCCGACGCGGTCGAGGTCGAGCTCCGGGTGACGGGCGCCGAGGGCTTCGAGGGCGGCCACTTGGTCGGCGATGGGAACGGTGATCAAATCGCGGGACGTGACCCGTTCCCAGTCGCGGCCGCGACGCGGGGTGCCGCGGCCATCGGAGCGAACGACGATGAACCCCGTATCGGCGAGGATCTGATCCTTGAAGTACGCGCGTGGGGTGTTCCACACGGTGGTGACACCAGGGCCCGCGTAGACCTGCAGCACCACCGGGTACTTGCGGCTCGGGTCGAAGTCGCGCGGTCGCACGATGGCGGTGTGGTGCGTGCGAGTGTCGAGGGTGACGGTCTCCAGGGTTACGTTCGGGAGGTTCGGCGGCGCCTCGGCCACGGATTCGAGGGTGCCGAGGGCCTTGCCGGACCGGTCGACAACGGTCCAGGTGCGTGCGCCGTTCGGGGCGGCATCGATTTGGACGCGCGTCCCCCCGTGGCGACCCACGACGACGCTGTGAACGCCCGCGTCCGTGGTGACCCACGCCGGCGAGGCATCGAGCGAAGCGAGACGTGCGACGTGTTCACTCGTGGGATCTTCGGAACCCGAGAGCCACACTTCGCCCGCGTCCTGGTCGATCTGGATGCCGCCGTCAAACCCGGGGAGCGCGACGCTGCGCAGAAGTGCGCCGTCGGCGGCGTGCACCTCGAGCTGCCACACGCCCGTGCGTTCGCTCGCCCAAAGAAAGCGCGAGCCGTCCGCGAACCAGAGGGGGCCTTCCGGTACGTTCACCCACGCGGGGTCCTCCTCCGTGACGAGCGTCGTCGTCTCCCCCGATTTCGGATCGACGGCGAGCACGGTGGCCTTCGTTTGGGCGCGGTTCATGACGACGACCGTGGGCGGCGCGTGCTCGGGCCAGTCCACCGCGCGCACGTAGGGAAACGCTGCCCGGTCCCACGCCACCGGAACGGAGCGCCCACCGCTGCGCGGCACGAGGTGGAGCGATACGTCGGCGTTGGGTCGACCCGCACGGGGGTAGCGGAACGCGGTGCCGTCCCGCTCCGGAGCGGCGGGGTTTGAAACGTGGAGCGTGTCGACCGTCGCCTCGTCCGCGCGTTCGATGAGGAGCGTGCGGCCGTCCGGGGACCACCAGTGCCCGCGCGTGCGGTCGAGCTCCTCCTGCGCGACAAACTCAGCCATCCCGTAGGTCACCGAGTCGCGCTCGTGTTTCGTCACGCGGCGGAGTCCCTTGCCGTCCGTACCGACGACCCAGAGGTCCTGATCACGCACGAAGGCGAGGAACTTCCCGTCCGGCGAGAGGCTCACGGCGTCCGGGTAGCCCGTGCCAACATCCACCTGGCGGTGTCCCTTCGTGGCGCGGTCCACGGCGAACACCTTCTCGCCCAGGGGCAGGAGCACGGTGCGACCGTCGTCGCTCACTTCCACCGAGACGATGCCGCGGAGCGCGGTGCGCGTCCGCTCGCGGAGCGCCTTTTCAGCCGCCGAGAGTTCGAGTCCGGCGCCCTCAAGCAACTCGTCCGCGCTCGCGAGTTTCGAGGTGCTGCCCGTCCTCGCGTCGAACTCGAAGAGCTCCGCGTTGAAGGATCGGCGCGTCGTCCGGAGGAAGAGCACGTTCCCGTCTGGCGTGATCCGTACGGGCCGCGGCGTGCCGAGGCTGTAGCTCCGCGTTGCCGCGAGGCGCTCGAGGGCCGCCACGTCGATACCCGGTGCGGCGGGTCCGTTCGAATTCGCCGCGGGGAGTGCGCGATCCGTCGTCGGGCACGCGGACCGGTGTGCGGGGGCGCCGCACGCAAACGCGGCGGCGAGCGGGAGAAACGGGAGAATGCGAGCTTTCACGGCCGCGAGCCTGGGCGAGGACGGGCCGCCGGGCAACCGCGCTTGCGCACGAAAATCCGCCCA
>JAWKRM010000027.1:0-64587 GCA_041389625.1 Polyangiales bacterium
TCCCCGCGTACCAGATGAGCATCATCTGCGAGAAGCTCACGTACGCCCAGAACACGATGAATCCGAACGTCAGCTTGCCGAGGTCATGCATGTGCTCGGTGTTCACAGCCTCGCCGAGGAGCCCCGCATTGCGGAACGCCAAGCTCATGACGATCAGCAGCGAGTGAATCGTGACGGCCGACCCGGCGAACACGCACACGCCAAAGATGGTCGAGTACCAACCTGGCGTCAGCGACATGAGCCAATCGAATGCCGCGAACGTGAGCGAGAAGCCGAACGCGAAGGTGGCCATGGGCGCCCAGGACTGCATCTTCACGGTCTCCGCCGTGTCCCGCGAACGGTCCTGACGGGTCGACGCACGGAAGTAGAACATCGCGAGGACGATCCAAACCAAGAAGTAGATGGCCGCCCTGGCCATCCACGCGGGCACGTTGAGGTACGGCGCCTTGTGGTCGAGGAGCTCGCCGTGGAGCCTGTGTTCCGGCGTCATGTGTTCGCCGTGCGCTTCGGCCGCGTCGCCGTGGCCGTCGGCCCCGTGGGCCTCCGCCGAACCTTCGTGACCCGCGCCGTCGTGACCTGGAGCACCGTGGGCTTCGGCCGCATGATCCCCGGCACCTTGGTTCGGAGCGCCGTGGTCCGCCTCACCGTGTTCGCCCTGCGCGTGCGCGACGGACGCGCCGAGGACCGAATCGCCCTCCGCGTGCCCGCCGTGCTCCGTGCCGTGGTTCATCCACTCGCCGTAAAGTTCCGTGCGGTAGATGACGATGGGCGCGAAGAGAAACGCGAGTGCGACGACGCCCACCGAGAAGAACTCGGCGATGCGGCGCACGGTCACGCTCCACGAAGCCACGGTCAGGTGCTGAAGCACCACAAAGAAGAGCGCACCGAGCGCCACCGTGAGGAACACGGTGAACGCGAACAACCACGAGAACGCAACGCGGTGCGCGTCCTGCGTGAAACCGATGCCCGTAATGACAAGACCAAGGCCACCAAGCATGGCCGCGTACTTCCAGGCGTTGTCCCAGAGGGTGCCCTTGGCGATGCGGAACTTGGGGTCCACCTTCGTTGCTTCGCTCATGGCGTCGCCTCCTCGGCCGTATTCATCGCCGTTGCTCCACCGTCCGATGCGAGCTGAAGCGCGCGCACGTAGCTCACGATGGCCCAGCGGTCGTCGATGGGAACGCTGTGACGGTACGCCGGCATGTTGCGCACGCCGTTCGTGATGGTCGCGTAAAGCTGGCCGTCGGGGATGTGCTTGAGACGGCTGTCGTGCAGGTCGGCGGCCTTGAGCGCCGCGGCGCCCACCGATACCGCACGCTCGGAGACCATCCCTGGCCGTCACCCGCCACGCCGTGGCACGGCGCACAGTAGATATCGAAGCGACCCTGCCCGCGAAGTACGAGCTTCTCGTGGCCGCCGTTGCGCGCGATGACTTCACGCGGAATTTCCGGGAGCCACTCCGAATCATCGATCTGACGCCCGGAGTCGATGGCGGGGTTTGCCTCCATCTCGAACGCGACCGTGCCCTCCACGAGCGGCCGCATGCTTCGACCGTCGGCGAAGAACGGGCTCGCGAGCTGCGGGCTGTACTTCGGCTGATCGTACATGTTCCGGATCGGAACGATGGGCGGATCCGCGGAAGGTTGGCCGCGGCACGCGCCGAGGAGCGCAGCGAGCGATAGAACCACGATGGTAGCCGGGCGACTCATGCGTCCTCCTGGTCGTGCACGAGCTCGAGCGATGCGGGGTGAAGCGACTCGAGGAGCGCCTTCGTTTCACCGAGGTCGAACTTCGGGTCCGCGGCTTCGATGGAGATGAAGAAGCGGTCGTCGGTCGCCTTCGCGAAACGGTCCGAATAGAACACTGGGTGGTGGTGGCGCGGGAGCTGATTCAGCCCGAACATCCCGAACACCGCACCAAAGCCCGAGAGCAGCACGGTGCACTCGAACATGATGGGAATCATCGAGGGCGGCGTGAACCCGGGCTTGCCGCCCACCGTGAGCGGGTAGTCGACGCCGTTCATCCACGCCATCATCGTGAAGCCGCCGATGAGGCCCGTGAGGCCCATGGCGAGGACAATCCAGCCGAGCTTCGAGTCGGAAAGGCCCATGGCCTTGTCCATCCCGTGCACGGGGAACGGCGTGTGGACATCCCACTTCTTGTAACCCGCGTCGCGCACCTTCTCCGCGGCGTGGATCACATCTTTCGTGGTGGCGAATTCGGCGAGGTAGAGCGCGGGCTTTTCGGCCTCGCCCACGTTCGTCGATGGTTTGGAATGCGTGTCACTCATGGCCATCACTCCGCCGGCGCGGGCACAACACCGTGCGCGCCCTCGTGCTCGTCATGCGCATGCGCATCGCCGAAGTGCGGGTCCGCCTGCGGCAACACCATCTTCACTTCCGCGATGGCCACCATGGGAATCCACCGAATGAAGAGAAGGAACAGCGTAAAGAACAGGCCGAACGTGCCCGCGTAGAGGCAAATATCGACCAGCGTTGGCGTGAAGTACCCCCACGACGACGGCAAGAAGTCACGGTAGAGCGACGTCGCGATGATGACGAAGCGCTCGAACCACATGCCGATGTTGATGAGGATCGACGCGATGAACATCCACGGGAGACTCGTGCGCGCCCGCTTCCACCAGAAGGTCTGCGGAACGAGCACGTTGCACGTGATCATCGCCGTGTAGGCCCACCAAAGGGAGCCCATCTTCTCGCTATCGCCGAAGCCGAGGCGGTTCCAGCGGAACACGTGCCACTCGTAGGGGTTCCCGGAGTACCAAGCGATGAAGAACTCCATCGCGTACGCGTAGCCAACGAGGCTACCCGTCGCGAGCATGATCTTGTTCATCAGCTCCAGGTGCTTGACGGTCACGATGTTGTGCAGCCCGAAGACCGAGCGCGTGATGAGCATGAGCGTCATCACGAGCGCGAAACCCGAGAACACGGCGCCCGCGACGAAGTACGGCGGGAAAATCGTGGTGTGCCAGCCCGGCAAAACCGACGTCGCGAAGTCGAACGAAACGATGCTGTGCACCGAGAGTACGAGCGGCGTCGAGCACCGCGAGGATGAGGTACGCGCGCTCGTAGTTCTGCCAGTGGCGGTTCGAGGAGCGCCAGCCGAGAGGCCAGTGCGCCGTACACCAACCGGCGAATCTTGCTCGTGGAGCGGTCGCGGAGCGTCGCCAGGTCGGGAATGAGACCCACGAACCAGAAAAGGATCGAGATCGTCATGTACGTGCTGACCGCGAACACGTCCCACATGAGCGGGCTCTTGAAGTTCGGCCACATCGACATCTGGTTCGGCAGCGGGAACATGTAGTAGTCGAACCAGGGACGACCGGTGTGGAGCGCCGGGAACATGCCGGCGCACATGACCGCGAAGATGGTCATCGCCTCGGCGTACCGGTTGATGGCCGTGCGCCAGTGCTGCCGGAACAGGAACAGAACGGCCGAGATCAGCGTTCCCGCGTGGCCGATGCCGATCCACCAAACGAAGTTCGTGATGTCCCATGCCCACGCGACGGGGCTGTTGTTGCCCCACACGCCGGTGCCTTCGGCGAGCAGGTACGTGACCGCGCCGCCCATGGTGCCGAGAAGGCCAAGCGCACCGAGGAACAGGATCCACCAGCCGCGCGGCGCCTTGTTCTCGGTGACGCGCGCGACGGTCTCCGTCACGTCGTTGAAGGTCGTGCCCTTCGGGAGGAGGGAACGCTCGCCAATCGCCTCGATCGGTTCGAACGCGCTCATGACGACATCTCCGGGTTGGGGTTCCGAATCTGAGCAAGGAACGTGGTGCGCGGCTGCGTACCGATCTCGGCGAGCAGCGCGTAGCGCCTGTCGAGGTCGCGCAGCCGGGCCACGCGGCTCTTGGGATCGTTGAGGTCACCGAACACGATGGCGCGCGTCGGGCATGCCTGTGCGCATGCCGGCGTCACTTCGCCATCCTCAAGACGACGTCGTCCGTCGCGACGGGCAACGATCTTGGCCTCCTGGATTCGCTGCACGCAGTAGGTGCACTTCTCCATGACACCGCGCATGCGCACCGTGACATTCGGATTGAACTGCATCTTCTCGGTCTCGGGCATTTCGCCGTACCAAGGCCCGAGCACCGGGTCGCCGCCCTCCGCCGCGACGCCGCCCGCGAGACGGCCGTGCCACGAGAGGAAGTTGAAGCGGCGCACCTTGTACGGGCAGTTGTTCATGCAGTACCGCGTGCCGATGCAGCGGTTGTAGGCCATGTCGTTGAGCCCCTCCGGCGAGTGCGTGGTCGCGTTGACGGGGCACACGTTCTCGCAGGGAGCCTCTTCGCACTGCTGGCAGCCGATGGGCTGAAGTGCGATATCCGGATTGTCGGCGTCGTCGCCCACGAAGTAGCGGTCGATGCGGAGCCAATACATCTCGCGGCCGCGGGCGAGCTGGCGCTTGCCGACGTTCGGGATGTTGTTCTCGGACTGACACGCGATGACGCAGGTGTTGCACCCGGTGCACGAGGTGAGGTCGATGCTCATGCCCCACTTGTGGCCCTCGTACTCCTTCTCTTTCCAGAGCGGCGGAATGCTCATTTCCACCGAGGCGTAGCGTGGGAACTCGGGGTTCTCGCGGTACTCGGCAAGGGTGCCCTCGATGGCGATGGCGCGCCCTTCCATGGAGCCGTGCTCCTGCGTCTGCGCGACGAAGTGCGCGCGTGCCGGCTCGGCCTTCGAGACCTTGACGCCGTCCGCCATCCAGAACGCGTTCAGCGTGCGGAACGGATAGACATCGAAGCCCTGCCCGTTGCCGTAACGACCCGCGTGCGTGCGGCCCCAGCCAAGCGCGAGACTGATGGAGTTCTCCGCGTGCCCGGGCACCTCCCAGAGCGCGACTTCGATGTCACCGGCGCCCTCGCGCGAAAGCCGCACCACGTCAGAACGCTTCGCGTTGCCCTGAACTCCAAGCGCGCGCGCCGTCTTCGGAGCGATGAGCGCCACGTTGTCCCACGCGACCTTCGTGATGTTCTCCGGGAGCTCGAGGAGCCACGGAATGTTTGCGTCCTGCCCATCGCGCACCTTGGAACAGGGCGCGAAGGTCACTTCGAGGTTCGAGGGGCCGATGGGCGCTGTTTTCGCAGCCGAATGCTCTGCCACGGCCTTGGCGACGTTCGCCACCTGGAGCGCGAGCGCGCTCTCGCCGTGCTTCGGCACACCGCGATTGACGCCCACCTTGAGCGATTCGCGCCAGATGAGCTCCCGGCGGGAAGCATCGCCGCCGAGCATGCGATCGAAGGTACGGCGCACGGCGTCGTGACCCGATTCCGCGCCGCCGTCGACGAAGGACGCCAACACTTCGATGGCGCTCTTGCCGCCGTAAAGCGGCGCAATGAGCGGCTGCTGAATGCTGACGGTGCCGTCGGTCGAGCGCGCGTCGCCCCAGGCTTCGAACGGGTGCGCTTTCGGCGCGTGCCACGTCGTGAACTGCGCAGTCTCATCGAGGTGCGTCGAGAGCTGCACGGAGAACTCGACCTTCTCGAGCGCCGCGGCGAACTGGAGATCGTGCGGCGCGTCGTAGACGGGGTTCGCATCAAGGATGACGAGCGTCTTGACCTTGCCTGCGTTCATGTCGGCGACGAGATCCGCAAGGTCACGAACGGGGTCCGCGGCGAGCGCGTTCGGCATCGCGGTGTAGCGCACCACTTTGCCCACGGCCGTGAGCCCACGGTTGATGGCGTGCGCGAGGGCGTGGACCGCCGGCGGCTGCCGCAGGCCCACAACGACCAGCGCCTGCCCGCCCTGGGCATGGAGGTCCGCGGCGACCTTTTCGATCCACTCGGAAGGCACCCCCGCGGGCGGTTCACCGGAAAGGGAAGCGGGGATCTCCCCCATGTCCGCGCCGAGCGACGCGAGCTGCTTGGCGAGGGCGCGCAAGTACGCGCCGCAGTCGCTGGCCGGCAAACGCAGGCGATGATCCGCCTTTGAGCCCGTCGCGGTGAAGGCCGGCTCCACCACGTAGAGGCGGTTCATGCCCTCGGCCATGTTGCGAAGACGGCGACCCGCCGCAAAGGAGCCAGCGGCGCGGAGCGCGCTGGGCTCGCCGTGCAGGAAATCCGAATCCACGGAGAGGATGACCCGCGCGTTTCCGAAGTCGTAGTGCGCCTGCTGCGGCTGACCGAAGGCGATGCGGCTACCCTCAACGACGTTCCAGTGATTCACCGGCGCGTAGTTGTGGATGCGAGCGTTCGGCTGCTTCTGAGCGAGCTCATTCGCCAGCCGAGCGAAGGTCGGCGACGTGGTCGGCGCAGTAAGGAAGCGCAGGCCCTCTCCGTTTTCAGACGCCGCGAGCTTCGCGCGCTCCGCGACGGCCTTCGCGAGATCGTTGGCGTGCGCGCGCGCAGACTTGCCATTCGCGCGACGCGAGGGTTCACGAACGCGATCCGGATCGTAGAGCGACCACACCATCGCCTGCGCGGCGAGCGTCGACGCGCCCTCGCTCACGGGATGGAACGGGTTGCCCTCGACCTTCGTCGGGCGACCTTCGTTGCTCGAAACGAATAGGCCCTCGGCCTCGCCGAGCCACTCGCGCACCGTGGCGAAGTGGAGCGGGACGCCGGGGATGACGTACTCCGGGCCCTTGCTGAACGGGAGGATTTTCTCCTCGGGCCGGCGCACGCAGCCGCTCGCCGCGACGGCGGCGGAGGCCGCAGAAACGGTGAGGAAGCCGCGGCGGCTGACGAGGGATTCCACGTCGACCATGCCCGCGACCTGATCGCGCGAGAACTCTTCCGCAGCACGCGTTTGTGCGGCTTCCGGATGCGCCTTGTCCTCGAGGCTGCGCCAAATCGGACGCTGCCCACCGGACGGTTCGACGAACGAATACGGCTTACGCTTGCTCATCGATGACACCCTGAGCAGTGCTCGGGAGGCGCGAGGTCTTCGACCTTTGCGATGAGCGCCTCATCTCCCGGCTTCCGCTCCCATTTCATGTTCGTGATCTGATTCTTCGGCCGAAGGTTCGGCTCGGGGTTCCGGTGACACTCGAGGCACCAACCCATGCTGACGGGCTTGGCGAGCTCGACGACTTCCATTTGGTCGATGCGGCCGTGGCAGCTCACGCAACCAACACCCGCGTTCAAGTGAACGCTGTGATCGAAGTACGCGTGGTCAGGGAGCTTGTGCACAGCCCACGGCACCGACTTCCTCGACTCCCAGCTCGGCGGAGTTCGGCGAGCATCGGGGAGTCGTTCTTCACGACGTTGTGGCGCACCCCATGCACGTTTGCGTCGGCGGCAGCATGGCGTGGGCGGAGCGCTCCACGTTGGCGTGGCAGTAACGGCAGTCGATGCCGAGATCCCGCATGCAGCTTGTGGCTGTAGTGAATGGGTTGTTCTGGCCGATAGCCGACCTGCAGATTCTTGGGGGAAAAGTAGTACCAAGCGCCCAGCGTCAGTGTGACGCCCGCACCCGCCCCCCAAAACTGCGGCCACGAGCGGCAGCAAGTTGAGTTTTCGCGGGAAGATTTGCATCGCGGTATGCCCTGGGTCCCGAGGACCGCCGCGCCCTTATAAGCGAGGGGAAACCCTTGCCTCAAGCACGATTCTTCGAGTTCGTTCGTCGGGTTGGCGAACGGCCCGGCCAGGGGCGTAGGGTCGGTCGCCCGCGCGACCAACGCTCGGTGAAAACTCTTCGCCGTTTACAGTGCGTTCACTTCGGTCCGCGGCCTGCGCGTCGCACGCCTGACCAGTCCATCGGGTGTCGGCACGCACACCGAATCGAAGTGTGCAGCGACCTCGGCATGGAACCTGCGCATGGCCTCCGCCTCGTCGGAATCGTCGAGTAGACGGCCAAAGTAGAACGAATTGTCGCCGACAATCAGCCCGCCTCGCGGAGATGCTTGGTCGCCCACGCGCCGTACTCGGGGTAACGCCCCTTGTCGGCGTCGATGAAAACCGCGTCGAACGGCCCCTCGCTCGAGAGACCCGCAAGCGACTCGGATGCGGGCCCTTCGACGACGGTCACGCGATCGGCGACACCGGCACGCTCAAAGTTCTTGCGCGCGATCGCCGCATGCTTCGGATCGAGCTCGAGGGTCCAAAGGTGCCCGCCCGGGGGGAGCGCCCGGGCGATCCAAATGCCCGAATACCCGACGAGGGTTCCGACTTCGACCACCTTCTTCGCGCGCGACAGCTGAATGAGGAGCGCGAGGGTCTTGCCCTCGTTGTGGGCAAGCTGGATCGCGGGCACGCCCTCACGCCCCGGCGCGGTGAACGCCCACTCGAGGCCGTCGTCGTGGGGGGCATGGGTTTCAGCCACATGCGCGAGGATTTCCGGGTGAGGTAGCCGCTGCCAGCGCGGCTTTGCGTATCAGCCATGGGGTCCTCCGTGCGGAATGCACTTGGTTCTCAAGGGGACCCGGAGGCCTTACCATTCCGCCGTGCGCAGTCTACCTCCGCCGCCGGCCCCGCCGGCCAACTCGGCCTTTGGCCGGTACACGCTGAGCGAACGCCTGGCGGTCGGCGGCATGGCGGAGGTTTTCCTGGCCCTCGAACCCCGACCGGTGGGCGAACCGCGTTCCGTGGTGCTCAAGCGCATGCTCCTCGCGGTGGCCGCCGAGCCCGGCGCCCGCGACATGTTCAAGGCCGAGGGGCCAAGCTCGGGCAGCTTATCCGCCACCCCAACGTCGTCGAGGTGCTGAGCACCGGCGTCGAGGCCGAACAGCCGTACCTGGTCCTCGAGTACGTTCGCGGCGTCGACCTCTGGCAGCTCATGCGATGGACGATGCGCGAGAGCATCGTGATGCGCCCTGCCCTCGCGCTCTACGTGCTCGATGAGCTGCTCAACGCCCTCGATGCCGTGCACACGGCGAGCGACACCGACGGCACCCCCCTCAACGTGGTTCACCGCGACGTGAGTCCGTCGAACGTTCTGATCTCCGTGTATGGCGAAGTGAAGCTCGGCGACTTCGGCATCGCATCCTCCGAGGTGCGCGACACCCTCGGACAAGCGGTTCAGGGTGAACGCGCCAAGGGCAAGCTCGGCTATCTCTCACCGGAGCAGGTGAAGGGCGAAGACACGACGCAGAGCGCCGACCTCTTCTCCGCCGGTGTCATCGCCGCCGAGTTGCTCATGGGGCGCCCGTTGTTTTCCGGCGGAAGCGAACTCGCGGTCTTGCTCGCCATCCGCGATGCGAAGATTCACCCGTTCGTGGAGGCCATGCCGAAGCTGCCACGCGGCCTCGGCGAATTGGTTGTGCACGCGCTCGCGGCGAACCCCGCCGAACGCACGGCCTCGGCAAACCAGCTGCGGACAGCGCTGCGCGCCTTCCAAACCGCACGCCCGGAGGAGCTCGCCGAGGAGCTCGGGGCCCTTGTGCAGCGGGCGATGTCCTCGCTGCGGCAAGGGGCAAAACACGAACCGCTCGTCGACGAACTGGACCGAATCACGACCGTCGATGACATCGAAGACCGACACACGCCGTTGCGCGAAGTCGAAGCGCCGATCACCAGCCCACCCATCATGCATACGCTCGAACAGCCGAGCCAATACAAGGTGCGCCTTGCGAACGGCACCGAGCACGGGCCCATGTCGTATGCACAGCTCGTCGAACAGCTGACGACGGGCAAGTTCGACGCAACGATTCGTGTGAGCCGAAATGCCGGCGCATTCGTCGCCCTCGAAACCGAACCCGACCTCAAGCGCCACCTCGCGGGTTCGCGCTTCACGCCCACGACCCGCGAACACCAGCAGCCCGACGCGCCCGACCGAACCATCGACTTGGCGCAGGGCGGCTTCATCCGCGCCCTCGCCCTCTCCGCGCTCAACAAGGACACGGGCTTCTGGCTTTGCGAGTTCGGCGGCGTGCGCAAGGAGGTGTACCTCGCGGGCGGCATCCCAAAGTTCGTGACGTCCAACCTCGCCGGCGAACTCCTCGGCGAGTACCTCGTCGCACGCGGCGTCATCACGCGCGGCGAGCTCGACATGGCGCTCGCCGTGATGCCCCGGTTCGAGGGCCGCCTGGGTGACACCCTCACCGCCCTCGGCCTGGTGGAACCGGTACGCCTCTTTCAGAGCATCGGGGCGCAGGTGCGCGACAAGCTCCTCGACCTCTTCATGTGGAACGGAGGCACCGCCGCGCTCTATCTTGGCGTCGACGCCCCCGAGAGCGCATTCCCCCTCAAGATCGACGCCTGGCGCGTGATCGAAGAGGGCATCCGCCGCCGCGTGGAAGAGGGGCACGAAGACTGGCGCTTTGAGGGCCGTGCGGAGGCTTCGCTCGTCCGGGCCCACGATATTCCGCTCGTGGTGCAGCGCGCGCCGCTCCCGCCCGATGCGCGTCTTTTGCTCAATACGCTGATCAAGCCGCGCACCTACGCCGAACTCGGGGAAATGCTGGCCGACATGCCTGGCAGGCGCTTCCGCGCCTCCCGTGCCGTGGTGCTGCTGCTCCACCTCGACGCCATCAAGTGGACGGCCTGATCCCCGGCACCGTGCAAACACCGCGCATGGCCGCGAGTTCTTGAAGGAAAAGGCCGCAGGTGGTAGCGAAGGGGCCCCCGAAGGAGGCGCCCATGGCGTTCAAGGTTCTCGTTTCCGACAAGCTTTCCGAAGACGGCCTCAAGGTGTTGCGCTCGGCCGCCGAAATTGAAGTGGACTACCGTCCCGGCCTGAACGAGCAGGAGCTCGCCGACGCCATCGGGGAGTACGACGGCCTCGTCATTCGGAGCGGCTCGAAGGTCACGGCGAAGGTCCTCGCCAGCGCGGATCAGCTGCGCGTCATCGGTCGCGCGGGCATCGGCGTCGACAACGTGGACGTTCCCGCGGCGAGCAAGCGCGGCATTGTCGTGATGAACACACCGACGGGCAATGCGGTCACCACCGCCGAGCACGCCATCGCGCTCCTCATGTCGACGGCGCGCATGATTCCCGACGCCAACCTCACGACGAAGGGCGGCAAGTGGGAGAAGAGCAAGTACCAGGGCCGCGAAATCGCGGGGAAGACGCTCGGCGTCATCGGCCTCGGCAACATCGGCCGCATCGTGGCGGACCGCGGCATGGGACTTCAGATGAAGGTCATCGGTTTCGATCCCGTGCTGACGGCGGAGCGCGCCTCGGAGCTCGGCATTGAACTGGTGAGCCTCGACGACCTGTTTTCGCGTGCGGATTTCATCACGATCCACACGCCGAAGACGGCGGAGACGTCGAATCTCCTGAACGACGACACCTTCGCGAAGATGAAGGACGGTGTGTTCATCATCAACGCGGCGCGTGGCGGCATCGTCGACGAGGCCGCCCTTGAGCGAGCCGTGAAGTCGAAGAAGGTGGCCGGCGCGGCCCTCGACGTGTTCGTGAAGGAACCCGTCGACCCGAACCACCCGCTCCTCAAGCTCGACCAAGTGGTCGTGACGCCTCACCTCGGCGCGAGCACCCACGAAGCGCAGGAACGCGTCGCCATCGAGATTTCAGAGCAGGTCGTCGACTACCTCGTGCGCGGCGTCGTGCGCAATGCGGTGAACGTCCCGGCGATCACGCCGGAGGTGGCCAAGAAGGTCGAGCCGTTCCTCGCGGTGGCCAAGCGCCTCGGCGGGCTCCTCGGCCAACTCGAAATCAAACAGCCCCGCGAGATTCGCGTGACGTGCACGGGCGAGGCGGGGGAACACGGTTCCAAGTCCATCGCGCGCGCCGCCATCGCCGGATTCCTCGAGCGCATGAAGAACGAGCCCGTCAATCCGCTGAGCGCGCCCTACGAGGCGCAGGACCGCGGTATCCAGACGGTCGAAGTCGTTGAAACCGCGCCGCCTGGCTACATGGCGACCGTGCGCATTGCCGTGTACGACCAGTCGGGCGTGCACACGGCGACGGGCACCGTCGGCACCGAGGGCGAACCGCGCCTCGTGGGCCTCGACGGTCGCCCCGTCGATGCGCTGCTCGAGGGCGACGCGCTTCTCATGAAGAACTCGAACACGCCGGGTGTGATCGGTGCGGTGGGCACCATCCTCGGGAAGTTCAAAGTGAACATCGCGCGCATGAACGTGCGCCCGGGCCCCGACGGCGCCGAAGCCATCGGCATCTGGAACGTGGATTCGCCGCTCTCCGAGGAAGCGCTCGCGGAAATCCGCAAGCTTCCGCAGATCAAGTCGGCGACACCCGTCAAGCTCGGATGAGCACGCCGCGCGACGGCGAATTTGGTCTACCGCTCGTGCCGCCCGTCGGCATGCGTGACTTTGTCTATCCCGAGTCCGCGGAACGGGCGGATGTCGGGCGCGTGCTCCTCGAGACCTTTGCGCGCTACGGATACGACCTCGTCGTCACGCCCCCCTTTGAACACCAGGAAGTCATCGAGCGTGCGATGGACGACGCCGCGCGTGCCGACCTTCTGCGATTCGTCGACCCGCAGACGGGTGACGTGGCCGTACTTCGTGCGGATTTCACGCCACAGATTGCACGCCTCATTGCGGCGCATTTCCATGACCGGCCCGGGCCGTGGCGCCTGGCCTACCGCGGCACGGTGATTCGGCGTCGCCGCGGGCGCGCGAGGAAACATCGCCAGGTGGTCCAGGCGGGCATCGAGTGCGTGGGGGTTGGCGGTCCGGACGGGGATATCGAAGCGCTGAACCTCTGCACCGAAGCGTGCGTGGCGGCGGGCCTCTCGAACTTCCGCGTCGAAATCAACCACGTCTCCGTGCCGCGCGCGCTCCTCGCGGAAGTGCCCGAACGGTATCGCCCCGGTGCCCAAGCCGCACTCGCGCGGAAGGACCGTGCGGAACTCGAGCGAAACCTCGCCGGAGCCAAGGTCCCGGCACGCACGGCGGGCGCGCTCCTTGAGCTCCCGTCACTGCTCGGTGGCCTCGAGGTGCTCGACGCGGCCGACAAGCTCCTGCCAAAGGGCATCGCAACAACGGCACTCCACGACGTACGCGCCCTTGTCGCGGGCGCGGAGTCGGCGGGCTACGCCGACCGCCTCTTGCTCGACCTCTCGGAACTCCGCGGGATGAGCTACTACACCGGCGCAAGCTTCGCGGTGCTCGCCGACGGCCCCGGAGAACCCATCGCCGCCGGCGGCCGCTACGACAATCTCCTCGGCCGCTTCGACGTCCCCGCCCCTGCCACGGGTTTCGCCATCGACATTGGGAACCTCGTCTGGGCACGGAGTCAGGCGGGTCACCGCGCGGACCCGGGGCTCGGGCGTGCGCGCTTTGTGGTGTCGGGCCCGGGCGCGGAATCCATCGCAGCGTCGATCCGTGGCGCCGGACACGTGGCCGCCGTGCACGCGACGCCACCGGCGGCGAACTTCCTCCGCGCATGGGGTTACGACGCCGAAATTGCGGCGGGCGCCGCCGACGGCAGCGCGTCCTCGAACGTGACGCGCGTCGATGGTGCGTCGCGACCGTGGAAATCGGGCGACGAAGCGGCGTTCGGTGAACTGGTTCGATGGGCAAAGGAGCTCTGATGTCGGTTGTGGTCGTCGTGGGCGCCCAATGGGGCGACGAAGGCAAAGGAAAGATCGTCGACCTGTTCGGCGAGTTCTCAAACGTTGTCGCGCGCTATGGCGGCGGCGCGAACGCGGGCCACACGCTCGTGGTCGGCGGCAAGAAGCAGGTGTTTCACCTCATCCCCTCCGGCGCGCTCCACGCGAACACACGCTGCGTCCTTGGACACGGCACCGTCATCGACCCCGCCGTATTGATCCGCGAAATCGACGAACTCGAAAAGAGCGGGTGCGACGTCCGGTATCGTCTTTTCGTTTCGGAGCGCGCGCACATCGTGTTGCCGCACCACATGCTCGTGGATGGGCTGCGGGACGCGGCGCACGGCATCGGCACCACCAAACGCGGCATCGGCCCGGCATACCAGGACAAGGCCGCACGGCGCGGCGTGCGCATGGGCGACCTTCTCCGTGCGGACCGGCTCGAGGCGCGTCTGCGCGACAACCTCGAGAGTTGGCGTCCAGCCATTGAGTCGCTCGGGGGAACGCTCCCGTCCGTGGAGTCCATGATGAAGGACTACGCCGCCTACGGGGACAAGCTCCGAGACTTCGTGGCCGACACCTCGAAGTACCTCTCGGCCGCCATCGCACGTGGCGAGAACGTGCTGCTCGAGGGCGCCCAGGGCACCATGCTCGACGTCGACCTCGGCACCTACCCGTACGTCACGAGCTCCGCCGTCGTTTCCGGCGGAGCGGCGACGGGCACCGGGATCAGCCCCCGCGCGATCAACAAAGTCATCGGCATCACCAAGGCCTACACGACGCGCGTCGGCGGCGGCCCGCTGCCCACGGAGCTCACGGGCGAAGCCGGCGACCGACTTCGCGAAGCGGGCGCCGAGTTCGGTGCCACCACCGGCCGGCCGCGTCGCTGCGGGTGGATCGACATTCCCGCCCTGCGGTACGCCGTCCGGGTGAATGGCATCGACTCGCTTGCCATCACAAAGCTCGACGTACTTTCGGGGCTTGGTGAGATCCCCATCTGTGTCGCGTACGACCTCGACGGCGAACACCTCGACGAGCCGCCGTACGACGAGCACGACCTGGCCGAAGTGGTACCGGTCTACGAGAAGTTCGACGGCTGGACGGAGAAGCTCGATGGCGCCCGCTCCCTCGACGCACTCCCGGCGGCGGCGCGCGCATACTTGGCGCGCGTGGAGTCGCTCGTCGGGGTGCCCATCTCCGTGGTCAGCGTGGGCGCCGATCGCGAGCAGACGTTCGGCGCCAAAAACCCCTTCGTCTAGCCGCGCTTGGAAGCCGCGCGACGCGATGCGTCGTGCGATCGGCGGCGACATCCGTCCCGGGGCGGCGGGACCCGTGACCATGGTCTGCGCACGGAAACGCAGGCGATTGTCCCTGGCATGCCCAGTGCTTCCTGTGGACGGGATGGGTTGTGAAGGCGTTCGTGTCCGCGTTCGGCGCGCTCCCCGGCGGAAACGCGGGGCGGCGAGCCCGGAGACGTTCACGCTCATCGCAACGGTCGCCCTGGCGGGCCTCGGTAGCCTAACGGGACTCGGCCTGGGGTTCGGGCGTGCGATCGCCGGCTCGACCACGGGAGCGCCGCCTTCCGGCTCCGCCGCATCGACGGCGGCGCTGGGCATGCAGGCCGCCACCGGCAACATCCCCGCCGCGGGGCCCACCACGCCCGGAATCGACGTCTCGTACTACCAGGGCGACATCAACTGGGATGCGGTCGCCGGCTCGGACATCAAGTTCGCCTACGTGCGCGTGAGCGACGGTGTCCGCTTCGTGGACCCAAAGTTTGATCGCAACTGGTCCGAATCCGGGCGCGTTGGACTCGCGCGCGGCGCATACCAGTTCTTCCGCGGCAACCAGGACCCCATCGCGCAGGCGAAGCTGTTCGTCGAGAAGATGGGACCGCTCGGGCCGAATGACCTGCCGCCCATGCTCGACATCGAAGCGGCGAAGAGCGATGGCGTCCCGCCGGATCAACTCGTTCGAAACGCGCTCGCGTGGGCCGACTACGTGGAGAAGGCCACCGGAAAGCGCCCGATCATCTACACCGGCTACTATTTCTGGAACAACGAAGCGGGCGGAAGCGACGCGTTCCGGGACTACGACGTCTGGATCGCAAACTACAGCGCCGAATGGCCCCTCGTTCCCGACCCGTGGCAGACGTGGACGATGTTCCAGCACACGTCCTCGGGGCAGGTACCGGGCATCGCCGGCAACGTGGACATGAACCTGTTCAATGGCGACATGCGCGCACTCGATGTGTTCGCACAAGGGGGCGCTGCGCAGGTGCCCCCGGGCGGCGCGCCTTCGGTGATCGCCGGCACCGATCTTCGTGCGCTCGCAGCCATCCTCAAGGAACGGGAGCGGCGCGCGGGTCTCGCGGCGAGGGGCGTCGACACGAGCAAGTGGACGGGGGAACTCCACCGCGGTCTCACGGGGCTCTTGGCGGTTCCCGGCAACCTCGCGGCAAGTGTCCTGCGCCGCAGCATCGGCACCCGGGTGGCGACCTCCCCCACGAACTCCACATCGGTGGTCGAACTGGCCTCCGGGGGCGGCGTACCCAACACGGATGCGATTTTGAACCCGCGCTCGAGCACCTCCGCCCCCGCGCCGGTCGATGCGTCCGCGCTTGAACCCACGCCCATCGGCACGGAGATTCGCGCCAACGTCCCAACTCAAAACGAGACGGTCGAGCGGACGCCGGTGCCCCTCGTGGATGCGGCTTCGCCCGTCGTCGCGAGCCTCGACGTCCCCCGTCTCGAAGCCCTCGACACGGGCATCGACCCGCTTACACGCGCGCAGTAACCTCGATTTCAACGCGCGCGCCGCGCGGGAGCGCGAGGACCGCGACGGTGCTCCGCGCCGGCGGCGCACCACCGGGGAAGCGCCGGGCATACACTTCGTTGACGGCCCCGAAGTCGTTCATGTCGACCAGGTAGATGGTCGTCTTTACCACCGCCTCGAAACCCACTCCCGCGGCCTCCAGGACCGCCGCGACATTCTCGAGCACGCGTTCGGTTTGCGCGGTCACGTCGCCCTCCACGAGCGCACCGGTGGCGGGGTCGAGGGCGATTTGCCCAGAGCAGAACAACCAATCCCCGTGCTGAATGGCCTGCGAATAGGGGCCGATGGCCGCCGGGGCACGGGTGGTCGAAACGGGTTTTCGTGACATGGCGGCGAGTGTTACATGGTCGACGCCCATGCGCATCGTCACGTGGAATGTGAACTCCGTCCGAGCGCGCCTCGACCGCGTCGTCACCTGGCTTAAGGCCCATCAGCCCGACGCCCTGTGCCTTCAGGAACTCAAGGTGACTGACGATGTGTTCCCGTTCGATGCTATCCGGGAGGCAGGCTACGAGGCCGCCGTTCATGGGCAGAAGACCTACAACGGGGTCGCCATCCTCGCGAAGACGGCGCCGGCGGACGTCATGCGCGGCCTGGGCGATGCGACCCTCGACGAGCAGGCGCGGTTCATTTGCGCAACCGTCGACGGCGTCCGTGTTGCGTCGGCCTACTTCCCGAACGGCGGCGAAGTCGACGGACCGCGCTACCCGTACAAGCTCGCCTGGATGCGTGGCGTTCGCGCATGGCTCGATGCCAACGTGAACCCCCACGAGGCCTTCGCCCTCACCGGCGACTTCAACGTCGCCCTCGATGATCTCGACGTGGCGGAGCCGGCCTACTGGAAGGATTCGGTCCTCACCCACGACGACGTCCGGGAAGCCACCGCTGAAATCGCGGTCTTTGGGCTGGAGGATGTCTTCCGCAAACACCACCCGGACGGCCGCATCTACTCGTGGTGGGACTACCGCGACATGGCGTTCCCCAAGAACAATGGGCTCCGCATCGACCATGTCTTTGCCACAGCTCCCCTCGCCGCCCGCTCCACCGCGGCGTGGGTCGACCGCGACGAACGTAGCGGCAAGGGCGCCTCGGACCACGCGCCGGTTGTCGTCGAGTTCGGCCAGGGGCGCTACCGCCGCGGTACGCCGGTCCACGCTTCAAGGAACGCAGCCATGCCTTCCTCTGGTCCGCCGTGGCGAAGAGCTGCCCGAAGGCCGCCGCCTCATCGATGAGCGCCTCGGAAATGGGCTTCTGCGCGCCATGGAAGAGCACGCGCTTCGCGGCGCCCACGGCAAGTGGCGCCACGGCCGCAATGGATACGGCGGTCTCCGATGCGGTCTTGAGGAGTTCCTCGGGCGCGCACACGCGGTTCACGAGCCCGATGCGAAGGGCCTCGTCCGCCGTGAGCTGCGCTCCGGTGTAGATAAGCTCCCGCGCCATCGACACCCCCACACGCCGAAGCAAGCGCTGCGTGCCGCCAAAGCCGGGAATCACCCCGATTTTGACCTCGGGCTGACCAAGTCGCGCGTTCGTTGACGCGTAGATGAAGTCGCACGCAAGCGCGAGCTCGAGTCCACCGCCGAGGGCGTAGCCGTTGACGGCCGCAATCACGGGAAACGGCAACGTCTCCAGTCGACCAAAGATGCTCTGGCCACGACGCGCAAACGCCTGCGCGTCCTCGGCGTTCATCTTTGCCATGGACGCGATGTCCGCGCCGGCAACGAAGGCCTTCCCCGCACCCGTGAGCACGGCGGCCCGCGCCGTGCGGCTCTCGGCGAGCGCCCGGAATGCTTCGTCGAGGTCGCCTAGAACCTGCGCATCGAGCGCATTGAGGCGGTCCGGCCGGTTGACGGTGACGGTGACAACGTGCGCGTCCTCGCGAACTTCGACGAACTGGCCCATGGATCACCTTTCCGCCGGCCCCGCCGGCAATTGTCACTTCGCGTAGTGGTAGAAGCCGCGCCCGGACTTGCGTCCGAGCCAGCCGGCGGCGACGTAGTTCCTCAGGATCGCCGGCGGTCGGTACTTGTCGTCACCGAATTCGCGGTGGAGCACCTCGGCGATGTAGAGCACCGTATCGAGCCCGATGAGGTCGGCGAGTTCGAAGGGCCCCATCGGGTGATTCAAGCCGAGCTTGGCGCCCGTATCGATGTCCTCGACGGTGCCAAGGCCTTCCTGAAGCGCGAAACACGCCTCGTTCAGGAACGGGATGAGCATCCGGTTCACGATGAAGCCGGGCATGTCCTTCGTGGTCGTCACGATTTTGCCCATGGACTCGGCAAGGCTGCGCGTCGTCTCGTACGTCTGGTCGCTCGTCTGGAGCGCGCGCACAATCTCGACGAGCTTCATGACCGGCACCGGATTCATGAAATGCATGCCGACGACGCGTTCCGGGCGCGACGTGCCCGCCGCAAGCTTCGTCAGGGAGATGCTCGACGTGTTGCTCGCGAGGATGGCGCTCGCCTTCATGGCCTTGTCCGCATCGCGGAAGATGCCGAGCTTGGTCTCAAACTGCTCGGTGGCCGCCTCGATCACGTAGTCCGCGTCGCCGAGGGCGCCGTAGTCGCCGCTGGGCCGAATGCGATCAAGCACGGCATCGCGCTCCGCGGCCGCAAGCTTGCCCTTCTCGACGACCCGTCCAAGGTCACGCTCGATGCGCTTCCAGGCGCTTTCAGCGGCCTCCTTCGAAACGTCGAGCAGGGGCACTCGGAAGCCCGCCTGGGCCGCCACCTGGGCGATGCCCCGACCCATCTGCCCTCCACCGATGACCCCGATCACGCGCAGCTCAGCCATGGGAACCCCCTGTGGGACGCGCCGCGCGTCCCGTGCGTCTGCGTGTAGTCGGAACGCGGTTCGGGCGTCAACCGCGGCGTGCGGCGGCGCCGCGGTTCATGCCGCGCCGCGTCGTAAACCAATGCCCGAAACCGCCGCGTGCCTCGGCGCCCTACCCGTGCGGGCGCCGAGCCTCGATGCGACGAGGGGCCTCGAAGCGTGCCCATCGGGCATCGTCTTCGCGACGCAATCGCACGCGCGACGCATACGCGCCCGGCTCCCCTCGGAGCGCCTCCTCGATCTCCGCAAGGTCCATGTAGAGCGCATCCTCGGGCTCATCGAGCACGCCGGCATCGACGAGGCGCCGTCCCGCTTCCACGGCGGCGCGACGCACGCGAAGGAGCACCGCCGCAAGCCCCTCGACGGCAACGCCCTTCGAGCGCGACACACGGGACTGGAGCAGCACGAGCGACGAGGCGAGCGTTTCCCGCGAGCGCCCGAGCGCGCCTTCACCGGCGGACTGACGGATGCGTCGCACCTCCGCACGCCGCGCGCGCCGGAATGCATCTTCGTCGAATCGACGCGCACGCCGGATAGCATCGAGCAAGTTTGCGTCACTCGCGCCAATCGCATCGGCACAGATGTCGATGCCCAAGAGTCGCGTGTCGACAAGTTCACCGCGCAGTTGCTCGAATCGGTGGCGCACCGCAGACGAGAGCCCCTCCGCGCCGTCAAGGTTTCCGCGCTCTTCCTCGATGTTCTCCGCGAGGCGCTTGAGGCGTTCGTTCAGGCGTCGACGCTGGCGCGTGTTCCGCGGACGAGCAATCGCCGGGAACGATTCACGCGGAATCGCGCATCCGGCCATTTCGAGCGCAGTCAGGACCGCGATGGTCGCGAGACGGTGGCGATCGAGCAGAATGAACGCCTCCACGGCGAGGCGCTGTCGTTCCCAAAGCTCGCGAATCAGCGCCGGTGCGTCCATCGCCGCGAGCGGCTGCCCATCGACGGCGGCAAGGCGCGCACTCAAGCCACGCTCGAAGCTACGAACGGCGGCGAGGGGCAGCGCGACATCCTTCGCGACACGCGCAGCCCGCAAGAGGAGCCGCGGCACCGACGAATCGGACGTGTGGCGTCGGTGGCGGTCGGTGTCATCCTGCCTACGGTACGGCCGCGCGTAGATGCGCCGAACCCGGGGCTCCTCCGAAGGCTCATCGTCACGGGAAAGGGCGCGATCGAGCGCATCGATGGCAAGGGGCGCCACCGTGCCCTCATCGGCCGCGACGAGCGTCAGGATTCGGTACGGCGCCGTGGAGAATGCCGGCACCGCATGGAGCGGCGACACGCTCGTGAGTACAAAGCGCGAACCCTGCCGGGTCCAATCGATTTGCACCGGGTGCTGGAGCACGAGCTGCGCGCGATCCACAAGGTCCGCCACCAGCGACGCCTCGTTCGCGTCGAGGGGGCCTTCCCCGGAGCGCACGACCCGCGCCGTCCGGCGATCCACCGTCCATGGCGCGGCGCGGGAGACCCACACCGCGAGCGACTCCGGATCCCCCGTGCCCGGGTCAACGCTGGCGGCACTTCCGAGCCGCTCCGGATCCATGGTGAATACGACCGCCGAGAGGCGGGCCAGGGAGCCGCCAAGGGCGCCCAGCAGGTCAGAGGTGCGTAGCCCCGCGAGAAACCCGCGAACGGCCTCCCCGGCATCCTCACCGTCACCAATCGCGGTGGGTGCGGCATGGCGCGCAAAGCGGTCGCGGAGCCGTGCGTTCGGGAACAGGGGCCGGAGGGCAATTCGAAGGTCCGGGTGCTCGCCCGAGAGGCGTTCGACGGCCCAGCGGAGCCGCTCCTCCGCGTCCTCGCCGCCGCAGCTCACGCGGAACGACGGGGGCACCGGAACGCCCTCGGCGACCAGGGTCGCAAGTTCCGCCGCCTCCTCGGCACCACCGTGCGCGTCCACGCCGGCCGAATCGCCCAGGGCCCAGACGCCCTTCGGCCAGCCGTCCTTCACACCCGCGACCGTGGCGTCCATGGTTCGACGCTACACGCTTTCCACAATGACGGCGACGGCCTCCCCGCCACCGATGCACAGCGTCGCAAGGCCGCGCTTGGCCTTCCGGTCCTGCATCGCGTGAAGGAGCGTGCAAAGGATGCGCGCGCCCGATGCACCGATGGGATGCCCAATGGCCACCGCACCGCCGTTCACGTTCACCTTCGCCGGGTCAAGCTTGAGCTTGTCTGCGCAGGCAAGCGTCACGACGGCAAACGCTTCGTTGATCTCGTAGAGATCGATGTCGCTCGCCTTGAGACCCGTGCGTGCAAGCACCTTCTCCATCGCACCGATGGGCGCCGTGGTGAACCACTCGGGCGCCTGCGCGTGACCGTCGTAGCCCACGATGCGCGCAAGCGGCTTGAGCCCACGTCGCTTGACCTCCGAGGCCGACGCCAGGACGAGGGCGGCGGCGCCGTCGTTCACCTTCGAAGCGTTGGCGGCCGTGATGGTTCCAGCCTTGTCGAAGGCGGGTTTGAGCGTGGGAACCTTCTGCGGATTTCCCCGCCCCGGCTCCTCGTCCACGGAAACCACCACGTCGCCCTTGCGGTCCTTCACGGTGACGGGCGTCAGTTCCGCGTTGAACTTGCCTTCCTTCTGGGCGGCCAGGGCGCGGCGATAGGACTCGAGCGCGAAGGCATCCTGCGACTCGCGCCCGATGCCCATCTCGCGTGCGCAGAGCTCGCCCGCGTTGCCCATGTGGAAGTCGTTGTACGGGTCCCACAGCCCGTCGTGCACCATGGAATCGACAAGCGTGCCGTTGCCCATGCGATAGCCCGCTCGCGCCTGGAGCAGCAGGTATGGCGCGTTGGTCATGCTCTCCATGCCGCCCGCCACGACCACCTGCGCATCGCCGAGACGGATGCTCTTCGTCCCGAGCACCACGGACAGCGAGCCCGGAGCCGCACACCTTCGAAACAGTGGTCGCGGGAACGCTATCCGGAACGCCCGCGGCCTTGGCCGCCTGCCGTGCGGGCGCCTGACCGACGCCCGCGGAGAGCACGTTGCCCATGTATGTTTCGCCAACATCGGAGCCCTCGAGCCCCGCGTGTTCGAGCGAAGCGCGGATGGCCGCCGCGCCTAGCGCGGGAGCGGAAACCGACGCGAACGCGCCCTGAAACGCGCCAACGGGCGTGCGCTTGGCGCCGACGATGAAAACCTCTTCGTGCGATTGGCTCATGGTGCCTCCAGGCCCGGGATCACGCCGGGGAGAGCGTTTCTCGGCCGGCTCGGGCCCGCTGTCAACCGCCGTCGGCCGCGCACATGCCCGCCGCGCCGTCGAGCCGCTCGAAGGAGAGAACTTCCGCCGACGTGACCGCCCGCACGGGCACGGAATTCGAGGGCGTCGACGACTGCGGCGTAAATCCGCCGACCACGAGCACGCGATCACCGCCAAGCGCGGTCGCCGTGTGCCCCCAACGCGGAATCGAAGTCTCCGTCGGAACGCGGCCATCCGCATCCCCAAGGGTTGGCTCGACGCCGCTCGGCGCGCGCACCCACGTCACCCCGGGACGGGCCGCGCTCGTGATCGAGCCCGCGTCGCTCGCCATGCCACCCACGACCAGCAACCCGTCCTCGTCGCCGACGCGCATCGGGGTCGCCGAGTGAAACACACTCGCCTGGAACGAGGCGAGGCCGATGGCGTCGGTCACCGTCGCACCGGCCCCACCGCCGAGCGTCACGACTCGCGCGGACGGCGTTACGTACGTTGACTGCAGGATCCCCTTGTCGGTGCAGGCCACATCCGCCGGTGTGGCGCACCCCGAGAGCAGTCCGCCGAGGAGCAACACGCGACCATCGGCGAGTGTCGTGCTGCTTTGAAAGCCCGTCGGCGCGGCGTTCGCCACGGCGACGTCCGCCTGCGCCGCGCTCGAAGGGAGCACGTATCCCGCACCCGCCGCCACTTCCAACACCGTGTGCGCCACGGGGCCGCCCCACACCAACGCGGCCGCGGTCCCGAGCGAAATCGTTCCGCCGAGGCGCGGCACGCCCGTGTCGCGGTTGCGCACCGCGGCGAAGTTCGCGCCCGGATCGAGGTCGTAGACAACCGAATGCGCGCAGGTGGTCGGGCTTCCGAGTGAATCCTTCGTCCAGCAGCCGGGCGAATCGAAGGGAACGCTGAAGAGCACCGCGGCGCGGTCGTCCATCTGTGCACCCGTGGCCCAGCCCGTCGCATCCACGCCCGAATCGTCCACCGGGACGAAGTCGACGGTCCCGCGAGCCGGGTCCACCACCACGTCCACGGGCGGAGCAGCAACAGCGGCGTCGTTCGGCCGGACCTTCGTGTCGTCGGGCTCACCCGGCAGGAGCACGGGGAACACATCGACGGCATCGCCGCCGGCATCCGTGTTCGCCGTATACCCGCCGTAGACACGAATTCGGTATGGCCCAGCGCCGCTCCGGGGGCCGAAGGCGGCGAACATCACCCGCAGAAAGATAGCCTCGTCGCCATCGCTGCCCTTGAGCACACGGAACGTGTCCGCCGAGGCATCGTAGAGTTCCACCGCGGACTGGAACTGTGCGGGTGTTTTCGCTCCGACGTTCTCGCCGCGCACACCGCCGAGGAAGAGCACGTCCCCGTTCGGGAGCGGCACCGCCACATGGAGCGCGCGGGCGGAAAGCGTGCCGTTCTCGACGCAGTTGGCCGCAGCGACGTTGTAAAGGCGAAGGCGCGTTGATTTCGACAGCGTCACGTCTCGCGCTTCGCCGACAAGCACCGCCTCCCCGGCATCATCGTAGCCGACGACCTCAATATCAAACCGGCTCCCCGAGAGTTTTCCATCGAAGGTCACGCGAGCATCCGCGCCCACGTGCACGAAGAGCCCATCCTTAACGCCGTCCGAGTGCGAACCATCGGGCGCGGCGAGCGCGAAGCACTCGGCGGTGGCGTCGACGGTTCCATCGAACGTGCCCGCGGGGCAGACACGGACCTTGGCGCAGACCGGAACGGGCGTTGACGTCGACTCGCACGACGTCGGAAGCACCTCGATGGAAAACGCCGCGGTGTCGCCGCCCGACGAACAGCCAAGCGCCGCCCCAAGTGTCGCAGCGATCAGCGCCGTCGACGTGAGGCCTCGATTCACGCGCCCCCCTCGAAAGCACGGCGCACGAGCCGCTCCGCGGCCGAATACGGATCCGACGCGCGCGATTCGACGCCCCGCTGCTCCGCGTCGAGTGCATCGCCCATGCGCTCGAATGCGCGCTCAAAGATCACGTCCCGCAACACGGCGTCGAACTCCGCTCGCACGCGTCGCGCTTCCGCGGCCTTTCCTTCCGTCGTCCCCTCGAGGTGCGCGCGGTGGCGTTCCACCGAGTCGAGCAGGGCATCGATGCCTTCGCCGCGTGAGGCGACCGTCTTGAGCACGGGCACCGCCCACTGCCCCGGCGCCGCGTCCGCCGTGCGCATCGCCCGCGTCATGGCCGCCGAGTGCCCCACGGTCTTGGCCCCGGCCGCGACCAACTGCTCTCCGAGCGCGATCATCTGCTCGAGGTCGCGCACCGTGGCATCGGCACCATCGCGGTCGGCCTTGTTCACCACGAAGATGTTCGCGACCTCAAGGATTCCAGCCTTGATGGCCTGAATGTCGTCTCCGAGGCCGGGCGGCACCACCACGAGCGTGGTGTGCGCGAGGCGCGCAACGTCGAGTTCGTCCTGCCCGACGCCGACCGTTTCGACAAGCACCACGTCGTACCCCGCCGCGTCGAGCACGTGGATGACATCGCTCGCGGAGCGCGAGAGCCCGCCGAGGTACCCACGCGTCGCGAGCGAGCGAATGAATACGCCCTCGTCGAGGAAGTGGCGTTGCATCCGGATGCGGTCCCCCAAAATCGCGCCGCCCGAGAACGGGCTCGTGGGGTCCACCGCCACGACGGCAACCGTCTTGCCGGTCGCACGGAAGGCCGTGATGAGACGGTCGACGAGCGTGCTCTTCCCCGCGCCGGGTGTTCCCGTCACGCCGAGAACGAATGCACGGCCCGTGTGCGGGTAGAGCGACTTCAGGAGCGGAAGCGCGCTCGACGTGCGGTCATCCACCACGCGGAGCGCGCGGGCCACCGCACGCGGTTCGCGCGCCCGAACACGCGCGGCCAGTTCGTCTGCGCTCGACGGGTCGGTCGCCACGGCAGGCGACGCTAACACACATTCCGAACACGAATTGCGAGCGCACAAACGCGAACGGCGCAGCATGAATCCACGCTGCGCCGAGCCACGGTTGGTGGGCGGTACTGGATTTGAACCAGTGACTTCCACCGTGTGAAGATGGCACTCTACCCCTGAGTTAACCGCCCAACTAAGTTTTCAAGAGCGCGGTTCATACCAACTGCCGAACCGGCCGGCAACCCCGAGAACTCGGCAAATCCGAGACCGGGGCCGCCCACGGACACGCTACGAGTCCGAAGACGTGCCCATTTTCGCCCGAAGGAGATCCCCGAAGGTGCCGAAGCCCTGCTTCGCAACTTCCTTCCGGTATTCGCGCACCGCCTGGCGTTCGGTGTCGATCTCGAAGCCCTTCGCCGAAACCCGGAGGCTCCCGCGACGCTCGCTCGGGAGGACCTTCACGTCGATCTCCGTACCCACCGAGAGGGTCTGACGGCCGTCACCGGACGTCATGTTTCCGAGCTCGCGCGTCGGAAGGAATGCGCGGCCACGCCGACCGAGCACCCCCTTGACCTGCACCTGCACGCCCGCGTGGTCCACCTTGGTGATGACCACCTTGATGTGGGACCCGGGCTTGAGCGACGCCGGCGCGTCGCCGGTTTCACCGCCCGACTCTGCGAGGACCTTCGCCTCGGCCGCGGTGAGCTTGGAAAGCGAAATCCGCCTTTGCCTGCGGTCGATGCGATCGACGACCACATCGAGTTCCGCGCCCTCGGCGACGGCCTGCGACGCGTGCTTGAGGTCGCGCCCGAGCTCGGTGATGTGGAGGAGACCCTCCACCCCGTCGGCGATGCGAAGGAACGCACCGAAATCCGTCGTGCTCACCACGGTGCCCTTCACCGCCGCGCCCTCGCGCAGGGTTGCGGCGTGCGCCTCCCACGGGTCTTCCTTGAGCGCCTTGATGGAAAGGCCGATGCGCGTGTTGCGAAGCTTCTTGCCCTCGCGCTTCACGCCGAGGACCTTCACCTGCACTTCGTCACCGGGCTTGAGCACATCCGCCGGCCGAACGCCGTGGCGCCAGTCGAGTTCGCTCTGGTGGACCATTCCTTCGAGGCCTTCGCCGATATCGACGAACGCACCGAACTCGCGCACCTGCGTGACGCGGCCCGTGAGCACCTGCCCCTCGGCGAGCTCACGAAGTACAGCCTTCCGCTTTCGAAGCGCTTCGCGCTCGAGGAGCGTGCGACGCGAGACAACGATGCCCTTCGCCTTGCCCTTGCGCGGCGGGATCGTGAACTCGAGCTTCTCGCCGAACAGCGACCGCGGGTCGTCGATGGGGCCGAGCGACATGCCGTTCGCCGGGCAGAACGCCCGCAGGCCGTGCACGAGCACATCAAAGCCACCGCGGTTGAACCCGAAGACGATGCCGCGAACCCGCTGCCGCGCGTCGCGCGCGGCCATGAGCTTCGCCTTGGTCTCGGCACGCGGAACGTAACGATTGACGATGGCGATGGTCCCGCTCTCGGAAACCGACGCCACGCGACCGGTGCGGATCGAACCCACGGGCGGTGCCTCGGGCGGTTCACCCTCCGGCTCGAGCTCGAGAACGGGCGCGCTGGCCGCTTCGGCGGCAGCCCCCTCGGCTTCGTTCGTCTCGTCGTCGCCCTCTTCCGCAGCGTCCGCTTCCGCTTCCACGGCCTCAAGGGCGTCGGCCACGTCCTGCTCGGAGATGGGCGCATCCACGACGGCGATGGCCGGAATCACAACGACTCCGTCGACCTCGGCCGGCGCAGCGACCACCGGTTCCGCGGGCGTCTCGGGCAGCGATTCGGCTTCCTGCGCCTGCGCGTCGGTCACCGGAGGCGCGTCCGCCGGGATCTCCTCCGGCTCCACCGCGTCCCAACGATCAATGACCGCGAGCGCCTTCCCGAAGAGGTCGATGACGATCACGTGATCGGTGACGCTCGTGACGCGACCGGCAACAAGTTCCCCCGCCGAGAATGCGTGGCGCCGCTCGGCGTGCTTCTCCCCTTCAAAGAACCGCTTGAACGGCGTGTGCGGTTCACGACGCGCGGGCGCCGGACGCCCGCCGGCCTCGGTTCCGCCATCGGCGCCGCCGGCCTCACCCGCCTGCGCGGCATCACCCGGCTTCTTCTTCCGGCGTCGACGACGCTTGCGCTTCGGTGCGCCGTCCGGCCCCGCCGCCTCGGTGCCTGGGCTCGAGGCGGAGCCTTCGGGCTCCTCCGCGCCGTCGGCCGAAGCGGCTTGTCCGGTTTCGGACTCACCCGTCGGTGCCGACGCGGTCAGCTCGCCCGTGGGCGAAGATTCGGTGGCGGACTCCGTCGGGACGGATTCCTCCACCTTCGGTTCAGTGTTCGGCGACTCCGTCGGCTCGGTCATAGCAATGGCGCATCCGCGCGCGTGATGCGCCGGAATGGGCGGTGGAGGCTAGGAGGTGCCCCCCCACCCGTCAAGGCGGTCCGCCGCCCGTCCCGCCGGCCGTTCAGAACCGGAACGGATAGGCGATCGAGAACGAATTTTTGCGGAACTTCGGGAAGGACGCCGAGCGGACGGCGCGCATGGCGCAATCGCCCTCAGGCGACCCAACGAAGCTGCCCGTCACGGACGTTCCGGTCACACGCCCCGTGGAGCCCGAGACCGTCATCTTCACCGTCAGCACACCGTGGCGCCCTTTCCGGCACGCCATGACACGCGGCTCAACGCCCTTCATCGCCGACAGCACGTCCGACTTGCTCGGGGTGTCCGGCTGCGCCGAGGAACCACCGGACAACGACTTTGATGCCGTACCGGTGCGCCGCGAACTGCGTCGTGACGCGCTCGCGCCGCCCGATGCGGAGTCTTCATCCGCCGATTCGGCCGATGCCTCCGCCGCCTTCTGCTGCTCCGCAAGCTTCTGGGTGCGCTCCTCCTCGGCGGCTTCCTCCTCCGCTCGGATTCGCGCGACTTCAGCCTCGAGCTTCGCCCGTTCGGCAGCGACGCGCGCCGCCTGCATGTCACCCGGTGATGCGGCGGCGCCCGGCCGAGCCTCGCTGCTCGGCGCCGCGGTCATCGACGCCGCTCCCTGCGAGTCGCCCATCGCCATCCAACCACCCACGCCGACCACGAGCACGGCCGCCGCGGCGAGTGCCATGGGCCACCACACAGCGCCACGCTTCTCCCCACTCGCTTCGTCCGTCTCCGCCGAAGCCGGCGGCGGCGTGGAAGGGATGGAGAACTGGGCCTGAAGCGGCACCGGCGCGATGTCGGGCATCGCCGCCCGCTCGCCCGTAGGCTGCGGCAACGGCGGCAAGGAGGAGCGCTTCGGCGGCGCGGGCACCGACGCTTGCACCTCGAGCGCCCCGAGATTTCCCACGGAAAACTCCTCCGCCGCCGGTGGCGGGTTCGCGTACGGGTCATCGAAGCGAGGTGGCTGGGAGAAGTCGCCAAAGTACTTCGCGGACTCCTCGAGGCGCCCTTCGATCCCCTGCGCCATGGCCTCCGCCGCTTCGCCATCGAGTTCGGGCATGGACCAGTCGCGCATCCAGCCATCGAGAACGCCGAGTTCGCGCGCGTACTCCGCCGCCTCTGGATTGCGCTCGAGGATGCCGCGCAACTCCGTATCGGCATCCATTCCGCCGGGCACGGTGAGCGCGTCCGAGATGCGACGCATGAGCTTCTCGTCGATCATGACCCTTCTCCCCCGATGTCTTCACCGGCGGCGCGCACCGCTTCGCGCAACTTGCGTCGCGCCTCATGGATTCGCCAAGCGACGGTGCCCTCCGGGCAACCCAGTACCTCGGCAGCTTCGGCGAGGCTCGCCCCCTCAAGCAACACGAGCACGGCCGTCGATCGGAGCGAAGGCGAAAGCCCGTCGACCGCCGCGGCCACCACTTGGAAACGCCGGCGCGACTCCGCGGCCGCGGCCGGATCAGGACCATCGAGCGCCGGAAGGCGGATGTCTTCGACCGCCTGATGCTTCGAGCGTCGACGGCGCCGAATGATGTTCAGGCACACGTTCACGCAAATGCGATGGAGCCACGTCGAGAGCGCCGCGCGCCCGTCGTAGTAGCGAAGCGCACGCCACGCGCGCAGGTATGTCTCCTGAACCGCGTCCTCGGCCTCGGAGCGCGCGCCGAGCATGCGCACGGCCAACCCGAAGGTGCGCCCCTGATGGGCGCGCACAAGAATGCCGAACGCGGCGCGATCCCCCGTCTTCGCCCGCTGGATGAGCTCCTCCTCGGACCCTTCAATCGCCGTGGCATCACCCATGAAATACCCGACGCAGGGTATCGGAAAGGCGGCGTTTGCGGCAACCAACTGCATGGCGCGCTTCCTTCGACCCGGGCTGCACCGTATTCTTTGGCCGCACGATGAGCGACCAACCACCGGATCGACGCAAGGGGCCACGAACCCCCGCGGTTCTTCGTCAGGAGTACGAGGTCCTAAACGCCTTCTTCTCCGAGTACACGAAGAACATCGGTCACGGCGGCACCTTTGTCCGCACCGACGATCCGCTCGAAATCGGCACGGAGTTCGTGTTCAGCCTGGTCGTCCCGCAGCTTCCGGCCCCCCTCGAACTGCGCGGCCGTGTGCACTGGCGCGTGACCAGGGAGTCCGCCCTGCCTGGCCAGGAGCCCGGCATGGGCATCGGCTTTATCTACGACTCCGAAGTTGAACGCGCGCGGGTCGAGGCGATCGTCGAGCGCCTAATGAACGAGAGCCTGGGTCCCGTGGTGAGCGGCAAGCTCCTCACGAAAGTGCACAAGTAGCGCCCGACGGCGCAGGCAACTCTACCGTCGCGTAAGTCGCCCGAGGGCCCAATCCATGTCGGGGTGCGGGCGGGCGATGAGTTCGCGTGCGAAGCGCTGTTCGAGTTCGACGGCACCCTCCCCCGCCTCGAGCGCGGCTTCGACAGAATCCTGCGAACCGGTGAACACGACGTAGCCACGGCCGCCGATGCCGCGGGCAAGGTGGATGGCGACGAGGGAAACCGCTGCGGCCTTGAGCGCAGCGTCGGCGCCGAGGACGGTCGCCGCGACCGAGCGGTATTCGAGCGTGCCGAGCGAACCGCGCACCGGCGGCGGCTCGAGCCCATCGAGCGCACTCAGGAGTTCCCGGTGCACGAAAGGGAGATAGAGCGAATCGACCACGTCCGGGCCGGCCCCTTCGAGGGCCGCGTCGAGGGACTCGCGCACCTCTTCTTCGGGGCCGCCAAAGACGATGATGTACTTCCCGGGCGTCACCGGGTCCGCGGCGAGGAGGCGCACTTCGGCGCGCTTCACTAGCGCATCGACGGTGGTGAGCCCGCGGGCGATGGAGCCGACTTCGATGACCGCGAGCGCGGGCGGCCCCTCGGGCTGGGCACGCTTCTTCGCCATCAGACGATCCGGAAGTGATCCTTGAGCGTGCAGCGACGCTCACGGGTGAACGTGCGACAGGTCGTCAGGCCTTCGCCCGTCGGCGACGCAATGGTCCAGCTGGTGTAGCCCTCGCCGCCCGCGCCGATGCCCGCAAAGTTCGGCGCGTTCTTCACGAAGATGCTCGTGTTGATGACCCGCGCCATCTTCGAAAGGTTGTCGATGCTGGTCGAGTACATGACCGCCGTGTGCCCGTAGCCGTGTTCGACCCGCTTGGCACACGCGATGGCGGCGTCCACGTCGGGTTGGCGCACGAGGCCGATGATCGGCATGAGCATCTCGTGCTGCACGAAGGGGTGCTCTTCCGGCAGGTCCGCGAGGAGGAGGCGCACTTCATCGCCGAGGCGCTTGCCCGCGGCGCCCATGAGAACGCCGGCGTTCTTTCCCACGAACTCGCGGTTCACGTGACCGTCGTTCGTCAGGAGCTCGCGCTCAAGGCGATGCACTTCCTGCGAACTCAGGCGGTACGCGCCGAAGTTCGTCATTTCCTTCATCAGCCGGTCGGCGATGTCGGCCACGGCGACGATTTCTTTCTCGTCGGTGCAGATGACGTTGTTGTCGAAGGAGGCGCCCGCCACGATGCCGCGCGCCGCGACCTCGATGTTCGCCGTCTCATCGACGACGACGGGCAGATTGCCGGGCCGGCGGAAATCGCGCGCTTGCCGAACGCATAGCCTCTTGACCACCCGCGCCGCCGCCCGTGACCACAACGATGCGCACGCCCTCGTGCCAGCATGCCTTCTGCGCCGTCTCGACGCTGGGCTCGCGGATGCAGTTGAGCAGCGTCGCCGGCCCACCCGCACCTGCGATGGCGCGGTTCAAGAGCGCCACGTACCAAGCGCTCGTCTGCTTCGCGGTCGGATGCACGTTGAAAAGCACGGCGTTTCCGCCCGCCACCATGCCGATGCCATTGTTGATGATGGTCTCGGTGGGGTTCGTGCACGGAGTGATCGAGCAAATGACGCCGAACGGGGCGCGCTCGAGGAGCATGAGACCGTCGTCGCCCGACTGGGCGATGGGCTCGAGGAATTCGGGACCGGGTGTCTTCGTAATGGCGACGCGATTCTTGATGCGCTTGTCTTCGACGCGACCAAGCCCCGTCTCGCGCACCGCGCGCTCGCACATCTCGTCGAGGTGCGCGAGGGCCGTCTGGCGCATGGCCGCGACGACCTCGAAGCGCTTCTGGAGCGGCATGCGCTCGTATTCCTCAAACGCACGGCGCGCGGACGCGACCGCCGTATCGAGGTCTTCGTGCACGCCCGGGTCATCCCCGCGAACGATGATGCTCGGCGCGGCCGCCTGCTTCGGCGCCACGAACGGCGCCCCCACATGCTCGCCACCACCCTGCGGAGCCGCAAGCGTGCGCGCCGGGGGTGTCACCGGGAGTTCCGCGGCGGGCTGGTAGTTCACCGTCAGGCGGTCGCGCACACGCCCGACCACCGCGTTCACGATGGCATCGAGCGTTTGGTCGTCGAATCCGCCTGTGTTGAGCCTTTTCACCGCTGCCTACTTCGTGAACCGTGCGTCGCCGCCAATTTCCACGTTGTCGACGATGGCCATGATCACGGCATCGACGGGCTTGTCCTTGGTCACGAGCGTTTGACGCGCACTCGACCCCGAGGCGTAAAGCACGACCTCGTCCACACCGGCACCCACCGCATCGGCGGCGACCAGCGTTGGACCGTCGGGCTTACCCGTATCGTCGCACTGACGGATGAGGAGGAGCTTGAGCCCTTCAAGCTCCGCCTCCTTCCGACTCGCGACCACCGTTCCGATGACCCGCGCGAGGAACATGAACGACGCTTACTTGCCCGCGGCGCCGGTGCGCCCAAGCGGAAGTGCTTCGTCGATGTTCGCGTGCGGACGCGGAATGACATGGACGCTCACGAGCTCGCCCACGCGCTCTGCCGCGCGAGCACCCGCTTCCGTCGCTGCCTTCACCGCCGCCACGTCACCGCGAACGATGGCAGTCACATAACCGCCGCCGATACGCTCGTGCCCGACGAGCTCCACGCGCGCGGCTTTCACCATCGCGTCGGAGGCCTCGACCATCGCCACGAATCCCTTGGTTTCGATCATTCCGAGTGCGTCTGACATCTTCCTGCTTCCCGTTTAGTCGAACGTTCCAAATCGAACGAACCGCCGATCAGCGGTCCAAATTGACTGCCTTCTCTTTGCCTTCGATGCCTTCAATGGCGGCCTTGGCCGCGGCCGCCGCCGCATCGATCTCGGCTTCCGAGCCGCTCATGTAGAGGCGCCCGAACGCGCCATAGGGGCGGATGTCCACGAGGTAGACGTGCGCCGCCTTCTCGGCTTCGTTGGCCGCGTAGGCGATGTACCCCGCGGGGTCCGTCTCCATGATGAAGAGCGACTGCCCCGGAAGAATCATCATGCCCGCGCTGTTCCGGTTGATGATCTGCGCCTGGTACGGCTCGATGGCGCGGATGATTTGGTGCGTCACCACATTGGGCTTGATGCGCTCGCCCTCTTGAACCGCGAGGCCGTCGAGGATGGCCTTGCCAGCGTCGCGGACCTGACCCTTGTCGTCATGGTGCACTTCGAGAAGGCCGTACGCGCGCTCGACCACCTGCACCGCCGGCGCCGTCTGGGTCGCCTTGAGCGCGTTGTCGGTCACGCGGTTGATGGCCATGCCGGGCGCGCATTCGACCCAGAGCGAAGCCTGTCCAGGGACGGGCAAGAACCCGCGCGCGGTCTTGCCAATGAACGAGGCAAGTTGCGGCTGGAGACTGTCGAGAAACGCGAACGTTCGCAGCGTAACCATCGGGGCGCGAACGCTAGCCCGGCCCTTCGGGAAGGTCCAGCGGTTCCGTGCGATCCCGCGCGCGGCCAGCGCCCGGGTCCGGACGTTGACCGCGTTCGGTAATACGCGAATCGATCGCCGACGGCCTAGCGGCGCCGGCGGCTCCGCAGCACCACGGCCACGAAGACACCAAGGACGAGCCAGAGACCGCGGGTTTCGGCATGGGTTGCGCTCACGGCGCAGCCGCCGCCAGAACCCGAACCACCGGCGCTCTCGTTGCCGGGACCGCCATTTCCACCGGGGTTGTCCCCGTTTCCGTTGCCGTTGCCGGCGCCGCCGTCCTTCGGGTCGACGAACACGAGCTTCGTGGCCGGGTCGCCGAGGAGCGCGTAGATGCCGACCATCTGTTCAGCGCTCTCGGAGCCCTGGGCCGCGTAGTTCCTCGTCGCCTGAAGCACGCCGTCGCCCAGCACCGCCTGGCCCTCGCCGAGGGAGCTCTGGATGAACTGGTCAAGGAGCACACGCGAATCCTCGTGGACCGAGGACGTCGTGGCGCCCCACACCGCGATGGCGCCGCCATTCGGGTTCCGAACGAGCGACTCGCCGAGCGCGTCGGTGCCCGGCAGGTCGAAGAACGCCGAGAGGCAGGTCATGGCGGTGACGAACGGAAGCTTCGTGCCGTTCGAGAGCGTGTCGGCGTCACCAATGGTGAGGACGCCGTCGCCACCCTTCGCCCAGCGATCCGTGCCGCCGTGACCGAAGTAGTTCACCCACGAAGCGCCCGCGTCGATCTGGTCGAGCAGAATCGTGCGCGCATCGGCCTCGGAGAGCGCTTCGTTGCGAAGGGCCTCGTGCACCGTGAACGTGTCCGGCAGCTGGCCGATCCGCACCTGGCTGTCGTAAACGAAATCGCTCACGTCATCCGTTTCATCCGCGACGAAGACGACCTGGCCCTTCCATTCGGAGGCGTCAGCCGTCTCGTAAGCGATGAGTTTGTCGACGATGGCGCCGAGTTCCTCGGCCGTGGCAGCCGGCAGGCGACCGAGCGCGAGATCCGGCACGCCGTCGTCGTCGACGATGTCCGCAAACCGCGCGTCGGACGCGAAGAGCCCCGACGACGTCGAGACCTCAAGCGGCGGAATGATGTTTCCGCCGAACCCGCGGATGTTCTTGTAGTCGTAGTGGCCCGCACCCGCGAGAACGACGTACTTCGGCGCCGTTGCCCAGTGCTCGTTCGCGTACGCGAGGAACGACTGGATGGCGTGTGGGTTCGGCTGACCGTTCGAGAACGCATCGTAGATATCCTCGAGGTCCACGACCTTCGTCGTAAGCCCGGTGGATGCGCGGAACTGCGCGAGCTTGTCCGCGGCCTCGAAGAAGTCGCCACGTGTGATCACCACGTATTCGGCCTTGGTCTTCGCGTCGGTGAGGTCGACCTCCGCATCGGTCCAGAGGTCCGCCGGCGCATTCCCCGCGACGGTCGTGACGAGGTACTTCGCGCCCGTCACCGGAGCGAAGCGGACAGCGTAGTCCGAACCGCCACCCGACACGTCAAAGCCCGAGACAACCTTCGGCGTTTCCGCGTCGGTCACATCGAACACGCGCACGTCGCCGGTGGAGAGCCCGGTGACTTCGACGACACCGTGGTTCTCAGCCGAGAACTCGAAGCGGTCGCCCGAGGCGACGTACGAGCGGTCGTACTCGAGCTCGGCAGCGTTCAAGTACATGATGTTCGAGTCGGCGCCCGAAGGAAGCACGCCGATCACCTCGATCGTGTTGTCGCCGTCGACAAGGACGCCGGACGGCACGTTGAAGCTCAAGGTCTTGGCCTCGAACCCTTCGAAGGCACCGGTCCCGACGCTCACGCCGTTGACCTTCACGCTCACCGTGTGCTCATCGGCCACGTCCTCGTTGGAGGCGCCGTGAAGCTCGATTCGAAGGGTCGCGTCGCCCGCACCGGCCGCAAGGCCCGCGGAGGAGACGGTCACCGTCGCCTTTTCGCGACCGGCCGTCGTGGGACTCACGACCGACCAGAACCAGTAGTCGCTCTCCGGATCGACCGGCACGACGCGCGCCGCGAAGACATCTTCCTCAGCACGGGCAACCGCGCGGAACGAAGTGCCCGCCACGCCGCCCGGCGCCGTCACGTTCTCGGTCGCCATGACCGAGCCCGCATTGGCCTCCACGTAGTACACGCGGTCCGTCGAGTAGACCGACTTCGCTGCGCGACCGTAGAACTCGATACCGTCCGCCGCCGCCGTCCACGCGACGGGCTCGCCATCGAGTTTGATGGCCAGCGTTCCGGCGTTGATTCGTGTAAGCGCATCCGACTCGGTGAGGCCCATGCTGTCGGCAAGGTCCGAGAGCGTGAGGTTCACGAGGCCGGTGGCATCCACCGCCACCTTCGCGTGGTCCACGCCGCCATGGTGGAGCGGGCGGATACGCGACACGCCCGCGCGGAGCACATCGGGAATGATCCGGTGTGCCACGGGACGCGGCGCGAACGCGTAACGCAGGCCACGCGCCATCGTGATGCGCGGATTGAGGAGCGCAGCGCGATTGTACGGGCCGTAGAACCGCTTCTGGCCGCTCGATTCCTGTTCGACGATGACGTAGTTGTGCATCGCGCCCGGCTCCGCCGTGTCATCGACAAAGCGGTAAACACCGCCCTCCGGGGCCGTGTGAATCGCCACAAGGAGATGGTCATTCACCTGCGTGAAGTCGCCCGTGCGCGCATCGCGGCGGTACACGTGGAAGCCCACGGTTCCGGACTCGGCGAGCGTGGACCACGAGACCACCACCTTGCCGTCCACAACGCCAAGGCCGAAGTCCGCGAGCATCGCGCGGGTCAGGTTCTCGCAGCCGCCGACGATGGTTTCCTGGCCCGTCCGCTCGAGGCAGGTGTCCTGCCCGGTGCCACCGTCCAGGTTGTCCGGCGAGCCATCGTCGCCGCCGTCGAGGTAGTCCGCGTCAGGGCCGCCGTTGATCGTGTCCGTGCCGTCGTTGCCGAACAGGCGGTCGGAACCGAACCCACCGTTGATGGTGTCATCGCCGGTCCCGCCCGAAATGTCGTCGTTGCCGTTGCCGCCATCGATGACGTCGTCGCCGGCGCCTCCAGTGATCGTATCGTCTCCGGCGGAACCGAAGATCGTATCGGGGCCGTTGCCGCCGTCGATGGTGTCGTTGCCGTTCTGACCATCGATGAAGTCGGCGCCGTCGCCACCGGTGATGTTGTCATTCCCGTCGCCACCCGAGATGGTGTCGTCGCCGATGTCGCCGTTGAGGGTGTCGTCGCCGCCGCCGCCGGAGATGTGGTCGTTTCCAGCGCCGCCGTTGATCGTGTCGGCGGCGTTGTCCTGGGCACCACCGCTTAGGGTGTCGTTCCCGTTTCCGCCGTTGATGTTGTCGCGATCTTCCTGGCCGTCGATGTTGTCGTCGCCGTCGTCACCGTTGAGCGTGTCCATCCCGGTGCCACCGCGGATGAGGTCGTTGCCGTCGCCGCCGTTGATCGTGTCATTGCCGGCGTTGCCATAGAGCGTGTCGTTGCCAATGCCGCCGTCGATGGTGTCGTTGCCCTGCGCACCGCGAATGGTGTCGTTGCCCGCGCCGCCGTCGATGGTGTCGTCGCCGAGACCGCCGCGGATGTCGTCGTTGCCATCGCCACCGGTGATGACGTCGTTGCCGGCGCCGCCGGAAATGAAGTCGGCACCGTCGCCGCCGCAAATTACGTCGTCGAGGTTGCCGCCCGTGAGCGAGTCATTGAAGCCGCTGCCGATGATGCAGTACCGAACATTCGTTCCGCTGGGGTCGCCCGACGCGGAGAACGTGACGCCGGAACCGGATGCCGAGAAATCGCGAATCACTGTGCCCATCGGGCATTCCGCGGCGGTGGGGCATGCGAGGGCGGTGGACGTGCCGAGGCCGACACCGAACACCACGAAAGCGGACAAGAGAGCCTGTTTCATCGAGCGAACTTGCATCTTTCACCTTCAAGCAAACCCAGCGCGGAGCGTCCTCGGGGGGACACCTACACCCGGCTGCCGCCGACTCTGATTCGGAACGGCCCCGGGCGCACTTCAATTTCGGCGCGTCACCATACCTGCGTTGCGCTCCGATGCCTACCCATTCACCTGCGGTTTCGCGAGCCCGGCGCCCGGTCCAAGACCCCGTTCCGGCGTTGACACGGGCCACGGGGAGGAGTAGCTGAGCGCTCCCGCCACGGTGCGGGATCCGGGAGCCATGTCCGCAGCCGAGTGTCGAGAAACCCTTAAGGACGGCACAGCGCCTCGATGCGCTGGGGAGGTATCTTTGACCTCGACGGACTACAGCACGAAGTCGACCGGCTCGATTCGCTGACCCTCGAAGAGGGGTTCTGGAACAACAACGACCAGGCGCAGCGCGTCCTCCGACAGCGCGCGTCGGCGCAGGAAAAAATCGAGAAATTTCGGAAGCTCACCCGGGAAATCCAGGATCTCGGTGAACTCGTTGATCTCGCTGCGAGCGAGGGGGATGCCGCCCTCGTCGCCGACGTCCATGGGCAGCTCCCCGACCTTGAGAAGGGCGTCCGGGGCATGGAGATCGCCCGCATGCTCGCGGGCCCGGAGGACGGGCGCGACGCCATCGTGACGATCCACCCGGGGGCCGGCGGCGTGGACGCGCAGGACTGGGCCGAGATGCTGCTCCGGATGTACCTCAGGTGGTGCGAGCGCCACGGGTACCAGACCGAGATGCTCGACCAGAGCCCAGGTGACGAGGCAGGTATCAAGGACGCTTCGTTCCTCGTGAAGGGTCCGAACGCCTACGGGTACCTTCGGGCCGAGGGGGGCGTACACCGACTCATCCGCATCAGCCCCTTCGACGCCAACGCGCGGCGCCACACGGCCTTCGCCGCCGTCTTCGTCGTGCCCGACCTCGGCGAAGACGACGACAGCACCGTCGAGGTCAAGACCGAGGACCTCAAGGTCGACACCCTCCGCTCCGGCGGCGCCGGCGGCCAGCACGTGAACAAGACCGAGTCCGCGGTGCGCATCACGCACATACCGACGGGGCTCATCGTCAAGTGCCAGTCGGAGCGCTCGCAGCACCAGAATCGCGCGACGGCCATGAAGATGCTCCGCGGCATGCTCTACGAGAAGCAGCGGCGCGAGCGCGAGGCGGCCTTCGAGGAAGCCTACGGCAGCGACCGGCAGGACATCGCCTTCGGATCGCAGGTGCGGACCTACACGCTGCACCCCTACACGATGGTCAAGGACGAGCGCACCGAGCACAAAGCGACCAACGCGCAGAACGTGCTCGACGGCGACCTCGACCCCTTCATCGAGAGCTACCTGCTCGCGGCGGCGGACAAGAAGTCGAAGAAGAAGCCCGGGAGCGAGACCAAGGCGGAGGCATAGGCAGTGGCAAGCGAAGACGAACTACGGCAGGTACGTAAGGATCACGGCGAGGCGCTCCGCGCCGCGGGGACGCAGCCGTTTCCGAACGATTTCCGCGAGACCACCGCGACTCGGGACGCCCGCGACAAGGTGCTCGCCCTCGCCGCCGACGAAGCCGCCCGCGCGGCGCTCCCCATGGAGCCGGACGTCAAGCCCGAGGACCCGCGTCTACCGCTCTACGGCCGCGTGATCGCGAAGCGCGGGCCATTCCTCGTGTTCCGGACGCCCTTCGGCGACGCCCAGTCGCTCGTACGCCCCGAGCACCTTTCGGAACGCGATGCCGCCGAACTCGCCGAGCTCGATCTCGCCGACCACGCCCTCGTGCGCGGCCCGGCCATTCGCACGGGCACCGGCGCCCTCGCCATCAAGGCCTTCGAGTTCAAGCACCTCGGCAAGGCCATGCTCCCCCCACCCGCGAAGTGGCACGGGTTCACCGACGTCGAGAAGCGCTACCGCGAGCGATACGTCGACCTGTTCGCGAACCCGAAAGTGCTCGACGTGTTCCGCGCGCGCACCGATATCGTCAAGGGCGTACGCGCGTTCCTCGACGGGCACGGATTTGCGGAAGTGGAAACTCCGCTCCTCCATTCGGTGCGCGGCGGCGCCACGGCGAAGCCCTTCAACACGCACCACAACGCGCTCGACTTGAGCCTGTTCCTGCGCGTGGCCCCCGAGCTCTACCTCAAGCGCTTGCTCGTTGGCGGCATGGAGCGCGTCTATGAAATCGGCCGATGCTTCCGCAACGAAGGCATCAGCACGCGCCACAACCCCGAGTTCACCATCCTCGAGTTCTACATGGCCTACGCCACGTACGAGGACCTGATGGACCTCACCGTGGAGTTGCTTCGCAGCGTCGACGCGAGTCTGCGCGAGCGTCACCCCGAACTCGCGGGGGAGCGCGCCTTCGACCTCGACGCCGAGTGGAAGCGCGTGCCCATGCGGCGCGCCATCCTCGACCGCATCGACCGTTCGGGCACGGGGAATATCCCCAAAACGCCGTGGTCCGAAGGGCTCAACGAAGCCATTCTGAACGACCCCACGCGCCTCGCCTCGCTCATGGAATCCATGATCGCAAAGGTGCCAGCGCCCGAGAAGAAGCAGCTCGCCGGCGCGAAGAACTACGGCGAGCGCGTGTTCCTGCTCTACGAGCTCCTCGCGGAGCCCGTGCTCACCGAACTCTACCGAACGCCCGACGGATCGAAATCCGTGCCCGTGTTCATCCTCGAGTACCCGTTTGAAGTCTCGCCGCTTGCGCGCCGAAACGATGAGAACCCGAACTGGGTCGACCGCTTCGAGCTTTTCATCGACGGCCGCGAGGTCGCGAATGCGTTCAGTGAGCTTAACGACCCCGATGATCAGGCCGAACGTTTCCGTGCACAGCTCGACAAGCGCGCCGGCGGTGACGACGAAGCCATGGACTTCGACGCGGACTACATCCGCGCCCTGTCCCACGGCATGCCACCCGCCGCCGGGTTCGGGCTTGGCATCGACCGACTCGTGATGCTGCTCTGCGGGCAGCCGTCCATCCGCGACGTGCTGCTCTTCCCGCTCCTGCGCCCCGAGGCGGAGTGAGCTTGGCGCCCAGGGCGAACGGTCGAAGCGCGGCGACGGTGGTCAGCACAGCGCTCTTCGCGCTTCCGCTCACCCTCGGCGTCGCCGTGCTCGCCGATGTGGCCCCCGCGACGGCGGCCGCCTGGCTCCGGGGAAATGCCGTCACCGCGCTCGGCGCCGTGGCCGTGGTGCTCGGCGCGGGACTTTCGTCCCTGTACACGTTGCTTCGAACGGCCCCGTGGCCGCGCGATGTGCCCCTCCGGTGGCCCGCGCGCGCCCTGGCCGTGCTCACGTTCACCGCAAGCTGCACATCCGCGGCCATCCTGGCATTGCTCTGGCTCGGGGGCGGCGACGCGGACCCGTTGGTTCGCACGTACTCGGAAGGTGAGTTCCTCCTCCGCTGGCTCGAGCGTGCGCGCGCAGCGGCGAGTTCACCGCTCCACGGTGTCGGGGGCATCCCGTGGCTCGGCGTGCTGGGTGTCGCGTACCTCGACTTCGCCGTGCACATGCTCCTGCGTGTCGCGCTCCTCGTGCTCTGGTTTCACGTTCCGCTGCGCATTCGGCTTCGCGTTTGGCGTGCGGTGGACGCCACGCTGCTCGTGGCCACGGTCGCGGCGACCTTCGCCTTCGACATCACGCCCGCGGACGATTCGTCACAAGCACTCGGGCGCGCTGTTCTGCGCTTCGGGCTGACGGTCGTCCTCGCCCTGCGACTCTTTCTCCGTGCCCTGCCCCGTCTCTTCGACCTGGTTGAACGCGTTGGGTTTCACACGCTCGTGGCGGCCCGACACCTGCGAACACGGGGAAGCCGCTTCGTCACCATCATCGGCGTGCTCGCCGTGTTCGCCGTGGCGTTTTCGAGCTGTTCGCTCAGCACAACCCTCTCCCTGATGGGCGGGTTCCGGAACGACCTCAAGCAAAAAATCCTCGACAACACGGCACATGTGAGCGTCACGTCCGCGACCGCCGCGGAGGACGACGACCCGGGTCTTGCCGATTGGCACGCGCTCGTCGACGCCGTGCGCCGGACGGACGGGGTGGTGGGCGCTTCGCCCTACGTCGGCGGCGAAGTCATGGTGTCGAGCGCCACGAACCTCGCGGGCGCCGTCGTGCGTGGCATCGACCCGAAAGCTGTGTCGTCGGTGTCGCGCCTGGACAAGAACATCAAACGGGGGCGCCTCGAGTTCCTGTCGTCACCGGAAAAGCTCCTCGACATCGCGAGCGACGACCTGCTCGACCCGTTGCCGCTCAAGCGCGGCGGGAAACTCTCCCCCGACAAACTCGACACGCTCACACGGGAGCCGAAGGCCGAGCCCAAACCCGGCGACGTATTGCCGGGACTCATCGTCGGCCAGGAGCTCGCCCGTTCGCTCCGACTCTACGTTGGCGACGAGGTGAACGTGGTCTCCCCCCTCGGCGACCTGGGCCCCACGGGTCCCATTCCGAAGAGCCGTCCCTTCCGAATCGCCGGCATCTTCTATAGCGGCATGCATGAGTACGACCTCAAGCATGTGTACATGGCCCTCGACGTGGCTCAGCGCTATTTCGGCACGGGCGACGCCATCCAAGGTATCGACGTGCGCGTGACCGATGTCGAGCGCGCGCGCCTGCCATCCGCCAGGCCCTCGCTTCGAAACCGTCTGCCGCATGTCGCCGACTGGCAGAGCTCAACCGCAACCTCTTCGGCGCCTCGCCCTTGAAAAACTCGCCATGTTTGTGGCCCTCGGCCTCGGCATTCTCGTCGCGGGCTTCTGTGTTTTCGGCACGCTCACGCTCATGGTCCAGGAGAAGGCGCGCGAGGTCGGCGTGCTCCAGGCGATGGGCGCCGCGCGACGCGATGTCCTTCGCATCTTCCTCACCGACGGCCTCCTCATCGGCCTGCTCGGCGCCCTTGGCGGGCTCGGCATGGGCTTCGTCGTGTGCTACGGCGCAAAGCACATCGGTATCGGCATGAATCCGGAGGTCTACTACATCGATCGCGTGCCCGTGCACATCGACCCCGTCGAGTTCCTGCTCGTCGGCGTCGCAGCGACCATCGTCTCGGTCGTCTCCACCGCCATTCCGGCGCGCCTCGCAAGCCGCGTGCGCCCTGTCGATGCCATTCGATTCAGCTGAGGAACCGATGTCGGAACCCACCAACCACGCCCTCGTCCGCGTCGAAAAGCTGACGAAGATCTATGCCCACGACGGGCAGGAGGTCGTCGTGCTCCGCGACCTCGACCTCACGCTTGAAGCGGGCGAAATGATCGGCACGTGGGCGCGTCCGGCGCCGGCAAGAGCACGCTCCTTCACCTCATCGGTGCACTCGATGCGCCCGCCGAGCGGCCGCATCCCTACGACGGCGTCGACGTCACACACTTCGCCGAACGCCCTCGCCTTCCGGAATCGAACGCTGGGGTTCGTCTTCCAGCTCTCACCACCCGCTTCCGGAGTTCACCGCGCTCGAGAACGTCATGATGCCCGGTCGCATCGGCGGCCTCCCGCGCACCGAGCTTGAAGCACGATCCCGTGCGCTCCTCGACGACGTCGGCCTCGCACACCGCGTCACCCACCGCCCGGGCGAACTGTCCGGCGGCGAACAGCAGCGCGTGGCGCTGGCCCGCTCCCTCGTGATGTCGCCCCGGCTCGTGCTCGCCGACGAACCCACGGGCAACCTCGACAGCCGCACAAGCGAGCAGATCCGTGACCTCTTCGTGGCGCTGAACGAGTGCTAATGGGACCACCTTCCTGGTCGTGACCCACAGCCACGATCTGGCCGAGCGCATGGGCCGCGTGGTCGAGATGAAGGATGGGGCCGTCGTCCGCGACGAACGCCAGGCGCCGCGTGCCCGCACGGCGCCCGAACGGCTCCGCCCCGGCGCCCCGCCGAGCCCTGCCGCGGAGTGACGATCCATTCCTTGACCGCCCCGGGATTCTGGCATAGGCCGCCGGCACCTTTCGTGTTCCTCGGGGGCCTAGGGCGGATCGACACGCATGCGGCGATGGATAGCAGCATTGGCCTTGGCCCTCCTCTGGGCGCCATGCCGCGGAGCGCCGTCGGCCAGGGCGGCCGAGCCGTCGGCGTCCGGCGACGACGACGCGTCCGGTGAGGATGTAATCATCCGGTGAGGACGAAGCTGCGGGCACCGGCGGCGACGACGGCACAGAAGGCGAAGAGAACCCGGAGGGCGAGCCCTACACGCCCCAGCGCGCCATGCCGAACCGCCCGCACACCGCGTGCGAGGGGCGCACCGTGCGCCGCATCATCCTCGAAGGGAAACCTGCGGTCGCCGGCGACGACATCATGGCCACCACTCTGGCTCCGCCGCGGATGCCCTGCTCGGACGACGAAGTCACCCGGGACGCCCAGTCCATCTGGGACATGGGGTTCTTCGACGACCTCGTCGCTGGGCGAAGTCGTCAACGAGAAGACCATCGACCTCGTGTTCCGGCTGACCGAACGGCCCGCCATCGGCGAGGTTAAGTTCGTCGGCAACGACGAGCTCACGACGATGACCTCGACGAGAAGGTCTCCTCGAAGTCGGGAACCTCTGGTCGCGGAACGAACGTCAGGTCACGAAGATCCGCGATGCGTACGCCGAAAAGGGCCGATTCCTCGCGAAGGTTCAATACAAGCTCGAGAAGATGCCCAACAACGAGGTGCGCGTCCGCTTCGTCATCGACGAGGGCGACGCCGTCACCGTCCGCAGCCTACGTTTCGAGGGCAACACGCACGTCAGCGATTCGGACATTCGCGACTTCATGCGCACGAGCGAAACGGGTTTCTTTTCGTTCATCTCGTCGAACGACACGTTCAACCAGGACTACTTCGACGAGGACCTCATCCGCATCCAGGCGCTCTACTACGACCGCGGCTACCTGACCGTGAAGGTCGGCACCCCGCGCATCGCGCTCACCGCGGACCGGAAGCACATCGACATCTCCGTGCCCATCGAGGAAGGTCCGCGCTTCCGCATCGGTCGGCTCAAGGTTGAAGAAGTCGGCGAAGATGGCAACGCCATTGAGCCGCTCGGCGGCCGCCGCGTGGTTCGCGAGATGATCGATACGAACCCGGGCGAATGGTACAGCCGCGTCATCTTCGCGGAGGGCATTCAGTCCATCAACATGCACTACCGGGACCGCGGTTACGCCAAGGCGCGCATCGTCCCGCAGAGCCAACTCGACCTCAAAAAGCACCTCGCGCACATCACGGTGCAGGTGGAGCGCGGCCCGCCGATCACCATTGAACGGATCAACATCACCGGAAACTCGCGTACGCGCGACAAGGTGATTCGCCGCGAGTTCCGCATCACCGAAGGCGAGCTCTATAACCAGACCCTCGTCGAACGCTCGAAGGCCCGCGTCACCGCCCTTGGCTACTTCGACCGCGTCGACGTGTCCGAGCAGGACGGCTCCGCACCGAACCTCATGGTGCTCAACGTGGAGGTGTCCGAGCGTTCCACCGGCCAGTTCAACGTGGGCGCGGGCTTCTCGTCCATCGAGAGCTTCATCTTTCAGGGCCAGATTCAGCAGCAGAACTTCTTGGGCCTCGGCCACTCCTTCGCGCTCCAGCTTCAGATTTCCGGCATCCGACAGCTCGTTCAGTTCCAGTACATCGAGCCATATCTCTTCGACACCGAGTGGACCGGCATCGTCGAAGCGTTCGCCACCATTCGGCAGTTCCAGGACTTCACCCGCGAAAGCCAGGGTGGCGCGCTCACGGTCGGTCACCCCGTCCTGCACGATAACCTCCGCCTCTACCTCCGGTACCGCTTCGAGAACGTCGACATCTCGTCGCGCACCGGCGGCTTCTTTGGCGCGGGCGGGAACGCCGTCGGCCTCGGCCTCTTGAAGCAGCTCCCCCTCGCGAACCTCTTCCGCTCGGGCATTACGTCGTCCGCGCGCCTGTCCCTCCAGTGGGACTCGCGCGACAACCGCATCTACCCGCGCAACGGTGTGTACGCGAGCGCGTCCACCGAAGTGTCGGATTCGTTCCTCGGGTCGGCGAACGTCTTCCAGCGAAACGAAGGCTTCTTCCGCATCTACAAAGAGATTTGGGGCCCGTTCGTCTTCAAGATGAACACCGAACTCGGCATCGTCACGTCACGCCTGACGTCCGGCGTGCCCATCTTCGAGCGCTACTTCCTCGGCGGCATCTTCAACGTCCGCGGCTTCCCGCTGAACTCGCTCGGCCCGCGCGCCGGTATCCCGAACAGCAACGACCCGTCGGCCATCCCGTCGAGCGTCGGCGTCGCCATCGGCGGCAACATGCAGTTCTTCTACAACATGGAAGTCGAGTTCGACATCGTTCCGCCCATCGGCCTCAAGGGCGTCGTCTACACCGACGGCGGCAACGCATGGAACCTCGAGCCCGCCCTCGCGATCCCCGCCGACGGCAATGACCGTACGAACGACCCACGCGGCGGCCCGAGCCCCTTCAAGCTCCGCCACTCGTGGGGCTTCGGCGTCCGCTGGATCTCGCCGCTCGGCCCCCTGCGATTTGAGTGGGGCTTCCCCTTCGCACCGCGAAGCTACGAAGATTCGGGCCGTTTCGACTTCACCATCGGCAATTTCTTCTGATTTCGACCCGGTTCGAAGCCTTTGAATGGCCGCGACCCCTCACGCGTCCGACGCGCCGTTGCTTGACGCTCCGCCGTCGAGCCGCTAGCAAACCGCGCTTTCGAAAGGACGACCGTATGCAACGCCAGCGTCTCATTCCGCTTTTCTTGGCCACCGTGTTCGTGCTTGGCGCCACGTCGCAAGCCTTCGCGGACACCAAGATCGCCGTGGTCGATCTCCAACGCGCCATGAACGACACGGAAGACGGGCGGAAAGCCAAGGCCGAGCTTCAGCGCCTCTTCAAGAAGCGCCAGGAAGAGCTCGACGCCAAGCAGAACGGCCTCAAGAAGATGAAGGACGACATCGAGAAGCAGAAAGACGTGCTTGCTCGAGACGTGCTTCAGAAGAAGTTCGAGACCTACCAGAAGCAGTTCGTGGAGCTCCAGACGGTCTACGTGGAGTACCAGCGTGAGCTCGCCGGAAAAGAGGCCCAGCTGACGAAGGGCATCCTCGAACGCATGCAGCGCATCGTTCAGCGGATCGGCCAGGCCAACGGCTACACGGTCGTGCTCGAAAAGAGCGAAGGTGGCGTTGTTTGGGTGCCGTCGAACCTCGATCTCACGGACGAGGTCATCCAGCGCTACAACAAGGGCGAAGGCAAGAACTGACACCCGACCCACGGGTGCTCCGAGGGGGATGGGCGCCCGCGCGTTCTCCTGCTAAAAGGGGCCCCGTGCGGCGCCTGGTCGTTCTCATTCTCGCGTTTGCGACGTTGGGGACGCCGTCGGTGACGGCTGCGGACGGCCCTGCGCCAAGCCCCCCCACCGACGGCGGAACGGACGACGGACCGCAGAGCGCGGAGCCGCCCGTTGTCTCGCTTTCCGAGTTCATTGAGTCGGCCAGGCACTCGTATCCGGGCCTCAAGGCCGCGCACCACCGCGTGACCGCCGCGAACGCGCGACTGTCCGAGGCGCGCTGGTCGCCCTACTTCCAGTTCACGGCGAACGCGGCCTTCGGCGTCGCCCCCGAGCAAACGGGCAGCCCCATCTTCAGCCGCGACTCGCAGCTCCCGGTCGACAATGCCTGGAGACCCGTCGTGGGCATGGGCATCGAAGGCGCCATCCCACTCTGGACGTTCGGCAAACTGAGCGCCCTCCGCGACGCCGCGGGCGCCGGCGTGGACGCCGCCAAGGAAGGCGAAGACCTGAGCGAGTCGAAGCTCATCCTCGATGTACGCCGGGCCTACTTCGGTCTCGAGCTCGCCCTCGACATCCAGCAGATGCTCGACGAGGGCCAGGGGAAACTCGAGTCCGCCGAGGCGCGCCTCGCGGAGCGCCTCGACGACGGTGACCCGGAGGTTAATCCGAGCGACACCTACCGCCTCGCGACCACGCTCGCCGAAGTGCGGAGTCGGCGCGCGGAGAGCGAAAAGTTCGAACGCGCGGCCCGGGATGCCCTCACGGCGATGACCGGCATTGAGCGCTTCGAGGTTCCCGAATGCCCCCTCGCGCCGGTGCACTACTCCCTCGAAGAGGCGCCCAAGTACGTGTCGCGGGCCGAGCAGTTCCGACCTGAGCTCAAGATGATCAAAGCGGGCATCAAGGCACGCCAGGCGCAGTCCGACGCCACGAACGCCCAGTTCCTTCCCGATCTCGCCCTCGCCCTGTCCGCCTCGTACAGCTACTCGCCCGGAATCACCGACCAGCGAAACCCGTTCATCTACGACCGCGGGAACTACCAGAATCTACAGGCCGGCCTCGTTGCGCAGTGGAAGCTCGACTTCGTGGGCAACCTGAAGCGCGCCGACCGCGCCGGCGCCGAGCTCGCGGAAACCCGCGCCCAGGCCGAAGAGGCGCGCACCGGCATCGCACTCGAGGTTAAGACAACGCGGAGCGAAGCCGTCGAAGCACGCGATCGCATGGTCGCGTGGGCATCGGGGCACCAGAAGGCCCGGGAATGGTTCGTCTCGGCGGCCCAGGGCTACCAGGTGGGCACCGTGGAGCCGAAGGAGCTCATCGACGCCGTGAAAGCCTATTTCACGGCGCGTTTTCGCCACTTGCAGGCAATGTTCGACTTCAACATCGCCGTCGCCAAGCTCGAACGGGTCACGGCGGACGAACTCTTGCGGCCGGAAAGTTGGGAGTTAAGCTGCGGCGAATAACTGCCCCCGGCCCCACGTCCCAAGGGCGCTCTCGCGATTTTCCCGGAGGAATGCCCCATGTCCCGCGCCTTTTCCGCTGTTTTTGCCCTGCTCCTCGCCCTTTCGGTGCCCACCGTCGCGGCCGCCGAAGGCCCAGTGACGCAGTTTCTCAAGGGCAAGCACGAGCAGGTCAACAAGCTGCTCAAGGTCCCCGCCAAGTCGACCGACGCACGTGACGCGCGCGACCAGAAGGTCACGGCGATCATCGGAAACCTTCTCGATTTCCGAAAGCTCTCCCAGGCATCCCTTGCCGAGGCATGGGAAGAGCGTTCCGCGAAGGAACGCGACGAGTTCGTGACGCTGCTCCAGCAGCTCGTGGAGCGCAACTACAAGAAGAACCTCGAGAACACGATGGAGTACACCATCAAGTACGTGGACGAAGTTCCCGCGAAGGGCGAAGCCGTCCACGTCACCACCCAGGCCCGCGACGCGAAGAACCGACGCGCGCCCGCGGTGAAGATCGAATACCTCCTCGAGCCGAAGGGATCGGACTGGGCGGTGGTCGATGTGACGACCGACGGCGTGAGCATGGTGGCGAACTACCGCAGCCAGTTCCGTCGAATCATGCAGAAGGACGGCTGGGGCGGTCTCCTCGATCGCATGCGCAAGCGCCTCGACGAAGGCACCGACGTCCTCTAATCGAAACGCGCTTCCCACCCGGTCGCGCTACTCCGCGGAATCCCTTGGGTTCGCTCGGGTCGCGATGGTTGGCGCGTGCGTGCAAGGCTCGGACAGGCGCCAGAGCTTCAAAATTGCCGTCCCGTTCGACTGGCGCGTTACGCACCTTCGGCTACCTTTCAGCACTTTTGTCTGGAGGGTACCGTGGTCAACCGCCCACTCTGCGTTCTGCTGCTCACGATCGGTGTTCAATTCCTGGCTGGCTGCTCGTGCCAGGAGGACCCGCGCCTCGGACCGGGCCCGGACGCCGGCACCGGCTCCGATTCGAACCTCATCTGTGACGACGGCCGCCCGGAGTGCGCCGGCAGCTGCTGCGGCGACGACTCGGTCTGCTCGAGCAACGAGAAGTGTTGCGTTCGCGAAGAGCTTTGCGGCTCGACGTGCTGCGACAGCGGTCAAGTCTGCGAAGGCGCAGTGTGCCACACGGACTGCGGCGACAACGCCCGCTGCCGAGATGCCGACGGCGCCGAGATGTGCTGCGACTCGGGCGAGATTTGCATCAGCCACAGTTGCTTCATGCCCGTGACCCCGTGCGTCGACTTCCTCGACTGCGCGGAAGATGAGTACTGCGACATGAGCATCGGGTACTGCTTGCCGCAGCCCGACGGCGAGGCATGCGAGTTCGTGCCGAGCGGCGGCGACGTCGTTCCGACGCTCGTTTGGCAGTGGACCGGCAGCGGCGCGGAACTGCCCCAGTACAACCAGGTCATGATGACGCCCATCGTCGTGAACCTGAACGACGACAACGGCGACGGTAAGGTCGACGAGTCCGACATCCCGGACGTGGTCTTCACCACCTTCGATGGCAATAACAGCGCCTGCAAGGCCTACGAGTGCGACGGAATCATCCGTGCCGTGAGCGGCAAAGACGGCTCAAAGCTCTTCGACATTACGAACGGCTTCTTCCGCGCAGCGCCGGGCGGCCAGCTCGCCGCGGGAGACATCGACGGCGACGGACTCAACGAAATCATCGCGTGCGGTTCGAGTGCAACGCGCTTTGGTCCGCTGCTCGCGTTTGAAAACGACGGCACCTTCAAGTGGGTCTCCACGGCGACCGAAGTGAAGTGCGGCCAGGCGGCGCCCACCATCGCCGACCTGAACGGCGACGGTCAGCCCGAGGTCTTCGTGCGCTACACGGTGCTGAACGCGCTCAATGGCGAACTCAAGTGGCACCGCCCCTGCAAGAACATCGGCGCGTTCCCCACCGCGGACAAGGACGGCGGACACGTCGCGTGCGACTACACGACGGCGGCGGACCTCGACGGCGACGGCAAGCTCGAAGTCGTGGGCGGCAACCAGGCGTTCCACCACAATGGCGTGGCGTTCTGGGATCGTTCGGCGAGCTTCCGCGACGGCTACCCAGCGGTTGCGGACCTCGACCTCGACGGCAAGCCCGAAGTGGTCGTCGTCCAGTCCTCCTGGGACGCGGTGCACAAGGGTGACCACTACATCCGCGCGCTGCGGTTCGACGGCAAGGACTACTGGGGCCCCGTGGACATCAACGCCGGCCTCGTGCCCTCGGGCGACCAGGCCGACGGCACGCTCGCGGGCGGCGGCCCGCCGACCATCGCAAACTTCGACGACGACGCGGAACCCGAGATCGCGCTCGCGGGCGCATTCGGCTACGTGGTCTTCGAGGGCCACGGCACCAAGAAATGGAGCGCGGTCACCCGCGACGACACCTCGCGCAACACCGGCTCGAGCGTGTTCGACTTCGACGGCGACGGCGTCTCGGAGGCGGTCTACAACGACGAGCACTGGCTCCGCGTCTACAACGGCAAGACCGGCGACGTTCGCTTCTGCCAGTGCAATACGAGCGGCACGCTTTGGGAGTACCCTGTCATCGTCGACGTCAACAACGATGGCGCTTCGGAAATCGTTGTCGCATCGAACGACTACGCCTCGGTGATCGGCAACTGCACCGCGGCGGACGCCCTCGACAGCTGCACGAAGGAACTCGTCAAGAACGGGCCCATCGCCAAATCGCACGGCGTCAAGGTGTTCGCCTCGCCGAACCGTGACTGGGTTGGCACGCGTCGCGTGTGGAACCAACACAGCTACCACGTGACAAACGTGCAAGAGAACGGCGCGATCCCCGCGAACGAGCGGAAGAACTGGTCCTCGCACCACCTGAACAACTTCCGCCAGAACCTTCAGCCGGATGCCACAAACCTCGCGGACGCGGTCCCGCTGAACCTCGGCATCGACCTCAGCGGCTGCCCGCAGACCATGGGCGTGAACTTCGAGGTGGCGAACGAGGGCTGGGCGTCCATCCCGAAGAACACCCCCGTCACGGTCTACGTCGACGTGAATGGCACGTGGCAGAAGGTCGCAACCCTCTCGACGCCACGGCCGGTGCTCCCGGGCGACGGCATCATCCTCTCGACGCCGTACACCACCACCAAGGCGTCCCACCGCTTCAAGGTCGTGGTCGACGATCCGGGGGTGGACACCGAAGGCCCGCTTCGTGAGTGCCACGAAGACAACAACGCGGCCGAGATCGAGTCGAGCTGCGACATCCTGCTCTAGGCGGACATCGCGAACGGAATTTCCCGGGTTTGACGGGGCCCAGGCGAGCCGCTAGGGTCCCGCCCGAATGCGGCTTTATTCCGGAAAAGTTGGCGCCATCGCCGAGGAAATCGTCGGTCTCCTGGTCCAAGACGGAGACATCGAAACCGAGACCCCCGCAGAGGTGCGGCTGGATGTGGAGGCGGTGCTCAAGGAGTACCTCCGCGTCGAACGCGACGTCGTGGACGAGGCGAAGAACCGCATGGAGCAGCGCGGCCTCGGTTACTCGAACCTCGGCAAGGTGAAGTCGCAGGTGGCCAAGGAGCGCGGGGTCCCCGGACAGGACGACACCCTCCCCTACATCCTCGAACAGATTCTCAACATGCTCCTCCACTCGGCGAATGTGGAGGAGGTGTTCGCGGAGGACACCGACCTTCGAAAGAAGATCACGCCGATCCTGCGCAAGCACATGGACGTGGAGACCGACCTCGACCGCGAAGTGCGTTCGAAGATCAAGAATCTCGAAGAGGGCACATCAACCTTCGAAGTTGAGTACGCGAAGGTGATGGACCAGATCAAAAAGAAGAAGGGCCTGAGCTGACGCCGCGAGGCTGACCGATGCGCTACCTCGTCACAGGTGGAGCGGGTTTCATCGGGTCGGCCATCGCCGAGGCGCTCCTCGCGCGCGGGGATGCGGTCACGGTCCTCGACAACCTGAGTTCTGGGCGCGAATCGAACCTCGAACGCCTCAAGGGCGACGTGGTTTTCGAACGCGGCGACGTTCGCGACGCGAAGGCTCGGGCCAAGGCGCTCACGGGCGTCGCCGGCGTGTTCCACGAAGCGGCCGTGGCATCCGTGGGGGCTTCCATCGCCGACCCGATCACGTGCGATGACGTCAATACGCGCGGCACGCTGGCGCTCCTCGAGGACGCGCGCGCGGCCGGCATCAAGCGCTTCGTGTTCGCCGCGTCGGCGGCCGCCTACGGCGACGGCCCCACGCTGCCCAAGGTGGAAACCATGGCTCCCGCGCCACTGTCCCCCTACGCGGCGTCGAAACTCGCCGGAGAGCACTATGTGCGCTCCTACGCGCATCTCCATGGCATGCGAACCGCTTCGCTTCGGTACTTCAATGTCTTCGGCGTCCACCAAGATCCGAACGGGGAGTACGCGGCGGTGGTCCCGAAGTTCGTCGACGCGCTCCTCGCGGGCAAGGCGCCCACGGTCTTCGGCGACGGCGAGCAGACCCGCGATTTCTGCCACATCGAAAACGTGGTCGACGCGAACCTCCGCGCAATGAACTCGGACACGGTCCACGGCGAGTCCATCAACATCGCGAACGGCGAGAGCATCACCATCCGCGAGCTTGCGGAAACCCTGTGTCGCCTCCTCGGTCGCGAAGTGCGCGTGCACTTCCGCGACGCGCGCGCGGGGGACATCCGGCACTCGCGAGCGAACATTGACCTCGCCCAACAGTTGCTCGGCTACCGCCCGCTCGTCTCCGTCGCAGACGGCCTCGCGCGCGTGGCCGATGCCCTCCGCCAGGGAGCCCCATGACCCGCAGCATGACCGGCCACGGCCTCGCCCGCGCCACCGTGGAAGGCGGGGAGCTCGAGGTGGAGCTCAAGACCGTAAACCACCGACAACTCGAGGTTAAATGGCACGCCTCGCCGGAGCTTCAGCCCCTTGTCGGAGCCCTCGAGGAGACCGTTCGCGGGCGACTCGAACGCGGGCACGCCACCGTTTGGCTCCGCTTCGCCGGGCCCGACAAGTCCGGCGTCGCCCTCGATCGCGAACGCGCCAAGGCGACCTACCGAGCCCTCGAGGCGCTCCGTGACGAGCTCGCCCCCGGCGCGGAAGTTCCGTTCAGCATGCTCGGGTCGATTCCCCAACTGTTCTCGGCCCAGCGGCAGGACTCGCCGGATGCCTCCGTCGGCGACGCGCTCCGAGAGTGCGTACTACGTGCCCTCGACGATCTCAGCACGACCCGAAGCCGAGAAGGAGCAGTCCTCGAGGCGGACCTCCGCATGCGTGTCGAACGCATCCGTGCCGCGAGCGTCGTCGTTCGCGAGCGCGCAAGAATTGTCGTCGAAGAGACGCGCGGGAGAGTACTCGAACGCATCAAGCGATTGCTGGACGGGACGAACGTCGAACTCGACCACGGCCGCCTCGAGCAGGAAATCGCTCACCTCGCGGACAAGATGGACATCACGGAGGAACTCGTGCGCCTCGACGCGCACATCGAAGCCTTCCTCAACACCCTCGCCCAGTCGGGGGAATCCGTGGGAAAGCGGCTCGATTTCCTGCTCCAAGAGATGACGCGCGAGGTGAATACCACCGGCTCCAAGAGCGCGGATGTGACCATCGCGCACGCTGTCATCGAGATGAAGACTGAAATCGCCCGTCTCCGGGAGCAGGCTCAAAACGTCCTTTGAGCGGGCCCACCCTTCACTGGTAGACTCAGCCGCCAATGGACGACCTGCTTCTCCTCATTGTCTCGTCCCCCTCCGGAGCTGGCAAAACGACGCTGACGCGCAAGCTGCTCGGCGACAGCTACCTAAAGATGATGTTCTCGGTCTCGCACACCACGCGCAAGCCGCGCACGGGCGAGGTCGATGGTCAGGACTACCACTTCACCGACGAATCGACCTTCCGCAACATGATCGCGAAGGACCACTTCGCCGAGTGGGCGCAGGTGCACGACAACCTGTACGGCACGAGCGTCACCGAACTCGATCGCGCACGCCAGGACCGGAAGGACGGCATCGTGTTCGATGTGGACTACCAGGGGGCACGTCAGATTAAGGCACGGCTGCCGCAGGCGGTCGGGGTGTTCATCCTCCCCCCTTCCCTCGATGAGCTTGAGCGACGACTCCGCACCCGCGCACTCGACAGCGAGGACGTGATCCAACGCCGCTTCGAACGCGCTCGCCACGAAATCGAGCACTACCTCTTCTTCGATTACCTCATCATCAACGACGAGGTCGAGCAGGCCGCGGCGCGCCTCCGTGGCATCGTCTACGCGGAGCACTGCCGCCGCTCCCGCCTGGCGCCGGCGGCCGAGAGGTTGCTGCGCACGGGGAATACCCGAACGGAAGCCGGCGGCGGCTAGTTTCTTGGCATCGCCGCCGAACCGCGGCGATCGCGGGGCGAGCGCCCTTGGGGCCACCGTCACGACTTGGCGTGGCGCGTCGTGGGACCGCCGGTGCGGGTCGAGATGCGGCTACTCGAGGGCGGATTCGATGGCTTCCGCCAGCGTCGCGGCGGCGACGGGGTCGACGAGCTTGCGTTCTTCGGCCGTGAGTTGCTCAAGGGCGGTGCGCGGAAGAACGACGCGGGTGTAACCGAACTTTGCAAGCTCGCGGACGCGGGCACCCGGGCGGCCCACGGTGCGAAGTTCGCCAGCAAGGCCAACTTCGCCGAAGGCGCCCAGCGTCGGCGGCACGGGGCGCTGCCGGAAGCTCGAGACGATGGCAAGGGCAACGCCAAGGTCGAGGGCACGTTCCGGGGCACGCACGCCGCCGGCGGTGCTCACGAACACGTCCTGGTCAAGGACATGGAGACCCACCTTGCGGTCGAGGACCGCGAGCAGGATGGCCACGCGATTCGTATCGACGCCCGACGTCACCCGGCGCGCCGCACCGTACACGGCGGGCGCCACGAGGGCCTGGACTTCCACGAGCACCGGGCGCGTCCCCTCGAGGAGCGGGACGACCACCGACCCGGCCGCGTCACGCGGACGCTCGCGGAGGAACATGGCGCTCGGGTCCGGGACTTCGACCAAGCCGTCCTGCGCCATCTCGAAGACGCCCACCTCGGAGGCGGGCCCAAATCGATTCTTCGACGCGCGAAGCACGCGGAACGCATGTTCGCGCTCGCCCTCGAAGGCGAGCACCGCATCCACGAGGTGCTCGAGCACCTTCGGCCCCGCGAGGCCGCCGTCCTTCGTCACGTGACCGACCAGCACGAGCGCCACGTTTGTGCGCTTCGCGAGATCAATGAGCCGCGCGGAAACTTCGCGTAGCTGCGACACCGTCCCCGGCGACGACTCGAGGCCGCTCGACCGCAGCGTTTGCACGGAATCGACGACCACGACGCAGGGCTTGTCCTCCTCCACGGAGCGCACCACATCGTCGAGCTCCGTGGACGCGAGCACCCGGACCGAATCGACTCCGTCCGGAGCAAGCCGGCGCGCACGCAGCGCCACCTGGCTCGCAGACTCCTCACCCGTCGCGTAGAGCACGGGCACGCCATCCTTTGCGAGGGCGGCCAGCGCCTGGAGAAGCAACGTCGACTTGCCAACGCCCGGGTCGCCGCCGAGGAGCACCACGCCCCCACGCACGAAACCGCCGCCGAGCACCCTGTCGAGCTCCGCGATTCCGGTGGGCCAACGTTCGCCCCCCCCGTCCGCGACCACCTCCCCAAGCGCCAAGGATTTCGCGGCGCGCACGGGCGCGGACTTCCCCACCCCGCCCTTCTTTCCGACCTCGCGGTGCACTTCCTCATGAAGCGAGTTCCACGCACCGCACGTCGGGCAGCGGCCGTGCCACCGGGGCGACGCGGCACCGCACTCCGCACACGCGTAGACAAGTTTTGACTTGGCGCTCATGCGAGCTTCTCGACCGCACGCGCCTCAGGTTGCCCGACCGCGCGCAGGGCGCCCGCCATCAGTACTGAACGCCGAGGACGATGCGGAGCGTCTGCGCGATGCTGAGGTCGGGGTTTCCGTTGACGAACTGGTCAGTCCCGCGATTGCTCAGGTACCCGAGGCCCTGCATCGGCACGAGCAGACCGTACATGAGCGACGCGTAGAAGCCGTCGAGGAGATCCGGGCCGTCTTCGCTGCGGTAGTAAATCGCCGCGTCCATTTCGAAGCCGAGGTTCGAGCTGTTGCCCCACGTCTGGAGCGGCGACGTGGCACGGCTCCAGATGAAGTCGAGACGCGCGCCAAGGAGCTGTCCAAAGCTGTTCTTGATGAAGTCGTAGCTGATGCCCGGCTTGAAGTAGTAGGCCCCCGACACCTGCTGCATGATGTTGCGCCAGAGGATGAGATCGACGCGGTAGTTCGGGTGGAACCGGAACGTCGAGATCGTGTCGTTCGGGCTGCCGGTGCCCACCGGCTGCTGGCCCGCGGCGGCGGTTCCGGAGGAATCCGCGGCCGTGAGGCCGTCCACGTCCTGATCGCCCGATGCGAGGCCGAAGTTGAAGTGGAAGCCCAGCTTCTTCTCGAGGACGTAGTAGTCGCTCTCGAGCGCCAGGCCAAACTGCATGAGCTTGAAGTTGCGCTCCGTGAAGCTCGAGTCGTCGCTGTTCTCGAGGGAGCCCGCCACCAACACGGATTCGAGTTCGATGCGCAGGTCGTCGTAAAGGAACTGCACCCAGACGTCCGGAATGAACGCCTCGGAGTTCCTGCGCACGAGACCCGTGAACTGATCGGTCGGCGCATCCCCGAAAAGGTCGGTTGAGGCGGCACCGCCCGTTCCCGTCGATGCGGCGGACGTGGCGCGCGACGAGAGGAACTGGCTCCGGTACATGAAGAACGCACCCGCGTTCAACACCATGTCGCCGCGGGCAAGCTTCTCTTCCTGCTCCTCTTGGCTCGCGCGCTTTGCCACGGCAAACATGAGCTGGTCCACGTCGTCGGATTGCGTCGAATCGAACGGGATCGCGTTCGGGTCGAGGCGATTCCACTGGACGTAGCCCTCGTCCTGGAAGTCGTAGGCCGCCATGAAATAGAGGTCGAAGAACTTGCCCACGGCCATGATGCGGTCGACGTCGGTCTGATAGTCCGAGTCGATGCCGTCACCGCCATTGGCGAACATGCCGAGACCCCACTGCCAACCCATGCGACCGAAACGCAGCTGGCCGAGCGAGCGGTTCGTCACCTCCGCCCACGCACGGCGGGCGCGGATCGAGTCGCGAAGCGAATTTCGATAGGTTTCCGGCGGATCGACGCCGTAGAGCAGGTGGTCCTCGGCCTCGGCGGCCGAGCGAATGTATCGACCCGAGGTGTCCGCGCCAACGCCCGACGGGGTCGAGCCGAGCACCATGTTGTCGAACACATCGAACTGCGCGTGGATGCGAATGTCATCGCTGAGCGAAATCGTCGGCTGAAGACGGAAGCGCATGTTCGCGAAGCTGAGCGCATCGGAATCGCACTTGGCCGTGGACGAAGCCGAACCTTCGGACCCGCAACCACCCGCGGGCACGTGGCCATCCTCAGCCGTACGGAAGCGCGCAAACGGCCAATCGCCACCGGCGCCGGGCACCGTCCGACGGCCGAGGTGAAACGAATCCTGGAGCTCAAAGCGCGCACGCAGGTAGCCGTGGAGCGTGAGAATGGGCTGCGGAGCCGTCCAACCACCGGTCGTCGGATCGGACGACGGGGGCGCTCCCGACTCGAGCTTGCTCAGCGCATCCCCGGGCGAGGGGCCATCGTCGTCGCCATCGTCGTCGCCGCCGGGCATGGCCATCATGGGCGGTTCGAGGTCCGGTGCGCGGAGGCCCATCGATTCGTCGCCCGCCGCCGCATCCTCGGATTCGGCGTCGGCCCCGTCATCGCTCGACGTGGCATCGCTCGATGTGGCGTCGGGTGCCGGCGCCGCGCCCGAAGGCGGCGCTCCAGCGTCTGGCTTTGGCGGGACCCCACCGTCCGGTGTGCCCTGCGCGCCCGCGACAAGGCCTGTGCCGAGCACGAACAAAACGGCGAGGGTCGAACGTAGACAAACGGCGCGCACAATGCCTCCCGACACGCCCGAAAACGTTCACGAAAGCTCGTGCCCCGGACGGCCGCCGGCGGCGTAGCATGCCCCTCCAAGGCGGGTCAACGCCGCGCCGCCCGCCGTCCGTTGGTTCTTGACCCAGCGAGTTCCCCGGGGAATCTACTCGGCCCATGCCGTCGGACGACCTCCTGCGCCTATACCCGCTCGGTGGCCTCGGCGAGGTGGGCATGAACTGCCTCGCCCTCGATACCGGCCAGGACGTCCTGGTGGTCGACTGCGGCATCAAGTTCCCCGAACGAAGCCTCGGTGCCGACGTGATTCACCCCGACTTCACGTGGCTGGAATCCGTGCGCGATCGCGTGCGCGCCGTGGTCCTCACCCACGGTCACGAGGACCACATCGGCGCCCTGCCCTACCTGCTCCGCCGCATGAACGTGCCGGTCTACGGCCCCCCGTACGCGCTCACCCTGGCGAAGGACCGCCTCTCGGAATTCAAGAATGAGGTGCGCAAACCCGACCTCCGGGCGATCGCCCCGGGCGAGGTACACACCTTCGGGGCGTTCTCCGTGGAGCCGATCCGCGTGACGCATTCCATCGCGGAGGCCACGTCGCTGCTCATCGGCACGCCCGTGGGGAACATCCTCCACACGGGTGACTTCAAAATCGACCCGGCGTCCCCCGACGGCGCCGTGTTCGACGAGCCGCGCTTCCGACGGGCCGGCGACGAGGGCATTCGGCTGCTGCTCAGCGATTCCACGAACGCGTGGGTGCCGGGTTCGACCGGCAGCGAATCGGAGGTCGCGGAGGCGCTCGCCCAGAGCGTTGCGCGGGTGACGAACCTCGCGGTCGCCACCATCTTCGCCTCCAATGTTCACCGGCTCATCGCACTCTTCGACGCCGCCGCGAAGACACACCGCCGTGTTTGCCTGCTCGGCCGTTCGGTGCGGAAGCACGTTTCAACGGCCATGGAACACGGCCACCTCCGCGACGTGCGGCACATGATGATCGCCCCGGACGAGGTGGCGAGCTTCCCTCGAAACAAGGTGCTCATCGTTGCGACCGGTACCCAGGGTGAGGAGCGCGCCGCGCTTGCCCGCCTCGGACGCGGCATTCACCCACAGGTCAAACTCATGGAGGGAGACACGGTGATCCTGTCTTCACGCGTCATCCCGGGAAACGAACGAACGGTGAACCGCATGCTCAACGACCTGATGCGTGCCGGCATCGAGGTGGAGCTTCCCCTCGTGGACCGGGGCCTCCACGTCAGCGGCCACGCCCACTCGGATGAGCAACGCCGAATGCTCGAGTTCACGAGGCCGAAGGGGTTCGTGCCCGTACACGGAACGCTCTTTCATCTGCGGCGGCACGCGGCACTCGCCGAGTCCCTTGGCGTGTCCGAGACACTTGTCGTCGAGAACGGGACGAGCATCGAACTGACCGCCGACGCCCTCCGCGCTGGCCCGACCTTCCCGTCGGGCATCGTCCACGTGAACGGCCCCTTCGAAGTGGATGACGTGGTCCTCGACGAGCGTTCCGAACTCGCCGCCGCCGGGTTCGCTTCGGTCACCGTCACCTTGGACGACCGCGGTGAGGTGATCGGGCTTCCCGCCGTGGTCGGCATGGGCGTCTCCGCCCCGGATACCCTGGATGACCTCTTCGACGACGCTGCCGACTTCGTGGCCGACGAGATCGAGCGCATGCCGAAGCGGGAGCGAACGCCCGAGGAAGTCCGGGAGGTCGCGCGAACCGCACTTCGGAGGTACCTTGGCCGCCGCGTGGGGACCAAACCGCTTACGGACGCGGTGGTGATCGAACAATGACTCGAGACGACTCGCAGGGGCTACGCCCTCGGCAACAGGAATGGTACGCAGCGCTCACGTGTGCGCTGCTCCTCGCAGCATGCGGCGGAGCGGCGAACCCAAACGAGACGACGACGCCCGACGATACCGATGCGGACAGTTCGAGCTCCGCAACGAGCGGCAAGAATGCAACCGCGGCACCGGCCGGCGCCGAACGCGGCCCGAGCGCGCCCGAGCGCTTCGCCCTCGAGAAACTCTTTCGGGCGGCGGCGACCGTGCGTGAGCTTCCGTTCAAGAAACCCGTTCCCGTCGAAGTGCACGACCGCAAAGCCATCGAGGGCTACGTGCAGCGCGAGATTCAGAAGGAGGGCCTCGAAAAGGACCGCCTTCTCTACGTCACGCTCGGGCTCCTCCCCGCCGACATGGACATCGAATCCATGTTGGTCGGCGTCCTCGGCGAACAAATCGTTGGCTACTACAGCACCGCGCGCCCAGTTCGTCGTACGCGACGACGTCATGCGTTCGCTCGAGTCGGACAAACGCTCGTCATTCGGGGAGGCCGACATCGTCATCGTGCGAAATGGTACGCCCTTCGGAACCAGCACCTCGCGCTCACGGATCACCACGAAGACGCTTGGACACGGACGCGAGCAACGCCTACTACCACGCCGTGGACAGAGGCGATGCGACGCTCGCGATGCTTAGCTGCCTAGCAGAAGCGCATGGGTGCGACATCAGGCTCTTCACAAAGAACTCCACCGTGCTGACACGATCATGGCGCAGGCGAGCGCGATGCCCGACCAGAGGAGCTCGGCCAAGCACCGGCCATCGTGCGCATCCCACTCATGTGGTCATATTTTTCCGGGCCTGAAATTCTGCGCCGTCGGCTACGGCCGAAGCGGCTGGCGCGGCGTCGATACGCTGCACACGCACGCGCCCGCATCCACGGAACAGGTCATTCACCCGGAGAAATACGCGGCCAACGAGACGCCCGTCGCCATCGAACTCCCGGCCCTCCTGGACCTCGAGCACTCGGGCCTTGTGAAGGTGAAGGACGACACCCTGGGCGAACTCGAGATTTCCATCTTCTTCGGCGCCCCGATCGTGACCAAGACACGGTGGCCGCCGCGGGCTGGGGCGGAGACCGCCTTCGCCTCTACCGGCGCGCGGACGGCGCCTGGCGCGTGGTGGATGCGCTGGGACACGAGCGCCGACGCGAAAGGAAGCCGAGGCCGCCGCACGTCGCACCTCGCCACGGCAAAGATCGAAGGCGCCACCGTACTTCGCCTGGGCAAGGATCTCTGGCTTGCGCAGCGGCCTCACCCCCGCGCAGGCCAAGGCCGACGAGACCGAGTTCCGGCGGCGCTCGCGGTCACGCTGACAGGCCGCGTTAACGACGAACGGGGTCCCGCCCGTGACGGCGGAACCCCGTGTTGGTGTCGTCCGCTCGCTCTACTTTACCCGAGGACTTCGCGCACTCGTCGTCGACGGTGCCCGACGGGTCAATCCGCGTTCTTCTTCATGTTGGCAGGGTTTGACGAGTCCGTGGTCGCAGTTGTTGCCGTTGCCGTTGTTGTTCTTCGTGCCACTCGTGCTCGTCGTGCCGCCGCTGCTCGTCGTGCCGCTTGTCGTGTCGCTTGTCGACGTCGCCCCCGCGCTGCCCGACGTACCGGTGGACGACGTGCCGCCGGTGCCCTCGGTCGCCGACGATTGACCCGACGCACCGGAGCTCCCCGACGCGCTGCCGTCACTGCTCATCCCCGAGGAGCCGCTCGAGCCGGAAGCCGGCGCAGCTCCCACGTTTCCAGAACCAGCCCCCGTCCCGTCCGAACCTGAACCGTCACCTCCGGAAGCGTCCGAGCCCGCGGCGCCAGCGCCAGGCGTGGAACCCACAGCTTCACCCGAAGACGAGTCGGTGCCCGAGCCCGCACTCGCCTCGCCGTTTCCGCCACCTCCCTCCGATGCACCGGGGTCGGCATGCGAACCCGCGCTCACGCCTTCGTCGGAATCCGATTCGCCGGCAGCATTCGCCGCCCAGTCGGAATTCGAAGGGTCCGAGTTTTGAGTGTTCGTGATGTCGTCGGAGAGCACGTACACGAATCGACCGGCCTGCGCCGACTCATTGGACGCCCAGAACGCCCCCGCGCACACCGAAGCCGCGCCAATCCACGCCGCGCGGCGCATCCACACGCTTCGTTGCTTCACCATTCGCCACCACCACCCTCTGCGCAGCCCCCTCGCCCGCAATGAGCTTCAGGGTCCTAGGCCGCGCGACCAATTTCAATCATGACACAAAATTACAGAACCACAAGCCAGCGACGGCGTTGTTTATCGCGAAAACAATCACGTCCAGTGGAGACTGAATTACATACACACGGCAATTGCCTCTTCCGCTGTCCGGCCGCTGCGTGGAAATGCCAACCCGCCGCCGCGGCGAAGTGCACAAAAAAACGAAGGGCGACCTCTTTCGAGATCGCCCTTCGCCGTGCGTTAGGAGTGAGTGTGGTTGCGGCTTACGCCGCTACTTTTTCTTTCCGTTCGCGTTGCCGTTGCCATTGCCGCCGGACGACGAACCACTCGACGACGAATCGCCGGTAGTCGTCCCACCGGTCGCCGCCGGACTGTTGGACAGGTTGTTTTTCTCACCCTCGTCATGCAGTTGCCGTTGCCCGACGAGTTGCCCGGGTTACAGCCTTCCGAGCCGTTACCCCAACCGGCGTTGCAGCCGCTGCCCGACGAACTCGAGCCGCCGCCGTTTCCGTTACCATTCCCGTTGCCGTTCCCGCTCGAGCCACCGCCGAAGACAGTCGCCACCGGACGACGAGCCACCAAAACCCGACGAACCAGGCTACCCGTATCCGAACCACCGCTCACGACGAACCACCGCTCGACAGACACCGCTCGACGAACCACCGCTCGACGAACCACCGCTCGACGAACCGCCGCTCGACGAACCGCGCTCGACGAACCGCCGCTCGACGAACCCGCACCCGACGAACCCGAGCTGCCGGTTGAGCCGGCCGACGATACGCCGGAGGACCCTGCCCCCGACGCGCCCGAACTGCCGCCGGACGAGCCCGCACCCACGTCGACGGCGACCCCACGCGTTCGCTCCGCGAACGCCCGCGCGAAAGCGCCCCCCCCAAGTCGCGATACCAGCCAGTCCGCGATCGCCTGCGTCAGCAGGCGCTGCCATAGAAGACAAGCGAGCGGGGCGCGGTCCCCCGCGCTTGACGCAATTCCCGGCGGGAACTACACCGCCCGGCCCACCGCGACCCGACCCCGGGTGCGCGCGACCTGCGCCGAAGGAACCCCATGAACGCCGAGATCCAAGAGCTGAGCCCCGTGCTCGTCGAGTTGAAGGTTGAGATTCCCTGGGACCGTGTGAAGACGAGCCTCGACCAGTCCTTCGACCAGGTCTCGAAGCGCGCCCGCGTCAAAGGGTTCCGACCCGGGAAGGTTCCGCCCCACCTTGTCCGACAGCTCTACGCGAAGCAGGTGCGGGGCGAAGTGGCGGCGCAGCTCGTTGAGCAAAGCTTCTTCGAAGCGGTGCAGCAACACCAGCTCGCGGTCGTCGCCGAACCCCACGTGCAAACCGACGAGGTGAAGGACGGCGAGCCGCTCAAATTCACCGCGCGCGTCGAAGTCCGCCCGAAGATCGAAAAGGTCAACACGAAGGACCTCGAGGCCAAGCACCACGCGCACCCCGTCACGGACGAGCAGGTGAACCAAGAGGTTGAGGAGTTGCGCATGAAGCACTCCGAGGTCAGCGTGCCCGACCCCATGCGCCCCGCGAAGGGCAACGACGAGCTGACCATCGACTACACGGTGAAGGTCGACGGCGTGGACAAGCCGGAAATGGCGGCCACCGACCGCGTGGTTGATCTCGGATCGGGCGCGCTCATTCCGGCGTTCGAGGAGGGCCTCACGGGCGCTTCGCCCGGCGACACGAAGACCATCGAGGTCACGTTCGAGGACGATCACCAGTCCGAGGACCTCCGCGGCAAGAAGGCCGAGTTCGCCGTGACCGTGAAGTCGCTCCGCGAGCGCATCTTGCCGGAGCTCGACGACGAGTTCGCCAAGGACGTCGGCGACTACGCCACGCTGCTCGAGCTCCGCATGAAGATCCGCGAGGGGCTTCAGAAGGTCGCCGACCAACACTCGGACGCGGCCCTCCGGGAAAGCCTCATCGATTCGCTGATCGAGAAGAACCCCATCGAGGTGCCGCCTTCCCTGGTGATGCAGGAAGAACGCCGCGCGGTCTATGAATACGCCGCCTACATGGGCATGACCGGCCAGCTCGAACAGCTCTCCGAAGCGCTCCACGGCACCATGCATGCGCGCGCCGAGCGCAAGGTGAAGGCCGCCCTCCTCCTCGCCGCGGTCGCCCGCGAACAAAAGATCGAGATCACGGACGCGGACGTCGACGCCCGCCTACTCAAGATGAGCGAGCAGACCGGCAAGCACATCGCGAAGATCAAGGCCGAATACGCCGGCGAACGCCGCGCCATCGTGGAGAACAATGTCCTCGAAGAAAAGCTCATGGACTACCTCAAGTCCGTGGCGAAGCTCCGCGAAGTGTCGGCGGAAGAGGCGCATGCCCACGAACACGATCACGGCGACCATTCGCACGACCACGGCTAGCTCGCGTTCGCTTTGAATCGGGCCGAAGCGCATCCGGACCGGTTCAAATGGAAAGCGATCGAGCGTTCGGTGTAGGCTCCCGCGCATGACCGAGTCGTCGCGCCCGAGCGCCTACATCCCGTTCCCCACCATCGTCGAGTCGACCCACCGC
>JAWKRM010000028.1:0-63820 GCA_041389625.1 Polyangiales bacterium
CGACACGACGTTGACCGCCCGGGAAAAGGGGCGGTAACATCGCCAATTCATGAACGGTCACGGGGGAGTAGGCATGCGACGAAGGATCTGGGTCGGCGCGGTGGCGCTCACGTTCGCAGTGGGGGGACTCGCGGCGAGCGCGTCGGCGACACCCGTACGCGGGGCGCTCGACGTCTCCGGACTGCCGTCGGCGGAAACGAAGGGCCCCACGGGCTACTGGCTCGAATGGAACGGCGCAGTCCTGCCGCGTTCACCACGCGAAGAACTGGGGCGGCATCTCGCCGTCGTGCTCGTCGGCGAGGGTGAGCCGGCGCCGCTCAAGTACGAGCTTCGGGGGGGCATCTTGAATCCCGAGGTCGTCGTCGTGCGCGCCAAGTCGGCGTTCACCATCGAAAATACGGACGTGTTTGCCCACCAACTGGGTGCGGAGGGCGCGGCGGGATTTGAATCGATCGGCACATCCCCTGGCCAGACGCGGACCATCACCATTCCCGCCGCAGGCCACTGGGAGGTTCGCGACAAACTGCGCCCGACCCTGCGCGGTTGGGTGCACTCGATCGCCGATCTCGTCGCGGTGGCGGAAGTCGATGCGCGTGGGCGTTTCAGCTTCGGCAACGTCACGCCGGGCTCGTACACCCTCGTGGTCTACTTCCGCGACAAAGAAGTCGCACGCCAGGCGGTCAATGTCGCCGGGCCTCGGGAGCTGAACGTCGGAAGCGTGCAGGTCCGCATTTCGGCGGCGAACTAGGGGAACGCACGATGATCTTCACTCGTTTTTGGTTCCTCCTCCTTGCTGCACTCGCCATGGTGTCCGGCGCGCTCGTGTTGTCGTCGGCCAACGTGCTCAATCACCAAACGGACACTGCCCTTGCGGACGAGCTCCGGCGCGATCGGCTCGAAGTGGAGATGCTGCTCCGCACCGACGCGCGCGTGCGACTCGACGCGGTGGCGCGCATCGCTGGCGACGAGGAAGTGCGCTCCGCGCTCCGCGCCGCGAGCAATCGCAGCACCGTCACGTTGAACTCGGATCTGTCGAACCGCCTCAGCAGCCTCAATCGAAACCTGAGTGAGCTGGCGGCGGACGTGCTCATCGCCGTGGACGACTCGGGCCGCATCGTTGCAGCGAACGGCGTGCGTCAGCCTCCGGAACGCTCAAGCCTCGAGCACGTGCCCCTCGTCGAGAAGGCGCTCGAGGGCTTCATGATGGACGATGTTTGGGTGCTGATGGATCAGCCGTACCGCATGGCCGCCCGACCCGTCGTGGACGGGAACAACTACGTGGGCGCGGTCATTCACGGCATCAAGATCGACGATCGGCTTGCCCAGGTGCTCTCCGACCGCATCGACGGTGCCACCGTCGCGTTCTACTACCACGACAAAGTCATCGCGCGGCACATGCCTTCGCGACAGGGCGCAGTCCGCGCGGACGACACGGTGCAGGCGCTCAACTCCGCGCGCTCAAGCGACCGGTTTCAGGCGGGCAAGCGCACGGAGGCGCTCGACGTCCCGGCCGGCCAGGCCGTGTTCGCGCCGGCCACCGGGAGCGCCAGCGAACTTGGCGTCGCGTATGGGATCGCGCGTCCGCGTTCGCTCATCGCGCCCCTCGATATCCTCAGCAAGCTCAACGAAGGAGGAAGCCTCGACACCTCCCTTTGGACCATGCTTGGCGGCATCGCGGTCGTGCTTGCTCTTCTTGGGTGGCTTGCCGTGTGGCTTGAGCGCGACCGACCCATGGGTCGCATGCTCGCGGAGACGAAGCGGGTGACGGCGCACCTCACCGAGGGCGAGCGGCTACCGGCGGGCACGTACCGCAGCCGCTCCCGCGCACTTGCCATGGCCATCAACGACGCGATCGACACGGCACTGTCGAAGGGTGGCGGCACGCAACCGATTCGGCGCGCGGCCAACATCGACGAGATCCTGGGTTCCACCCCCGACGACGCGGTCGAGCCCTCGTCGTTCTTTGGTTTCTCTCCGTCCGCGAAGGGCAAGGACGCGGCGGTCGAAGAGAACGCCGGAGTCACCGCATCCGGTGAAGCGCTGAAGGATGCACCGCTCCCTCCCGCCGCGCCCGCGCGCCCGCCCGCGGCACCACCCAGGGCCGCCAAGCCCGGCGCCGGCTTCCCGCCCGTGCCGCCACCGAAGGGCGTCAAACCCGAGCCAGCATCTCCCGCGGTTCGCCCAGCAAGCGGCTCGGAAGACTACGACGACCCGCCCACTGCGGTCGCTGCCATCCCGAGCGAGCTGCTCGACGAACAAGCGAAGAAGGCCCAGGCCGCAGCCCCCAAGAAGGCCGCCGAAGCACCGAAGAAGGACGACGAGGAGTCGCACTTCCGCGAGGTCTACGATCGCTTCGTCGTGACAAAGAAGCAGTGCGGGGAGTCGACCGAAGGGCTGACCTACGACCGGTTTGTCATCACGCTGCGGAAGAACCGCGAAACGATCATCGCGAAGACCGGCGTCTCACGGGTGCACTTCACCGTGTACGTGAAAGACGGCAAGGCTGCCCTCAAGGCGACCCCCGTCAAATAGTCGCCGGACCTGCGACTCCAAAAAGGCGAAGGGCGAGTCTTTCGACCCGCCCTTCATATGTCCGTACCGTTGTGGCCGTGTGCCCGGGAGCGCGGTCCCTACCACCAGTAGGGGGGAGTTGGTTTCGACTGTTTTAGGCTTCCCGAAGATGCTTGTCGGGCCGGCACACCACAATCGAGTGTCACTCCCAAAGACAGCGTGTAAGGGACCCTTTTGCTCCTGGTCATCACGAAATCCCAACAGAGGGACAATCCAAACGGTAGTGATCGCACGTTGCAGGGTCAAGGCCGCACGTGCCGAGTTCACGCGAAAGAAAGCACGGAGTCACGCGGGTCGCACCGTGTAAGCGCAACGAATCTGCGTTATGATTCGCTTCCCGTTTCGGCCTTCGTTCGCGGTTGCCACAGCACGTCGGCCACGCTCGCACGAGCATTCGCGACACGCGCGGCGGTGAAGAGCAGGTCGCTGAGGCGATTGACGTAGCGAACGATCTCGGCGCGAACGGGTTCGTCGTCCGCGAGGGCGACGATATGACGTTCGGCGCGACGGCAGACAGTGCGCGCGAGATGAAGCGCAGCCGCGGCGCGCGAACCGCCGGGAAGAATGAAGTTCGTCAGCGGAGCCAATTCGGATTCAAGCGAATCAATGGCTTGCTCAAGGGCCACAACCTGCACCTCGTCGAGGAGCGCCGTCGGCAGCTTCGCTGCCTTGCCGGGGACGCACCCGAGTTCCGAACCACAGGTGAAGAGCTCGCTCTGGATACGGGCAAGGAGTGAATCGAGGTCGCCGGCGCCGAGTTCCGCGCGCGCAAGACCGATCACGCTGTTGAGCTCGTCGATGTCCCCGTAGGCGGCGACCCGCCGGTCGGCCTTCGAGACGCGCGCACCACCGAAGAGGCCCGTATCGCCCTTGTCGCCGGTCTTGGTGTAGATCTTCATGCGTTCGCTCCCCCGTTGTGCTCGAACCGTGCGCCCGGCTCCAGGGCGTAGCCCGCGAGGAAGCCCTCCACGGGAAGGCGCTTCCGGCCGTCGAGCTGAAGCTCGAGGAGCGAGACCACGCCTTCACCGCACTGGACCTCAAGGCCGTGCCGATCGGCACGGAGCACGGTTCCCGGCGCAGCATCGGAGCCTGAATGCGCCACGATGCGCGACGCGTGCACCTTGATGCGCGTCGAGCCGTGGTGTGTGAACGCGCCGGGCCAGGGAACGAGCCCGCGCACCTGGTCGTGCACGGTGCGGGCCGACGCGTTCCACCGGAGGTCGCCGTGGGATTTCTCGAGCATTGACGCGTAGGTCATGCCGACCTCCGGCTGCGGCTCGGGCGTCAGGTCCCCACGCACGTGCGCAAGGAGCGACTCGGACAGGAGCTCCGCGCCAAGATCCGAGAGGCGCTCGGCGAGCACCGGCGAGGTCTCGTTCTCGTCGATGGGCGTCACCTTGCGCGCAAGGACCGGGCCCGTGTCGAGCCCCTCGTCCATCTGCATGAGGCACACCCCCGTCTCGTGATCACCCGCCAGGATGGACCACTGGATCGGCGCAGCCCCGCGCCAACGCGGCAGGAGCGAAGCGTGCACGTTCACCGAACCGCGGCGCGACGCTTCGAGCACCGCCTTCGGCAAGATGCGACCGTAGGCGACGACCACCGCGACATCCGCGTGAAACGCGCGAAGCGACTCGGCGAAGGATGCGGTCTTGATGCGGGTCGGCTGGCTCACCTCAAGACCGAGCTCGAGGGCCGTTACCTTCACCGGGGGTGGCGTTTCACGCATGCCTCGCCCGGACGGCCGATCGGGCTGCGAAAACACCTGCACCACGTCGCTCACGGCGTGAACCGCACGCAAGCACGGCACCGCGAAGGCGGGTGTCCCAAAGAACAACGTGCGCGGTCGCTCCATGACAGCGCTTCCGTTACCTCACGCGGCGCCGAATGACAATCGACCCGACCTAAACCGCAGTGCCTTCTTCGGCGGCACGCTTGAGCATCGAACGGTGAACCATGCGCTTTTTGAGCATGCTGAGCCGGTCGATCATGAGCTTGCCTTCGAGGTGGTCGTTTTCGTGCTGAACCGCGATGGCGAGGAGCCCCTCGGCCACGAGCTCGAAAGGCTTTCCCTCTCGATCGAGGGCTCGAACGGTCACGGTTTCGGCGCGGGGCACCTCTTCGCGCACGCCGGGGAAGGAAAGGCAGCCCTCGTCCCAGCTTGTCTCGCCGACCATCCCGACGATCTCGGGATTGATGAACACGCGAAGGTCGCTCGGTTCGTCGTCACCGGCAGACACGTCGATGATGAAGATGCGCTTCGAGACGCCAATCTGTGGCGCGGCGAGCCCGACGCCCGGCGCCGCGTACATCGTCTCTGCCATGTCGTCGACGAGTGTCTGGAGCTCCGGTCCGAAATCGGTGACGGGCTCCCCGGGGATCCGGAGGCGCTTGTCGGGGTAGTGGAGAATCGGTCGCACGGCCATGGGGAGGTCCTGTCGTGACGCGGAAATCCGCGCTGAAAAGAGGCTAATTTCGTAACACCCGCCCCCCCGAACGGCAAGCGGGCGTGGGGTGCGGTGGCCACGAGGCCGGGAAATCCCGCGGCGCGCGCGGGGCCGTGGGCTTCACAACATCGAGACGGGGTCGATGTCGAGGGAGGCCCGTGCGGGTGCGATGCCCGCGTCGATTCGGTGAAGGATGGCGCCCGCCACCGCGCGGAGCGCGACCCGGTCCGCCGCACGCAGCAGCAATCGAAACCGATAGCGCCCGCGGAGGCGCGCCATGGGCGCGGGAGCGGGGCCAAGCACGCGCACCGCACCATCAAGAACGCGTGGGTGCCGTGTGACGGACTCGGCGAGGGCCCTGGCGGTTTGCGAAGCGACGTTTTCGTCACCCGCATCAATGCGGACGGACGCCATGCGCGAGAATGGCGCGTAGCCAAGTTCCCGACGCGCCGCGAGCTCGGCTCGGTAGAACGCCTCGTAGTCATGGGCCTGCGCCGCGAGGATCGCAGGATGCGCAGGTTGGTACGTCTGAAACAGCACACGGCCCGGCGCGTCACCGCGACCCGCACGACCGGCCACCTGTGAGAGCAGCTGAAAGGTGCGCTCGGACGCACGAAAATCCGGAAACGCGAGGGATTGGTCCGCAAGCACCACGCCCACGAGCGGACCCCGGGCATGTCGTGCTCCTTCGTGACCATCTGTGTGCCGACGAGGATGTCGACCTCCCGCGCTCGAAGGCGATCGAGGATGTTCGGTATGCGCCGCCGTCTTTGCGGTGTCGCGATCGAGCCGCGCGATGCGAGCCGCCGGAAACGCCTCGGCAATATGGGCTTCGATTTTCTCCGTGCCCGCACCGAGTTGGAGTAGCTCCGGCGCACCGCAGGCCGCACAGGTGTCCGTCATCGCCGCGGCGTAGTCGCAGTAGTGACACTTGAGCAGGCCGTGACGATGGTGGAGCGTCAGCGCGACGCTGCAGGTCGGGCACTCGCTCACCTGACCGCAGGCGGAGCATCAGCAACGTGGGCGCAAAGCCGCGCCGGTTCAGGAACAGATCGCCTCGCTGCCCGACTCGAGGCACGCCGCGAGGGCTCGATGAAGCGGCGCCGACAGGAGGGAAGAACCACTCGGTCCGCTCTGTGGCGGGCGAGGTCCACGATTTCGACCGACGGCAGCGTTCGCGAGGGCCTCGTTCGGGCAGGCGCAGGTGGCCCACCTGCCCTCATCGGCGAGATAGCGGGTCTCGACGGACGGGGTCGCGGAACCGAGCACGCATACGGCTTTGGTGCCGTGGGCGCGGAGCATGGCCATGTCGCGGGCGTGGTAGCGAAAGCCTTCCTCCTTGCTTGAAGGACGGGTCGTGCTCCTCATCCACCACGACCACCGAGAGGTCGGTCACGGAGCAAAGAGTGCCGAGCGAGCCCCGATCGCGAGCTTGACGTTGCCGGCGCGGAGCGCGCGCCACGCGTCCGCGCGCTCCCGGTCGGTGAGCCCGCTGTGCAGCACTGCGATGGCGTCACCAAACCGCGCGCGGAATCGGTTAACGAGCTGCGTGTGAGCGCAACTGGAACCAGCAGGAGCGCGCCCTTCCCCGCGGCCCGCGCCCGGGCGATGAGCTGGAGGTAGACCTCGGTCTTGCCTGAACCCGTAACGCCTTCGAGCAGGAACGAGCCGCCACTACCCGCATCGAGGGCCGCGGCGAGCGCGCCAATGGCCTCGCTCAGCCGACGTGGGCGCGCGCGGTTCATCGCGCGCGGGACTTCCGCGCGGAAAAACGTGGGTCGGCGACAACTTCTGCGCTCTTCCTCCGTCGCGCTCCACGCTCGACAAACGCTGTGACCACTTGGCGTGCGCCTTTGGTGATGGCGCGGAGCCCGAAAGCGACGCCGGCCCCGACTCGAGGCGCTCCCATACCGCGGCCTGAGCCTGCCGAGTTTTCGCCGGCCGCTCGCCCGCGGCCGCGACAAACGTTTCACGGCGCGTGGCCGCCGAGAGCCCTTGAGCGCCTCATCTTCCTCGAGAAAACTCGGGCCGATCGAAGCGCGCGCACCTGTCGCGTGGCGACGCCGCGCCACGCGCGGAGCACCTCGCCCAGGGGATGCATGTAGTAGTCCGCCGCGTTCGAGAAAGGCGAAGAGCTCAGGCGTGGAATACCGGCTCGCGCTCGATGACGTCCGCCACCGCAAGAATGCGCTTCACGCCCTCGGGTGCCGCGTCACGACCGCGCACAACGATGCCCACGACCTGACCCGCGAAGGGCACGGCGACGCGGGCGCCGGCTCTCAATGCGCGCGCGCTCGCCTTTGACGGCATACGTAAACAGACGCCAGCGGGACCGATCGCCACCTCGACGAACGCCGGACCTCTTCTGCCTGAATCCGCGAGCACGTCACCGAGGGTCGTCTGCATCGTCCTCGGGTTCGGGCATGCCAGCGATCCTCCCCGTCGCGCCTCCCACGCGGCGCGCAGCACGATGGCCACGGCTTCGTAGAGGTCCTCCGATCCTGACCTTCCCTGAGCTCGTGGAGGGGCCCGCGCAAGGGGCACATCGCGGAGAACCGGAACGCCCGCCGCCCGCGCTTCCTCGATCATTCGCCGGGCGAGCACGTCCTCCCCTTGGCGAGGATTAGGCGCCCTCTTCGTTGGCCTCGTCGTATTTGAGTGCGACGGCGATGTGCGTTGGGTTGACCACGAGCACATCCGCCTTGCGCACTTCGGCCAGGGCCGCCTGCGCCACGAGCTCGCGATAGACGCGATCACGCGCTTGCTTCGCATGGGGGTCGCCCTCCGAGTCGCGGTGCTCACGCTTGACCTCGTCCTTCGTCATGCGCTGGTCCTTCCGGAAACGCAGGCGTTGGTAGAACGCGTCAGCGGCGCCGACGATCAACATCGCAACACCCACGCGGAGGAGAAGCCCCTTCAGCACCATTCCCGCCGTGGGCGCGATGTTCGACGGCGTACGAAGCGCAAGGGCAGCGATGCCCCGCGCGGCGTCGTCCAAGAAGGACACGGAAACCCAGACAACGAGGACAAGTTTGACCAACCCCTTGATCGCTTCGAGCCCCTGAGCAGGCGAGAAAAGCTTCTTCGCGCCGCGCACGGGATCGATCCGATCAAGGCGTGGCAATGCCGCTTCGATGGCGAACACGGGGCCGGTCTGGACAGCCGTAACAACAATCGCAACGAGCGCCACCACGAGGAGAACGGGCGCGATGGCGCGAAACGCTTCGGACGCACTCGCCTCGAGAAACGCCGCCACGCCGCCCGCACTCGGGTTGGCCGCACGGGCAAAGGCATCTCGGGCGAGCGCCGCGAGCGCGCCGGCGACGCCCTCCGCCAGGGCGAGGGTCACGAGCCCGCCGCCCAGTACCACGGCGGCCGAGGTCAGATCGCGACTCTTCGGAGCTTCACCCCGCTTGCGTGCGTCCTGGAGCTTCTTTGGGGTAGCTTCTTCGGTCTTTTCCGTGGCCATGCGCCCCGCCCGGGAGGATAGCCGCTTATCGTGGGGGGCCGCGTCCGATTGCGATGACCGTGCGATTCTCCGAACGATCCCGATTTGAGACCACGCCGAACGCGCTCTCTGAGCGGGTCGAAGCCCGCACGGCGCCATACCTCGACCTGACGGAGTCGAACCCCACGCGCGCCGGATTGCCCGTGCCCACGGAGGCGATCGCCCGGGCCCTCGCCGAGGGCGCAGCGCACCCCTACGCGCCCGACCCGCTCGGCCCGAGTTCGGCACGCGAAGCGGTGGCTAGGGAACTCGAACGGACAACGGGAGCGACCGTCGATCCAAATCGAGTGCTGCTCACGGCGAGCACGAGCGAAGCGTATGCACTGCTCTTCCAGGTGCTCGCCGACCCGGGCGACCGGGTCCTTGTGCCTGCGCCGAGCTACCTGGCTTCCTCGAGCACTCCTGCGCGCGTCGAGGGACTCTCGGCGATGCCATACGAACTCGAGTACGACGGACGTGGCGAAGTCGACCTGACCGGCACTCCATGCCCCGCGGAATGCACGGGCACCGCTTGCGTGAATCCGCAACAACCCCACGGGCACGGAATCTCCGCGGCCGACTGGGGCACGCTCGCGGACGCCGAACTCCCGATGATCGTCGACGAGGTGTTCCTTGAGTACGCCCTCGGGGAGACACGCCTCGCAAGCGCCCTTGGGCGACCGGGTCCGCTTCGCTTCGTCCTCGGTGGCCTCTCGAAGTACGCCGGGCTACCCCACATGTAGTTTGGTGCGGACGGTCGTCGAAGGGCCCGACGCCGAGGTCCGTGCGGCGCTCATGCGCCTCGAGCACCTTGCCGACCTCTACCTGTCCGTCGCCACCCCCGTGGCCATGGCGCTTCCGGCGATCTTCGAGGCGACCGGCGAACTGCGTGCGCGCATCCGCGAGCGCCTCCGGGTGAATCTCCGTGCGCTCGACGGTGCGCTTGCCGGGAGCTCCGGCACGCGCCTCGAAGCGGATGGCGGTTGGTATGCCGTGGTTCGCGTGCCGGAAACGCGCACCGACGAGGCATGGCGCCGACGCTCCTGACGCGCACGACCTGCTTGTGCAACCGGCTACTTCTACGACTCCGTCAGCGCGCCGTGCTCAGCCTGCCCGCTGAGGACGTTCGCGGAGGGCACGCGGCGCCTGCGCGCGGCCCTCGACCGCGCCTAGATCACCGATGTCACTCCGCGCGAGCTACTGGGCGCGACGCGCCAAGTAGTCGATGAGATCGATCTTGGTCACCACGCCCACCACCGCGTCCTTGTCGACGACGACGGCCATCTTCGGCATCGTTCAGCCCTGGAGGAGCTCGATCTTCGTCTGCGGCGAGACCGTGGCGTAGTCGCTCGCGACAAGCGGCCCGATGGCACTGTCGAGGGCGCTTTCACCGCTCACGAGATAGCGGAGCAGGTCCACTTCGGCCACCGCGCCAAGGAGCTTCCCTTGTCGACGACGGGGAGCTGGGAGATGTCAGTTGCTTCATGCGACCGATGCACGTCGCGCACGCGATCCGTGGACTGCCGATCGCCTGATCCGACTGGCGCTCGTCGAGCAACTGACGCACGACGCCGAGGCCGGATTCGTCCTCGAGGAAGCCGTTCTCGCGCATCCAGTCGTCGTTGAAGATCTTCGAGAGGTACTTCGCTGCGCTATCGCAGACCATGACGAGGATGTTCTGCTTCTGCTGGGTTTGGCGCGCGTACTTGAGGGCGCCCGCCACCGCGGCGCCGCTCGAGCCACCGACGTAGAGGCCCTCGAGGCGCACGAGATCGCGCGTCATGAGGAAGCACTCCTTGTCGTCGACGCGGACGATTTCGTCGAGAAGATCGAGGTTGATGGTGTATTTCGGAAGAAGTCTTCGCCGATGCCTTCCACCTTGTAGGTGAAGGGCTTGGTCACCCGACCGCTCTTGACGAAGTCGTAGTAGAGCGAGCCCACCGGGTCGACGCCCACAAGCTGGACACCCGGCTTCTTTTCCTTGAGGAAGCGGCCGGTACCCGAGATGGAACCGCCGGTGCCGAGCCCAGCGACGAAGACATCAACCTCGCCGCCCGTCTGCTCCCACACCTCGGGGCCCGTCGAACGGTAGTGGCCGCCGGGGTTGTCCATGTTGTGGTACTGGCTCGTGTAGAAGGAGTTCTCCGTTTCCTTCGCGAGGCGCTTGGCCACGGAGTAGTACGAGCGCGGGTCGTCGGGCTCGACCGCCGTCGGACAAACCGACGCGAGCGCCAAAGGCACGGAGGCTCGCAATCTTCTCGGTGCTCATCTTGTCGGGCATCACGTGAAGATGCACTGGTAGCCCTTCACCGCGGCGATCATCGCGAGGGCCGCGCCCGTGTTGCCGCTCGTGGCCTCGATGATCGTGCCGCCCGGCTTGAGCTCGCCGCGCTTCTCCGCCTGCTCGATCATAAAATTATGGCCATGATCTTTCATGGACCCACCCGGGTTCATGTGCTCGCACTTGACGTAGATGTCGGCCGCCACGTCCTTGGCAACCTTGTTGAGCTTGACGATGGGCGTATTGCCCACCCAGTCGAGAATGTTGGCTCGCGCGCCTTGCATCATGGGTACCACTCCAGCGCCGCGACTCTAGCAAATGGAGTGCGGGTCGGGGCGGAACGTTTCAGCGACGTTTTTTCGCTGATTCGCGGGCCTCGCGCACCTTGCCGCGCCGGAATCCGGGATCGCGGGAGAAGGGGGCCATGTCGATGCCGTGGCGTTCTCCCCGCACGAGGCGCAGTGCCCCCGCGTAGGCGATCATGGCGGCGTTGTCGGTGCACGAGGCGAACGGCGGTACAACAACGGTCACGCCAGCACGCGCGCACTCGGTGGCGGCATGGGTCCGAAGCCCGCGGTTTGCGGCGACGCCTCCGGTGATGACGAGCGACGTAAACCCGGTCTGCGCACACGCCGCCAGTGCCTTGCGCACGAGGGTCTCGACCACGACGCGCTGGAACGAGGCGCATACGTCGGCAAGGGAGGCCTCGTCCGTCGGCACGCCGTTCGTACGGACAAACTGCGCCACCGCCGTCTTGAGCCCCGAGAACGAGAACTCGAGACTGTCCCGTTGTGGAAGCGGCCTAGGGAAGTCGTGGCGCGCCGTATCTCCCGTCGCCGCGAGGCGATCCACCACGGGTCCGCCCGGGTACCCCAGGCCAAGGAGCTTGGCCACCTTGTCGAACGCCTCGCCGGCGGCGTCGTCCCGCGTCTGCCCGAGGAGTTCGATGTCGTCCGGACCGCGCACCGCGTAGAGCGCCGTGTGCCCACCGCTCACGAGGAGCGCGACGTAGGGGAAAACGGGTGGTGCCCCGCCGTCGCCGGGGCGCACAAGATGGCCCGCGAGCAGGTGCCCCTCGAGGTGACTGACCCCAACGAGCGGCAGCCCACGGCTCCAGGCGAATGCCTTTGCGAACTGCATGCCCACAAGGAGCGCGCCCACGAGCCCGGGCCCACGAGTCACCGAAACCGCGTCCACCGCATCGAGCCCACCGGGCACCGCCGCGAGCGCGCGGTCCACCACGGCGGCGATGTTCTCCATGTGCGCGCGCGAAGCGAGTTCAGGCACCACGCCACCGAATGGAGCGTGGAGCTTCACTTGGCTCGCGACCTCGTCCGCGAATACATGCCCGTGCTCATCGACCACGGCTGCGGCCGTCTCGTCGCAGGAGGACTCGATGCCTAGAACGCGCACGACCTACTTCCGGTCGAGGACAAACACGCCGAAGTAGTCGCCCTTGCCCACGATGATTCGAACTTCGACCGAGTCGTTGTCCATGAGTGACACGAAAACGAGGGGGTCGCGTCGCGCGAGGGGCCCCGTCGTCGGATGTGCCGCGAAAATATAGTTCTGCACGCGCGTGCCGCCGGGGAAGTCGAACTGGCTCAAGCGGTCGTGCTGCAGCGGATCGATGCGCTCAAGCGGAGTCGTGTCGAACGCACCGTCGGTCGTGCTCACGTGTCGCACGCCTTCGGTCATGTCCGGATCGAACACGAGCGTGAGTTCGGTGCCGGCGGGGAATCCGCGACGAATGAACGAGCAGCTCCCGTCGCTACAGGCATTGTCGTCGGTGCCCACGACGCCACCCCCGTACGTCCCCTTGTAGGTGTCCAGATCGGAGCACGCGCCGAGGACGAGGGCAGGAAGCAGGGCGATTGCGAGCCAGGGCCGCATGGGACCCGAGCATAGGTGAAATTCGCTCAGCGTCGACGCCGGAGCGCGAGCCCAATCACGCCCGCGACAATCCACGGGATCGGTGCGGAGGTCGGGCGGCTCGGCGAGACGGCACATCCGCTCCCGCCACGGTCGTCCCCGTCGTCCGACGAGAGGCGCGCGCCCTCGGGAAGGCAGTACCCGGCCATGGCCGACTCGTTGTAGCGCACGCATTCGAAGCCGGTGTCGCAGGGCGTATTCGGGTCGCACGCGCGCGAGCAGACCTTGCCGGCATCGCTGGAAACGCAGACATCGGTCGCGCAACCGTCGTCGCCCGCACACGCGTCGCCGAGGATTCCCGTCATGGGCTGACAGACCTTCAAGGACCCCGCCTGAAGGCAGGCGAAATTGTCAGGGCAGCCGTTGTCGTCGACGCACTCGACGGTGCACCAACTGGTGTCGTCGGTGACGGCGCACACGGCGGTCGACTGGCAATCGTTCGGTGACACGCACACCGACCCGACGCCTCCACGCACGCCGCGCACGCACTGGCCGCCGCGGCAGTGGAAGGACCCTGCGCAGTCGCCATCGCCGTCGCAGGACTTCGTGCAATAGCCGCCGGCGCCATCGCCGGGCACGAGGCATTCCTCGGATCGGCAATCGTTGGCCGCCGCGCATGGCTCACCGAGTCCGTGCGGGGTGGGCACAAGATCCGCGTCGGCACAGCCACCACAGCTACCCTCGGCGGCACCGCATGCTTCGTCCGCGAAGCAGCCGCCACCATCGGCACGGCATGGAGTCAGACACCGGCGCACGCCGTCGCCCGGGTCACCGCAGTAGAGCGAAGCGCAGTCGGTGTCGTCGTTGCACTGCGCGTCGATGGGCGCATCCGCCGTGCCCGTGCCACGGGGGACGCACGCCCCCTCGCAACCGCCCGCATGGGCGCAGTACGAACCCGCATCGCACCCGGCGAAGGGCTGCGTCGGATCACAGGGCGTCGAGCAGAGCTTTCGCGCACCCACGGTCGCGCAGTAGGCGCCGACGCACTCGTCATCCGAGGTGCAGGCCTGGCCGATCGCGAGGCAATCCTCGTCGATTTCGTCGTCGCAGTCGTTGTCGATGCCGTCGCATGTCTCCTCGCCGCTGTTCAAACACGACCCGGAATCCATCACGGCCTGATCGATGAGATCGAGGAACGGGTACACAAGGTTGTACGCGGCAAATCCGAATCCGCAGACGCCGTTTCCGAACGACGTGACAGCGATGATCTCGCCCGTGTCCATCTCGAACAGCGGCCCCCCCGAATCCCCTTGGCAGGTGGACGTGCCCGTATAGATGTTGTTGCCCTGAATGCCGTTCGCCGTCGTTGTTGTTTCGTACTTCACGCCCGTCTGACCGTTCGGCGTCTGCCCATAGCCGACGACGCGCAGCGTTGCCTTCGCCTGATCTTCAGGGAACGTGCGGCGAATCTTCTGGGGCGTCACGCCCTCGATGGGCTCGGCGAGGGTGAGGATGCCGATGTCTTGTCCGACGAGTGCCCCCTGGAGGCCGAACTGCCCCCCTTGGCTCCACACGCCGGGCGTCGTCCGCACGTCGACGACGCGGTACGTTCGATCGGGGCGAAACGCGCGGCTCCCGGTCCCCACGGTGTAGAACTGCGGCGCGTCGGGTGCGTCGGCGCCGGGACGTTGCACGCAGTGCTTCGCGGTGAGCACCACGCGCGGCGCGATGAGTGTACCCGTGCACATGCCGCCCTCTTTGACGGCGAACATGAACACCACCGAGGGGTCGCTCGAGGCGGTGCCATTGACGATGGCCGCGTGCGTCGCGACGTCCCCATCGAGGGGGCGGGGCGAGGCGGTGCAGCCCGGTGTCGTGCTGCCCAGAACCGCCGCAAACAGGGCAAGGACGGGCGCGAGGGGACTCCAACTACGAGTGCGCATGATCGATGGGCGGTGAGCCTAGTCGCCGCTGTGAAAATTTGGAACACATGGACAGAAGCCCATGATTCCAATCATTTAGCGAACGCTACAGGGGATCGAGCGTTCCCGCGAGCCGCCGCCAGCGCTGGTGGGAAGGGGCATCGCCCGCCTCGGCGGCGAACCGCGCCGCATCACGGAAGCGCTCGATGGCCCGCGTGCGACGACCCGCACCCTCGTCCACGCGCCCCATGTTGCCGACGGCCAACGCCTTGAGCGCATTCGACTTCGACGACTCGGCGAAGAGCGCCGCCTCCGAAAGGCACAGCATCGCCTCGGCACCCTCACCCGCGTGAACGAGCGCATCACCGAGTTCGATGAGCGCGAGTGCGCGGCGAGCGGGGAGATCCTCGGCATGGTTTCGAAGCTCCGCCGCCCGCCGAAGCGCCTGAAGCGTGCCGGCGACGTCCTGCTCCTCCGCCTTGGCGTGCGCGATGCCCGTTTGGACGGCCGCCTCGACGAGTTCGTCGCCGAGTTTCGTGGCGAGCTCAAGCGCCTGGCCAAACATGCGCATGGCATCTCGCCGACGGTCTCGACGTACGGCGACACGCCCGAGCGCCAGCAGCATCTTGGCGCGCTCCGGACTCGCGGGCCCCGCAAGATCGAGCGCCTCGCGAAGCACGCCATCGGCACCCGCGGGATCGCCACCACGGTCGAGCGCCTCGCCAAGCTTGCGTGAAAAGGTGACCATGGCCTGCTCGAGCATGAGATCACCCGTATCGAGCATCTCCCGGCGCCCGAGTTCGAGGGCACGGCGAAATGCGAGCACCGCCGCCACGGCGTCGCCGCGCTGGATCGCCACGTCGCCCATGCGCTCGAGAAGAACGAGGGCCGTCAGCGGTTCGCCGGCGCGGTAGGCGTGTTCGGCGCGAACCTCCGCGGCATCCTGATGCTCGGTGGCGGCCCGCAGGGCCTTGTCGTGAAGGCGACGGCGGGCCTCGGCGGGAATGGACGCTTCCACAAGGTCGCGCACGAAGGGATGCACGATGTCGATTCGGTCGCCATCGACACGCACGAGCTGGTGCTGCTCAAGCTTGCCAAGCGCTTGCAGGTCGCGCTCCTCGACCAAGCGCCCGAGTTCTTCCCGCGTGCAGTAGTCGCCAAGCACGCACGCCGCTTGGAGCAACCTGCGCGCCGAAACACCGATGCGCTCCACCCGGTTCGACACCGCGTCCGCAAGCCGCGGCGGCACCGCCTCGCCCTCTTCGCCGAGGGCATGCACTTGCTCAAGGTAGAGCGGGAGAAGGAACCTGTCGCCCTGCGTCGAAGGCAGCGATGCCGGCGACGACGCGCCCGCCGCGACCGAGCAGTCGGTCAAGAATGTCTGTGCGTCGCCTCGCTCGAGTCCCGTGAGCACGATGTTCTCGGCGAGCGCCTCTTCGCGCTCGCCCGCCGAAAGCACAAGGATGCCGGACCGGGTGCCATAGAGTTCGAGGAGCGAATCGACGATGGCCTGCGAGAGGCCGTCCATGCGCTGGAGGTCGTCGAACGCGAGGATCGTGCGCCGCGCGCCTTCCCGCTCCGCCGCGTGGCGCGCGGCATAAACCACAGCAGCCGCCACCGCGGGTGCACGCCCGACCCCCTCAAGGCCCACAAGGCCCGTCGGCTCGATCACCTCGGAAAAACCAGCGCGAACGAGGGCGTCCGTCACGCGCTCCGCGCTGGTGAACTGCACGAGTTCGTTCGGTGCGACCGACAGTAGCCGCGACAGGAGTTCCCGAATGGGAAAGTACGGCACCGGCGCTCGGGCCGGATGCGGCCGTGTCGCCTCGACGACATCTCCCGCCGCAAGCGCGCGTTCCATGACCTCCCGAAGGAGACGCGTCTTGCCGACGCCCGCCTCGCCGCACACGTGCGCCCACGCGATGCGGTCCGCCGCCGCATGGCGCATCGCCTCGATGGTGGTGAGCTCACGGTTGCGGCCCACGATGGCCCGTTGGGATTCGGGGGCTGTCGGATAGATGGACGGCCGAATCGACACGCCGCGCCCGGGCGACGACGCAATGCCGAGCGAGGGTGCGATGCGCGCGCCGCAGACACCGCAGAACCGCATGTTGTTGGGGTTCGGCGCGCCACAGCTTGGGCATGCGATGCGACGACTCGAACGCTGCCGCTCGTCCTCGATGACCTGCTCGAGGGCGCGCTGCATTTCCTCGGCCGTCTGGAACCGATCCGCAGGCTTCTTGGCGAGCGCCTTCATGGAGATCGCGTTGAGTGCGTCGGAGATGTTGCGCTGCGGAGCGCGCGCCTGGGCGCTTGGCACCGGGTCATTGATGTGGCGCAGCACCACTTTCGTGGGTGTTTCGTCGTCGAACGGGAGCCCATCGGTCAGCAGCTCAAAAAGCATGACGCCGAGCGAATAGATGTCGCCGCGACCATCCATGTCCTCGCCCTGGCCCTGCTCCGGGGACATGTAGTCCGGGGTTCCGCAGACAAGCCCAGGCGCGGTGATCGAGGTCTGCGCGCCGCCGACGATGGTGGCGAGACCAAAGTCGACGACCTTCACGAGATCCGCGCCCGACCGGAAGCGTTTGAGGATGATGTTCTCCGGTTTGAGGTCCCGGTGGATCACGCCGAATGCGTGCGCTTCACCAAGCGCACCGAGCACACCGACAAGGATCTCGCAGACGCGCAGAATCGGCAGCGGCCCCTCATCCTGCATGATCATCGCGAGGTCCTTGCCCTGGAGATACTCCATGACGAGGTAGAGGATTCCGTCGTCCGAGCGACCGAAGTCGATGATGCTAACGCTGTTCGGGTGGTTCAGCCGGCTCGACGCACGTGCCTCTGTATAGAAACGCGCGACCGTCTGCTCATCGCCAAGCAAATGCGGGTGGATGACCTTGATGGCGACCGTCCGACCGAGCACGCTTTGCTCGGCGCGGTACACGCGGCCCATGCCGCCGACGCCGATGAGCTCCTGCAGGACATAGCTTCCGCCGATGGTCCGACCGACGAGCGGATCCGCCTTGGCGCCGCCGTCGGCTTGGATGGCACCGCCACAACTGGCGCAGAACCGATCCCCGGCCTCCACCGCTGCTCCGCACTGGTGACAGATCCGCGCCACGAGCGCGTATAGTATCCGAAGATTCCCATGGATGCGTCTTCCGAGTCGGACGGACAGTGGGCCCCGCAGGTACTGGGCTTCGGGGCCAATGCTTGGTCCATTGCGGCGCTCGGGCCGTGGCTCGTGTTTCCCGGAGGCGCCCCCACGCCCCCACTCCACACAGCTGGCTGCGTCACGGCCGCCCTCCTCGTGGTCCTTTCTTCCTTCCGTCCGTTTCTCCGCACGCGGCTGGGGTCGATCCTCGCCCTCGTTGCGGCACCGGCCAGCGTCACCCTGCTCGTCGCCACGCACCCCCGTACGCCAACAAGTACGGTCGAGGCCATCATCTATGCGGCACTCGCCATGCTCTCGTGCTCCGCGTTCTTCGCCGCGGTGGCGAGGGCGACGAACGGCAAGTCGTCGGAGCGCGCGGCGTACGAGGCGGCACCTGCAGAGGCGTTGCTTGGCGATCGGCGCATGCGCCCGCGGGTGCTTGGGCTACTCGCGGCGATCGCCATCGCGTTCGCATGGATCGTTGTCGTGCCGCTGGTCGGTGCGCCCGCGATCTACGGAGAGGCATGGGGAGCCGCGGGGGATGCGGCGAATGTCTTCATCGTCTTGATTGCCACCGCGCTCGCGAGCGGCGCGATCGCGGGGATCTTCGGTCCGAGCCTGCGCGTGCATCGCGGGGCTACCTCGACCGCGTACGCCTGGTCCTTCGCGGCGCCGTACGTGATCACGGCATCCATCGTCGCGGCAATTTGGCTCACGTACGCGTGGATCATGCACGCGTAACGCGCGTGTCGTCGTGAAACGTCAGCGGCTCGCTTCGTCCAGGCGCCGCATGCCCTCAAGGAGAAGCGATTCGAAGCTCTCCTGAATGACCCGTTTGTCCGGGTGGCGTGAAAGGTCGAGCGTGAAATCGCCTTCGGTAAGCGCCAGCATGGCGTAGACCGCCTCCGCGCCGGACTTGTCGTCCCAGTTCGCATCCCAAACGTTGCCTTCGCCGAAGAGGAGTTCGCCGGCGCGGCCGCCCGTACGAATCTCCAGCGTTCCGCTCTTGCGGCCGTGGGCGAGGATCTGGATGACGTCGGGAAGCGACATCTCCTGGAGCGTGCCCGTCACACCGCGTTGCTGCGCCGCCTTCGCTTCGCCCGTGGGCGCCGTGTTGAGCACCTGCTGCACCTTCGCAGCAACCACGTCCGCTGAAGCCGGTTTGATCACGAAGTCCTTCGCGCCGAGCTCGAAACCGCGGGTCACCGTTTCGCGATCCCCCTTCGCGGTCAGGAACAGGAACGGCGCGTTGATTCCGCGCTTGGCGAGCTCGCGTACGAGGGCGAAGCCATCCATGGGCGTGAGCGCCACCTCGGAGATGACCACATCGGGCTTGAGTTCCGTCGCGCGCTCGATCGCGTCCTGCGGGCTTCGCACGATCACCACCTCAAAGCCGCGCTCCACGAGCCGGAGTTCGAGCACCGTCGTCTCTTCCGGGTCGGGATCGACCACGAGCACCCGCGACCGATCGGAGAGGAGCTTCGCCTTGAGGTCGTCTCCGAGCACGGAAAGCTGGAAGAGGTCGAGCAGGTTCGGGTCGAACACCGTTTCCTTGAGCCGCGCCATGAACTCGAACGCTTCCTTCGGATCGAGTGCTTTGCGCGCGGGGTTCTTGTCGTGGCTCGTCAGATCCACGTAGGTCTCGGTGAGCGCGAGAATGCGGGCGCCGAGCGGAATCTCTTTTCCACCGATGCGAGATGGGAAGCCGGACCCGTCGAAACGTTCATACATGTGCGTCAGCGTCTTGACGGTCGATTCGGGCAGGTTCATCGCCTCAAACATGCGCAGCGGCGACATGTGCGTTTTGACGGCACGCACGCGATGCCCTTCGTACTGCGCCACGTTGTACGCCGTGAGGTGGTAGTTCGAGGCCTTGCCAATATCGTGCAGATACGCCGCCGCCAGGATGCCGTGCATCTGCGCGTCGCTAAGTCCGACTCGCTCACACAATTTCTTCGTGAGTCGCGCCACCTGTGCCGAATGGCCACGGAGCTCGCCACGACTGTTCTCAAGCAGTGCCACAAGCACGTTGAGCGTCTCGAGGTAGAGCGCATTGGGGACCGCTTCGTTGGTGTGGCGCTCCGCCTCCTCTTGCTTGAGTTCCTGGTCGAGTGCGGCCACTTCGCCCTTGAGTGCGGCCACGATTTCCGGTGCTTCGAGGGTGAAAGACCTTCGTCGGTCGCGGCCTCCGAGCGGATCGATCGACGGCGTGCGTGCCGCGGCCGGCTGGGCTTCCGAACCCATGGTGGGCAGCGGTGCGACGCCGGAGCCGGATATTCCGGACATGGCAGGCATGCTCGGGTAGCTCGGATCCAAGCTTCCCGGATCGAGCGATCCGCTCCCGTAGCCGCCGTGCGGATCGTAGTAGCCCTGACCACCTCCGGGCGGTGCCATGGCACTTGAACCATACGCGCCGCTGCCGGAGGTCGAGATGTTGATGCTGCCCGCATCGCCAAAGCCGCCGCCCGCGGACGAGCCGAGTGCGATGCCCCCCTGCGGTGGCCCCTGGTTCTGCCCCGCGTCGCTCCGCATCTGGAGTTCGAGGAATGCGCTCTGCTCGCCGCGGTAGTACTTGCGGATGAGCGTTTTCACGGCGGCGCGACGTGCAAGGTAGACCTTCACCTCGCGTACGCCCGAGGCCATCTGAACCTGCTTGCCCACGTCGTCGTCCTCGAAGCTGTCCGTCACGATGGCAAGCGTCTGGTTCGGAACGTCAAACAGGATGGGACACACCGCGAGGCGTTCCGCCACCTTGAGCGGCACCAACTGAAGCGCGCGCTGGTCAACCCGAGCCTGGGCGAGCTTCTGCGTCGTCACGAAGTTCGTGCGATACACGTTCGCGAGGTGCTTGAGCAGATCCACCTCGGGGAGAATGCGGAGGTCGACGATGGCATCGGTGCAGCTCATGTCCACGCCGCGGCGCGCCGCCAAGAGAACTTGATCGCGCTGCTGCGGCGAGATCAGCCCATCCTTGACCAGGCGCAGCAGGATGCGTGCGCCAGGGGGGTCAGCGGTCGGAGAGCTCACGCCGAACAGTGTACCGAAAGACGGCGTTCCGGGGCACATCTGCGCGGTATCCGGGGCCCACCCGGCACCCCTCGGGGTGCAGCAAATCCGACCTCGAACCGCCCGCAACCTGCTAAGGTTCCCCCGCTTTGGAACGGCGAACTTGGCTTCATTTGGCCCTCTCGGTGGGGGTGGCGGCGGGTGTCGCGGGTTGCGGGGGCGGCGCGCGCTACGCCAACGGCTGGGTCGACGACGGCGACACACGGTACGCGGTCGGGGATCCGGGCACGGGGTGGTCGCGGGTGGACTTCGACCGACAGAACGACCTCGCCTGGTCCAACGGGAACGGGGGCCTGATTCAGGTCAACGCCAACTGTGCACCCGATCTCGACATCCCCCTCGAGGCGCTCACCAACCACCTACTCATTGGGTTCACGGAGCGGGAGGCACTCGGCGCTCAGAAGGAGCCCTTCGCAGGGCGCGAGGCGCTCCGCACCCGCGTGCGAGCCAAGCTCGACGGGGTGCCGCGCGATCTCGAACTTGTGGTCACGAAGAAGGATGGGTGCGTCTACGACTTCGCGCTCGTGACGCCCGTGGGCGACGCCTTTGCGCAAAGTCAGCCCGGGTTTGCCCGCGTGCTCGCCGGCTTTCGCACGGACACGGACGGCCGATGACCGCACCGACCCGCACCTCGGTTCCGCCGCCTCCGCCGAATTTCAGGGATTGGCTGGACGCGCGCTTTGAGCGGTTGCGCACGTTCTTCTGGCGTGGGCGAGGTCACGCTGCTCCGCGGCGGCGGCAGCACTCGTGACGACGCGATTTAAGGAGTGGCGTGCGCTCCTCTACCAGTTCGAGCAGCTGGGCGTGAAGAGCTTCGGCATTGGCGCCGCGACCGCCATTTTTAATCAGCATCGTCGTGGCGTTCAGTTCGCGTTCTCCCTCGAAAATTGGCGCCTTGAGGACGGCGTGCGGGTCGCATCGTCAGGCTCAAGCGAAGCGCGCGAACTCACTTCCGTCACTCACCTCCCACGGTTGTCCGGTTCCCGTATCGCGGCGGGCGCCTTGGCCACCGGAGATGTTTCCATGGCCGTCGCAGACAGATCGACGCAGTTCGCGCCCTCGGCGCCGATCGTTCACAAGCTGGTCGTTCCGCGCGTCCTCGCGGGCATCGTCGTGCTGCCCCTGCTGTGCAGCTTCGCGCTCGTGCTCGGCATCGCAAGCGCGATGCTTGTTTGTAACCTCACGTTCGACATGAAGATGGCGTTCTTCGCCTCGAGCGCGCTCGACTCCATCCAGCTCCGCGACCTCGGGAGCGGCAGCCTTGTAAAACGCCGTTCTTTGGCTTTCTCATTGCGATTCTCGGTTGCCACTTCGGCTTTCAGACGCGCGGCGGCACCGAGGGCGTCGGGCGCGCGACGACCACGTCGGTCGTCGTCGTCTCCGTCGCGATCCTGGTCGCGGATGCGCTGCTGACGCAGACTACGAACTCTGGCCACTCCATGCCCGTGCCGTTTCTCGGTGAAATCACGGCGCTCCTCTCCTCGGCATGTTGGGCCGGCGCGAGCCTTGTCTACGCGACGGCGGGAGCTGAGCACGCGACCGATGCGTGCTCAACATGTTCAAGTGTGGTCTCGCCGCCGCGTTGCTCGTCGCCACCGCGTGCGTGGTCGACGGCTGGGGTTTTGGCGCGTGTTCGGCGTCGATGAAGCGTGGGCGCTGGTCGGCAGCGGGCTCGTCGGACTGACGTTGGCCGACACGCTCTACTTCCAAACGCTCAAACGCCTCGGCGCGCGCCGCACGCTTCTTCTCCTTTCACTCCAGGCGCCGCTCGCGGCGGTGCTGGCCGCGTGCACCCTTCACGAATCGATCACCTGGGCGATGCTCGGGGGAATCGCCCTGACCACGGCCGGAGTCGCGTGGGTCGTTTCCGAGCGCGTGCGCGGTGGTACGCAGGCACCCGCCACGTTCGCCGGCGTGGCCCTTGGTGTGCTGGCGGCGCTTGGGAACGCCTCCGCGAACGTGCTCACCAAGTTTGGAAGTGCCGAGCACAGCGCCCTGTCCGTTGGCGCCGTGCGCCTGGCCATCGGAACCGTTGGCCTTGGCGTTCACCTGCTGCTCGCCGGCGAGGGCCCCGCCCTTGTGGCCGTGGTGCGAGACCGTCGACTCGCGGTGCGCCTCACGGGCGCCATGTTCCTCGGTACGTACCTCGGTATTTGGCTGGTCTCCGCCGCGATTCGCTACGCGCCCGCGAGCGTGGCCACGACCCTTTCCTCCACCTCGCCGCTCTTTGTGCTGCCGCTCGCCGTCGTTTTCCTCCGTGAAAGGGTTTCGGTTCGTGCCGTCCTCGGCACGGTGCTCGCCATCGCAGGGATTGCGCTTCTCTTCGCACGGTCGCCGTAGCGGGGAGGCGAACGCCCGCCCTTGTGCGGGATCGGTGCTTGCGCTCTACTCGCGATCTGTATGCGCCGGCACGCCTGGATCCAACATACGACCGACCGAATCGCGCGCCTCACGGACCGCCCCGCATGGCGTGTCGGTCGCACCGTCGCCACCCTCGTGGGCCGGCTCGTGGCGCTGAACCTCGACGCCGTCCGCCGCGCACGCACCAGCGGCGCCGCGTGGCCCGAGTGGCCCGCCTCCCCCTGGGGAGGTGCCCGCGTCGATCGCCCCCTCCGTTCACGGCGTGAGCTTGAAACGAGTCTGGTCTCGGACCGCGGCTGCGCGGCGCATCATGATCACGACGCATGCTTCGCCGCACGCGAACTCGGCGAACGTTGGCCCGACTCCGACGACGTGGTGCACCTGCTCGAGGAGACGATGACGCGTAGCGAGCGCCCACCGTGCGTCAAACAGGCCGCCGCCGAAACGCTCGCGTCGCTCGGTTCGGAAACGGCCGTTCGCGCCCTCGAACGCATGACCGCCGTCGCCCAGCGACGGGCCGAGTGGGATGGCAAGCGGGAGGACTCCGCGCTTCTCGCCGCCGTCGATCGTCGACTGAGCGCGTGACGATGCGCGTCTGGGAGCTCGCAGACAGCTTCGGCGCCGACCACCTCCGGTGCGCCGAACGCGCACGTCGACCACTCGCCCCGGGGGAGCTTCGACTGCGCATGCGCGCCGCGTCGCTCAATTTTCGCGATCTCTTGATGATCGACGGCAAGTACAACCCGCGGCTCGCACTACCGCTCGTGCCACTCTCCGACGGAGTCGGTGACGTGATCGAATCCGCCGCCGTGTCGCCAGGCGCACCGGCCGTGGGAACCCGCGTGATGCCCGTCTTTGCCCAGGGCTGGCATCACGGCCTGCCAACGCGCGAAATCGTAGGCAAGTGCACCCTTGGCGGCCCGCTCGACGGATGCCTCGCGGAGGAGATGATCGTTCCCGAGGGTGACGTGGTGTCGGCGCCAGTGCACCTCGACGACGCGGAGGCGGCCACGCTTCCATGTGCCGGCGTCACGGCATGGACGGCGCTCGTGACCGAGGGCGACCTCAAGGCCGGTGACTCGGTTGTGGTTCAAGGAAGCGGCGGCGTTTCCGTCTTCGCCCTGATGTTGGCGCATGCCCTTGGAGCACGTGTGCTGGCAACCACGGGGAGCCCGGAGAAAGAGGCGCGCCTCCGTGCCCTCGGCGCCGACCACGTGCTCAACTACAAGACCGAACCCGCCTGGGGCAAGGTCGCTCGCGCGTGGGCCGGTGGCGACGGTGTCGACCACGTCATCGACGTGGGCGGCGCGGGCACGTTGCCCGAATCCCTGCGCGCCGTACGAGCGGGCGGCACCGTGAGCCTCATCGGCATCCTTGGTGGCTCGGCCGACAAGCTCAACCTGTTGCCCATCCTCATGAATCACGTGCGTGTGCAGGGGGTGTTCGTGGGTCACCGCGCGTCCTTCGAAGCACTTGTCGCGTTCATGGCGGAGCAAAGGCTTCGTCCCGCGATCGATCGTGTCGTGCCCTTCGACGATGCCCCCGCCGCCTTCGCGCATCTCCGCTCGGGAGAACACTTCGGAAAAGTGGGCGTCCGCTTCGCGTAGACGGAACGAAGAAAGGGGACCCGAAGGCCCCCTTTCCTCGTGTTTCAACGCGGAGTGGGTTAGTTCACGCGCGTTGCTTCGTAGCGAATCTCCGGCTCGGAATCCGACGCCGCCCGGCTCACCACGAGCTTGTTGCCCGTGACGCAGTACTCGTAGTCCTCGGGATCGCTCTCGCCCGTGATCGTGAGCGAGTTGCCGTTCGCCTCCCAGGTGCCGCTGTGGCCCTCGATCGGCATGCTGGTCGTCGACGTGCAGTTGTCGCCATTCGCACTGTAGTTCTCCAGGCACGAACCGCCGGTGCAGCTCTTCGGCAGCGTGATCGAGATGTCGAGGCTGAAGTCGAGGTCGTTCGTGAACGCGCCACCCGACTCGAAGGTGACGGACCCTTCGAAGTTAAAGCCCACTTCCGCCGAGTACCCTTCGCACCCGTCGAAGGGGTTTTCGCCGAAGATGTCCTCGGCTGCGGCGTTCGAGCAGCCGCCGGTGATCATCCACTCGCCGACGATGTCGCCACCGCAGGCCGTGAAGCTGTCGTCGCACTGACCGCTCGTCTGGCCGCCGTCGACCACGACGATCGCGAACGTGGTGAAGTGCGACGTCTCCGCGGTCACCTTGTTTCCAGCCACCTGCGGGTTGTCGAGGGCCGTCCAGTCCGTCCCGTCGAGGAACGCGAGCGTGACGTCGCCGCCCGGAAGCGAATCCGCCTCAAGCTCGAGCGTCACGGGCTTGAGGAACGCCAGGCCGTCGGGCCCGAAGTCGTAGGCATTGCCCACGACGTTTGCCGCGCCGGGGAGCCCGTCCGGGTCCATGACGTCGAGCGTGATCTTCGTGTCCTCCGCGAGTGCGCCCGCGGGAATCGTGAGCGTGGCGCCTTCGAACGAAATCTCACCACCATCCTTCGCGGAGATGAGCTTCGACGTGGTGAGCGCACCGCCGTCCTCTGTGTTTGTACCGCCGTCGTTGTCCGTGCGCTTCGCATCGTCACAACCGGCGACCGACCCCGCAAGCGCGAGGAGCAAGCCAAAGCAAATGTAATTCTTCGTCACAACCGTGTCCTTCCCGGAAGGGAAATCCCTCCCATGATCGCAAGCGGCCGAAGGGGACACGAGGTCAGGATCCGTGTCAATCGGCTTCGTCGGGATTCCGAACGGCGACATGCCCAACGAAGAACGGGCCCAGGTTCACGAGGAACTCCCGTGTCTGCCGCGTCTTCCGCATGGACTGCACGACATGGGAAAGCGGGTGGAGCTCCCGACCGATCAGGCCGATGACGAAATCGTTGTCGTGCGTATCGAGACCCTGGCAAGCGAGACGGATGTCGTGCGCGAGATCCTTCGCGCCATAGGCACGCCCGAGGATGCCGTGTTCCTTGAGGATGCGACCCTGCTCGCGACCATCGAGCATTTCAAACGCACCGCCGCGCCGAAGCGGATACCAGATGGCCCAGGGCCAATCCTTGTTGAGCGCCGTCTCCACGGGACGTCGGAGGAGCCAATACTCGAGATCGGGCTCGTGACCGCTGCTGTAGGTGCGCCCGGTCATGGTGAAGTCCGAGCGGAGTTCGAGGTCGGCGAGGTCCTTGTGCCCGAGCACCGGACGCACGCGTTCGACGAAGTGCGCCGGGTTCTCACTCCAGGTGAGCACGGCGAAGGACCGCGGGTCCGAAAGATCTTCGTAGAGCACGGACCCCACGCCCTCGTCACCGAGCATCTTGCCGGCGTGCTTGAGCGCCTTGTTCGGCGATTTTTCGCCCGTCGTTCGATAGACGAGCAGTTGCATGAAGAGGCGCCGGTCCATTTGCTGACGCACGCCATCGCGCTCGGCACCGTATTCGGTAACGTCGACCGAGTGGATCGCCGCCTCGCCGGCGTACGCGCCCGCGCCGTGCGATGCGGGTGCGCCCGCGCCGTGCTCGCCGCTGGGCGGTGGGGGCATGGATGGGTCGGAGTGATCGGTGGGGGCCATGCGGGAGTTCTACTGCACGCCATCCCAACTTGACCAGCCGTGCGTGGACGGCGAGGGAGGCGCGCTTGACCCGGATGCGGAACGCGCCCATGACCGGCTCGTGAAGTCCTCCCAGGTCCAGGGCGTCGCGCGCGTGGCCGATGCAACGCTTGCGCGCCTCCTTCGAATGCTCCACCGCGGCGAAGTGCCCGAGCCCATCGGCAAAGCGTGGCTCTTTGCCAGCGGCTTCGAGTCCATCGCCGAGTTCGGCGAAGTGCTCGTGGGTCTCGATGCCCGGGCGGCGCGCGCTGCAATTGTTTGCGCGTTGGCCGAACGAAAGGGCGCGGACGCGACAGGATTGCGCAACGCGTAGCGCACGCCGCCCCCGGGGCTCGAGGGGTCGCTACTCGAAGGATGGAGCGTCGTCCCCGTTCGAGGGCGCGGCGCCGTCGTCCTCCCAGGGGGCAAGGACATCGGCACCTTTCTCGTAGGGCAGCGGGGCCGCGCGGCCCATCAGCACATGCTGCGGTGGAGGCGGCGCCGTGGGTGCGTGGAACTGGAATGCGTCGATCTCGCGGTTCGCTTCCTCGAGCGCCGTGGCGTCAACCCGCCCCTTGGCATGCATGTGCTTGATGAGCTGCTTCATGCGGTTTCGAACCGAGTTTGAGAGCCCCTTTTCCCGGGACGAGGCGTAGAGCTTCGGGTTCGGCAGGATGGTTGCGAGGAACGCGGCCTCGGCCAACGAGATGTCGCGCGGCTCGCGACCGAAATAGTATTTCGTCGCGCTCCGGACGCCGTAAACGCTTGGGCCGTACTCGATGACGTTCAGGTAGAGCTCAAGGATGCTCCGCTTGTCCATCCCGGTCTCAAGCCACCACGTGAGCAGCACCTCCTGCACCTTCCGAGCGAGGGTCTTTTCGCGGTGAAGGAACACGTTCTTGGCGAGCTGCATGGTGATGGTGCTTGCGCCCTGCACGTACCGCCCCGCCTCAAGGTTGTGTTTGAGCGCACCTTCAATGGCCCAAACCGCAAACCCCGCGTGGCCGAAGAACCCGCCGTCTTCGTGCGCCAACACCGCGTGCACCATGAACGGGCTGATTTGGTCGATGGGCGTCCAGTTCGGCGTGCCCGGGCCCGTCTCCATTTCAAACGTCGAGTCGTCCGGCTCCACCACTCGATGCACGAAGGGCGAAAGAAAACGTCGAAGGTCCGCCGCAGCGGGAACCGTCAGGAACTGACACCGGTCCGACACCGAGAGGGAGAGCTTCGTCGCGTTGAGGTCCCTCGAGTCGAGGGCGAGCGCGAGCTTGCCGGCCATGGTTCCCGACCACGAAAACGAGGCCAGATCCGCCAGCAGGTCATTCGGGACGGCCGCCATCACGTTCGTGCAGGACGTGGGCGGGAGCTCCGCCGATGCCTGCACGAGGTAGTGATCGGACGCCCACTCAAACGTTCCCGCGACGGACGCGCGGGCGGGCCCCACGAGCACGGAAGCGCGGTCGAGGACCAGGCGCCGCTCGAGGGCGAACCAGGTACCTGCGCCCTCGAGCTCGACATCGATCCCGCGCACGGGCCATGGCGCGATGCGCTCGGATGAGAGCGCCAGGTCGTCGAGGCGCACGCGCCCGCGGAAGACTGTCCCCGCTCCGCCGCGCTGGTGCACCTCGAGCTCACCGGCGAGCGCACTCTTTTCGGTTTCGTACCACGGGATGTGTGGAAGGAACGGAAGGAACAACGTCAGCGGCAACCGCTCGAATGAGATGACCCCCTCCGCCTCGAGCTTCTGCACCCAAACGTTGAGCTTCCATTCGAGCTTGCCGCCACCGACGGGCTTGCCTGAACCGCGCAGTTCAAGTGCGCCGTCCGCCCGACGCGACGCATACACACCAAGCCCTTCGAGCACCGCCTCCCGTTGTTCTCCTTGGGCGGCTTCGACGCGCAGTCCGGAGAGCGAGAGCACGAAGTCCCGAGCAAAGGGTCCGGTGCCGCCGGCGGCGTCAAGCTCACCCTCGGCAACCTGGTCGCCCGATGCGGCTCGGAGTCGTTCGCGAACTCCGACGAGGCGATCCCGTAGACTTGGTGGCGATTGTTCGCCGGGTTTCCCCGCCCGGGCCACCGCCAACACCCCGGAAGGCGCGTCGAATTCGGTGAGCGATGGCCTTCCGTCCACCAACGCGGCCTTCCACGTCGGCTCCTTGAGTTCGACAACGTCGCCGGGCGCGGAGCCCAATCGAACGGCCGCGGCCGAACCCACGAGCTCGCCTCCTTCCTTGCGAACGCGAGCCCCGTCCACGGCGAGCAGTTCGCCGTCGCGTTCGCGCACGCGCAGGTCGACACGTTCGAAGGTGACCTCGGAAGGAAGAAGGCGCGCGCCCTTGGGCGAGGCGCCTCCCTCCGACGCACGCGCGCTGCGACGCGCGGCGAGGATCGCGCGGAAGGCGGCGGAGTCGAGGTCGACGTCGATGGTTGCCGCGTCGGCGCCGAGCGACTCGAGACGCAGGCCACGACCAAGCACGTACGCGCCGAGGTCAATGTCCACACGCAGCCCCTCGAATGCGACCCGCACGCCCTTGCCTTCTCCCTCAAGCGCGAAGGCGCCGCACCGGAGCGACGTCAGTCCGTGGCATCGCCAGTCGGCGACGTGCAGTCCGTACCGGGCCGCGCGGGCATCCACCGCTCGCCGTGCTGCGGTCGGAACCCAAAGGAACACAACGACGCCGATGACCACCGCCACCAAGGCGCTCGCCGCAATCCACATCTGCCGCCTGGACGGGCGCTCCATGCGCTGCCCAACTATCGCGAACCGAACCCATCCACAACCGGCCGACGACGACGAAGCGGACGCACCGCGGTGGTTCCCCTCGATTTCCGCACACATCCAGCGCCGCCACGGGTGTGGTCGGCGATCCGGTGGGGTTTCCTAGGGATCCCGGCGTGCCGCTGTTGAACGGGTCCGCACCACCCCATACTTCGCGGATGAAGTCGCTGGTGTTTCCAGTCGATACACCGACCCCCATTCGAGCCACCTACGCGGGCCAGCGAATCGAGTTTCGCGCCCTGCTTGGTCACCCGCTCGCCACGTCCCCACTTGTCCTCGAAACCGGCACGCGGGGCCTTGCCGTCATCTTCAAGTACGGCGTGATCGTCCTCGTGAACGTGAACGCAAACGAGGAAGAAGCGATCCTCCAGGAGATCCGGCCGAGCGTGCAGGGTCCGTTTGCCAATCCGCAGACCGAACCGGCCGAGCTCCGCGTCACGCAAGAGGGGAACGAACGCGCGCAGAACGGCACCTTCTTCTTGCAGGAGGTGACCCTCGAGAAGATTCAGATCATCGCCGACGTGCTCGCCAAGAGCGTCGTCCTCGCCCACTACGAATCGGCGGTGCATACAAGCTTCGATCAGGTGGAGCCGCTGGCGGAGAACCTGAAGCAGCGGGGTCGCCTCGAACGCCGGAGCCGCGCACTGCTTCAGCACATTGGCGAGGCGCTCCTCGTTGAAACGCGCACCGTGGGCCGTGTCGAGGTGTCCGAGAAGCCCGAGGTGCTTTGGGAGCGGCCGGACCTCGAAGCGCTCTACGCGCGCCTCGCCGACGAATATGAGTTGGTCGAGCGCCAAACCGCCCTCGAACGCAAGCTCAACCTCATTGCACGCACCACGGAAACCCTGCTGAACCTGCTCCAGCACGACCGGAGTCACCGGGTGGAGTGGTACATCGTCGCGCTGATCGCGTTCGAAATCCTCTTCGGGCTCGTCGAACGGTTTCTCTGGAAGTAGCCGAGGTTCCCGAAGCCCACGGGCACCCTTGCGATCGGAGAATCGATCGCGAACAATGCGTCAACGTTCGCCAGCAAGAACAAACTAGCTTGCGAAGCCAGTCAGTCAGGAAGTCTGTACAGAGAAGAAAGGGAACGGACGCGGAACATGGGTGCGAGATTGTACGTGGGGAATGTGTCGTACTACACGACCGAGGATCAGCTTCGTGAGCTCTTCGGAGCCGATGGGCGGCAAGTGGCGTCCGTGCGCGTGGTGACGGATCGTGAGACAGGTCGGTCACGCGGGTTCGCGTTCGTGGAGATGGCCAGCGACAACGATGCGCAAGCGGCGATGACCGCCCTGGATGGCGCCGAATTCGACGGCCGAAAACTTACGGTCAATGAGGCGCGCGAGCGCACCCCAGGCGGCGGTGGTGGCGGCGGCGGCTATCGCGGTGGCGGCGGTGGTGGTGGCTATCGCGGCGGCGGTGGCGGAGGCTACGGCGGCGGCGGCGGAGGCTACGGCGGCGGCGGAGGCTACGGCGGCGGCGGAGGCTACGGCGGTGGCGGAGGCTACGGCGGCGGCGGTGGAGGCTACGGCGGCGGCGGTGGAGGCTACGGCGGCGGCGGTGGAGGCGGTGACCACGGCGGTGGCGGCGATGGCCGTGGCCGCGGTGAAGGCCGGGGCGGACGGGGTGAAGGCCGCAATCGACGCGGCCGCGACGATCGCTGGGATCGCCACGACCGCGACGACGACGATTGAGCGCCCCCCGCTTCGGGACCGAACGGACGGCCGATTCGCGTACGCGGGTCGGCCGTTGTCGTTAGTGGCTCACCACTTCGAGACGGTGAAGACGACGCTCGGCGTGAGCGAGTTGAACCGCACGTTGCCATCGGCGTCTGAACCGTTCGGGAGGTTCGCGTACTCGCACTGAAGCGCGACACCGATCCCCCAACCGCCGCCCACGGCCCACTCCTTGCCAACCGCCACCTTGAATGCGGGGCCCGCACCCGTCTCCGATTCGAAACCGAGACCTGCGCCTGCGGCCAGGAAGACATCGATGCGCGGGATGTAGTAGTTGACCGCGAAGTAGAAATTCGTGAGCTGAATCGCCGTGTCCTGGCCGATGCCCTTCCCGTTCACTTCAACGGATGGGCTCGGCACAAACGTCGTGGAAAACTCAGCACCAAGCGCAAGGTTCGATGCAACGAATCCGCCGATGTCGAACGCCAACGCGAAACCGGCACCCGCGTAGGTCTGCGAGTCCTTGTTCACGGTCTGCCACGCGGCGTTGTATCCGAAGCCGCCCGCAAACCGCAGGAACAGCCCCTCCTTGCGCTCGTACTCCGGGTAGATCGTCCAATCGACCGGCGAGTCATCCTGCCGACCGTAGTCCTCGTACTTCACGGGCGGCGGATTCGACGACGCCGGACCGACGGGCGGCGGCGTGTCCTGCGCCAGGGCAGGCAGGGCGATGAAGACGACCGCGGCCGCCAGCGAAACAGCAAAGAAACGCGAGCCGAACAGGGGACGATGCATAAACCCGTACCTACGCCCGTCTGTGGCCACCGGCAACACTTCCGAAGTGAACCTTGTTTTGCTATGTGAAGTTCGAACCATGAGGTACCCGACGATGCGCTCCCCGATTCGATTCAGCCTTGCCCTGGTCTCCCTCCTCGCGCCGCTCGGCGCCGGTTGCGGAGGGGGCGTTCACGCCGTGCGCGGCGAAGATACGCCCGGTCTGGACGCCGCGGCGATCAGCACCGGCCTTGATCGACGCGACCTTCAACGACTCGCCAACGAGAACCTCGAGAAGCTCCGCGTTGCGCCGGTGGTTCAGCGCTGGGCACAGATGCCGGAGCGCCCATCAGTCGCCGTGCTTCCCATCCGCAACGAGACGAGTGAGCACATCGACAGCGCGCTCGCGGCCCTCATCAGCGACATCGAAACGTACCTCATCAATTGGGGAGCACTCCGCGTCATCAGCCACGAGAGCCAGCGCGCACTGATGGAGGAAATCAAACTTCAGTCCACCGATGGTTTCGATCAGTCGAAGATCGCATCGTGGGGCAAGCAGATCGGCTCGCAGTACTTTGTGACCGGGAAGGTCTTCACCACGGACGAACGCGCCGGCGACCAGCGCCGCGTGCAGTACTACCTGTTCCTCCAGGTGCTCGACGTTGAAACGGGCGAGATCCTTTTCCAGAACAAAGCGGCGGTTACGAAGGCGCTCGTCAACTAACTCCGTGGGAGCGGTGCGACATCGCTCGGGCGGGTGGCGCGCGGCGTTGGCGGTCGCCGTCGCGCTCGCATCGTCCGCGTGCGGTGGCCACTCGTCGACGACCCTCAAGGCGCGCACCGCGCTCGACGCGGGGCGACCGAAGGCCGCGCTCGCCGAATACAACGAGCTCCTTGATGTGGAAAGCGTCAACGAGCGGGTCAAGGATGCCTCGGGCGACGCATCGCTCTACCTCCTCGACCGCTCGATGGTGCTCCAGCAGCTCCGCGACTACCCCCACTCGAGCTCCGATCTCGAAACCGCCGACAAGGCCGTCGAACTTCTCGACTTCGCCCACGGGACCATCGACGACATCGGTCGCTACCTCTACTCGGACGACACGGGTCCGTACAAAGCCCCCGCGTACGAGAAGGTGATGATCAACACCATGAACATGGTGAACTACCTCGTGCGTGGCGACCTCAACGGGGCGCGCATCGAGGCACGGCGCCTGGCGGTCATGCAGAAGTTCTTGTCCGAGCACGACAACGACAAGGGCGCCTGGGTGGGCCCGGGAAGCTATCTCGCGGGCTTCGTGTTCGAACGAAGCAACTCAAGCGACGAAGCCATGCAGTTCTACCGCGAGTCCCTCGAGGTAGGTCTGCCCGCGGAGCTCGCCCCGCCGGTCATTCGCCTCGGCCGAAGGACTGGGTTCACGAGCCCGCGGTTCGAAGAACTGGCCGCCGCGACCCGAGCCCAGGACGTCCCGGAGGGGAGCGCTGAACTCCTCATCGTCGCGAGCTACGGTCGCGTCCCCGTGAAGGTTGCGAAGCGAATCCCCATCGGCCTCGCACTCACGTACGCCTCGATGTTCATGAGCCCCGCCAAGCAAGCGCAGGCGAACGAGCTCGCCGCACAGGGCCTCGTCACCTGGATCAACTACCCCGAACTTGGCAAGCGACGCATCGTCTACGAAACGCCGCAGATCACCATCGACGGTGTCGCCGGGCCCGCGCCCACGCTCTACCCCATCGATGAAGCGGCGGTGGCCGCATGGAACAAGTCGAAGGGCGCCGTGATCGCGTCGGCCATCACACGACTCATTACCCGTGTCGTCGCCGGGCAGGTCGCACGGCGCGCCGCCAAGGACAACGTGATCGGTGTGCTCCTGAGCCTCGGCACCCAGGCCACCCTCACCGCCCTCGACACCCCCGACACGCGGTCGTGGGGAACGCTGCCGTCCGAGGTCGCGATCTACCGAGTGAATCTTCCGCCCGGAAAGCACGTCGTGACGGTCTCCGCCCGGGGCGAGGTGCAGCGGGAGGAGTTCGTGCTGGAGCCCAACGGATGGAAAGCATTGAACCTTACGGTGCTGCGCTAGCGATCGACCCGACCGCGTGCCAGGAATGTTCCATGGGCACTTCGCGAAGGATGAAGCGAGGCGCCGCGCTCGCGGGCCTCGCGCTCGTCGCGGCAGCGTGCGGCGGCGGCACGTCGAACATTGCGTGGCGCGACCCGCAGGCTCGACGACACATCGCCGTCGTCGCTTCGCCCGAAGTGCCACGGTCGCCTGAGAACATCGCGGACGAGAACCGTGCCTGGGCCACGAAGAACGCCTCCGTACCGACACCTGCACCCAAGCCGACCTCGGCGGCGCAGGTGACTCCCGATGCAGCTTCCTTCACCGCGGGCGCATCGGATACGGAGCAAACGGCGCCATCGTCGAAGTCTCCAGACGAATCGCCAACGGTCGCCGTCGCAGTGCCGACACCCCGCGCACCCGCACCGACCCCTGCTCCCTACGTGGCCGAGGTGGCCGGTGCGCAGTCGAACTACGTCGCTCCGTACGCGCCGCCGCCACCTCGCATTGATCCGGCGCCGCTCCCGCCATCGAACTCGTCGGTGTGGATCGACGGCGATTGGTACTGGGACGGCTACCGATATGTCTGGGTGAGCGGTCGCTGGGTAGGCGGCGCACCCGGCTACGTGTATGTCCGCCCGCGCTGGGTCGCGCGGAACGGCGCGTGGATGTGGCTGGCCGGTGGTTGGGGCACGTCGGCGGGCGTCGTGCTCCGGCCGTTTCCGTACGGATCCGGCTACGCGTACACGGGCGGCACCTGGAACAATGGCTACTGGAACAACTACGGATATGGCTACGGAACTCCGTGGTACGGCTCGCGCGACTGGAATCGCCCGACGCCTCGCCCATACCCGGGCCACCGCTCCGCACCATCGTATCGTTCATCCCACAAGGGCTCGTTCCGCTCTTCCCCGGGCAACGCGCACCGACCCGCGCGCGCACCGTCCATGGGGCGGTCGCGGGGTCCGAGCACGGTGCGTCCGGCCCCGAGCGTCGGGCGAGGTGGCGGCGCCTTCCGTTCGAGTCACCGGCGCTAGCGCGGCGACGCGTACTCAGCCGCCGTGGCGCGGGTGTGGCGGCACGTCGTCGGGCCCAGACTTCGGACCGAACATGGCGTCGATCGCGCCGCGAACAACGTCACGCTGACTCTCCTCGAGCCCATGCACCGTTCCACTCGTCGTGTCCGACGTGCGCAACCGAAGGTTGATCTGCGGTCGGGAGTGCATGTTCGCGAGGCGTTCCGGCCCGATCTCCCGCAGCACGTCCTGCGCAAGTTCGATGGTACTCGGCGGAATGGCGCCGGTCTCCGAGGTGAGCGCGAGGAACGGCTTGCCCGTTTCCACGTCGATGCTGATGCGGATCCAGCCCCCGCCTGGCCCGATGCTCTCATCGGAGTAGAGCCGGAGGTCCATGCCGATCCCAAGTAGCGCGTCCGTGAGACTGACGAGCTCCTTGCGGGTCTTGAGCATCTCCGCTCGGTAGCTCACCGGGCCGAGGGGCGATTCCACGGTGGCGATCTGCGCATCCACGACGTCCTCGGCCCGCGCGATGCGCGCCATACGTTCCGCGTGGATCTGGTCCATCGCGGCCCGGGTTTCCGCATCGCCCGCGTAGTACTCTTCGAAGAGGCGATCGATGGTCACCTCATCCATGTCGCCGAGCCCGTTTTCCGGGTCATTGACGAGGTTCCAGAACGCCGCGTCGTCCGCGCTCGCGCCCTGGCCGGCGGCGTACTGGTTGTGCGTGTAGAGGCGCGTTTCGCCAACCAGGTACGTGTGCTCCTGCTCGACCTCGATGTTGTGCACGCGATGGAGACCCGAGCGCGGCGCGATGGCCGTCACCGTGGCTTCGCCCGACTCGGTCTTGAGCACCTCGCCCGCCTCGAGTTCGCCCGCGCGCACCCACGCATCGCGCGTCACCGAGTAGAAGCGGTGCCGTGCCGTGACGCCGAGCGGCGTCGATTCGCCTTCGATGGAAAGGTCGAGCACGTCGTCCGCGAGGCGCGCGTACGTCGCCGTCACAACGAAGCCGTCGCCGGGTTCGATGGCCGGCGCGGGGAGAACCGCGAGCACCTCGGCGGTGCCGTGAATCGCCATCTCGTCGAGGTCGAGTGCCACATGACCGTCGACCACACTCGCCGCGATCCAGTCGGCAGGCTTGAGCATGGAGATTTCGAGCGAGTCGCCCGTCGCGAGCGGCATGCGCACGTCCACGCGCTTCCAGGTCGCATCCACCGCCGTCGGTGCCGCGACTCCGAGCGTCTCCACGCGCTGCCCGAGGGCGAGCGACTCAATGGGCCGTGCGCCCGCCGCCGTCCGCACCTCGGTGCCTTCGACGAAGCACTGTCCGGGCCGAGTGCAGCGCCCACCCGTGCAGCCATCGGCCGCATCTCGGGCAAAGCGACTACGGATTTGCTCCCGAAGATTGGTGGCCTTTGTTCGAAGCGAATCCGAGAGCCCCGTTGCGCGGGAACGCGCGGTGGTGCGGAGGTCGGCGAACCTATCGCTCTCAGCGAGGCGCCTAAACGAGTCGAATTTCCCCAGGCGATGGAGCGGTCGACTGAGGCGCGCCGCGAGTTCGCCCGCGCGCGCCGCCGTGTAGAAGTCTTTGCCCACGGTGAATGCTTTGAGCACCGCGGCCTTTCCGATGTACGAGCTGACGGGGAGCACATCCATCGCGAGGTAACCACCGCTTCGGCCCGCCTGCTCAAGATCGCCATTGATGAAGGAGTCGACGTCGTACTTGTACCCTTCGACCATCATGCCCGGCATCTTCGAGCCCATTTCGCCCAGGGCACCCCACTGGCCGTTGAACGCCATGGACGTCGCCATGTTGAAAAGGTCGCCCAACAGTTTGGGCAGCTCGCCGAGCGAACGGAGCGCGGACCCCCACAGGGTCTTCGCATCATCGAAATGCGTGACGAACGCGAAGGGCGTCATCAAATAGAGACGCATGAACAGGTTGCCGTGCCCGGTCCCCGTGTGCTTGGGCGGCTCGAGTCCCATGGCGCGCAAATCGCTAAAGTGATCCGGCGTGTCGCCCGCCGCATCGGTGGTCGTCGTCGCGGCCGCGGCCGAGCCGGGAACCGCGATGGCATCCCCAGACCCGGAGCCGTACGGGTCTTCGCCAGCAGCGGCCTGCGCCGCCACGTCCGCATCACCCTCGGCGGCCTGGGCGCCGACGCTGGCCGCAACGCCCCGGCCCCCGTCGCCTGCCCGCCGATGGAGCGGTCGAATCCGCCGCCGAGGCTTTCGTATCCGCCGACGCCCGCGAGGGCGACGAGCAAAATCGTCGGCACGTGCTCCGCACTGACCGAACCTGCACATCTCGAGCGATTCCGCGCATTTCGCGTGGTTCAGAGCAGCTTCCGTGCCACGCAGGGATCCACGGAGATCTGGGCCGATCGGGGTCGAGCTGGCTCGGACAGGGCCCCCCGGGCACGGGTCCACTGGCCTCACGAGGGACGGCGGACCATGCCTCCCGGCGCGCAGAACCCCGTGCGAAAAGTCGCCCGGAATTCGTCCCCGGCGTTCCTTGACGCCCCCCGGACCCGTCGACATACTCCGCCACCCCAAACCAAAGGCAATTTCGACTTGGCGGGGTGGCCCGCCACAGGACAGAGACGACATGCCAGTTCTTCAAGACAAGAAGCTCGAGATCATCAACAAGTTCCGCGCGCACCCCTCCGACACGGGTTCCCCCGAAGTCCAGGTCGCGCTGTTGACCGAGCGCATCACGCACCTGACGGATCACTTCAAGACGCACAAGCAGGATCACCACTCGCGCCGCGGGCTCCTTAAGCTCGTCAGCCAGCGCCGTGGTCTCCTCGATTACGTGCGTTCGCGCGACGTCGAGCGTTACCGCAAGCTCATCGACTCGCTCGGCATCCGCAAGTAGCGAAGACTTTCGGCCGCGCTTCCGTGGGCGGAATGGTCCGTCCGCGCGCCCGCGGCCTCACCATGCCCTCGCCGGGCGGTGGGTTCGATCTTCGCTCCGAGCATCCGTGCGCCGTTCTGCACGGAGGTTCGCACCGAGGACCGAGCACCGAATCCGCGCGGGGGCTTTTGACCTGGCGATTGCGCCAAGAAAGACCCCGAAACCATGATCATCAAGGAAAGCGTCAAGATCGGCGACAAGACCGTCACGATCGAAACCGGACGCATCGCAAAGCAGGCCCACGGATCCGTCGTGATCTCGTGTGGCGAAACCATGCTCCTCGTCACCGTGTGCGGCACCCGCGAGCCGCGCCCGGGCATCGACTTCTTCCCGCTGAGCTGCGACTTCATCGAGAAGATGTACGCCGGCGGCAAGATCCCCGGTGGCTTCTTCAAGCGCGAAGGTCAGCTCCGCGAGCACGAGATCCTCACCTCGCGCGTCATCGACCGCCCGCTTCGTCCGCTCTTCCCCGAGGGGTACCGGAACGAAGTGCAGGTCGTGGCGACCGTCATCTCGGTGGACCAGGAGAACCCGTCGGACGCCCTCGCGCTCACGGGCGCGTCCGCGGCGCTCCACCTCTCGCCCATTCCGTGGGGCGGCCCGGTGGCCGGCGTCCGCGTGGGCCGCGTGGACGGCAAGTTCGTCGCGAACCCGACCCATGCGGAGCTCGAGCAGAGCGACTGCGACATCATCGTGGCCGCGTCCCGCGACGCCATCGTGATGGTGGAAGGCGAACTTGAGGAGCTCAGCGAAGCCGAGCTCAACGAAGCGCTCTGGTTCGGTCACAAGGCCGTCCAAGACGTCATCGGTCTCATCGAGAAGCTCCGCGAAGCGGTGGGCGCCCAGAAGTGGTCGTTCGAAGCACCGAAGCGCGACGCGAACATCGACAAGCGCGTGCGCGAAGTGGCCCTGGCGGACTGCAAGGCCGCCTGCTCGACGCCGCAGAAGCACGAGCGCTACGACAAGCACAAGGTCATCAAGAAGAAGGTCGTCGAGACCCTCGCGCCCGAGTTCCCCGAGAAGGAAGGCGACCTCAAGGCGGCGTACGAAGACCTCAAGTACGAGGTCATGCGCACGACCATCGTCGACGAAGGTAAGCGCGTCGACGGCCGCGACACGAAGACCGTGCGCCCCATCGCCATCGAGGCGGGCTGGATTCCGCGCACGCACGGCTCGGCGCTCTTCACCCGCGGTGAGACGCAGGCCATCGTCACCACGACCCTCGGCACCACGCTCGACGAGCAGAAGATCGAGCGGCTCGAGGACAGCTTCTATCGGCACTTCATGCTGCACTACAACTTCCCCGCCTACTCGGTCGGTGAAGTGAAGCCGATGCGCGGCCCCGGCCGCCGCGAAGTGGGCCACGGCAACCTGGCCTACCGCGCCATCGAGAAGATCCTCCCGACCAAGGAGGAGTTCCCGTACACCATCCGCATCGTCTCGGAGATTACCGAGTCGAACGGCTCGTCCTCCATGGCGAGCGTCTGCGGCGGCTCGCTCGCGCTCATGGACGCGGGCGTCCCGGTGAAGAAGGCCGTGGCGGGCGTCGCCATGGGCCTCATCAAGGAAGGCGACAAGTTCGCCATCCTCACGGACATCCTCGGCGACGAAGACCACCTCGGCGACATGGACTTCAAGGTCTGCGGCACCGACAAGGGCATCACCGCCGTCCAGATGGACATCAAGATCACGGGCCTCACGCCCCAGATCATGGAACAGGCGCTCTCGCAGGCACGCGACGCGCGCGCGCACATCCTCAGCAAGATGAACGAGATCATCGCGGCGCCGCGTACGGAGCTTTCGAAGCACGCACCGCGCATCACGACGATCAAGGTCAAGCCCGACCAGATCCGCCTCGTCATCGGCCCCGGCGGCAAGACCATCAAGGCCATTGTCGACCAAACCGGCGCGCAGGTGAACGTGCAGGACGACGGCACCGTCGCCATCGCATCGGCAAACTCCGAAGCCGTGGCGAAGGCCATCGAGATCATCAAGAACCTCACCATCGAGCCGGAGATTGGCCAGAAGTTCAAAGGCATCGTCCGCCGGGTCGAGGCCTACGGCGCGTTCCTCGAGATCGCGCCCGGGCACGACGGCCTCCTTCACATCTCGGACTTCGACTGGAACCGAGTGGAGAAGGTGGAAGACGTGATGAACCTCGGCGACGAGGTCGAGGTCATGATCAGCAACGTCGACCGCGACGGGAAGATCAAGCTCACGAGGAAGGAACTCCTCCCGAAGCCGGAAGGCTGGGAGCCGCCTCCGCCCCGTCCGCCCCGTGACCGCGACGATCGTGGCGGCCGGGACCGCGGCCGTGGTGGCCGGGACCGTGATCGCGGCGGACGTGGTCGCGACCGTGGCCCGCGCGACTGATCGAGCGCGGACCTGAACTCGAAGACGGGCGTCCCGGGCATACTCCGGGCGCCCGTTTTCGTTTAAGGTCCCGCGATGGCCACCGTTCGATTCCAAAAGCTTCGCCTCGACGCCGCGGTGCCGCGGTACGCCACGGAGGGCGCCGCGGGGCTCGACGTGAGTGCGGCCCTCGACGCGCCGATCACCCTCACGCCGGGCGAACGCGCGCTCGTCCCGACCGGCCTCGCCATCGCGCTACCGCCGCGACACGAAGCACAGGTCCGGCCGCGCTCGGGCCTGCGGCAAAGCACGGCATCACCGTGCTCAACGCCCCCGGCACCATCGACGAAGACTACCGCGGCGAAGTGAAGATTCTGCTGACGAACCTCGGCACCGAGCCGTTCACCATCCAGCATGGCGAGCGCATCGCCCAGCTCGTGATCGCGCCGGTGGTGCACGCCGCATTCGAAGAAGTGGCCTCGCTCGAGGCCACCGCGCGCGGCGAAGGCGGCTTCGGCAGCACCGGCACTCGGTAGGCCCAACGCCGGCAACGCAACGCCCCCGGTCACGTAGAGCGCTCAGATTTTGTGTCGAGCGCGAGCGCGCCCGGAGCGCAGGAGCGCCAGCGTACGTTGGTACGCCAAGCTCCGAGCACCGGACGTAAGCCGCGCTCGGCGCAAAAGATGAGCGCTCTACAGGCCGCGCTTGACGAGCTGCTCGAGCGCCTGCTTCGGCGCCGCGCCGACATGCTGCGCGACGACTTCGCCGCCCTTGAACATGAAGAGCGTCGGGACGCCGCGGATGCCGAACTTGCGCGCGGTGTTCTGGCTCTCGTCGATGTCGAGTTTGCCGATCTTCACCTGACCGGCGTACTCGTCGGCCAGCTGGTCGATGAGCGGGGCGATGGCCTTGCACGGGCCGCACCACGAAGCCGTGAAGTCCACGAGCACCGGCTTGTCGGACTTGAGGACCTCCGAATCAAAGTTCAGGTCGTTGAACGCATTCACGTTTGCAGATGCCATCGAAAACCTCGTCAGTCGTCGTCAGTGGAAAGGATTCGAACTTTCTAGGACGGGACGCAAAGGTGTCAACAGCGTTCGGCCAGGCCACCGGGCTCGAAACGTGGAATTGGGCACCCCCGGGGTGCGTGGTACCCTTCCGTCGTGGCGCAAAATCGCCTTTTTATCTCGCAGGAGCTCCTCGACCACTGGATGGAGTCGGGGCGCGCGACGATCGAGGGCGATCTTCTTACGCTCACCCCTTCCGGCCACCGCCTTCGGCTGCGCACCGGCGTGCTCTTCGTTCAGGAGGTTGCGTCCGGCAACGACGGGTACGAACTCGTTGGAAAGGTGAAGGACCTCGAGCAGCTCGCCGAACTTGGCGGTGAACAGGTCGCCGAATCGGTGCTCGTGGGCAACCTCGCGTACGACGTTCGCGAAGGCCTCGTGGGTGACCCGATCGATCCGGACAACGAAGGTTCGCCGTGACCCCCACGCTCGCCGCCGTCGTCGGCACACTCTACGCCGTCGCATGCGCGGTGTTTCTCGTGCACCTCTCGAAGGGCTCGCCTCGACTTGGAAACGTGGGGCGCGTGGTGCTCGCCGCCGCTGCGCTCGCACACTTGGTTTACGTCGGCGCCGTATTCTCCTCGGGCGCGGCGCGCCCCATGGCGAGCATCTACCAAACGCTGTCCATGGTGTCGCTCGCGATGGTGCTCGCGTTCCTCGCGACGAGCCTCCGATATCGAACCACCGTGCTGGGTGCGTTCATTACGCCCGTGACGCTGCTCTTTTTCCTCGGTGCGGTGCTCGGGGCGACGGCGGAGCCCGTACCGTCCTCGGTCACGCTCACGCTTTTGCCCGTACACATCGCCGTGAATGTCCTCGGCATCGCGGCCTTCGCCCTCGCGTTCGCCGCCGCCCTCGCGTACCTCATCCAAGAGAGGAAACTTCGCACCAAGGAGCTCGGGGGGATTTTCCAGCGTCTCCCCTCCCTCGATGTGCTCGACATGCTGGGCTATCGGTTTCTCCTCGTCGGCTTCCCGTTGCTCACGGTGGGACTCGTCACCGGCGCATTTTGGATTGTGGGCGGCGCCACGGGTCAGCCTCACTATATTTCCCCGGCGCAGGGGCTCGGCGTGGTGACCTGGATTGTGTTCGCCGGCGTGCTCATCCTGCGTACGGTGGCGGGTTGGCGGGGCCGAAAGGCCGCGCTCGGTACGATGTTTGGCTTCGCCTGCGCGTCTCTGGTGCTGCTCGCGTACGTGATCAATAGCTTCGGGGGCGCTTCTTGAGCGAACCCGACATCGTTGTGGTCGGTCTTTCGCACCACACGGCCCCGGTACACGTCCGCGAGCGCCTCTCCGTCGCCACCGATGCGATGCCCTCGGAAGTGGCGCGCCTTGTCGGTGCATTGCCACTCGACGAGGCGGTGGTGATCTCCACGTGCAATCGTGTGGAAATCTACGCGGCCACCACGCGCCCAGCCGAGGCACTTACCCAAGCTCGCGCATACCTGGTGGAACGCGGCAAGCCCGACACCATCGACACGTTTCTGTATGCACACCACGGCGAGCGGGCGGTGGCGCACGCGTTCCGTGTGGCCGCGAGCCTCGACTCCATGGTGCTTGGGGAGCCGCAGATCCTCGGGCAGGTGAAGGACGCCGTCGCCGTTGCCGCCACGGCGGGGACCCTCGGACCGCTCCTCGGGCAGTGCTTCCGGAACGCGTTTTCCGTGGCGAAGCGCGTGCGACGGGAGACCGAGATTGCGGCGGGCACCGTCAGCATCTCCTCCATCGCCATTGAGCTCGCTTCGAAAATCTTCGGCACGCTCGAGGCGCGCAAGGTGCTCCTGGTGGGCGCAGGCAAGATGGGCGAGGCGGCGGCGAAGGCCCTCTCGAAGCGCGGCGCCGAACTTGCCGTCGTTAACCGAAGCCCCGAGCGCGCCCAATCGGTCGCCCAGGCAGCGGGTGGACGTGCCAGACCGTTCGAGGCGCTCGCGGAAGAACTCGCCCACGCGGATGTCGTCATCACTTCGACCGGAAGCCCTACCTTTATCGTAGGCGTCGACTCGATTCGCGGTGTGATGCGAATCCGAAAGGGGCGCCCTCTCTTCATCATCGACATCGCCGTCCCGCGCGACGTGGACCCCCGAGTCGGCGAGATCGACAACGTGTTCGTCTACGACGTCGACGACCTCCGAAAGGTCGCCGACGACAATCTTGCTCATCGCCGCAAGGAAGCGTCGTCCGCGGAGCGCATCGTCCACGAGGAGGTGCAAACCTTTGAGACCTGGCGCGCGTCGCTCGCCGTCACGCCCACCATCGTGGCGCTCCGCAGCCAGTTTCAACGCGTCGCGGAGCTTGAACTCGAACGTGCCATGACGCGCCTCGGGCACCTTGGCCCGGACGACCGGAAACAGGTCGAGGCCGCCGTTGGTCGCGTCGTGCAGAAGCTGCTCCACGGACCGCTCACCGAACTCAAGCGCGGCGATGGCCCTGGCGACACGGCATTCTTGGTGGCCGCGGTACGTCGGCTCTTTGAACTCGACGCCCAACCGTCGCTTCCGGCCAAGGCCCCCACGAGCGCAGCCGACGCGGACGCCCGAAGTGCCTCGGAAACACCTCCGCTTGCAGCCGCGCCTCGACGTGCGAAAGACGGCTGACCATGCGCATTCGCATCGCCACCCGGAAGAGCGCCTTGGCGCTCACACAGACTCGCTGGGTCGCGGCGCAGATCCGCGCGCATCGCCCCGATGTCACGGTGGAGGAAGTGCACGTGGTGACCGAGGGTGACCGCATCCTCGACCGACCGCTCGCCGACATTGGAGGCAAGGGGCTCTTCGTGAGCGAAGTGGAAGCGACGCTGTCGCGCGGCGAAGCGGACCTCGCCGTGCATTCCATGAAGGATGTGCCGGGCGAGCTCGCCGAGGGGCTCGGCATCGTGTGCATTCCTGTCCGAGAAGACCCGCGTGACGTGATTCTCACACGCACGGGCGAAGTCTTTGACGGACTCGTCGCCGGGTCGAAGGTCGGCACTTCGTCGCTACGTCGCATGGCCCAGCTACGTGCGCTTCGCCCGGATCTCCAGTACCTCCCGGTTCGCGGCAACGTGGACACCCGAATCCGCAAGCTCGAGGAAGGTCAGTTTGAGGCCATCGTGCTCGCGTACGCCGGCCTCCGTCGCCTTGGGCTCGACGAACGCGCACTCGAGGCGCTCGCCGTGGATGTCTCCATTCCCGCCGTGGGCCAGGGCGCGCTCGCCATCGAGGCACGACTCGGTGATGCCGACACGCTCGCGGCGCTCGCTCCGCTGGAGCACGAACCAACGCGCATCGCGGTGGAAGCGGAGCGGGTGTTTCTTCGGAAGCTTGAGGGCAACTGCAAATCGCCCATCGCCGGGCATGCCCGCTTCGCCGACGACGGCGCGCGCCTTGTCATGGATGGGATGGTCGCGTCCATCGACGGCGAACGCGTGCTGACCACGTCGGTTTCACGCTTCCTCGAAGCAAGAACGCGTGATGCGCGGGTCCGCGAGGCCGCCGACGTCGCCCTCGAGGTGGCCGATAACCTGATCGCACACGGCGCCGACAAATTGATTCAGGGCGCGCTCGTCTCGAGCGAGCACGCGAAGCGGTCGCTGAACTAGCCGCCGACGTTCTTCAATGATTCTGCGTCGGATTCGTCGACATCGACGGGTCCCCGCCATCTCGCCACAGGCGTTCCGCCGGAGCATTCGGTGTTGAGCCGCACCGAGACTCCCCGGTAGCATGGCGCCCGTCATGATCAGCGCCTCGTTCCTTCGTTTTTCCCCTCTCCTGCTGGCCGCTTCGGGCCTTGTGCTCTTCGGCGCGGGTTGCCCGACCGACGGGAACTCCGACACCGATGCCGGATCGCAGGTCGATTCCGGCGGCGACGCCGGTGACGGATCAACGACCGACGAAGACGGCGGAAACGACGCGAGCGCCGACGGAAGCACGTCAAACGCTTGCACGAACAACCCGTGCGCCAACGGCGCGACCTGCAGCCTCGACGGTACGGGTGGCGCCCTCTGCGCATGCGTCAACGGCTACACGGGCGCACTCTGCGATTCGCCGTGCAGCACGACGGGGACGCATTGCGCATCGGTTGGCGCATGCGACCAGAGCACCGGCTCGCCGGTCTCCTGTGGTGGATGCGAAGCGGGCTATCACGGCGCAACCTGCGAATCCACGTGCAGCACTGACGGTACCGAGTGTTCAACCGTCACGACCTGCGCCCAAAACGACGGGTCCGTGACCGCCTGCGGCGGCTGCAACCTCGGTTACTTCGGCACGACGTGTGACAGCACGTGTTCGACGTCGGGGACGCACTGCACCTCGGTGGGCAGCTGTGCGCAGAGCACGGGCGCGGCGACCGAATGCTTGGCATGCGAAGACGGCTACTACGGTACGACGTGCGATTCCGCGTGCTCGAGCACAAACACGCACTGCGAAGGCGTGGACTCCTGCGATCTCGTCACCGGCGTCCCCACCCAATGCACCGGCTGCGACGACGGTTTCTACGGGATTTCATGCGCCAACACGTGCTCCACGTCGGGAACGAACTGCGACGCCGTGGGCGCCTGCGATCAAGCCACCGGTCACGCGACTGCATGCACGGCGTGCGACGACGGCTACTACGGCGACACGTGCACGTCCTCGTGCTCCACGACCGGCACCCACTGCACGAGCGTGACCAGCTGTGACCAGGGGACCGGTGACGCATTGAGCTGCGGTGGTTGCGATTCGGGCTTCGTTGGCAAGACCTGCACGAAGACGCATTTTACGAGCTGCAAAGACCTCTACGCCGAGGGCCACACGACGGATGGGGTCTACGAGATCGACCCCGACGGCCCGAGCAACGGAGCCGAGCCGTTCTCCGTGTTCTGCTTGCAGGAGAGCCACGGCGGCGGTTGGACACTCATCTCGAATCGGCGTGCCGACAACACCAACACGGAGGCCTGCGGCACGAACCTCCGCGAGTTCTTCAAGAACGGCTGTGGCGCACCGACGGCGATCACAGCCTCCGATTCCTACGCCCTGACGCTGGCCCAGCGCGTTTCCATTCCGTTCGATGACATGGCCGTGGTCCAGTACTTGGCCGGCGTCGAGGACACGGATGACGCCTACATCGTGCTTGGCATGGGGACGGATCCGTTTCCGGACACGAACGCATCAACGAACACCGCGGTGGACGGAACCTGCGATATCGACGGCGCGAACTGCGACACGACGGATGTCTATTGGAAGTACATCGGCGACTACTGGTTCCACTCGGCCCAGTGTCTGTCCGGCAGCTCCGGCGCGGCGACGTACCGCGGGAACTACGGCCTGTGTGACGACGGTGCGGACAACCTCGGCGACAGCCCCGTCTACCCTGCCAGCCGGCTCTACGGAGACCGAAACGGTTACGCCGAAACCAAGCTCTGGGGTCACACGAACGGCGCCCAGGCGTACCAAGAGCGAATCTTCGTTCGATAGCGAGGCACGTTGCCGGCGGTGGCACGCCGCGCCAGGATGATGCGCATGCGAACGGTCGTGGTGTGCATCCTTGGCGCGACGCTGCTCTTTGCGGGCGCGTCGAAGCTCCTGGGTGCCGGGCACGCGCGGGTCGACGCCACGGTCACCGACACCGCCGCTCCGCCGCACCTGGCGACGCAGGGTAGCGGCGAGAGCGCCGTGCCGCGCCCGAGCGTTCTCGAGAGCATCGACATCGTGCCGTGGCCCACGCGTGTTCGCGCACCGTCGGTCACGCTTCGGACAGCCCTTGAGGCCGGAGCACTCCGGCGGTGTCGCCCATGGCGGCCCGCCCATCCCACCGTGCCGACGGATGAGCCTGCGTAACGGGACCACGCTGCGGCCAACCTGACCGCGGCGTGGTGTTCCGCATCCCCTTCCGTTCTCTCACCGCGGGGCCGAGTCCCCGCGAAGGCAAGGTTCCATGGAAAAGCAGACTCCTTCTGGGCCAACGGGCCCGGACGACGGCGGCATTTGGACAAACGAAGAGCGCGAAGCCGCAGGACGACGAGCCAAGAAGCTGGTCCTCGCGTTCGTCGTGGGGCTCATCTCGTTTGTCGCATTCGTACTCCTGACCGCGCACGAGTAACCCCGTTCCTCGACCAACGGCGGTGGCCACTCAGAACTCGGGTGGCCACCGCCGCACTGGTGAACGATGCCAGCGCACGCCACCCAGTTCGCGAAAACGCCCAATTCCGCCATCGCTCGCGTCAGCGAGCGATGCCAGAAACACAGCTCAGTTCGCGGCGAGAATCCGCGTCACGCCATTGAGCGAGCTGCGGAGGTGCGCGTCCCTCGCCACGCCGCCGCCCGTGCAGGCGAGGAAGAGTTCCTGGCCGAGCACTTCCACGCGGCGCACCGCCACGTCCGCCGAGCGAAGGAGCGGAGGCATGGGCACACCCATGAACGAGCGGCTGATGAGGGGCGCCACGGCGCCGAGCTCGGCACAAACCGCCGCATCCCCGGAGGAAGCCACCACGAGGCCCGTGTCGTCCGCGAGCACGAGGGCCTCGATGCCCGCCTGTCCACGCGTGTGCTCAAGCTGGTAGCGGAGCGCCACGAAGCGGTCGTCGCTTCGTCGAATTCGTCGTTCTTCCGTAAGTTTAGACATGCTCCGCCTCTCGTGTATTCCGATGTAGGCAAAGTCTACGAAGGTCCGCGTTCCCGGGTCAAAGTTCCGGCAGCGGCGCCGGCTGCTAGATTCGCGCCCCATGTCCCTCGACCACCTGCTCTCCGGCCACCGCGTGATCGTCTGCGTCGGCAGCGGAGGCGTCGGAAAGACCACCTCGAGCGCCGCCCTTGCCCTCGAGGCGGCGCGGCGCGGGCGGCGGGTCCTCTGCTTGACCATCGACCCGGCGAAACGCCTCGCGAACAGCCTTGGGCTCCACGAGATGACAACCGAAGAGCAGGAGGTGCCGCGGGAACTGTTTGAGGCCCAGGGCCTCCGGGCCGACGGCACGCTCCATGCGATGATGCTCGACACCAAACGCACCTTCGATGAACTCGTCGGCAAGTACGCGTCGAGCCCCTCGGCGCGGGACCGCATCCTTCGAAACCCGATCTACCAGTACGTGTCCACGTCGCTTGCGGGCACCCGCGAGTACATGGCGATGGAGAAACTTCACCAGGTGCGAAACGACGCACGCTGGGACCTCATCGTCCTCGACACGCCGCCCACCAGCAACGCGCTCGACTTCCTCGATGCACCGGAGCGCCTTTCGGGCTTCCTCGACTCGCCTGCCATGGGTTGGCTTGTGCGGGCCGTGCAGGGCGGCGGCCGCCTCTCGTTCGACCTGCTCAACCGCGGCGCACGCGTCGTGCTAACGGCCCTCGGGAAATTCACGGGAGCCGACTTCCTCGAACGGGTGGCCGAGTTCGTCACGGGCCTAAACGACCTGTTCGGCGGCTTCCGCGAACGGGCGGCCCGCGTGGCCGCGGACTTGCGCGCACCCGACGTGGCCTTTGTGGTCGTGACGAGCCCCGGGGCCTTCGCCATGCGTGAAGCGCTTTTCCTCGTGGAGCGGCTCGAGTCCACGGGGCTCGCGCCGAAGGCCCTCGTGGTCAATGCCGTCCACCGCCCGTACACCGACGCGCCTCCGACGGACGCGGCCTTCGCCGATGCGCTCGGCGCACACGTCGACGCATCGATGCTGACGCCGGCCCTCTTTGGCGGCATGCGTCAGGCCCTCCACGACGAAGCGACCCGCGGGCAGATTGACCGGACACGCATCGACGCCGCGCTCGCCGACATTCGCGGGCGCGTGCCCGTGGTGGAGGTACCCGCCTTCGACGATGACGTCCACGACCTTGCGGGACTTGCCGCAGTGGCCGAGCATCTCGTTTCGGAAGCAAACCCATGAGTGATCATCCCGATTTCGTCGCCATCATCCTCGCCGCGGGCCAAGGCACGCGCATGAAGAGCACGCTCCCCAAGGTGCTCCACGAAGCGGCCGGCGCGCCGCTGGCCATTTGGCCGATGCGCGCTGCGCAAAAGGCGGGAGCGCAGCACCTCGTCATGGTGCTTGGCTACGGGCGCGAGCAGGTCGAGCAGGTGCTCCGAAACCGTTTCGCCGGCGAGTTCACTTCGGCCGTGCAGCCGGAGCAGCGCGGCACGGGCGATGCCGTTCGCTGCGGCATGCAGGCGCTCGATGAGTACTCGGGCACGGTGGTCATCCTGTACGGGGATTGCCCGCTCATTCCCACCGAGGCCATCACGGCGCTGCTTCACGAGCGGCGTTCGAAACGGGTGCCGCTCGCGCTCATCACGTCCACACTCGAAAACCCGACCGGGTACGGGCGCATCCTGCGGAACGCCGACGGCGGCATCCGCGAAATCCGGGAGCACCGTGACTGCTCCCCGTCGGAGCCTCGCCGTGCACGAGGTCAACCCCGGCATCTACGCCGTGGACGCCGACTTCCTCCGGAAGGCCCCTCGCGACGCTTTCGAGCGACAACAAGGCGGGCGAGCTCTACCTCACGGACGTGGTAGCCCGCGCGCGGGATGCGGGTGGTGTCGCATCCATCGAGTGGAACATGCGGGACCTGGCCGGCGTGAACGACCGCTACGAGCTTGGCCTCGCGGACAAAGCCCTCCGCCACCGCATCGTCAAAACCCACGCCCAGCGCGGCGTGACGATTCGTGATCCAGAGACCGTGTGGATCGACGCGGAAGTCGAAATCGCCTCCGATGCAATCCTCGAGCCGCGGGTCACGCTCCGCGGCCGCACGCGCATCGCCGAAGGCGCGCACATCGACGTCGGGGCCGTGCTCGACCACGTGACCGTGCACGCGAACGCGAAGGTTAAGCCCTACACCGTGGCAACCGACAGCATCATCGGCGAGAAGGCCGACGTGGGCCCCTTCTCGCACCTGCGACCCGGCACCGAGCTCGGCCCCGAAACCAAGATCGGCAACTTCGTCGAGGTGAAGAAGACGAAACTCGGCCGCGGTTCCAAGGCCAACCACCTCGCCTACCTCGGGGACGGCGTCCTCGGCGAGCGCGTCAACGTCGGCGCCGGCACCATCTTCTGTAACTACGACGGCTTCCAAAAGCACACGACCACCCTCGACGACGACGTCTTCATTGGGAGCGACTCGCAGCTCGTTGCCCCAATCACCGTCGGCAAGGGCGCCTACGTCGCCACGGGCACCACCGTCACCAGGGACGTTCCCCCCGACGCCCTCGCCATCGCCCGCACCAAACAAGAAAACAAAGAAGGCTACGCCTCCCGCCTCCGCGGCCGCCTCAAGGCCTCCAAGGCCAAGAAGTAGCCAACACCCGCAGTCTTCCCGGCCCCCCCCGTGCGGTCGAGGGCCTTCGCTTTGGTCCGAACGCGAGCGCGCCCGGAGAAACGCGGCGCAGGCGTACCTCCCAGGCGTACCCCCGTACGTCGAGCCGTGTTTCGAGGACGTGAGCCGCGGTCGGGCCAAATGGAAGGCCCGCGACTACCCCGGCCAGCGCTGGGCGATGGGGTATCGGCGTCCGGGACCAAACGCTTTCCGCGAAAGAATCAGCCCCGGCGGCATCTGGCGGCGCTTGTACTCGTTCACGCGGATCAGGTGCGCGATGCGATCGACGGTCGCTCGATCAAACCCGGCGGCGACCACCGCGTCGACGGTCTCAAAGTTCTCCACGAGGCGTTCGACCACCGCGTCGAGGATTTCGTACGGCGGAAGGGAATCTTGATCGGTCTGGTCCGGGCGCAGTTCGGCGCTCGGGGGCTTGGTGAGTGTGCTCTCCGGGATCACGTTTGTGCCCGCCCGGCGGTTGTACGCACGGGCAACGCGGTAGACGAAGGTCTTCGGGAGGTCGCTGATGACGGCGAGCCCACCCGCCATGTCGCCGTAGAGCGTGCAGTATCCGACGGCGAGTTCGCTCTTGTTGCCCGTCGTGAGGAGGAGCGCGCCCGTGCGATTCGAAATGGCCATTAGCGTGGCGCAACGTACGCGGGCCTGTACGTTCTCGAAGGTCACATCGCCAGCGGGCACCGGCCCGAAGTCCGCCAGGGGCGGCTCGAGGTCCCGCTCGTAGGCGGCGAAAATATCGTCGATCCCCACCACACGAAACGCGATGCCGAGGGCCTCGGCCAATGCGCGTGCGTCCGCCACGCTGCCCTCCGATGAGTACCGCGTAGGCATGGCGACGCCGACAACGTTCTCTGCGCCCAGGGCATCCCGCGCGATGCACGCCGTGAGCGCACTGTCGATGCCACCGGACAGGCCGAGCACCGCGCGTCGAAAGCCGCATTTCCGCGCGTAGTCGCGCACTCCCATGGTGAGCGCCTGGAGGGCGGCGTCCTCGTCCGTCGGAAGCTCGGCCGCCACCGGCCCGCCCGATTCGGTCTCTACGACGAGCACCTGTTCGTCGAACGACGCCGCGCGCGCAAGGACCGCACCATCCCGACCGTAGAACGCGGAGCCTCCGTCAAAGAGAAGGTCGTCGTTGCCGCCGACCTGATTGACGAACGCGACCTGCACCCCGTGCCGGCGCGCCATGGAGGCGAACATTTCGCCGCGACCCGTTCGCTTCTCAAGAGTGAACGGAGAGGCCGAGGCGTTCAGGAGAAGCTTGGCCCCCGCGCGGACGAGGTCGGCCACGGGGTTTTCGGCGTAGTGGCGCCCAAGGATTGGCGCGTCGCCGTCGTTCCACGCGTCTTCACAGACCGTGACACCAATGCGTTCACCGCGGACGTCGAGAACCACGGATTCGGTTCCACGCTCGAAGTGCCGATCTTCGTCGAACACGTCGTAGGTGGGGAGCAGGCGCTTGCGCACGGTGCGTTCCACAACTCCGCCGCGAAGCACCGCCACGGAATTGAACACGCGCCGGCCCACGGACGCGGGGTTCGCCTCAGGAAAGCCAACGAAGACCGCCATCTCGGGCGGTGCCTCCCGCGCGAGGCGCTCGACGGCGGACCTCGCTTCGTCGATGAACTTCGAGTGGGCCAGGAGATCCTGCGGCGGGTAGCCCGACACGGCGAGCTCGGGGAAGACCGCAATGTCCGCGCGCGCCTCCGCCGCATTCCGGAGGGCGCCGGCGATGCGCGCGACGTTTCCGTCGATGTCCCCCACCGTGGGGTTGATCTGGCAGAGCGCGATACGCATCGCGCGAAAGGTAGCTGAAATGCGAGGAGGCTCCTACCGCGCCTCGGCGGGTCCGAAGCGTTCGTTGCCCGGCGTACGCACGCCGAGGCGGTACTCCCCTGCCGCCTCATCCGGTGAAACGCCGACCGAAGCCTGAAACACGCCGTTCCCCTGGGTCGCGGTGACCCCCAGCAGTTTGGCGGCCGGGCCCTCGAGCCAGAGTTCGACGCGCAACGCGCCAACGCCGTTTCCGTCCGGGTCGACGACCCGACCGGAGACCTCGAGCGTTCGACCCCGGTAAACGTCGTAGCGAGTTCGGTCGACGCGAATCGTGAGGTCCCCCGCCCGGAGGTCGCGCCCCGCGACGTCGGTCAGGCCGTCACCGTTGTCGCCCGCGGAACCCGGCGAAGACGCGCTCGACGTGCCCAGCGCCGAGCCTTCACTTGTCGTGGAGGAAGGATGGGTTGCTCGGAAGTGCGCCTGCGCGAGCCTCAACGCGTCGAGGTACGCCGCGGGCCGGGGAAACGGGTCGGGGTTTTCGGCCTCGTACTTCGGCCGGTCGTCGACCCCCTTCGCGTCGAGCGCCGTGGCCGCGCCGCCCAGGTCCACGCGCATCCAGCCGAGCACGGGCACGTGGGCCTCAACCCAACTATGGGCCTCGTTCATGGCGAACCGGGCGTGGAGGCCGAGCGCCAAGGCTGTGATGACGAACCCGTAGGCACGGTGACGGCACACGCCGCGCATCCCCGTGGCGAGCGAAAGAAACACCGAACGCCCCGCGGGCGGCGGCTCCGCCGACTCCTCAAAGGAACGAAAGTGGCGAACGAGCACGCTCAGCACATCCCTGGCGTCGTCCCCGGGGGTGAGCCCAAGCGAACGTGCAAACGCGAGCGCGTCGCGCTCGACCTCGGGCGGAAGCCGGGGTGCGCCCGCGGGCGCGGGACCCGCGGGAATCGGCGCACCGAAGTACGACCGAGGCGCATCGGTAAGGAACACGACGCGCACGGGCTCCGAAGCCTGCCCCACCGCGACGGCGTAGAAATTGTCGGATGCGTCCCGCTCGATGCGCAGATCGACGTACGGCTCAGTCTCGAGCGACAGGATCCGCGACTCGGGCGATACGCTCGGCAACGGAACGCGGCGCCCCGCCGAGAAATCGAGGACGACACTCGCCCAGAATCGATCCCGCGGCCGCGCATCGGGAGGTGGCGCACCGGCGCCCTCCACTTCCACCGGCCGAACGCCACCCTCGCGCGCGGCGAGGTAGGGCGTTCGTCCGTCCGCGTCGAAGCGCACCTCGTCGACCGCACTCACACGCTTGTAGGGCGTGATGCTGGGGGTGAAGACCTCGTAGTAGCCGGCCTTGCCCTTGAAGTCGGTGATGAAGTCCGGGCGATAGCTCGGACCCGACGAGGCGTTCTGCGCGCGCATGGCGCGTTCGTCCGCCCGGAGTGCGCCACCCCGGGGCGCGCTGATCACTTGCCCTTGGTAGACGAACGCGTTGGCCGCATGTCCCCCGGCAACGGCCACGAGATCCTGGTCACGCCCCGCCTCGGGGATAAATTCGTGCAGTGCGGACTGGGCCCTGGCCACGTTCCCGCCCCATGCGCCGAAGGCGCACAACGTGAGGAACACATGCACCCACGCGCGCATTCCGGAAGTTGATACCAGTTCCAGGCACTGGATTCGACCCCCGCCGACACCATGTATCCTTGGTCACGGTGCCCCGGGCACCCTTGGAGCCCCCGCTTGTCGAACCTCTTCGCCAACGCCTCGCAGATTGTCATCTCGATCCTCGGGCTATCGCTCCTCGTCATCGTGCACGAGACGGGGCACTACCTGGCCGCCCGCCTCTTCGGCATGAAGGTGCTGCGGTACAGCATCGGCATCGGACCCACCATCGCGAAGTGGCAGCCGAAGAACAGCCCGACCGTGTTTCAGGTCTGTCTGATTCCCGCGCTTGCGTACGTGCAGATCGCGGGAATGAACCCGTTCGAAGAAAACGACCGCGACGACCCGACACTCTTCCCGAACAAGGGGTTGCTCGCGCGGGCCATCACCATCGCCGCGGGGCCCTTCGCTAACTACGCGTTCGCTTCGCTGCTCATCTTCGGCACCGCCGTCATCGGCTGGCCGCGCTACCCGGTCGGCGAGGTGAATCCGGATCAGCCCGCCGCCGCCGCGGGCATGAAGACCGGTGACATCTTCGTGCGTGCGAATGGATCGCCCACGCTCGACTGGCAGGATCTGGTTCAGAACACGTCGGACCGCGTGGGCCAGCCCACGGAATACACCGTCGAACGCCAGGGCAAGCTCCTCCACTTCACGATCACGCCGACCCTCTACAAGGGGCGCGGTGTCATCGGTGTCGTGCGGGGCGACAAGCCCGTCGTGCGCCCCTTGGAGCTCTCCGCCGCGGCCCGCGCCGCCGTGGTGCTGCCGTACACAATGACCGTGCTCCACATCAAGAGCATGGGCGAGCTCTTCCGGAAGCCCTCCACGGACAACCTCGTGGGCCCCATCGGCATGGGCAAGTTGCTCTCGAAACAATACGAGCGGGGCCTCCTCGATTACATCACCCTCCTGGTCACCATCTCGGTTCTCCTCGGCGCGTTCAACCTCTTCCCCTTCCCCGCACTCGACGGCGGCCGCCTACTTTTCCTCGGCTACGAATTCGTCACACGGCGCAAACCCAACGAGCGAATCGAGGCCATCGTGCACACGGTGGGTATCGTGGTGTTGCTTGGGCTCTTTGTGACGGTGACCGCGCGCGAAGTGCGTGAGATGTTCTGGGGATGAACCCGGCGGAATCCTTCGTCCGCGCCAACGGCATCGACCACCACGTGCTCGAGTGGAATCCGGGCGGCGAGCGCACGTTCGTGCTCGCCCACGGTTTCCTCGACATCGCCTGGAGCTGGAAATGGGTGGCCGAACGTCTCGCCGACGCGGGCGCGCGGGTCGTCGCGTTCGATTGGCGCGGGCACGGTGAATCGAGCTGGATCGGCGACGGCGGTTACTACCACTTTGCCGACTACGTCCTCGACCTCGACGAACTCTTGCCCGCCCTCGGCATCGAGCGTGCGCACTTGGTCGGCCACTCCATGGGCGGCACCGCCGTGGCGCTCTATGCGGGGACACGCCCCGACGTGCCGATCACGGTCACGCTCGTCGAGGGGCTCGGCCCCCCTTCACACGGCGTCGACATCCTGCCCGATCGCTACGGTTCGTTCCTGCGCTCCGTGCGCGCGGTTCGCTCGGCCAAACGGCAGGTGCTTCCGGACCTCGACGCGGCGGTGACACGCCTCGCGGCACAGAACCCGGGACTCCCGGACGAGGTCGGACGGTTCGTCGCCGAGAGGGCCACGCGCCCTGGCCCGGAGGGCCATGGGTACGTGTGGCGCTTTGACCCGCTTCATCGAACGACCTCGCCCACCGCGTTCCAGGCGGAGGCGTTCCACGCCTTCCTCGGGCACATCGCCTCGCCGACCCTCTACGTTTGCGGCGACCAGGGTTTCCGGCTCCCGGACGAACGGCAGCGCCTCGACAAGCTCAAGAAGCTCGCCTTCGTTGAGTTCGCGGGCACGGGGCACATGATCCACTGGTTCCGCCCCGCGGAGCTTTCCGCCGAATTGCTTCGTTTTGCCGTGCAAACGTAGTGCGCTACCATCCCCCGCCTTTGATTTGGGGGTAATGGATGCTCACCCGCTCGCACGCACTCGCCGCACTTCTCATCACCGCCTTCACCGTCGCCACGTTCACCGCGGCGATGGGGCCGTCGCTCGCACGGGCCCAGGACGCGACCGCGACCGCCGGGGACGCCGACACGACGTCGGCCGTCGAGCCGGCGGCACCGGCGGAACCCGCCGAGCCCGCGACCACCGAAGAGGCGAAGCTCACCAACGCCCAGATCGGCCTCAACGACGAGCAGACGCTCCACGAGGAACGCGAGGGTGTGGAAGCCACGCGTGATTCCAGCGACCCCTACGAGGACCCGAACGAGAGCTATTACTTCCTCGGGCTTTCGGGCGGCATGATCGTGCTGCCCGCGTTCCTCATCAATCTGTTCTTCGACGAATCCCCGTCGCTCGTACAGCCCGCCGTGGGCGCCGAGTTCACCTACCGCAACGACGGCTTCTCCATCGTGGCGAATGTGTTCTACGCGGGCTACCGCGGCAGCGGCGGCTTCCGCCTGCCGGGCGAGCCGGACACGGACACGGAGTTCATCCAGAGCTCCCTGAGCGGCCTCATGGCGAGCGTGACGTTCCTCTGGTCGACCGAGTTCAGCAAGTTCGTCGCCCTCGAATACGGCGTCGGCATTGGCCTCGGTTACCTGTTCGGCGACATCCGCCGTACGGAAGCGTATCCGGGCTCCAACGGCGGCTGGAAGAAGTGCAACGGCCCCGGCGATCCCGGTGTCGCCGTCACGGGCGATGGAGGCTACTGCGGCACGAACGTCGCCTCCGCGGACTCCCGCGGCGAGCAGTACGACGTCGTGGCGAAGAAGTGGGGTGACGGCGGCGACGTGCCGTTCCTCTGGCCGTGGCTTGCGCTCCCGCAGATCGGCGTGCGCATCAAGCCGGTCAAGCAAATGCAGCTCCGTGCGAACCTCAGCATCGGGCTCGGGTTCTACCTGGGCGCATCCGCGTCCTACGGGTTCTGATCATGAAGAAGTTGCCACGCATCCGTTCCGCATTTGCTCTCTTCCTGTTCGCCGCGTCCGCGCCGGCGGCGGCCCACGCACAGTCGGGCGACGATGCACGGCGAAGCCAGGTGATCGTCTCCGGCACCGACATCAAGATCACGGTCGGCGATGTGGAAGACGCCATCGCGCAGCAGTCCCCGTTCATGCGTGTCCGCTACCGCGACCCCGCCAAGTTGGCCGAACTCGTCGAGTCCATGGTCAATGCTTCGCTTTTCGCCAGGGAGGCAACGGCGCGCGGCTACGACAAGGACCCGGACGTCGTCCGCAACACAAAACAGACGGCCGTTCAAACGATGATCCGAAAGACCATCGACGACGCGCTCACCCCCGAGTCCATCCCCGAACCTGAGGTGAAGGCCTACTACGACGCGCATTCGAATGAGTTTCACCGTCCCGGTCTCGTGCGCGTGAGCCACATCCTTGTCCCGACCAAGGCGCGCGCCATGGAGATCCTCGCGGAAGCGAAAAAGGGCGATGCGAACAAGTTCCGCGACCTCGCCCAAAAGTTCAGCACCGACACGGAGACCAAGCTCCGCGGCGGCGACCTCCACTACTTCGACCCGCGCGGCATTCCCATGCGCCTCCTGACGCGCTTCTCAAAGAGTCCCGACGACATTCCGGTGAGTGACCGCATCGATGCGGCCCTCGTCAAGGCGGCCTTCGCGCTCAAGGCCACGGGTGACCTGTCGAAGCCCGTCGCCGTTGGCGACCAGTGGAGCATCCTCCGAAAGACGGGTCAGATCGATCCGCAGGAGCGCCCCCTCGATGTCGCGGCGCCGACCATTCGCCAGAAGCTCTGGCGCGACAAGCGACGCGAAGCCTTGGACGCCCTTGTGGAAAAGCTCCGTGCGGAGCTCAAGCCCGAGCTGCACGAAGATCGACTCGCGCCGCTCCGCTTCGAAGCGCCCAAGGCGCCTGCGGTCCCCGCCGATCCGCACGGCGGACACGGCGGAACGGGCGGCGCCGCGGCCCACGCACCGGGTCCAACCGAGACGCACGGCGCGGCCGAACACGCTGGCCATTAGCGCCCACGCGCGCCGCGGGCGGGGCACATCCGCGCACAACACGATTCTTTTCCGTAGGTTGCGTTCAAGGGGACGATTGACCCCAGGGCACCGCCGCCGCTAGGATTGGCGCCCTGATGAGTAGCGACTTTCCGGAAGCGGCAACCAAGATCACCTACATCGACGGGCGGCCGACCGAGATCACCCTCAAGCGGATCAAGCTCGAGCTGGTCCGCAATGGCAAGTCGGAGGAGCACACCTTCGACACGGACACCATCACCATCGGTGCCGCTGCGGACAACACCCTCGTCATCGATGACGAGACGGTGAGCCGCTACCACTGCCGCATCTTCCTCGAGCGCGACACGTTCCTCATTCGCGACCTCGACTCCACGAACGGAACCTTCGTCAACCGCGTGCGGGTGCGAGAGGCCTTTCTCAAGCCGAACTGCGTCGTGAACCTCGGGAAGAGCGAACTCCGCTTCAACCCCGTCGACGAGAAGCTCCGCATCGTTCCGTCGAACCGCGACCGATTCGGGGACATCATCGGCGGCGACGCCAAGATGCGCGAGATCTACTCCATCCTGGAAAAGATCGCGCCCACCGACTCCACGGTGATCATCGAAGGCGAAACCGGCACCGGCAAAGAAGTCGTCGCGCGCTCGATCCACCAGGCGTCGAAGCGCAAGGACGGCCCGTTTGTGGTCTTCGATTGCGGCGCCGTTCCCGAGAACCTCATCGAGAGCGAACTCTTTGGCCACGAGAAGGGGGCGTTCACGGGCGCCATCAGCACCCGCCAGGGCGTGTTCGAGAACGCGCATGGCGGCACCGTGTTCCTCGACGAGCTCGGCGAGCTTCAATACGACCTTCAGCCCAAGCTCCTGCGCGTGCTCGAGCAGCGCGAGGTCAAGCGCGTGGGCGGCTCGAAGCCGATCCGCGTGGACGTGCGCGTGGTCGCCGCCACGAACCGCGACCTCGCCACGGAAGTGAAGGAAAGCCGCTTCCGCGAGGACTTGTTCTACCGCTTGAGCGTCGTGCGCGTGCACCTGCCCGCGCTTCGCAAGCGCAAGGACGACATCGCCACGCTGGTCAACCACTTCCTCCAGAACAGCCGCTTCAACCGCGACGGCGAAGGTGGACGCAAGGTGGACGCGTTCAGCCACGCCGCCATGCAGAAGCTCCTCGACTACCCGTGGCCGGGCAACGTGCGCGAACTCCTGAACGTGGTTGAGCGCGGCGTGAGCTTTGCGGAGTCGCGCGCCATCGAGGTGAGCGACCTACCGGACCACGTCATCCTCTCGCGAAGCGGTGCCGCGCAGGCCTGGTCGGACGAAACCCGCATCGACTCCCTTCCGCCGCCGCCGTCGGGCCTTTCGCAGGGTCTGCTCAACGGCACCTTCAAGGACGCCAAGGAGCAGTGGGTCTCGAGCTTCGAGAAGGACTACATCGAGCACCTTCTCCGGCAGGCGAACTTCAACATCTCGCATGCGGCGCGCGAGGCGGACATCGACCGCAAGTACTTCCGAAAACTCATGAAGAAGTACGGCATCACCGCTTCGGGTAGCGACGCCGACGCGGACGACGCCGACGACTGACGCCAAAAAAGCGGGAAACCCGCCGCCCCGGGGGCGGTGGCCCTTGCGGAGTCGCGGCCCTATCGAGTAGTGAACGGCGGTTCATTGGAGGGCCCATGGCGAACCCGTTCAGCGAAGAGCACGACCTATTCCGCAAGCAAGTCGCGGCCTTCGCCGAGAAGGAGCTCCGGCCGAACGTGGACGCGTGGGAAGAGGACGAGCTCTTTCCCGATTGGGTGTTCAAGAAGGCCGGAGAGCTCGGGATTCTGGGCGCGCACTACCCGGAAGAGGTGGGCGGCGGCGGCGGCGACTACTGGTTTAGCGTCGCCAAGAGCGAGGAGCTCCCGAAGGGTGGCGCGGCGGGCGTGACGATGGGGCTGCTCGTCCAGTCGGACATGGCGACGCCCTGCATCCAGGACCTCGGCACCCGCGAACAGAAGGAAGAGTTCCTGCGCCCCGCCCTCGAGGGCACGCGCATCGCGGCTCTGGGTGTCAGCGAGCCCGGCGCGGGTTCGGACGTGGCGGGCATCCGCACGACCGCCAAGAAAGTCGGCGGCGACTACGTCATCAACGGCTCGAAGACGTACATCACGAACGGCACGCGCGCCGGCTTCGTCACGCTGCTCGTCAAGACGGACCCCGAGGCCGGCTACGGCGGGATCTCCATCATCCTCTTTCCCACCGACACGAAGGGCTACTCCGTTTCGAAGAAGCTCAAGAAGGCAGGGAACTGGTCGAGCGACACCGCCGAGCTCTTCTTTGAGGATTGCCGCGTGCCCGCGCGCTACCTGCTCGGCGAAGAGGGCAAGGGCTTCTACTACTTGATGCAAAACTTCCAGTCCGAGCGCGTCATCGCTTCGACGTCGGCGGTGGCGGCGGCGAAGCTCGGGCTCGATCGCTCCGTGGAGTGGGGCCGCGAGCGCCAGGCCTTCGGCAAACCCCTCGTGCGCCGCGAGTACTGGCAGCAGAAATTCGTCGACCTCTACACAAAGCTCGAGGCCGCCAAGGCGCTGTCCTACAGCGCCGTCGAGGCGTACAACCGCGAGAAGTACGTCGAAAAAACCGAACTCTCGATGGAGACGACTCGCCTCGTGTCCATGGCGAAGGTGTTCGTGGGGGAAACCACGGGCGAGGTCGTCGACCAGTGCGTGCAGTTCCACGGCGGCATGGGCTACCTCGAAGAGCTTTGGGTCGCGCGCGCGTGGCGCGACCAACGCCTGCTCCGCATCGGCGGCGGCGCCACGGAAGTCATGCGCTACGCCATCGCGAAAATCATGGGAATCGGGTAGGGACACCTTTCCGAAGGTGCACCTTCGGGCAACTTCGTCAGGAGCGATCAAATGAGCAAGAAGGCCTACATCATCGACGCCGTTCGAACCCCCCGCGGCCGCGGCAAGGCCGGAGCCGGGGCCCTCTCGGGCATCCACCCGCAGGAGCTCCTCGCCCAGACGCTGAACGTGCTCGCGGGCCGAAACGAACTCGACAAGTCGACGGTGGACGACGTGGTCGTCGGCTGCGTGACGCAGGCCGGGGAGCAGGGCGCGTGCGTGGCGCGGAACGCCGTGCTCACGGCGGGCTGGCCCCTCGAGGTCACGGGCGTGACGCTCAACCGCTTCTGCGGCTCGGGCCTTCAAGCCGTGAACTTCGCGGCCATGGGCGTCCTTTCGGGCACCCAGGAGATCGTCATCGGCGGCGGCGTCGAGAGCATGTCGCGCGCGCCCATGGGCTCGGACAACGCGGGCATCGACGGCAACAATACGCACCTCCGGAAGACGCACTTCCAGGTGCCCCAGGGCATCAGCGCCGACCTCATCGCCACGCTCGAGGGCTTCTCCCGCGAGGACGTGGACACCTTCGCCGCCGAGTCGCAGGCGCGCGCCGAGGTGGCCCAGAAGGAAAACTACTTCCACCGCTCGCTCTTCCCCGTGAAAAACCCCGAGACGGGCGAAGTCGTCCTCACCCAGGACGAGCACCCGCGCCACGGGACCACCGTCGAGAAGCTCGCGGGCCTCAAGCCCGCGTTTGAGCAGATGGGCGCCATGCCCATCGGGCTAAACGGCGAGACGATGGACCAGATCGCCCTCGCCCGGTACCCGCAGGCCGGGCAGATCAACCACGTCCACACGGGCGGGAACTCGAGCGGCATCGTCGACGGCGCCGCCGCCGTGCTCATGGCCTCAAAGGAAGCGGTGAAGGAGTACAACTTGAAGCCGCGCGCCCGCATCCTCGCCATGGCGACGGTCGGTGCCGAGCCCATCATCATGCTCACGGCCCCCGCGCCCGCGTCGAAGAAGGCCCTCAAGGCGGCCGGCATGAAGGCGAAGGACATCGACCTCTGGGAGATCAACGAGGCCTTCGCCACGGTGCCGCTCCAGACCATGCGCGAACTCGAGATCGACCGGAAGAAGGTCAACGTGAACGGCGGCGCCATCGCCCTCGGTCACCCGCTCGGCGCCACGGGCGCCGTGCTCCTCGGCACCGTCCTCGACGAGCTCGAGCGCCGCGACCTCAGCACGGCCCTCATCACCCTCTGCATCGGCGGCGGGATGGGCATCGCGACGATCATCGAGCGCGTGTAGGCAAACGCGCACTGTCGGATCCTGGGAAGCATTCTCGAAACGGATAGAATGCCGGGATGGGTTCGATCCCCGCCGGTGCGCTCCGTGATCCGTCGACAGGCACGGACGAAGTCCCCGCGGGAGACCAACCGTCACCGTCATTGCACGTTGTCGCTCCGGCACCGGTCACGACGCCGGCGAAGCCTTCGTCGCCGTACATCGTTGGCAAGTGGTACGACTGGGCACTGTTCATCGGCTCGCCGGTGTGGGCACTCGCCATCGGCGTCGCCATCTCGCACACCGACATGGCCGACAAGCTTTGGTGGTGGCGCGGGCAGACGTTCAGCTACACGGGGATGTTCCTCGGCATCCTGATCCACGCGCACCTCGTCGCTGTCGTGTTCCGAACACACGCGAACAGGACCGTCTTCAAGATGTTCCCGCTGCGGTTCACGCTCGTGCCGCTCGCGATGTTCGCAGTAATGCAAACTTCGCGATGGGTGCTCGTTTCCGTGTCGGTGCTCGCGACGTTCTGGGACGTCTACCATTCGGGCGCGCAGACATTTGGGTTCGCGCGCATCTACGACAAGAAGGCGGGCAATGACGCGCTCGCGGGTCGCCGCCTCGATTGGTGGCTAAACCATCTCCTCTACGCCGGCCCCATCCTCGGAGGCGTCGTGATGATGGAGCACTTCGGCGACTTCCACGAGTACAAGGAACGCGGCCTCGTGAGCGCGCTTTTTGAGAGCGTTCCGCCCTTCATGGACCGGAACCACGCCTACTTTACGATGCTCGTGATCGCCGGCGGCACCGCGTTCATCGTGTACTACCTCTATGCCTACTTCCGCCTCATGGAAGCGGGGCACCGCGTTTCGAAGCAGAAGGTCTGGATCCTCGCGCTCACGGGCCTCGTTTCGATTTACACGTGGGGGTTCAATTCCTGGGGCCAGGCCTTCTTCATCATGAACGTGTTCCACGCCGTGCAGTACTTCGGCATCGTCTGGGCAAACGAGAAGAAGACGATACTGCGAACGTTCCGTGTGGAGACGATCCCGGCGGGGAAATGGATTGGTCTCACGCTTTTCCTCGCCAGCACGGCGGGATATGGCGTGTGGGTCGCCGCCACGAAGTCGAGTCACGAAACGCTCTGGTCGATCATGCTCGTCGTGTCGATCATGCACTTCTGGTACGACAGCTTCGTCTGGTCCGTGCGCAAGGCGCAGGTTTAGCCGACGGTTGTCGCGCCGAAACATGGCGCGTTAGAGTCCGTCCGTGCGAATCCTCTACGGCGTCGTCGGTGAAGGAATGGGGCATGCGATGCGTTCGCGCGTCGTAATTGAGCACCTGCTCCGTGCCGAACACGAGGTGGAGGTGGTCGCCTCGCAGCGCGCCGTGGACTACCTGCGCAGGTACTTCCCGGAAGTGCACCGCATCCACGGCCTTCACATGGTCACGGAGGACAACCGCGTGCGCATGGGCAGCACGCTTTGGTCGAACATGCGGGACGGGGCGGCCGCGATCCCACGGCAGA